>CAVQRZ010000001.1:0-386163 GCA_963715335.1 uncultured delta proteobacterium
GTTCAAGGCAGAATGACAAAAACGACCTCGGTCGATCCCGCCAAAGGAAAGGATGAGAACCCCACCGTGGCTCTCACCCGAAATGTTCAGAGCATAAACTGGAGAAACCGTGACCTTTCAATTGTCTTTCAACTGGTCCCGATCCCGGTCCTGATCCTGATCCTGATCCTGATCCTGATCCTGATCCCTGTCCCGGTCCTGATCCTGATCCTGATCTCTGTCCCTGTCCCGATCCCGCAACTGATCCTGGTCCTGAGCCCCTAGCTGGTCGCTGCTACGTTTCTGTTCCATTGATCGGGTCCGCTCCATCTGCGTGGTGCCCTTGCCGAAGCCTCCGGTATCAGCAGGAC
Source organism: uncultured delta proteobacterium (assembly GCA_963715335.1). Classification (GTDB taxonomy): domain Bacteria; phylum Desulfobacterota; class Desulfuromonadia; order Desulfuromonadales; family BM103; genus JAFDBW01. The sequence goes on from CAVQRZ010000001.1 coordinate 351, forward strand.
CGCCCTGTTCTGCGGAATCAGCATTGCCGCCACCGCCACCTGAACCACCACCGCCACCTGAACCGCCACCGCCAGCCTTAGCCAAATAAACCGGCGAGGACCCAGCACCCATGTTATCCGCGTAGACAGGCTGGGCGGGAATGGCCCACATGACCATGAGCATGCAGGCAAAGCCGACCATGAGCACCTTGACAACTTTGCGTATTCTCTTCATGACCGTATCTCCTTATATGCGCCGTTTGTGCCGTTTCGTTTGATACTACGCCGCTGCGAAAAGCGCCAGTCAATCCTCCCCAACTCAGATGCGGAGTGAAAACCGGTGCAACATCTACCTGTTTTCATTGTCACAGGCTTCGGTGAGGAAACAATTGGACGAAAGGCTATATATGTCGGGTGAAAGTATGAAACTAAAAGGCTCAAAAGAGTGTCTGCTCGCATCGCTAAACAGCATCAATTTGCACACCAGGCTTGTATTTACCTCGATCAATGGTAGAAGTTAAAGAAATATAATCATGCAAAGACCCTCCATAGTTGGGGAGCGTGGTGAATGGCATGCCCATAAGAATTCAGCTAGCCTTAAGCAATCATCTCTTCTGCGAGGGCATCAAAAAACTGGCTAACGAAGACGGCGCAGCTGTCATTTTCAACGATTCGCATCACCACTGTGCAGGCTTTCATGCAGATATCGTGCTCTTCGATGCCAAAAGAGACATTAGCGCCTTGATCGAGGCCCACCCCGAAGCCAGGTTCGTCCTCGTCGACACGGGGCTCAAGGAAACCGATTTGGCATGCCTTCTTCTGTGCTATCACATCAGCGGCATTATTCCGCAGGATGCTGATCTGAAGAGCTTCAGCAAGGCATTGAAAGTGATTTACGGCGGCGACATCTGGATTGAACAGAAATATCTTAAAATCCTGATCAACAAGGGCAAGACGCTGCCCGAAGGCGACGGCGTCAAAGGCTTGAGTGCTCAAGACATGAGAATTGTCGAGTTTATCTCTTTGGGGTACAAAAATCGCGAAATCGCCGACAAGCTATGCCTCAGCGAGGTTACCATCAAGGCTCATATCAGCAGGATCTTCAAGATGCTCAAGGTCAAGAACAGGACTCAACTGGCCTGCCTGGCTCAGGATAGCGACCTGCCGGAGTCTTGAAATCCCGGCACCTTTACGCCGCATCAAAAGAGTGAATTTTCTTGGCGAGGACAGGTCTTCCGGAGGCAAACACAGGTTAATTTTTTGATTTCCACGGTGGGGGGGTGCCCATGACCAGATCAATCGTATTCCCAGTCTCCTTGTTGTGTGTTCTCCTGCACGCAATGACCTTGCCCGCCTTTGCCGAAAAAATTGAACCGCCGGGTCTGACTCATGAGACACTGGTTGATTCAGACCCAATCGCCAATGAGTTGCAGGCCGTCACAATAACCCCGGGCCAGGCCGTTATCGAGACCAATGGTCAAGTCGGCAACTTCAAGTATTTTGCTTTGCAGGAGCCTGCTCGTCTGGTGGTTGATGTCTTCGGTCCGAGACCGGTATTCAAAGAGCGCCAGTTCCCGGCCGGTCAAGGCTTTGAGAAAATTCGCCTAGGGACCTACAGTGACAAAACCAGGCTGGTTTTTGATGCCAGTGCCAGTGTCATGCCCAAGTATAATATTGAAGAGCGTGCTACGGACATTCTGGTCACCTGGGTGGACACGGGCATTGCCGAACAAGCCCCAACCTCACAAGCCGGGCAAAACTCACCGGCAAAGACCCCTGCGATCACTTCGGTTGCCACGCCCGCAGTGCAAACCTTTGCTGCTGCCGAGCCCCCCCTGCCCGAACCGCCGGAGGCGAAAGAACCGGCCATACCTACGGACACCAGGTCTTTCTCCGGGATCGAAGCGGGTTCGCTGCGTCTGCTGCCGGAGTTGACTGTCTCCGGAATGTACGATGACAATATTTACGCAACTCGCACTGATACAGTAGGCGATCGCATCCTGCACCTGTTCCCGTCTCTCGAGCTCAAATCAAATTGGTCAAAACACAGCTTCGGTCTCAACCTTGGGGCAGACATTGCCAGGTACGATAAATACACAGACGAGGATTTCGAGGACTACTGGGTATCGGCAGATGGTCGTTATGACGTCACAGAAGCCCTTAACCTGTTTGGCGGCATTAGCTACAGTCGTGAGCACGAAGAGCGCGGTTCTCCCGAGGATCAAAACGGTATTGAACCGACGATCTTCTATTCCCAGGCCGCTCATCTTGGCAGTGAGATAAAAATCAACAAGCTGACGTTTCGCTTTGGCGGCACTTACGAAGCGTTGGACTTTGACGATGTTGACACCCCCACAGGGCTGAATATCAACAACGATGACCGTGACCGTGAACTGCTGGGTGCCGGGGTCCGGGTCGGCTACGGCTGGTCGGAAGATGTTCAGATTTTTGCGCAGTATATTTACGACGACCGACAATACGACAACAAAAGGGATGACAACGGCTACCGTCGCGATTCGGACGGTTACGAGCTGGCGGCCGGCCTTAAATATGTCATGAAGCCTGCCCTTTCAGCGGAACTCTACGCAGGGGCACTGCGCCAGGAATATGCAGACGACCGCTTTTCAACCGTCAGTAAACCGGATTTCGGCGCCCAAGTCAGCTGGATGCCAAGCCCGGCAGCCAAAATCAGTGGTGTTATCGAGCGCTCCATCGAGGAAACGACCCTAATCGGCAGTTCAGGCTACCTCGAGACCCGCTACGCTCTCGATGTAGGCTACAACCTGAGCCGCAACACGCGCTTTCACAGTCACCTGCAGCTCTCCGAGGATGATTACCAGGAGATCTCACGGGAAGACAGGAATATCGAGGCGGGGTTCGGCCTGCAGTACGATCTGAGCAAAAATCTTTTTCTCGGCGCCGACTACAGTTTCAGCCATCGCAATTCGAACGTCGACGGCGTCAGTCCTGACAGCAACGATTATTACCGCCACCAGTTCATGGTCAGCCTCGGCAGTCGACTCTACCCGGTCAAGGATGACCCCCTGGAGGGCTTTACCAAGGCTCTGACGGGTTTGTACGAGGGTGCTGAACCGCCACGAGGATTTTACCTGGGCGGCTTGTTCTCCTACGGTGCCCTGGCGACAAAAGCCAGCGAGGAGCGCCTGCATGGTGGCTCGAGCAAGGCGGACTTCGGCGCCGACGGAAGTGCCGGCGGCATCTTCAGCGGTTACAGCATCACTCATAATCGCTGGGTATTCGGTCTGGAGCTGGAAGCAGAGGACAGCTCCCTGGAATGGTCACACGAAAAAAACAAGATCGAGAGCAGGAGGTTTTCCGTCAAACAGAACGAAGGTCTGGGCGCCAGCGCGCGAATCGGCTACACGATGCTAGACGGCTCGATCCTTTATACCCGCGTCGGTTTTATAAATACCCGCTTTGACACCTCTTACGTGATAAACGAGGCCCCCGAGGACAACTACTCAGAGACCCAGACATTGACCGGCTTGCGGATCGGCGTGGGTCTGGACATCCCGCTTTCGCAACAGTGGTTCTGGCGCATGGAGACAACCTATACCGACTATGAGTCGTATGCCGTCGACTCCGCCGATTTTTGACGAGAAATTTGAACCGGAAGCTCACTTCTTCAGCTTTGGTCTGGGATGGCGCTTCGATGCCGCGGAAGAGCCTGCATCAACCCCGATCAGCGAAGATTTGACTGGACCCTACGCCGGAGTACAGCTCGGTTTCGGAACGCTTGCTACAGAAGTTGAGGGAATGCATAGTGACGGTGGAGGGAGTGAAACGGGCCCCTTTCCATATACAAGCGACTTTGCCGATCAGGGCGTCAATTCAGGCCTGTTTGTCGGCTACGGTACAATGTTTAACCGCATCTACGTAGGGGCCGAGCTTGAAGCGGAAGTCAATGGCATGGAATGGTTCCGTGAGCGCGAAACATCGGGTGGCGGCAGGAATTTTTCCGTTGAGATCAAGGAGGGGTATGGCGCCAGCGCCAGGCTCGGCTATCAGTTTCGCAAGGGTACGCTGGGCTATTTGAGAGCCGGCATCATCAGCTCAAAGGTCATCACCCGATATGCCAAGGGAGGCAATCGGGCCAACGATATTTACCGCGACGACTCTCTCGAAGGAGTTCGTTTCGGCATCGGTTTCGAAACTCCGATTACCAGCAGGGTTTCTGCCCGCCTTGAATATACCCACACGGACTATGAAGATTACGACCTGGTTACGGCACACACCAATAGCGACCAGCTGAATTTCGAACACAGCCAGGACCTGGTCAGACTGGGCATCCTCTTCAGGTTCTGAGAATCTCTCTGCAAAATTCTCTTCTCTTCCCATAACCGCCTGCCAGGGAACGAAGGTATCAATACCATTGGGCCCTAAAATATACCCGCTTGGATCATTGCACCCTAATTTAAGAGTGAGAAAATATTAATACATATTTTCTCCGGAGTATAAGCAGGCTTGCGCAGAACAAAGCCCTGTTTTCTGGGCGGAAAAGGAGGCAGCTATGAGATGCATGGTGACGTCACAATTTTCAGGTGCGGCAAAGAAACTCTTTAAAGCATTGGGGATAGCCGTCGGAATTGTTCTCTTGTTGTTATTTATGACACCTTTCATTAGCAGCACGCTGATGGTTGATGAGGCGATGGCTGCAGGTCCTGCCGCACAACAGGGCAGCGGGAAAATGATCGGTGGAGGACAAGGTGGTAAGGGCGGCAAAGGCGACCAGACGGCCGGCTCCAGAAGTGGCGCCAAAGGAATGAAGGACGCGGTGCTGGCGGATGAGGGCGATGATGACTCAGATCGCCCGCCATGGGCCGGCGGCAACCCTACGGAAAATCCTCATTCCGGTGGTGGTGAAGGAAAGCCGGACAGTGCCGGCACTATGAAAGGTGATGACTATGGCGACCTGATCGTCCTGGTGCGTGATCCTGACAGCGGCGAACCGATTCTGGACGAAGTGACCGGGGAGCTGCAGGTCTGCCTTGATGTGAACTGCAATGATTTCGTCTCGATGATTGATGGTGAAGTTCCGGACGGGGTGACCCCGATTGAGGTTGATTTTGGCCGTGCTGCCGTAGCCCGTTCACCTAGCAAAGTGACTGAAAAGGCTCTGACCGATGCCATTTCAAAACTGACGGCTGAGAACGTCATTCTCTCCACGGACACGGCCGGACGGATTTCCTATAGTGTTGACGGTGGCGTGACCTGGAGCACCATCGACTCGCCATTGGAGAACCTGGCGCTGTATATCGACCTGGTGACAGGGCTTGCCGATGATGACGTCATATCCCAGGCGGAAGCTGCGCTGGGCGATCTGGCAACCTTGCAGACCGCAGCATCGTTGTTTGCTGGCGTCGCCGACAAAACAGGCGATATCTCGATTGACTACGTGGTCTACCAAAACGTGATCACCGATGTCGTGGACTCAGGAGACTACTACCTTTACGACGGATTTACATACATCAGGGAGTTCCCGACCGACTACACTTATTTCTACATGGACGGTGACGATGTGAAATCGGCCACTTTGAACATCAATGACTATCTCGCAGCAATCAACGGCGATCTGCCAACGGGCAGCACCGCCCTGTTCGCAGCGGCAGCCGACGATGCCGTGGAAGTGATCGAGTTGATTCACACCCAGATCCACGATGCGATCATCGTACTGCCTTGACCGTAAGCAATGCTCTGCGTGGGAGGTTCGCGCGTTCGGCTCAACGCAGGGGGTGACAACATGCAGGGGGTGACAACATGTTGAAAAGCAGTGAAAAGCTAACGTGGCGGTGTTTTTCTCTTTTCCTGACGATGCTGGCCCTGGTCCTTTTTCTCGGCGACGCGCCCCTGGCCGTCGCCTCGGAAGACGGCAGCTCTCACAGCGGCAGCTCTCACAGCGGCGGCCAGGGCAGCAGTCACGCCAGCAAGGGCAAGCGTGGCGGGTCAGGCCATGACAGTGGTGATCATGGCAGCTCCCACGTTAAAGGCAAGGGCCAAGGCAAACATGGGGGTCAGTCAGGTGACAGTAGCGTAACCAGAGACCGTGGGCGGCGACCGGTCTGGGCGCAGGAAGGTCTCCCTGAAGTCGAACTGGGCCGTCTGAATGCAGCACGGGCACCCGACCATGTCCTCACCAGGTCTCTGGCAGAAGCTCACGCAGCATTGGCTGCCGACCCCCAGGCCAGCATCCACTCGCCTCCCCAGAACCTGGCACTCTACTGGGAGGCGATGAGCGGTCAAAAAGGATGGAGCCGGGAACAGGCGGCAGCGTTTCTGGGTGCGGCCGCGGACAAGCGAATCCCGATCACCCCCGACACGGTCAGAGCACTGAACCTCATCCTCGGGGTATCGGATGCGGACCCGGCAGGGATGGCACAAGCAGCTGACAGCGTCAGACAGCAGATTCTGGCCGATCATGACCAGGGCACCGAGTCGGGAGGTTCCGGGGGCCACTAGGGTTCGTTGGTCAAGGAGAAGATTATGCGATGGACACGAGATTTGATTTTGGCTGGTGTTCTCCTGCTTGGCGCCGCCGGCGTGTTTGGGGCTCAGGAGCAGACTCGGCCGGGGAGCACTCTTCAGCAACATGAGGACGTCTACGGCTGGCAGATGATGAGCGAGCAGGAGCGCCATGAACATCAACAACAGATGAGAGAGATGAAAACCGAACCGGAACGCGAGGCCTTCCGCAAGCAACACCACGAAAAGATGCAGGAGCGGGCCCGGCAACAGGGGCTGACGTTGCCGGACAGCCCCGGTCCTCACGGCAAGGGGATGGGGCCCGGCAATGGTCATCAGAGGAGAGGTGGCAACTAGCCCATGTCATGACAGCAATCGCCGGTTTACAGCAAATCGTGAACAATTTATGACCGGACAGTCAAGTGTTTCGACATAGATAAGGAGTTTTTGTCATGAACCCTTACAAAGCTTGCGCTGGCGCCATATTCACGGAGCTTCTGGTCATTGCGGTCATAATTGCCACGGCAACCGTTGTACCGGTCTGGGCAGGGAAAGGTCAGGGCTCAGGTTTTGCTGCCCTCTCCGAAGCCGAGGCTGAAGAGCTCACTTACATGCGTGAAGAAGAAAAGCTGGCGCGGGATGTCTATGTCCTGATGCATGACTTGTGGACAGCCTCCATCTTTGACCGGATCACCACATCCGAGCAACAACATATGGACACCATGGAAAAGATGGTGGTCAAGTATAACCTGCCTGATCCAGTCCTCCCAGGGTATGGTACGTTCACCAATCTTTACTTGCAGTCGAAGTATGATGAACTCATTGCGTCGGGTGATGATTCCTATGTAGACGGACTTTATGTTGGTGCCACGATCGAGGAAATCGACATGATTGACATCCAGCATGCTATTGCCGTTACCTCGCATATTGATCTGATAACTGCCTACCAACACCTTCTTGAGGGCTCCAAGAATCACCTGCGAGCCTATGTCGGAGCCCTTGCCGGCCAGGGGATCGAATACACTCCACAGTACATTAGCCAGGAGTTGTTTGACGCCATTATGAGCGTGCCGTGATCAGCAATCTAAATCGAGAGAACTCTCAAAAATGAAGAAGGCAGGCTCCTTAAGGGGCCTGCCTTGTCTTGCTCTGCTTGAGATCGGTTCGCGATGTTCCAACTCCCGAACCATTTAAAGCTTATTGCCGCGTCAAACTGCGATAACGGATTCGGTGGGGCTGGTCGGCGTCCTTGCCGAGACGGCGCTTGCGATCTTCCTCGTATTCCGAGTAATTGCCCTCGTACCAGACCACCTGGGAATTCCCTTCGAAGGCGAGGATGTGGGTCGCGATGCGATCAAGGAACCAGCGGTCATGGCTGATCACCACGGCGCAGCCAGCGAAATTCTCAAGGGCTTCTTCAAGGGCTCGCAGAGTATTGACGTCGAGGTCGTTAGTCGGTTCGTCGAGCAGCAGGACGTTCGATTCCTCGCGCATGATCTTGGCCAGGTGCACGCGGTTGCGCTCACCGCCGGAGAGCACTCCGACCTTCTTCTGCTGATCGCCGCCTGAGAAGTTGAACCGGGCCACGTACCCGCGCGAGTTGACCAGTTGCTTGCCGAGCAGCATCTGCTCCTGGCCGCCGGTGATTTCCTCGAAGATGGTTTTGCTGCCATCGAGGGGGCGATCCTGGTCGACATAGGCCAGCTTGACCGTCTCGCCAATCTTGAAAGTCCCCGAGTCGGCCTGTTCCTGGCCGGTGATCATGCGGAACAGGGTGGTCTTGCCGGCACCGTTGGGGCCGATCACACCGACAATCCCGCCTGGCGGGAGCATGAAGCTCATCTTTTCGTAAAGCAGCTTGTCATCATAGGCTTTGGATACGTCGCGGGCTTCGACAACGGTGTTGCCGAGACGGGGCCCGGGGGGGATGTAAATTTCCATGTCCCGCTCGCGCTCTGCCGCGTCCTGGTTGAGCAGCTTCTCGTAAGAGCTGATGCGGGCCTGGCCCTTGGCATGGCGCGCCTTGGGGCTCATACGTATCCACTCGAGTTCGCGCTGCAGGGTCTTCTGACGATTGCTCTCCGCCTTGTCTTCCTTGCGCAGGCGCTCCTGTTTCTGCTCCAGCCAACTCGAGTAGTTGCCCTTCCAGGGAATGCCATGGCCTCGATCAAGCTCAAGGATCCAACCGGCAACGTTATCGAGGAAATAACGATCATGGGTTACGGCGATGATCGTCCCTGCATAGCGCTGCAGGTGCTGCTCCAGCCAGCCAACGGTTTCAGCGTCGAGGTGGTTGGTCGGTTCGTCAAGCAACAGGATATCGGGCTTCTGCAGCAGCAGGCGGCAGAGCGCAACGCGGCGCTTTTCACCCCCGGAAAGGATTTTTATGCGAGTGTCCGCCGGTGGGCAGCGCAGGGCGTCCATGGCCAGGTCCAGCCGCGAATCCAGCTCCCAGGCATCCAGGGCATCGAGCTTGTCCTGGACCACGGCCTGACGCTCGCAGAGTTTTTCCATGTCGCAATCGGGGTCGGCAAAAGCTTCGTTGATCTCCTCGAACTCCTTGAGCAGGTCAACGGTCTCCTGAACACCCTCTTCAACCACTTCGCGCACCGTCTTGTCACAGTCGACCAGGGGTTCCTGTTCGAGATAGCCTACGGTGTAACCGTCAGAGAGCATCGTCTCGCCATTGAACTCTTTATCGACTCCGGCCATGATCCGCAGCAGGGTCGACTTGCCGGAACCGTTGAGACCGAGCACACCGATTTTGGCCCCGTAAAAGTAGGAAAGGGAAATGTCCTTGATGACCGGCTTGCCGCTGTAGTTCTTGTTGACGCCGACCATCGAGTAGATGATTTTCTTGGTATCTTCGCTCATGATTCTGTCCTGTCTGAAAGGTTATTTCACAGAACATGGCTTATACACCATCTGGGCACAAGGAGCAAGAGTGGTCAAGGGGTTTCCTAGCCCCCAGCCTCCAGCCCCCGCACTTCAAGTCCCCGCATTTAAAGTTGACTCTTTGATCATGAAGTTGTTCAATCATCCGACAACATCACCGAGAGGCAGGAAGATATGAGTTTTCTGAAAAATCTGTTCGGCAAAAAAGACCCGATTGACGAGATGCGCCAACACCATGCCCGGCAGGACTGGGTAGGGGTTCTGAATATAGCGGGACAGGTTGACCGGAACGAGTACGATGAAGCAACTGCGGCCGAGATCACCCGGTGGGAGAACCAGGCCGGCGATGCCCTGGCAGCAATGAACATGGAGGAAGGGTCCTGGGAACAGCAATCAGGAAACCTGTTGCGTGCCCGCGAAGGTTACCAGCTGGCCATCGAGCAGGCGCGTTCCAGTCAACTGCGTGAGCGTGCCGAGCAGGCCCTGGCTGCCCTGGACCGTGGTCAGCCCCCGTCTGAAGAGCAGGCCGTCGATGCAAATCCGGCCCTGCATGCCGGTTGCAACAGCTGCACACCGGCGGCGGCGCCGAGGGCTGACGGCGTGGGCGCGGACCTCGATGAGGAAACCCGCATGGAACTGCTCCTGGCCACCCTGTCGCCGGACCTCGCAGCACGCTACCTGGCGGCCGGAACGGAATTCCGACAGGCCTGGTTGACTGCTCAGGACGGCGATGAAAAGCTGGCCTTGGAGCTTCTGGCAAAAGTCCCCGCCGCGGAACGAAATGCCTTGTTCCTCTTCGAACGGGGGTCTTTGATGATGCGCAGCGGCCAGAACAATAAAGCCCGCCAGGATCTGCAGGCCGCTTTGACCGCTGAACCCGACCTGTTCCCGGCCTACGACGCACTGACCGAAATCCTGGTTGCCGAAGGGCGCAGCGACGAACTGCAGAAATCGCTCAAACAGAATATCGCCGAAGAACGCTTTGTCGGTTATTGCTGGGCCAGGCTGGCGGAGCTGCATGCCCGGCGTGGCGCACTGGAACCGGCCCTGGCTGCCGGACTCGCCGCCATTGATGAAGGGGTTGCCGACCCCGGCCTGATCATGCTCTGCTCGCAACTGCTGGAACGTGCAGAACGTTTCGCTGAAGCAGAAGCTCTGCTGATGCGGTTGCCCGGAGGCGGCTGCGGCGGCGGAGTTCACCCGATGCTCGCGGAATACTGGCTAAGGCGCGGGCAGCACCTGAACAAGGCGCTTGAGTCATTCAAGGGGGCCATGCGCCAGGAGACTGACAACCCTCGCTGGCTGCTGCGCGTCGCCCAGGTTTACCTGGCCAAGGGGTGGAAGAAGGAGGCCTCAGACCAGGTTGAGCGCCTGATGAAGCAAGGGGGGCTGACAGACCAGATTCGTGCTGAAGTCCAATCTATGGCGGATCAATTGCAGAAAGGGTGAACAGGAGCAAACAGATAAAGAGCCCGCCTAAAGAAACCTGCCGTTCAGTTTGAATGGTTTGTGCGGCCCGACGTTAACAGATTCGCAGCTCCGATGCGCAGGATCTCCAGCCACTTGAAATTCATCATGTGGCGACGCCAGAACAGCTCCTGTTTGTCGCAGACCGTCGAAACGCTGTACTCATGGATGTCACCGCGCAATCGATCCAGTATTTCTGAATCCATCTCCCCCTGTGATTGTGCAAGCCGGTCCTTCAACGCCCTGGCCTGCTTGATCCTCCGTGCGACCCCGACTCCGCGCGCCTGGTCAACTCGCCCGTAGCGGAGCTTCAGGGCGTTCAGAGCCTCAGCCGCATCGTAGGTCACTTCGACCATCTCGTCACGACTCATCCACTCCGTTTCATAATTCAGAATCTGTCCCCAGGTGGGCTGCAGAAGCAGCTGGCGGTGCTCTTCCAGGGTTTTTGCAAACAACCGGTAGCCGTACTTCTCCGGATGCTCGAAACCATGGCTGCCGGGATCGAGAAAAGGACCCATCGGCGAGATAAAACAGGATAGCCGCCGGTCATAACTGCGGAAGAGCCTTTCACAATAGCCGATTGTTTTCATCACAGATTCGCAGGTCTGTCCGGACAAGCCGATCATGAAGAACACATCGAGGCGGTGACAACCCAATTTCAGGGCCTCCGCGATCACGGCCTCCATCTCGTCATTGGTGTAAAAAACCTGAGAGTCCTGGCGGCGTCGGACCTCTTCGTCATGGCTCTCCGGTGACAGCTCGAGGCTCCAATTTTTCACCGCCCTGTCGATCGCCCGCAAATACTCAGGGGCGGGCATACCGAAGACTTCGAAAACGATCTCGTTTGCGAACCGCTTCTCTGCAAGACGTAGCAATGTCTCGCGGACATAATCATCTCCGGCCTGAAGCAGGTCGCCGACCAGGAAGATCGGCCCGCGCGAAATCCTGCAGACATCCGAAATGTTCTTGACCAGGCTGAGCGGGCTCCTGAACGCCGGCTTGTTCCGCATGTTCAACCGCCCGCTGGCATGACCGGAACCCCCACAGGTGACGCATTCGTGCACACAGCCACGGACGGTGAAAACCGCAGTAATCGGATTCTGCCACCAGCCGTTGAACGGCAGGACGCTCTGCAGGTCGCGGTGACGCATGACCATGCGAACCATACGCTCCGGGCTCAGATCAACATAATCCATATCCGGGGAGGGGCATGTGAAAGTGTTGACTTGAACCTTTCCCTGCTTTTTCCACACCAGGTTCGGCACATCCTCCAGGAGGCCATCGCCTCGCAGGCAGAGCAGCAGGGCATACAAGTGCGGCTCTACAGAATCCCCCCGCAGAATAAAATCCACATGGGGAGAACTGATCAGCTCATCGTAATAATAGCTAGCTGACAACCCGCCAAAAATAACCGGGATTTGCGGGTGGCACGCCTTGGCCAGTCGGGCAATCTCGAGGGCACCATGCGCATGCGGCAACCAATGCAGGTCGATGCCGAAAGCCTTCGGCTTGAGTTTTGACAGGAACCGGGGGACACCGAATCCAGGATCGTTCATCATCCGCAAGGCCAGGTTGACGATGCGCACCGTCAGGCCTCTGGACTCGAGGTAGTCGGTCATGGTCAGGAAACCGAGCGGATACATCTCGAAGACCGGAGAGGACGGGATCAGGTCACTGACCGGGCCATACATGATGGCTTCCTTACGGAAGTCATAAACACTTGGCGGATGCAGCAGGACCAGGTCGGTCCGGGACATGGTGGGCCTCCATCGGCTGCGCGGCCGATTCCACGGTTAATTGTGTTGGTTTTACTTGATTATATCAGGTATTTTTGTGGAAACTGGCTCCCGGCCTGCTTGCACCCTGCAATGCTACTTGAAGGGCCGGGGCTTCCATGCTAAGTTGCGTCACCTTCGCCAGACCCGAAAGAGCCGTGGCAGACTATGATATTACAGGGAACGCTGGTAAACATAGCCGCCGTTGTCGCTGGCTGCCTGATCGGCAGGTGGGCTGGCCGTTATCTCTCGGCAAAAATGCGTGAGACCCTGATGGTCGGGCTGGGGCTCGCGGTTCTGCTGATCGGTCTGCAACTCGCACTGCAGAGTCGACAGATCATGATTGTGATTGGCAGCCTGATCTTTGGCGGCTTGATTGGCGAAGGGCTCGGCCTGGAAAACCGGCTGGAGCAATTCGGCCTGCACTTGCAGAAACGGTTCTCCGGCATGGGCAAGATTGCCGAAGCCTTTGTAACCTCGAGTCTGCTTTATTGTGTCGGGGCGATGGCGATCATGGGCGCCCTGCAGGACGGACTGGGAGGGCCACCGTCGATCCTCTATGCCAAGGCGGCTCTCGATGGCGTGGCATCTATCGCGCTGACCTCGACGCTTGGCATCGGCGTGATCTTCTCCGTCATCCCCCTGCTTCTCTACCAGGGCGGGATCACCCTGGCGGCAAAACTCGCCGAAACCGTTCTCACAGAACCGGTCATAATTGAGATGAATGCTGTCGGCGGGTTACTGATTGTCGCCATCGCCATCGACCTGCTGGGGATCAAGCGCCTGCCGGTGGGGAACCTGCTCCCGGCCGTGTTTGTCGCCATTGGACTGCTCTGGGCTTTCGGCATGGCCTGAGGCACGGCCGGACGCAGGGATCAATCTGTTGGGGCGTGTTCCGTACGACCTGCAACAACCGTCCTTGGTTGCACCACCGGCAGTGTGACAATGAACCTGGCCCCCTTTTCCGCATTGATGACCTCAATTTCACCGTGGTGATGAGCAATGATCCGGTGGGAAATTGAAAGGCCCAGCCCCGTTCCCTTGGCGAAGGTCGAGAAAAAGGGGTTGAATATGTTGCGCATAACTTCCGGACGGATTCCACCACCGGTGTCTTCTATCTCGACCGACACCGCCTGCTCGCCTCGGAGAGTGCTGGCCCTGGCCCTGATCGTTACAACTCCACGACCGCCCATGACCTGACGTGCATTGATCATCAGGTTGAGAAACACCTGTCGCAGTTGTCGATGATCACCGACAATTATCGGCAAGCCCGCCTGCATTTCCGTAATTATCGCGATCGACTGTTTCCGGCAGTGGTCATATTCGAGGTCGATGACCTCCTGCAGCACATCCGTAATACTGCAACTGTCGAGACACACCAAATGCCTTTTGCTGAAAGAGAGGATATTGCCAAGCATTTCCTCCATACGCCTTACTTCGCGGGCAATGATACCGGCGTATTCATTGGCCTTCGGATCCTTGAGGTCCTGGCGACTCAGGCGCTGGGCAAACCCCCCGATTGAAACCAGCGGATTTCGCAGCTCATGGGCAACCTGGGCGGCCATTTCACCAAGGACAGCCATCTTTTCACCATGGATCAGCCGTTCTTGCACATCCTGTAGGTTGTCATGAGCCATTTCCAGACGCTTGACCAGGCTGGCATTGTCGAGAGCCGAACTGGCCTGGTTGGCAAAGAGCTCCAAAAAATGTCTGCGCTGAGGGGTTATCTCGCCCTGCGTCAAAGGGTTGTCAACCAGCAGGATACCCATGACCTGATCCCGGCCGATCAGAGGGGCGCACGCATAAGGCCCGAGTTCGAGAGTATCGGACAGTTGCCGGCCTCCGGCCGGTTCATTCCCAGGATGCTGGACCAGGATCACCCGCTTTTGCAGAAAAGCTCTTGCCAGCGCATTATCCTGCTCATCGAGGGGCAACCTCTGCTTGACAACCTTCTGGTTGTAAACTGTTTTCCGTTGAGCTTCGCGGACCTCCTCATCAAGCTTTGAGTTCTCCCACGTCAGCTGGTCACCGCCATCCGAAACAGCCAGAGACGCCATCTTCTGGGTCACCCCCAACATTCCCTGCAGCATCCTGGTACGGTGGTTGACGGTAAAGAGTGTTGCCCTCTCAAAGCAACCGGCTTCGACACTGGTTGCCGCAGACAGAGTCAGGTGCGAGAGCTCGTCCAGATTGAGCGTACTGTGCATCGTGCGCGACATCCGGTACAGGATCGATATCTCACGGTTGACCATTTCCTGCTGCTTTTCAGCTTCCCGTCTCCTGCCCAATTCCACGTTCAACTCGTCGTAAGACTGGCTTATCTCCCTAAAAAGAGTCGTAAAGGGTGAACGGAGAGAACCCTCGACCAGAGCCGTATAAGCCAAAACGACACTGCCCAGCTTGAAGTAGTGGCCAAGGAAGTTAAAAAATCCGTAGACATCCATGTAGAGGGAAAACATCAGTTCCGAGGCAACACTCATGCCGATCGAGACCAGCAGCAGGGAGGTGAGCTGTTGATTGAGGTGTTTGCCCCGTACATACAGAAAGATCGCAGCGAGCAGGAGCAGGCTGATGATTGCATATTCGCTGTAGATCTTGAAGGGTGTCAGCCCCACGCCCTCTATGTAGCAGGGCGGGAAAAGGCCCAGCGGCCAGACCAGGGCCACGAGTGAGCCGGCTCCTATCAGGAAGGCCAGCAGCCAGATTTTTGCCGAACATAGTTCCTTCCGGCCCAGAGTGAAAATTGCACAGCAGAAGGCCGCCGCTGTAATCGTTCGCGCAATCACCCAGAATTGTGCCGCCTTATCCGCCCCGGCCCCCGGGAGGATCTGCATCCCCTTGTACGAGAAGGTGTGCAGCAGATCGACCATGCCGGTCAAAAGGAAGCCGATCGCAAGGATCACGAAAAACTGGCTGTGCACCAGGCGCCTGGTATTCCAGCCGATCAGGAAAACGGATGTCAGGAGAATGATGCTGCAGACTTCTATCAGGGCGTGGGTCAGCAGGTAGTTATATCGCCCAAGAAAGAACAGCAAAAGGCCGGCGAGCAGAAAAACTGCCAGACCGGCCTTGAAAGATAAACGAGTAAATTTTACCGCCAGCTTAGTGTCGGATTGTTGCGGCACGGTTGTCTGGCTATGGCTTTGAAGATCAGATTGTTCGTCCGGCATGACCCTCTCCTGCCTGCCGGCAAAGACCGGAACAAATCAGCCGATCTTTTCCTGACGCTCCTGTTCGGTCTTGCACTCAATACACAAGGTCGTAACCGGACGGGCTTTGAGTCGCGCTTCGCCGATCTGGTCGCCGCAATCTTCACATTCACCGAACTCACCGGAATCGATGCGGTCGAGCGCTTCGCGGATCTTGACGATCAGCTTGCGTTCGCGATCACGGATACGCAATTCAAAATTGCGGTCGGACTCCAGCGAGGCCCGGTCGGTGGGATCGGGGAAATTGGTCTTTTCATCTGTCATCTCGGAGACCGTCTTGTCTGCCTCACGGAGCAACTGGTCCATTTGCCCCTGAAGCAATTGACGGAACTCCTCCAACTTGGCTTTTTTCATAAGAAAACTCCTCAAACCACAACGGGCACAAATTAAATGAAATTGACCGTCAAGTCAACCTAAATACCCGCCTGCTCCGCTCACGTTCTGAACTGGGCCAGCAGGACATAGGCCAGAGCAATAACGGCGAACCATGCCGTGAAGACGTCCGCCTGCCTGAGCGGGGGCTGTTTCGCAAGTTGTGCGGTCTCATCCGTGACCGTCCCTTGCGGTACCGACTCGATCAGACAGCTCAGCAAAGCCGGGAAATCGCCGTATGAATTGGATATGATCAGAAAATCATCGTCTCCGGCGGCCAGGGTCAAGAAAACCCGGTTGCGCACCCGGACCGTCTCCAGTCCCGTGACATCGGCGAAAGAGATCCGACGCTGCCGGAAGAGACGATATGCCGTTACTGCTTCCGCGTCGATGACCAGACGACGACGTGCACTTTCGACAAAGAGGACCGCCAGCGGCATGATCAGGCCGGCCAGGACAATTACCTTGGTGATCGACTGGCCCTGCAGAAGACAGACAACCAGCAGGGCAACGGTCAGGGCAATCAGCAGGCCCATCGGCACGACAAATGCGCGCCGGATAACGAATGTCCGTGACTGGTCCATTAAGCCGGCTCCCCGGGGTTGATAAAATGACCACTGCGACCCCCCTGTTTCTCCGCCAGGCGGACCTGGCCGATCATCATGGTTTTATCCACGGCCTTGCACATATCGTAAATTGTCAGGGCGGCGACCGACACGGCCGTCAGCGCCTCCATTTCGACCCCGGTCTGGCCGTTTACCTTGACCGTTGCCTTGATCTTCACCAGCGACTTGTCCGTATCGTGGGTAAAATCAACCTCGACGCTGTTGATCATCAGGGGATGACAGAGGGGAATCAGGTCAGGGGTCTTCTTGGCTGCCATGATGCCGGCCAACCGGGCGACATCAAGAACGTCACCTTTTTCAATCCTCTTGTCGAGAATCCGGCTGAGCGTTCCCGGCTGCATCAGCACTTCGCCACACGCCACGGCAACCCTGCGGGTGCTCTCCTTGCCGCCGACATCAACCATGATCGCCTTGCCCTCTTTATTGAAATGGGTCAGTTTGTTCATCGCTCGTTCCTCGCTCTCGAGGCGCGCAGTGCGATAAAGTCTTGGGCTTTTCTCGCTTCGCGCTTCGCGTTTCGCACTTCCTCAGTTAAACAAATCTTCCAATGCCTCCGCAGCGCTGCGTACGCCGACCAACTCGATGCCCTTCGGTTTATCGAGGGTTTTCAGATTGCCGGCGGGCAGCAAGCAGCGGTTGAAACCGAGTCGGGCAGCCTCCTTAACGCGCAGTTCCGGGTGCGAGACAGCCCGCACCTCACCGGCCAGGCCGATCTCGCCGAACAGCACGGTGCGCTCATCGATCGGGCGGTTGAGGTGACTCGAGGCCAGGGCCACGACCACGCCAAGATCGACCGCTGGCTCGACAATGCGGACCCCCCCGGCAACATTGACAAATATGTCCTGGGCCAGCATGGCATAGCCGACTTTCTTCTCCAGCACGGCAACCAGCAGGGAGATCCGGTTGGAGTCGATCCCCATCGCCTTGCGCTGTGGATTGCCGTAGGCGGCCCCTGAAACCAGCGCCTGGATTTCCACCAGGATCGGCCGGGTCCCCTCAATGGCCGGCACGACAACACTGCCTGCCGCATCCTCGGGACGTTCCGCCAGAAAAAGTTCCGAAGGGTTCGGCACTTCGTTCAAACCGACATCCTTCATTTCGAAAACACCGATCTCATTGGTCGAACCGAAACGGTTTTTAACCGCCCGGAGGATCCGGTAAGGATGTCCTGCATCACCTTCAAAGTAGAGGACCGTGTCCACCATGTGCTCAAGCATGCGCGGTCCGGCAATCGATCCGTCCTTGGTGACATGGCCGACGATAAAGGTCGGAACACCCTCGCCCTTGGCCAGGTGCATGAGTCGCCCGGCGCATTCACGCACCTGGCTGACGCTCCCGGGTGCCGACTCAAGCGCCGCGGTAAAGACCGTCTGGATCGAATCGACGATCAGGAGGGCCGGCTTCAGCTCCCGCACCCGTTCGAGAACCCCTTCCAGGGAAGTCTCGGCCAAAAGATAGAGGTCCTCGGCCACGACATCGAGGCGGCCGGCACGCAGCTTGACCTGACGGCTCGACTCTTCGGCGGTCACGTAGAGGACCGGTCCGGAGCGGGTCCAGTTGCCGGCAGCCTGCAGCAACAGGGTCGACTTGCCGATCCCCGGATCACCACCGATCAGGGTGAAGGAACCGGGCACCACGCCGCCACCGAGGACCCGGTCGAATTCGGCGATGCCGCAGTGCAGGCGATCCTCATCGGAGGCCGAAACTTCCGCCAGCCGAACAGGTGTGCTTTCGGCGCGCAGGGGAACCGTCCGGCCACCTTTCCTGGCAACGGTCACGGTCTCTTCCACCAGGGTGTTCCACTGGTTGCAGTCCGGGCATTTGCCAAGCCACTTGGGGCTCTGCATACCGCACTGCTGACAACTGTAGATGGTTTTCTGTTTCAAAGCCCGCCTCACCAAAAAATTCAGAGAACTCATTCTAGGACGCCAACCCCTGAACCGTCAACAATGGAACACACAAACACGGGGAGGCCCGTCTGATTGACAAACGGGCCTCACTCAAAATTCAGTGCGTTAAATTGTCGTAGTTCTTCATGCCATCCGTGAATTCTATCAGCAGGTCGATGTCACTCGACTCATCGGCCTCACCGCGAGCGAAGAATCCGAACAGACCCGAGTAGCGCCCATACGAATCAGAGAGGTCCTGTCCTCTCTGAGGTTTTCCGAGCCGGGAAAGCGCTGATCAGCCCCATGGCCAGGGCGGCCAGGTAGGTGAGGGACTGCACCAGCAGGGCCGCCCCCCAGAGGCGGGCACCGGGGAGCTCCGCCCCCTGCAGCCAGATCACCCCGAAGGCAGCACCGATCAGCAGCACCGCCAGGACGGTCTCCTCGGCGGCGCTGAGCAGCGCCTGTACCAGGCGCGGCTTATTCTCGCACTTGGGGGTGCGGAAGAATGGCTTGTCCTTGGTCCAGAAGCCGGAGACCACCGCCTTGGCGATGGTGTGCGATAGGGCCAGCCCGGCCAGGGCCGCGCCGAGGGTTTCGGCGCGACTGGCGCCCACCCGGGTGCGGTAAAGGTAGATCAGTTTCAGCACCTTGAAGAAGAACAGCGCCAGGGGCGGAATGGTGAACACCGCCAGCGGCG
This sequence comes from uncultured delta proteobacterium, assembly GCA_963715335.1. Lineage (GTDB taxonomy): Bacteria > Desulfobacterota > Desulfuromonadia > Desulfuromonadales > BM103 > JAFDBW01. Next base: position 19,740 of record CAVQRZ010000001.1, read on the forward strand.
GGTCGGTGTGCTGCGGATCCATCAGGATCAGGGCCGACCAGAGCAGGGCGCCGAAGGTGTAGAACAGGTTCAGACCGTCGGCCAGCCAAGGGAGCCAGCCGGCGACAAAATGGTAGCGCTGGCCGCGGCTCAGGCGGTCGTCCCCCCAGCCGAACAGGGGACGCAGGTGGCGGCGCATGATCTGGATCGAGCCGTAGGCCCAACGGAAGCGCTGCTTCTTGTAGTCGATGAAGGTGTCGGGCATCACTCCGCGACCGTAGCTCTGCTCGATGTACCCCCCCTCGTACCCCGCCTCGAAGATCCGCAGGCCCAGCTCGGCGTCCTCGGTGATGCACCATTCTGCCCAGCCGCCAACCTCGCGCAGCACGCTGGCGCGGGCCATGGTCATGGTGCCGTGCTCGATGATGGCGTTGCGGTCGTTGCGGGTGACCATGCCGATGTGGAAGAACCCCTTGTATTCGGCGTAGCACATCTGCTTGAACAGGGAGCTGTCGCCGTCATGGTAGTCCTGCGGCGCCTGGATGAAACCGATGGAGAGGTTGGCAAAGTAGGGAGTCAGATCCCGCAGCCAGCGGGGTGAGACCTGGTAGTCGCTGTCGATGACAGCGATTACTTCGGCGTCGGCGGCCGTCTCGCGCATGGCGAAGTTCAGCGCGCCGGCCTTGAAGCCGGCCAGCGGCGAGACGTGGAAGAAGCGGAAGCGCGGACCGAGGGCGGCGCAGTGCGCCGCCACCGGCTGCCAGACTGCCGGGTCCTTGGTGTTGTTGTCGATGACCAGCACCTCGAAATCGGGATAATCCAGCTTCGCCAAAGCGTTGAGGGTCCTGATCAGCATCTCCGGCGGCTCGTTGTAGGCCGGCACATGCACCGAAACTTTCGGGAAGATCGTCCCCGCCTCCAGCTCTCGCTCCGGGGTGCCGGCGAAGAAGCGTCGGCGCTTCTTGGTCCAACTCGCCTCGGCCAGCTCATGGGCCTCGGTGAGCAGCACGAAACAGATGCCGAGAAAGCCGAACAACAGGCAGATCCCCACCGAAATGGTCAGCAGGCTCTGATACTGGTTGACGTAGTCGTAGACCACCCAGACCAGGGTTGCCGCCATGCCGTTGGCCAGCAACGCCAGGAAGCTGCGGCCGCGACGGCGCAGGGAGGAGCTGTCGGTGAACAGGATCAGCGCCGCCGCCAGCCCCAGTCCTACGGAGAGGCCGGCCAGCAGCCGCCATTGGGGGATCCGGACGATCGGCTCGGTGAAGGGGAACTTCTGGTTGCGGTTGACGTCGAACACCCCCCAGTAGGCCCCCACCGCCCCTTCCGTCTCCGACTTCCAGGGCTGGTCGAAGGCCTCCATCAGGTAGTAGTCGTACTTGTTCTTCTCTGCTCGCTGCAGGTAGTTGCGCAGGAAGATCGCCTCGTTGGACTGGGAGGCCACCGAAGCGCGGCGGGTGCGACCGTTGCTCGGCCAGCCCACCTCGGCCATCAGGATGCGCTTTTTCGGAAAGGCCTCGCGCAGCATGATGTAGGTGGCGTCGATATGATCCAGGGCCGCCTTGAGCGCCACCCCTTCCCAGTAGGGGAGAAAGTGGGCGGCGACGAAATCCGCATGCGCCGCCAGCTCCGGGTTGGCCAGCCAGACGTTCCACGGCTCGCCGGTACTCACCGGCAGCTTGACCGCCTTGCGCACCCGGTCGAGATAGACCGCCAATTCCTCGACCGTCAGATCCCCCCGCAGGACCGTCTCGTTGCCGACGATCAGCTGGATGATGGTTTTGCTCTTGCTCTTTTTGTGCTGTTTAACCACCTCGAACAGGCGCTCAAGCTCCCGCTCGTTCTCCTCGACATTGTCTGTTAGCCAGGCCCCAAGGGTCACCTTCATGCCATGCTTTTCCGCCAGCCGCGGAATGCTACTGAGGCTGCCGCCGAGACCGTAGGTGCGGACCGCCTTCACCTGTCCTGCCAGCAGCGCCAGGTCGCTGGCGATCTGCTCTTCCGTCGGATAGAGGCCCAGGACCGGATCATTTTCCATCCGCAGGGGGGAGAAGGACATCCCCTCCACCTGAGCCGGCCAGGCGGGTTCGCTGGTGGGGCGGTTCCCCCAGCCCCAGAGCAGAAAAGTCGCCAGGCCGAAGCCGATGACGATCAGCAGGTTGAGCCGAAAGGCCTTGTTTTTAAACATAAAGTGGTGTCCGCGAAACAGTGCGCAGAGGGTGCTGCGTCAAGGGTTAACGGCGAAATTCGCCGGCGCGGATTATATGGCCGAATAGGGGGAGAAATACCAGCGAATTCTTTGCCCGTGGAAAAACCCGCGAAACCAGGGGGATTAATGATAGAAACTTGTTTTTCACGTTGGCGCCGACAGGCCCGATTCTCGCCGCCGCGGCTGTCTGATTCGCCAGAATTGAACGGTGCTGACTTCTACCGCATGCCAAAAAACCGTCTCAACCCCAAAGCCCCGATAAGGGAAGCCGTCATCGATCTGCCCTCCGTGAGACGACGTTGCTCGAAAGCCCAGGGCGGCGTTCGAGCCAGAGCACACGTTAAAATTGCATTAAATGAGCAGATCATGCTTCACAGTCTTCGGTTTACCAGTCAGCCCTATCACAAATCGTTTGCCTACTTGCGCTTCACCACCGTGGCACCATACAATGTGAAATTGAACCAGAGAGGCTGCATGTGATTCAATTCAATCTCAAATACGGCAACCAGGAGCTTTCGGCCGAGGTGAACGCCTGTTTGCTCAGCGTTGCTCCCCCCGGCCCGCTGCCCAATCCGGAGCAGGAGATTTGTCACGCCCTGGCAGCCCCTCTCGGGACGCCACCTTTATGTGAGATTGTCAAGCCTGGCGAACGTGTCGTCATCGTCACCTCCGACATCACCCGCTATACCGGCAGCGAGATTTACCTGCCGATCCTGGTCGATGAACTCAACCGTTGCGGCATTCCGGATGGGCAAATCGAGATCGTCGTCGCACTCGGCATCCACCGCAAGCAGACGGCAACAGAGCACCGCAAAATCATTGGCCCGCTTTATGGCCGCGTCAATGTGTACGACCATGAATGCGACAACCGGGACGAGCTGGTGGACCTGGGGAGAACTTCATCCGGTCTGCCGGTGCAGATCAACCGGCGCGTCATCGAGGCCGACCGGGTGATCGTCACCGGCACCATCGGCCTGCATTATTTTGCCGGCTTCGGCGGCGGGCGAAAAAGCCTGGTCCCGGGCGTGGCCAGCCGGGAGACCTGCATGGCCACCCATTTTGCGATTTTCAACCCGCCGGAGCAGGGAGGCCGCAATCCACAAGCCTGCACGGCAAACCTCGCCGGCAACCCGGTGCACCAGGCGATTCTTGAAGCGGCACAGATGGTCAAGCCGGATTTTATTCTGAACACTGTGCTCACGGCGGATAAACAGATTGCCAGAGTCTTTTGCGGGGAGTTGGAAGAGGCCCATCTGGCCGGCTGCGCGCTGGCGAAGGACCTCTACACGGTGCCCCTGGAGCAGGCGGCAGACCTGGCGGTCGTCTCCTGCGGCGGGCACCCCAAGGACATCAACTTCATCCAGGCTCACAAGGCGCTCGACTATGCAGTGCACGCTGTCAAGCCCGGTGGTGCGGTGATTCTCCTCGCCGCCTGCCCGGACGGGTTCGGCAACGCCACCTTCTTCGACTGGTTCAATTATGAAGACCTGGATATCTTTGAGAAGGCCCTCCGGAGCCGATACGAGATCAATGGCCAGACCGCCTGGTCGACCCTGAGCAAGGCTCGAAGCTGGCGGGTCATCCTGGTCAGCGAGTTCCCCCGCGAACAGACGGAAAAAATGGGCATGGAAAAAGCCGCAACGCTTGACGAAGCGTTGCAGATGGCTTACAAACAGCTGCCGGAGGACCCGGAGATCGTGGTCATCCCGGATGGCGGGACAATTTTGCCGATATTAAAACCGAGGCGCGAAGCGTGAGGCGCGAAAAAGCCTGTTCGCGCTTCGCACCTCGCACTTCAGTTCTGATTCACAGAGGGATCAATGTTATCAGATAGCATCATCAAGGACCTTAAAGGAATCGTCGGCAAGGACAACGTCTTTACCAGCAAAGCCGACCGGATCTGCTACTCCTATGACGCCACCCAGCAGAGTTTTCTCCCCGACGTGGTTGTTCATCCCCGTTCGACCGATGAGATCAGCCGCATCATGAAGCTGGCCAACCACGAAAAAATCCCGGTTTTCCCGCGTGGCGCCGGCAGCGGCTTCACCGGAGGCAGCCTGCCGACCCTGGGTGGAATCGTCCTCTGCACCGAACGGATGGACCGCATCCTGGAGATCGACGAAGAGAACCTGATCGCCACCGTCGAACCGGGCGTGGTCACCGAGCAGTTCCAAAAGGCGGTGGAAAAGGTCGGCCTTTTCTACCCTCCCGATCCAGCCTCGCTGAAGTTTTCGACGCTGGGCGGCAACGTCGCCGAGTGTGCCGGAGGCCCACGCTGCGTCAAATACGGAGTGACCAAGGATTTTATCATCGGTCTTGAGATTGTGACTCCTCAGGGTGACATCATGACTACCGGCGGTCCGACCATGAAGGGCGTGGTCGGTTACGATTTGACCAAGCTGCTCTGCGGTTCAGAAGGGACTCTCGGCATCATCACCCGCATCGTCATCAAGCTGTTGCCGCTGCCGGAAGCGAAAAAGACCATGCTGGTGCTGTTCGATTCGATTGACGGGGCTGCGCGTGCAGTATCGACGATCATTCGTGACAAGATCATCCCGACCACCCTCGAGTTCATGGACGGCCGCACCCTTGACTGCGTGCGCCAGGCCACCGATCTCGAAGTTCCCGAAGGCGCCCGGGCGGTGTTGATCATCGAGGTCGACGGCGACCGGGAACTCCTTGACAAGCAGGCCGCGCGGATCGCAGAGATCATCAAGCCGCTCGGCGTGGTTGAGACTCGCATCGCCACGACCCCGGAAGAGAGCGAAGCGCTCTGGCAGATCCGCCGCTCGGTATCCGCCAGTTTACGCAAGGTCAACCCGGACAAGTACAACGAGGATATCTGCGTGCCACGCAGCAAGGTCCCGGAGATGATCCGCAGGGTCGACGCCATTGCCGAGCGATATGCCATTCCGATTGTCAACTTTGGCCATGCCGGCGACGGCAACATCCATGTCAACATCATGGTCAACAAAAAGCTTGCCGGGGATACCCTTAAAGCAGAAGGCGCGATCCGCGACGTATTCAAGGCCGCCCTCGAACTGGGCGGGACCATGAGCGGTGAACATGGCATTGGCATCGCCAAGGCCCCTTACATCCCTCTCGAGATCACCCCGATCGCCGCCGACTACATGAAAGCAATCAAGCGGGCACTTGATCCTAACAACATACTCAATCCAGGGAAAATTTTCCTCGACGAGGAAGATTCCTTAGAAGGTGGCGGATAACGCGCAGCGAGCAGGGCTGCTCTCTCAGGATTATCGCGCCTCGCGCCAAGGAACATATGGCAAAGCTGAAAACACTCGAAGATTACCGCGAAGAGATTGACCAGTGCGTGAAGTGCGGCGCCTGCCGCGCCCATTGCCCGGTGTTTATTGACGACAAACGTGAAGGTCGGGTCGCCCGGGGGAAAATTGCTCTGGCCAACTCGGTACTGCAAGGTGATATCGATTTAGAAGCGAAGGTGCTGGAAGATATGAGCCAGTGCCTGCTCTGCGGCAGCTGCTGCGCGGGCTGCCCCAACAAGGTCCACACGGAAGAGATCGTTGCCGCTACGCGACGCCGGATTGCCGAGCAGCAGGGCCTTTCGACCTTCGGCAAAGGGGTCGCCGCCGTGCTGGGTCGACCGAAGCTGATGAACTTGCTGGCCAAATCCGGCGGCACCCTGTCAAACCTGATCTTCAAAAAACTTCCGGAAGACAGCGGTTTGCGCCTGCGCTTCCCGGCACCCTACCTCGAGGCGGACCGTACCCTGCCGCCGATCACCGCCAAACCGTTTCGCGAGAGAGTTCCGGAGATCATCCCCGGCGAGGAAGGACAGCCGACCGTCCTGTTCTTCACCGGCTGCGGCATCAACTACATGTACCCAGCGGTTGGCGAAGCTTTTCTCAAGGCCCTGAAGTTTCTCGGCGTTACCGTCATAATCCCCAAGGACCAGGCCTGCTGCGGCCTGCCGGCAGTCAGCGCCGGAGCGACCAAGACCATCGAAAAACTCGCCGAGCAAAATCTCGCCGCGATCAGTCGGCACAAGGTTGACCATATCGTCACCGCCTGCGCGTCCTGCAACGCGGGGCTCGGGGACATCTATGCAGAGATGGGCGAAGAGTTCAACGACCTGTCGGCCAAAACGATCGACATCTTCGTTTTCCTCGCCAATCATGGCTTACCGGAAAAGCTCGCAGCACTGCCGAAAGTCGACAAGCCGATCAAGGTGACTTACCATGATCCCTGTCACCTGCGTAACCGCGGGATCACCCGGGAGCCGCGTCAGATTCTCAAGGCTCTGCCGCAGGTGGAGTACGTCGAGATGCCCGATGCTGCGACCTGCTGCGGCCTTGGCGGGACCTATTCGGTCTACCATTATGACATCAGCAAGAAGATCGGCGCCCGCAAGGCGGCCAACATCGCAGCGAGCGGGGCGGACCTGGTTGCGACCGACTGCCCGGGCTGCATCATGCAGTTGCAGGACAATATCAATCACGCCAGGGGCAAACAACATCCGGTCCATATTCTCGAACTGCTGGCCGAGGCCTTACCGGAGTAGCTCTCACGAATCATTTTGCGTTACGGGTTTGCATGCGCTCATCAACCTGTTAGAATAGCCGCGCTTGCTTTAAATAAACCACCGGACCATTCCTGCAAGGAGGAAACTATTATGCAAAAACTGGCCATACTGATTGTTGCAATTCTGTTTGTGAGTTCCAGTGTTGTCCTGGCCGTCCCGGCAAAGAAAACCATCACGTTCAGCGACAGCTCCATGGGCGCCGTGAATTTCGATGGCACCGTCCACAAGGACGCTGGCGTTAAATGCAAGGAATGCCACAACGACGAGATGTTTCCGAAGATGAAGCAGGGCACTGTCAAGATCACCATGAACGAGATCTACGCCGGCAAGCTTTGTGGCGTATGCCACAATGGCAAGCGTGCTTTTGATGCCCAGGGCAACTGCGCCAGGTGTCACGTCAAGCAATAGTTTCAGGCACACACCGGAATAGTAAAAAAGCCCGCCGACTTATCCGGCGGGCTTTTTTTATGCGGCAGTGCCCTCAAAAGACCACCCTGACCCGGGCAATTTGACCAACGGTCACGGCTGGAACAATCACTGGGACCCTGCGCGGCAGGTAAGTTTGCACCCCCATGGGAACATTGAGCCTTTCCTCCAGTCCAGGGGTTTGATATATTGATCATCCGCAAAGGCAAAATCAGGGGAACTTGATGACGCAAAGCTACGGGTCCTTCATGCAGGATAGCCGGGTTGCAAGGAGATCGGTTAAGGGTTGACGAAAAGCCATCCGGATCACAATGGATGGCTTTTTCTGTCTGTTGCAGAGGGCAGAAAAACCGGGAGATTGATAAAACCAATGTTGACTTCAGGGCAAGCAGGAAAAGTGCGCAAAAAAGGCTCGATGGAGAGAATTGCATTTGAAACGACCGTCCAATATGAACCCTCGCGTGACGGTAAACTTTCCGATCTTTCTCGAGATTTGAGTGAGGGCGGACTTTACCTTAAAACCCGGTATCCATTAGATACCGATGCAACCCTGACACTTTCATTTTCCATCCCGAAACGAGGGCAGGAAATTTCAATCACGTGTGAAGCAAGGGTTGCCTGGACAAACCTTGAAACAAATCGGCTTAAAGCCGAATACCCGTCAGGGGCAGGCTTGCAGTTCCTGGATCTTCCACGTGAAGGCTCGGCGGCACTGTCAACGTTCATTAATGCGTATAGTGAGAACAAAAAGATGAATGTGGTTTGTGCCTGGTGTGGCAAGTCTTTAGGTCTGCGCAAAGGACCGTTTGGCACAACCAGTCATGGTATCTGCAGTCAGTGCCGTGAAAATCTTAAATGAATTTTAGCAGCTTATCGCCGGTGCTTGCGAGAGCTCTGGGTTTAAGCCGAACAAAATTCGATGAAGCATAAAAAGGCCATGTCGCCAGCGACTTCAATCGTGTGAGACCTCTATGACCAGGCCAGTACATGCAGAAAAACAGGCGTTCAAGCCACATATCTGGGCTATTGGTGGAGGCAAGGGCGGGGTCGGCAAGTCAGCCCTCACTACCGGCATCGCAATGACTTTGGCGGACCAGGGACGGCGCTGCATTATGATCGACGCCGATCTTGGCGGAGCCAATCTGCATACCTTTCTCGGCATGTCGTCCCCCAAACATACGATCAGCGACCTGTTCCGTGACCCTAACAAGAACATGCAGGATATTCTTCTGGCCACACCCTTTGCCAACCTCAGTTTAATCAGCGGCGCTCGGGCTATGCACAACGTGGCCAACCTGAAACACCTGCAGAAGTTGAAGTTGATCAGGCAGCTTTTTTCTCTGGAGGCCGATTATATTTTTATTGATCTTGGCGCGGGGAGCTCCTTTAACGTGCTCGATTTTTTCATTGCTGCGCACAATGGTTTGATGGTCGTCACGCCAACCCCGACCGCAATCGAAAATACCTACCACTTCCTGAGAGCAGCCTATTTTCGCAAATTACGTCAAGTCATTCGAGATCTCAATGTGGAGGCCCTGGTGGATGCTTCCTTGGAAGACAAAGAGAAAACGGGCATCCGCTCGCCGCGAGATCTTATGGCGAATCTCCGCCGCCGTGACCCGGGGGTCGGAGAACAGATTGACCAGGCGATGACATCTTTCAGTCCGAGCTTGATTGTCAACCAGGTGCAGCGACACGAAGAGCGCAATCTCGGCAAAGAGATTGCGCTCGCCTGCAAGGGTTTTTTAGGTATCAATGTGACAGTGGCCGGTGCTGTCCGCGCCGATGAGCAAGTACTGATGTCTCTCAAATCGCGCCGGCCGGTGCTGTCCATGTTTCCGAAAAGTTACTTTGCCGAAGACGTCCGGCGGATCGTGCAGCAAATGGACCTGGAAACGGAGAGGTGAGATGGAGGAAGAAAGCCTGCAGGCGAGTTATGATCTTTTTGGTCTGAGCTACGGGGCCAGCATGGTCGAAGTGGAGAGATCGTTCTACGAGTTACACAAACTATACGGTGAAGAGTCCCTGGCAACCTACTCTTTGCTGGATGATGCCGACCGGCAGGAGAAACTTGACTCGCTGCGTGAAGCCTATGAACGGATTCTGCAATCGCATTCCCATCAGACAAAAGCCGAAGGGAACCCTGAGAGAGAAGACGAACCGGCGGCAACTGTGGCGCAGAAAGTAATCATTGACGCGGATCCGCAGCAGATGCCCGGATTGTTCCTCCAGCAATCACGCAAGGCGCTGGGTCTAAGCCTGCAGGATGTGGCGGCGCGGACCAAAATCAGATCATCTTTTCTGCAGAGCATAGAAGAGCAGCGGTTTGATTTTCTTCCGGCCCCCGTTTATCTGCGGGGGTTTTTAAGGGAGTTCGCGCGAATGGTCAATGTGCCCGATGCCAATGTTCTGGTTGAGGCTTTTATGGCACAGCACAAAAGCGACAAATAGATTCAGCCGTCAAGTTTTACGCTTCAGCGCCTCGATACGCGCTTCAAGTGGCGGGTGGGTCATGAAAAACCGCTTGAACCCCTGCCCCCGGCCACCAGAGATTCCAAAGGCCGCCATTTGGTCGGGCAGGTGCGGTTGATCGACGTTGCGGCGCAGTTTTTCAAGTGCCGCAATCATCTTTTCTCGCCCTGCGAGATGGGCACTGCCGGCATCAGCACGGAATTCGCGCTGGCGGCTGAACCAGAAAACGATGAGACTGGCGAGGATGCCAAAGACGATCTGGGCGAGGATCGAGGTAATATAAAATGCGGGACCGTGCCCCCTCTCGGTTTTGAATACCATGCGATCGATTAAATGACCCACCACCCGCGAAGCCACGATAACGAAAGTATTGACCACCCCTTGGATGAGCGCCAGGGTAATCATGTCACCATTGGCAACATGACTGACTTCGTGGGCCAATACGGCTTCGGCTTCATCGCGGCTCATGGAGCGAAGCAGTCCTGTACTCACAGCCACAAGAGCATTATTGCGTCGCATGCCGGTTGCAAAAGCATTGACATCAGGAGCGTCATAAATGGCGACCTCGGGCATGCCAATGCCCGCGATCTCGGCCTGTTTTCTTACGGTTTGCACCAGCCAGATCTCAACTTCACTGCGGGGCGAAGTGATGACCTGTGCGCCAGTCATACGCTTGGCCGTCCATTTTGAGATGGCCAGTGATATCAGTGACCCACCAAAGCCGAAAACGGACGCAAAAATCAGTAAATTGTAAAGATCGAGGCCCGCTCCTTGCTCATCGAGAATCCGGTCGACCCCGAACAAGCTCATGACTACGCCGAGCACGAGCACAATTGCGAGGTTGGTAACAACGAACAGCATGACTCTTTTCATGTTTTTCTTTCTCCCTGTGATTTTATGGCAAGACCTATAATATCAGTAACTTTGCTTTTGCCCTACTAGATGTTAGCCTCTTAGCGTTAAAAATCAATATCTGTTTATCCATTATTTAGCGAGCGGTCCCGGAGAAACGACAAGGACCTCCGGGACGATTTCTGTAGCACTCTTGATGGCCTTATATGACACTTCATTGGCTTGCACATGTCGTTGAATTTATGTTGCTCGTTTGGAGACGCAACTGGTGGCCATTTTTATATCCTATGCACCTTACCCTCGGAACAAGCCAGCCCCGCCGATAGCTGGCAGGGCTGAAGTTTTCTCGATGACAAGGAGCCTATTGAAGCAGTTAAAACATTTTGCCATTTACCAACTTTATTTTCCGTTTACCTACTTTATTTTACCTGGACAAAAATTCAACTTTGACAGATCGGACCTATTCTACCGTCACACTCTTGGCCAGATTGCGCGGCTGATCGACATCGGTCCCCTTCAGGACCGCAATATGATAAGCCAGCAGCTGCAGCGGAATCGTGGTGAGCACCGGCATCAGGTCATCGACGATCGGCGGCACGACCAGGACGGTTTCCGCTTTGTCAGACAGCCCGGTCGCGCCCCGGTCGGTTACTGCGATGACGCGTCCGCCGCGGGCCTGGACCTCTTCCATGTTAGCAGCCACCTTGTCCATCGTATCGTTATGCGGCGCAATCACCACAACCGGCAGTTGTTCATCAATCAGGGCGATCGGCCCGTGCTTCATTTCTCCGGCAGGATAACCTTCGGCGTGGATATAGGAGATCTCTTTCAGTTTCAAAGCACCTTCCAGGGCGATCGGGTACTGGTTGCCACGCCCGAGGTAAAGGAAGTCGTGTACATGCATCAGGCCGTGCGCAACCTCTTCAATCTGGGCATCCAGCTCCAGGCACTCCTCGACCTTGCGAGGCAGGCTGACCAGCGCATCGAGCATTTCGCGGCGGGATTCCTGATCGAGATTGCCGCGCAGCCGTCCGAGATGGAGGGTAAACAGGTAGAGGGCGACGAGTTGCGTGGTAAACGCCTTGGTTGAGGCCACGCCGATTTCCGGCCCGGCGTGGGTGTAGATGACCCCGTCGCTTTCCCGGGCGATTGACGATTCGACGACGTTGCAGATGGCCAGGACCTTGCCGCCCTTGCCATGGGCCTCGCGCAGGGCGGCGAGGGTATCAGCCGTCTCACCGCTCTGGCTGATCACCAGGGTCAGGGTTTTTTCCGTCACCAACGGGTTGCGATAGCGAAACTCGCTGGCGATATCGACTTCAACCGGAATCCGGGCATGCTTTTCCAGCAGGAACTTGCCAACCAGGGCCGCGTGCCACGACGTACCGCAGGCGACGAGATAAATCCGGTCCAGGGCGGTGAGGAGATCGTCTTCGAGGCCCAGGTCCGAGAGAAAAACCTCGGCATGGTCTTCCCGGATCCGACCGGCGATCGTATCGGCGATCGCCCTGGGCTGCTCGTGAATCTCCTTGAGCATGAAGTGCCGGTAGCCGTCCTTCTCCGCCATGACCGGGCTCCAGGTAATGGTCTTCGGCGTCTTCTCGACCGGAGTCCCATCGAGCGTGGTAATCGCCATGCGCTGCGCGGTAAAGACCACCAGTTCGCCATCTTCGAGAAAAATCATCTCCTTGGTATGCGACAGCATGGCCGGAATGTCGGAGGCGACAAAGTATTCGCCCTGCCCCTGCCCGACGACCAGGGGGGAGCCCTGCTTGGCGGCGATCAGCTTGTCCGGTTCCTTGTCACAGAGGATCGCCACGGCATAGGCGCCGCGCACTTCACGAAGCGCCATGCGCACGGCGGATTCAAAATTACCGCACGCCTTATAGTGTTCCTCAATCAGGTGAGCGATGATCTCCGTGTCGGTATCGGAGCTGAAGGTGTGGCCCTGTTCGCCCAGGCGGTTTTTCAGGTCGAGGTAGTTTTCGATAATGCCATTGTGCACTACCACGAATCCGCCGGCGTTGTGCGGATGGGCATTGATTTCCGAAGGGCGTCCATGGGTCGCCCAACGGGTGTGGCCTATGCCTGGTTGGCCGATGAGAGGCTTTGCCTGGAGCATTTTTTCCAGGTTGACCAGTTTGCCTTCAGCACGGCTGATATTGACTTTGCCCTGGCTGAGGATAGCAATCCCGGCTGAATCGTAACCGCGGTATTCTAGCCGCTTCAATCCGTCCAGCACGATGGGTGTTGCTTCCTGGGGACCAATATAACCGACGATGCCGCACATAAGAGACCTCGATAAGTGAATGGATAAAGTTCTTTTGAAAATATAATTTAACGCAAAGGCGCAAAGACGCAAAGGAAGTCAAAATCATTTTGGGGTCAGCCAATTAAGCTTCTCTGCTTGTCTCTTGGCGTCTTTGCGCCTTGAGTGAGCGCATGCGAACGGGCGTTAAAAGAAGATGACTCCCAGGCCCACTGATTTCCCGGCGATTACTTCTTGTCCTTCTTCTGCCGCTTCTGACGATTCTTCTCCGCCCAGCCTTCGATGTTCTTCTGTTCGGAGCGGGAGATCGCCAGGGCGTCCGCCGGGACATCTTTGGTAATCGTCGAGCCGGCGCCGATCAGGCTGCCACGGCCGATGGTCACCGGCGCAACAAACTGCACGTCGCTGCCGACAAACACATCGTCGCCGATGGTGGTCTGGTGTTTGTTGACACCATCGTAGTTGCACGTAATGGTTCCGCAGCCGATGTTGACGTTTTTACCGACTGACGCGTCGCCGATGTAGGTCAGATGGCTGGCCTGCGATTTCTCGCCGATCACCGCTTTCTTGGTCTCGACGAAATTGCCGATTTTATTGTCGCCGGCCAAAACCGTGCCCGGTCGCAGATGCGCCATCGGCCCGATCGCGCAGTTACTGCCCACAGTCGATTCGCTCAGGACAGAGCCGGACTTGATATGCACCTTATCACCGATAGTGCAGTCGGTCACAACCACCCCCGGTTCAATTTCACAGCCGCTGCCGATCCGGGTCTGGCCGCGCAGGTGAACCCCGGGATGAACCAGGGTATCCGGGCCGATGCTCACATCAGGGTCGATATAGGTCGTCGCCGGATCAACCAGGGTCACCCCGGCACGCTGATGGGTGGCGTTGATTCTCTGGCGCATGATTTTGCCTGCTTCGGCCAATTGTAGCCGATCGTTAATTCCCATTGCTTCCTCCGCATTGTCAATCAGCAGGGCCTCGACACGCTCGCCGGCCTGTCGGGCCGCAGCCACGACATCGGTGAGATAATACTCGCCCTGGACATTCCGGTTATCGACATCCCTTCAACAGGCCAAAAACCTGCGGTGCCCGGAACAGGTAGATGCCGGTATTGATCTCGCGGACCTGACGCTCCGATTCATCGGCGTCCTTCTCTTCGACGATCCGCTCAACCCCTTCGGCGCCACGGATGATCCGGCCATACCCCGCAGGGTCGCTCATTTCCGCAGTAAGAATGGTCACACAGGCCGCCTGTCTAAAATGGTGCTCCAGCAAGGCGCGCAGAGTCTTTTCCTGCAACAGCGGAACATCGCCACAGAGCAGCAGGAGGGCACCTGAAAATCCGTTCAAGGCCCCTTCAGCACAGAGCAGCGCGTGACCGGTGCCCAGCTGTTCTGGCTGCAGAACGAAATGCAGGCCCAGGCCGGCCATGGTGGCACGGACCTCCTCGGCACCGTGGCCGACCACCGGAATAATCGGCGAGGCTTCGAGGGCTCCGGCGGTCCCGACCACATGGGCCAGCATCGGCTTGCCTGCCACCGGATGGAGGACCTTGGGCAGGACAGACTTCATACGGGTCCCCTGACCGGCCGCCAGGATTACCGCCGCTAATTTCTCTGGCATTTCAACTCTCCGGAAATTCGAACGGTTCATTATTTAGGAACGCCCTGCAAAGGTCAAGCATGGAGATGGCCGAAGCCTGCCGGTAATTCAGGTTTCCCTTTACCGCCATGCCTTGCTCCAGTATATTGGTTAGCATTAGAGAGGGGGGATTCTTTTGCAATGATCGGACGCGAGAAAATTACCGCGCTGCTGAACCAGGCCGAAAAAGAGCTGAAGGAGCTCGAGATCGCCTACCAGCAGTATTTCCTCGGCCTTGAGAAATGCGCCCCTGAACAACAGCGCAGCAAGTTAACTGTACGCCTCCGTAAATTCATCACCTTGTACATACCGCAAACCGATTTGCGCTACCGGCTGAACGGGATCAGCAGCCGTTTCAACAGTTACTGCGGCTACTGGGACCGGACCCAGCGCCTGATCGACGAGGGGAAATACGAGCGGCACACCTCCCGGATCCAGCGCAGGGCGACCGAGGATCCGTCTCTACCAGGGGCAACCGTCAACGACCGTAACGTCGATCCGGTTGACAACCTTTACGAACAACTTGTTCAGGCCCACCAGAGTTGCAAGATGCGTCCCCCGAACCGGGACCAGGTTGCCAGCTTCCTGGCCAAGCAGGCCGAAACGATCAAGCAGCGCTTCGGCAGCAAAAAGGTTGATTTTGTCGTGGTGACCGAGTCTGGCAAACCAAAGATAAAGGTCCGCGCCAAAACTTAACCCAGCCACTTCCATACCCAAACCGCCATCAGTGCCGGCTCGGTTGACGAATACAAGCTGAACCGATAGAGTTAAACCACCCTGGTGCGCCTATGAACATTGTCTTCTGTACCCTGCATGTCCGCCGTTCAGCACAGGCGGTCTCTCTGGCTGCTGGCTGCCTGGCCGCAGCCCTGCCGGCCGGACTGTGCAGATCCTCCCGGCTGGTCGATGCCTACCCGGAGCAACCGGACCATGAGATCCTCAGCGCGATTCTCTCTGCGGCCCCGGACGTGGTCGCCTTTCCGGTTTACGTCTGGAACCGTCAACGCGTCATCGGCCTGGCACGGCAGCTGCGCCAGGCCGATTCGTCCCTCTACCTGATTGCCGGCGGCCCTGAGGCCACCGGTGACCCGGCTGGACTTTTGTCTGCAGCCCCATGGAACGCATTGGTTCACGGCGAAGGGGAGGCGGCTCTCGCCGGCCTTCTCGAGAGGCTGGCAGAGGGCCTTCCACTGCACTCCATGCCGGGAGTGACGCTGATGCTGGAGCAGGGGCCGTTAGCTTCTGCAAACAGGTGTCATTACGATCTTGACCGCGCAACGTCTCCCTGGCTGGCGGGGACCATTCAACCATCATCTGCCGGTGTCCTGTGGGAAGTTGCGCGGGGCTGTGCCTTCTCCTGCGATTATTGCTTCGAGGCCCGGGGCCAGCAAGGCGTTCGGGCCCTGCCGAAAGAACGTCTGAAGGCCGAGCTCGACCTTTTTGTCGACAGCGATGTCAGCCAGGTGTGGGTTTTGGACTCTACCTTCAACTACCCTCCGGAACGTGGGGTTGCACTTCTGGAGATGCTGCTGAAGGTCGCCCCTGACCTTCACTATCATCTGGAAGCCAAAGCCGATTTCATTGACCGCCGCACCGCTAGCCTGCTCGGCAAGTTGAACTGTTCGGTTCAGATCGGCCTGCAATCAGTACATCAACAGGTCCTCAAAACGATCCACCGCCCAATTGACCTGGACATCCTGACGGAGAAGATTCACCTGCTCGAAGCCGAAGGGGTTGTTTACGGCTTCGACCTGATCTACGGCCTGCCGGAAGATAGCTACTCAGGCTTCCGGGAAAGTATCGACACGGTGCTGGGCTTTGCCCCCAACCACATTCATATCTTCCCGCTGGCCGTACTGCCCGGGACCCGACTGGCACAGCAACGGGACAGGTACGGGATCAAAGCTCAGCAGGACCCGCCTTACGAGTTGATCGCCTCGGCAAACTGGACTGCGGAAGAGATGGGGCTCTGTCGGCGTCTGGCTGCAGCAGTCGACCTTTTCTACAACACCGGTCGGGCTGTGGCTTTCTTTCCGGCTATTATGGAGGCGTTGCAAACCTGCCCCAGCGCACTCTTCGAGGATTTCTTCAAATGGGCAGAGCAGGCACCCGAAATAGACCCGGACAGCCTGATGCAAACCGAAAACTGGGCAGCAGCAGATGTCTATCGGATGTTGCAGGGCTACCTCAGCCATCGGCTGAAGAGCACCGGCCAGGGGCATTTGATCAGCATCTTCCTCGACCTGCTCTGCTACCATTTCAACTATGCAGAAACCCTTCTCGGTGAAGAACTTTTACCAATCTTCGAAGACTCGCCGTTACAGCAAGATGCCTGGGAGACTCCCTGGCAGCGTTCGAAAAAATTTCGCCTGGTGCCCTTCGCCTACGAAATACTCGATCTGCTCGAAATGGAGGGGATGCATCTGGAGGAAATGTCTGCGCTGTTCCGGCCCGTCGGCTCTGTTGCGCTCTTCATGCGCCGAGACAACCAGGTCCTTTGCGAGTCCCTCGGTGAAGAAATGTTGCAGCTGCTCAAGCGAAGTGATGGCAAGAGCAGCCCCAAAGAGATTTTCGCCGGGAGCCTGCCCAAGGCGACCGGCACGGAGCTGCTCGAGTTCGCCGTCAGCGAGGGGCTCCTGTATCCGGCGGGGGACCTGGTCCCGTCGTAACCACGGCAAAACCACAATAAAAGCCCTGTAAAGGGCCCTGAGACTGCGGGCAAAGTTGAGTGATTCTTTTGGCTCACTTCTGCTCTGGTTCTCAATGTGTAGAGGGCAACAGATGTTTAATCTGTTGCCCTTTTTATTGTACTTCGAAATTCCAAAAACAAACCAATAACCCGGGGGTTGCGCCCCCCGACGGCGCCATACTCTTTTACTGGCCTAAAAGAGTATGCAGAAAAGGGCCTGCGCTGCGCTGGGCATGTCTGGCCCGGCAGGGCGGCGACCTCAATCCGGATTCTTCTTATCGATCAAGGGTCCAGCTTTCCCCCTCAGGATCCGAGGCTCTTGAGAGCCTCTCCTGCTGTCAAGGATTGCGTCGGCAGGGGTTGTTTTGGCTTTTCCCTGGTAAATCACACGGCAAGGTCAGGCCCTTTGACACAGGGCCGGATCCCCATCACAGCAGGTTCTTGAAGTCACAGACATCCGGCAGAGGAGATGCCCTCCGCAAGGAGAAGGCACTTTTGCATACTTTTGTTGCCGGACAAAAGTATGGCGTCCGGCGGGACGCGACCCGCCGGTTTTGCTTTTAAGTATTTCAAGAGAAGAAAAGTGCAACAGATTAACTTCTGTTGTCATAAAAGATGACTAAATCGAAGATCTCTGTCTGAACAGACCGGCAGACCCAACTACAAACCCCACATCAACGCAATGTGGGGTTTGTCTACCATCTGTGGGCCTGTAGAACAACCGGTCTTTTTGCAACGATCAGGCAGACCGGGACGGGGTCAGGCAACATCCTTCATCCGCTCAACATAGCGGGGACGTTCCACTATAAATGACTTGATCTCGCCGACCTCCGGCACACGGCCAGCGATGCGAACGACATCGTCAATCAACAACGCAGGGGCAACGTAGACACGGTTATCAACCATCTTGCGACGGTCGCAGAAGAGATGAACCTCAGCACGCACATCCATCTCCTGCAGGGCTTTGCGCACATTGGCAAGGACGCGTTCACCGCGCTGACCGGCTTCAGGTTTGCAGAGTATATCGATACGCATGGCGACATCCTTTCCTTAACATGACTATTTTCGTCAATTATATAATTCTAAACAAAAAAGGCAAGCAGAAAATGCTCACCTTTTTTTAGTGCTGATAGCGATAACCGGCTTAACGCGGTGGCGGGCTGTTGCCATAAATAACCCGCAAGGCGCGTCCGGTGCGCGCCACCAGGCGGATCGGGTTGACCGGCTTGGCGATGAAGTCGAAATACCCCATCTCCAGCAACCTGGCCTCCTCTTCCGGTGAGTCCTTGGGAGAAAGCGCTATAACGGGGATATGCTTGATATTCAGGTTGCCCTGCACGGCACGGTACATTTCGTGGTCGTCCGTGCGCGGCATAACGGTGTCAGCGAGAATCAGATGCGGTTTTTCCTCAATAGCCATCTTGAGGCCGTCAGCGCCACTGCCTGCCTCGATCAGGTTAAAGCCTTCTTTTTTCAGGGTCGCCATAATCGCAGAGCGAACCAGATCCCGGTCATCGACTACCAGGACGGTCCACCAGACATCCAGCCCATGGGAGCGTTCGACAATATTGTAATAATGGCGGTTGACCGCAGACTGGATCTCCGAGGGCGTGGTCACGCAGGGAATGACCCGCAGACCACTTTTGAAGGAAAGATTGTCAATCGTCTCCATATCGAGCGGATTGACCATCGCCAGGTACAGGGTCTTGTCCTCCGCTTTCAGCGGGAACAACATCTTGTCAGTGGCCGTGTTGCCGTCGACCAGCGCCAGGAGGTCGGCGCTGAATGTCGCCCGGGCAATATTGGAGACGGTCTTGAAGCCGAACTGGCGTGCCAGGGCGACCGCAATATCGCGCTCGGTGACCATGCCCATATCCTTGAGAACCTGGCCGAGCCGACGACCGGTTCCCCAGTGTCTCTCCAGAGCTCGCTGCAGCTGGTTCTCGTCAACCACCTTGGCTTCGAGCAGGATCTCCCCAAAACGTTTGTGCTTGGCCATACGCCCTCGCTCGCTGAAGGATTGAATTGTTCTGCAACAGATCCTCTACAGTAACAATTTTCTCCAAAAAATCCAAGCGTTTGCGCAAAGTCCATGAGCTCTGGTCACGCCCCTCTGAACGTGGCCATCGTTCGAACCTCTCGGCTAGGCCTCGAAGAAACCGATTTTCAGTTCGCCGTTCTCTTCATCGACCCTGATGCGGCCGCCTTCACGGACCTCCGATGCGATCATGGCCCTGCCAATCTGAGTCTCAAGGTGACGCTGCAGATAGCGTTTCAGGGGCCTTGCGCCGTAGACCGGATCGTAAGCCGCTCTGGCAACGAACGCGCGTGCTTCGGGCGTCAGTTCAAGGTCAAAGCCACGTTCGGCCAGACGTTTCTGCAACTCTTCAACCTGGAGATCGACAATCTGTTCAGTTTCAACCAGGGTCAACGGCTTGAACATGATGACATCGTCGACCCGGTTGAGGAATTCGGGCCTGAACCCGCTTCGCAGTTCGCGCATGACCATCTCCCGGGCATTCTCGCGGATGATGCCGTCATCGGTGACACCTTCGAGCAAATGCTGGGAACCGACATTCGAGGTCATGATCACTACCGTGTTCTTGAAATCAACGGTGCGCCCGTGGCTGTCGGTAATCCGTCCATCATCGAGGACCTGAAGGAGCACGTTGAAAACATCCGCATGGGCTTTTTCTATTTCGTCAAACAAGACCACGCTGTAAGGATGACGCCGGACCGCCTCGGACAGTTGACCGCCCTCTTCAAAGCCGACGTACCCGGGAGGGGCGCCGATCAGGCGACTGACCGCGTGCCTTTCCATGTACTCCGACATGTCAATGCGGATCATGTTCTCTTCACTGTCAAACATGGCTTCGGCAAGCGTTTTGGCCAGTTCCGTCTTGCCAACCCCGGTCGGGCCCAGGAAGATGAACGAACCGATCGGCCGACGCGGATCCTTGATCCCGGCGCGGGCACGGATCACGGCGTCGGCAACCAGCTGTACAGCCTCATCCTGGCCGATCACCCGGCGATGCAGAATCTGGTCGAGCTTGAGCAATTTTTCCCTTTCGCCTTCGACCAGCCTGGTCACCGGAATCCCCGTCCAAAGGGAGACGATTCCGGCAATCTCATCTTCGGTGACCTCTTCACGTAACAGCCGCGTCCCCTCGTCGGCGCCGGGCAGCTTCCCTTCGGACTCAAGCAGCTGGCGTTCGAGATCAGGCAGGCGCCCATGCTTGAGTTCAGCCGCCCGGTTCAAATCATATTCGCGCTCGGCAACCTCGATTTGCTGACGGACCTTTTCAATTGCCTCGCGCAGCACCTGGACGGACTTGATCTCTTCCTTCTCCGTGTCCCACTGGGTCCTGAGGGTTTTCGACCGATCGCGCTGGTCGGCGAGTTCCCTGTGCAAAGCATCCAGGCGGGCCTGGCTGGCCTTGTCTTTCTCTTTTTTCAGGGCTGCTTCCTCTATTTCCAGCTGCATAACCCGGCGTGTCACTTCATCGAGTTCTGCCGGCAGAGAATCGATTTCCGTGCGGATCATGGCACAGGCTTCATCAACCAGATCAATCGCCTTGTCCGGCAGGAACCGGTCGGAAATATAGCGATGGCTCAAGGTCGCGGCAGCCACCAGCGAGTTGTCCTGGATGCGTACACCGTGGTGCACCTCGAAGCGTTCTTTCAGGCCGCGCAGGATACTGATCGTGTCTTCGACGGTTGGCTGCTCGACCAGAACCGGCTGAAAGCGCCGCTCCAGAGCGGCGTCCTTTTCAATGTATTGGCGGTATTCATCGATCGTCGTCGCACCGATGCAATGCAACTCGCCGCGCGCAAGCATCGGCTTGAGCATATTCCCCGCATCGATCGCGCCTTCTGCCTTGCCCGTGCCGACGATCGTGTGCAGTTCATCGATAAAGAGCAGGACTCTGCCATCGCTTTCGCGGATCTCGGTCAAAACCGCCTTGAGCCGTTCCTCGAATTCACCGCGGTACTTGGCCCCGGCCAGCAGGGAGCCCATATCGAGAGCGAAAACGGTCTTGTCCTTAAGCCCTTCCGGGACGTCCCCGCGCACGATGCGCTGGGCAAGCCCTTCGACAATTGCCGTCTTGCCGACCCCGGGTTCACCGATCAGCACCGGGTTGTTCTTGGTCTTGCGCGACAGGATGCGAATCACGCGCCGGATTTCGCCATCCCTGCCGATCACCGGGTCAAGCTTGCCCTTCTGTACTTCCCGGACCAGGTCACGACCGTATTTCTCGAGGGCTTCATAGGTCACCTCGGGATCGGAACTGGTTACCCGCTGATGACCACGCACATCGCTGAGGACCCGCAACAGGCGATCACGGCTTAAATCGAACTGCAGCAGAATCCGTCCCGCCGGCGACTGCTTGCCCTCGTCCGCCAGCACCAGGAGCAGATGCTCGACGCTGATATATTCATCCTTTAAGTGCTTGGCTTCCTGTTCGGCCTTGACCATCAGGCGATTGAACCGCTGGGTAACATAAACCTTGCCGGCCTCAACACCCGGCCCGGACACCGAGGGGATTTTTTCGAGCTCCTTTCGGGTAGCCGCAACCAGGTTGCGCAGATCGATACCCAGTCTCGTAACCAGGCGCGGGACCAGGCCCTCTTCCTGTTGCAGCAGGGCGAGCAGGAGGTGCTCTCCATCGACCTCGACATGGCCGAAATGTACGGCAAGGCTCTGGGCCGACTGCAGCGCTTCCTGGGTCTTTTGCGTCATCCGATTGATATCCATGGCTATCCTCTCTTAAGCGTTTTTAAGATTTTACCAGTCTCCGGTGCTTTTTCCCGGTCGCCCCGGCGAAAAAAAAGGCCGGGATCAAACCGGCCTTTTTTTTCGCGACGGGAAGTTGTCAGTGTACCGACACTTCGATGCGCTTCGGTTTGGCCTTTTCAGCTTTGGGAATCTTCAGGGTCACCACACCCTGCCTGATGGCGGCCTCGGCTTGCCCTGCATCAAAGTGGTCGGAAAGCAGGAACTGGCGCCAGTAGCCGGCCATGGCAAATTCACGGTACTGGTAATCCCCGGCACCTGCCGGCGCACTACCCTGCAGGGTCAGGACTCCCTGCTCGATCGTGACTTCCAGGCTGTCATCATCCAGCCCCGGCATATCAGCGACCAGGGTCAGCCCCTCCTCGGTTTCGAAAATATCCACAGACGGACTGATGTATTGATCATTCTTGCGCGTGGTCTCGCGGGACAGCGCCGAAGTCGGCTCCAGGTTGGCAATATTCTTCTCGGTCATGACAGATCAACTCCTTTCTCTGTTCAATTTATCGTTAACTCTAACGTACCTTTACGGTGATTTTTTTCGGTTTTGCTGTAGCAGCTTTCGGCATCGTCACACGCAACAGACCGTTACGGCATTCAGCCTTGATCTGGTCGGCAACAATCTCGACCGGCAATTCGATGGTGCGGATAAATTTTCCATTGCCGCGTTCCCGACGGTGCCAGGTACAATGGCCTTCAGATTCATCCACGGCCGAGCGCTCGCCGGCCATGGTCAGGGTGTTGCCCAGGATGTTCATGTCAATCCTGTCCGGGTCAACGCCTGGCAGCAACGCTTCGACATACACATTGTCTGCATCGTCACGCAGATTGATCTTGGGATACTGGCGCAAGCCCAGGCCCGGTTCAAAGGCCGGGCCGAACAGGCGGCCCCGATCATGGCCGGTGAAAAGTCCGTTAATGTCCCGATGCAATTGGTCAATTTCCTTGAAAAGATCCCAGTTTCTCATGGTTTTTCTCCTCCTGTGCTGGATTCGTGAGTGGTTTAATTGCCTTCGTACCCTGTTTATTACAAACCACGTGCCAATTTCTTTAAATAATTTTTATGCAGTATTTTCAGCAGGTTGAGAGAATCGTGGCAGGACGTTCGGCAACTTGCAACGTCGCAAAAAGATGTCGCAAGCGACACTTGCGACAAGTGCCATGTCGCAAGTGAACGGGTCGGGAACAGCCGGTGAGGAGGCTAGGAGTCGAGTGAGGCCCGCGTCAGGTTGAGCTTCTTCATATAGCGGTAAAGAGTGGCGCGATGCACACCGAGGAGCCGGGCCGCCGAAGCTAGATTGCCTTGCGATCCTCGCCAGGCGTCGCGAATTGACTCGGCAGTCAGGTTGACAGGTCGGGTTGTTCGAGCAGCGCCGACTGCGTTCTCCGGTATCGGACCGGCCAGGGCCAGGCGCTCCGGGCGCGACAGGAGGACGCGGTCATTCGCCAACGGATAGGGCAACGACAGCGCAATCCCGTCACTGCCCAACTGACCGGGCCCCCAGTCTCCCGGCGAAAAATCCTGCCGTTCGTTGACCCATTCGCGGAAAGCCCGCGCACCTATGACCTCGGACTGGCTTTCGATAAACACCCTCTCCAGGACATTGCGTATTTCACGGACATTGCCGGGCCAGAGATAAGCCTGCAGGAGCGCCATTGCCTCATTGGTCAAACGATCAACGTTGCGGCCGTACTTGCGGCGAAAGAGTCCCAGGAAATGTTCGACCAGTAACGGGATGTCCTCAATTCGCTGACGCAGCGCCGGCAGATGAATCCGCAGGACCGCCAGCCGGTGATAAAGATCGGCGCGGAATCGCCCCTGCTGGACGGCACGTTCCATCGGCACGTTGGTGGCCGCAACGACCCGTACATCGACCTGTAAAGGCCTCTCGCCGCCAACCCGCTCCAGGAGCCCTTCTTCGAGGACCCGCAGCAACTTGACCTGCGCAGACTCGGGCATGTCACCAACTTCATCAAGAAAGATGGTGCCACTGTCGGCACGCTCAAAACGACCCTTGTGGGAACGTACGGCGCCGGTGAAGGCGCCCTTCTCGTGGCCAAACAGTTCCGATTCAAGGAGCTCCGGGGAAATTGCTGAACAATTAACCGAAACAAAAGCATGGTTCCGGCGCGGACTCTGTTCATGCAAAGCCCTGGCAACCAGCTCCTTGCCGCTGCCGGTTTCTCCGGTGACGACCACCGAAGCATCCGTCTCGGCATAAAGGACTATCTTGCGAAACACCTCCTGCATACCCGGGCTGTTGCCAACCAGCCCAAATCGGCTCCGGGGCCCATGCCTTCTGGCCAGCCCGGCCGGCGGTTGCCGGAAATGGAACGAGACCTGCCGCCAGCCTGCATCGCTGATGCCTCCGGGCAGGACATCGGCGAGCAGTCGACACCCTTCCACCCCCCGGAAGTCCACCTCGATGTTGACAATTGGTTCGCCCTCGCCAGCCACTTCATCTGCCAGGTAATCCAGCCCCGGAGAGACATCGGCAAACAGCTCACGGAGTGCGCGGCCTGCGATTTCAAGGTCGCCGAGCCCGACCCATTTTGACAGCCGGTCAGACATCTGCTGCACCCGCCAGGCCTTTCCGGACCCGGCGACGACGACCAGGTCCGGCGCGCGCGACGGCAACTGTTGATCAATCATGATTTCCGGTTCAGACATGATGACGATTCCCTTCATCTGACTTGCGACATAGCTTGCTACATAATCTAACCGCTTCTGCCGGTTTTTCAAGGTCTGCCCGGAGAATAGCTGCTGCGCAACAGCGCCGACGCCTGCTTCGCCGGCCAACCCGCCATGAAACAATCGCAAGGGTTATTTCAGCAGACGTGCAGAACAAACGTAAGCTGCTATAAATATAGCTATCCCAAGCGAACGGAGGCAGCCCTGATGAAGACGCGCAACAAGATTCTAGATTATGAGTTCACCGAAGTTCTCGATGTCAAAACCCGCGAATTGATCCGGGTGGCCTGCGCCGTAGCGGTCAACTGCCCTGACTGACTCAGCAAACACTTCGCGGTCGCGAAGGATGCCGGGGCCAGCAAAGATGAACTGCGCGAGGCGATTGCTTACGGAATCATTGCACCTTCGGGGCGGGCGAAGAATTTTGTCAAACGCATGCAGGCTGAGCTCAACGACGACTGAGCAGAACCGTTCAGGCCAGAGGCGAGAGGTTCGATGCCGGAGCATGCCGCCAACCAGCAGGCGACCGGCTATCGCCAGCAGTATAATAGCTTCCCAGAACGGGCCGGGCCCTTTATAATGCCCGGCTCATGGATGAATTTCTCTCAAAACCGGTACAGGAACAGCTTCGCCAGGAAATCCGGGAATCCGGCGGCAACGAAATCTTCTGCATCGGCCACACCGATGCCGGACAGGTCGTCATCGACCTGGAGATTCTTGCCCGCGGCAATCGGGAGGCTGTTCCAGCCATCCTGCAATCCTGTCGCCCCGGCGATGTGGTTATCCACAACCACCCCAGCGGACATCTTGAACCATCCGGGCCTGACCTTGCCATCGCCGGCAGCCTCGGCTCACTGGGGGTCGGCTTCTATATTGTCGACAACCGGGTCAAGCAGCTCTACCGGGTCGTCGAGGCTTTCGAGCCGGTCCAAAACCGCGCCGTTGAACACGAACAAGTCTCGGAACTGCTGGGTGCTGGAGGGCCGGTCAGCGAGAACCTGCCCGGTTTCGAAGATCGGCCTGAGCAGCTGCGCATGGCGTTTGCCGTGGCCGATGCCCTCAACCAGCATCGCATCGCTCTGATCGAAGCGGGGACCGGGACCGGCAAAAGCCTTGCTTACCTGGTCCCGGCAATCCTCTGGTCGCTGGCCAACCGCGAAAGACTGGTCATTTCGACCAACACCATCAATCTCCAGGAGCAGCTGATTCGCAAGGACCTGCCCTTCCTGCGACGGGCCACTGGCCTGGATTTCCAGGTGGTTCTGGTCAAGGGTCGATCGAACTATCTCTGCAAACGCCGCCTGGAAAGCGCCACCGCCGAGCCGGGGCTTTTCGACAGCGAGCACATCGGTGAATTGAACGCCTTGCACGAGTGGGCAGAACAAACCGGAGACGGCTCACGCGAGGACCTCTCCTTTCTGCCACACACAACGGTCTGGGAAGAAGTCTGCTGTGAAGCCGACCAGTGCAGCCGCAGCCAGTGCCCGCACTTTGGCAGCTGCTTTTTCCACCAGGCCCGGCGGCAGGCTGCCCGGGCCGACCTCCTGGTGGTCAATCATGCGCTGTTGCTGGCGGATCTTTCGCTGCGCAGCCAGACCGACAATTATTCCGCCCTCGCTGTCCTGCCGCCATTTTCCCGGCTGATCATCGACGAAGCACATCATCTGGAAGAAGTCGCAACCCGCTACTTCAGCACCCAGGTCACCCGCTTTGCCTTCGCTCGCACCCTGCACCGCCTGCGCCACCCGCGCAAGCCGCAGCGCGGGCTCCTGCCACGGCTGCTGGCCCAACTCGGCCGCTCCCTCGACGACAGCCAGGACCGCCTGTACCGCGACCTGCACGAGCAGATTGATGCGCTGACAGTCAAAAACCAGCAACTGTTTGATCGAGCGGTCGCCGATCTTGAGCAGGCCGGAATTGACCTGGCAAGCGCGCTTGGCACGGAAATTCGCTCCGGAGAGGAGATCCGGCAACGCCTGGTTCCGGCCTTTGCCGAGAAGGAGGCCTGGCAGCATACGGTGGGTATGTTACGCAGCCTGGCCCGCAGCACCGGCGAATTCGGCGAACTGCTCCAGGGGCTTCTCAAGGCTTTACGCAAACTCCCCGACGAGGCCGGCGAGGCAATCCGGTCTCTCGGCACCGACCTGGCCGGCATCAGCCTGCGATTACAGGCCATGGCCCAGAGTTTACACACCTTCACGATCGATGATCCGCAATCCTGCGCGTGGTTTGAAATCACCCGCGGCCGCATCGGTCGCAGCGAGGGGATCATCACCCGGCTCTGCACGGCACCTCTCGTCGTTGCCCCGCTGCTGAGAGACACCTTGCTGGAGCGCATGCAGACCGTGGTCCTGACCAGCGCAACCCTTACCGTGGCCGAGCGCTTCGACTACCTGCGCCAGCGGACCGGCCTCAATGAGCTGGAGCCCTCGCGCATTAGCGAACTGCTGCTCGCTTCACCCTTCGACTTCAGGCAACAGGCTCTGCTGGCCATACCGACTGACATCCCGGAGCCCGGCCAACCAGGTTTTGCTGAAGCCGTTCGAGACTTGACAGAGCAAGCCCTGCTGGCCGCAGATGGCCGGAGCTTCGTGCTCTTCACCGCCTACAGCATGCTGCGCCGCATCCACGCTGAACTGGCCCCGGGCCTCTCCGCGAAGGGCTACCAGGTGCTGCGGCAAGGGGAATCGACCCGTCACAACCTGTTGCAGAAATTCA
This sequence comes from uncultured delta proteobacterium, assembly GCA_963715335.1. Lineage (GTDB taxonomy): Bacteria > Desulfobacterota > Desulfuromonadia > Desulfuromonadales > BM103 > JAFDBW01. The sequence continues at coordinate 47,049 of CAVQRZ010000001.1, forward strand.
GCCAGGACCCGACCAGCATCCTGTTTGCCACCGACTCTTTCTGGGAGGGGGTCGACGTGCCGGGCCGCTCCCTGGAGCAGGTCATCATCGCCAGACTGCCATTCAAGGTACCGACGGAACCGGTCCTCGAAGCGCGCGCCGAAGCAATTACCGCGGCCGGAGGAGACCCGTTCATGGAATACACGGTCCCCCAGGCCGTGATCCGGTTCCGGCAGGGATTCGGCCGCCTGATTCGGCAGAAAACCGACCGCGGCATCGTCCTGATCCTCGACAGTCGTGTGGTCAGGCGCGGCTACGGACGACTGTTCCTGCGCTCCCTCCCCGACGTGCCGGTCGCGACCATGCCCCGGGTGGAACTGATGGAGAAGCTCAGGGAATTTTTTAGGGGCTAAAAGAAGTAGCCAGAATTCAGAATTCAGAATCCAGAATAGCCAGTAGCAGTCAGAATTCAGTAGCCGGTAGCCAGTAGCCATTAGATGTCGGCAAGGTTTGCTTCTCATTCTTGATTCTGAATTCTGGATTCTGGATACTGCCCCCCTCCCTCGCCACTCACTGCACAACAATTGATTGACAATCCGCACCGAGTCGTGATAACAGACTGAAACATTAAAAACGCAATGGAGCAGAGCATGATCAGGGCCACCGCAAACATCGCAGCAGCAAAAACTGCCCGAGCTAACAGCGCGGCAGCCGCGGCGGCCGCCTGCCGGAGACCTGTCCATTGCCTTGGAAAATGAGTTAACTGTTTACTGCATCAAGGCCATGGGCAAAAGCCCATGGCCTTTTTAATTTCAACGGGTAGCACGGGAAGGAAGATTTCATGCGTAACAACATAGTTCATATCGGTGCCGGTGAGTTGACCTACGAGATCCGCGCCATCGTCGAAATCGCCGATACGCTCAGATCGCTTGGCATCAAGACCAACATGGAGAACATCGGCGACCCGATCGCCAAAGGGGAAATGATCCCCCAGTGGATGAAACAGATCGTCGCCGACCTCGCCATGCAAGACTGCTCCTACGGCTATTGCGCCACCAAGGGCGTTCCGGAAACCCGTGCCTTTCTCGCCGAGATGACCAACCGCCGCGGCAAGGCCCAGGTGACAATCAATGACATCATCTTTTTTAACGGCCTCGGTGATGCGATTCAGAAGGTTTACGGCCTGCTCAAACGGGAATCGCGCGTCATTGGCCCGACCCCGACCTACTCCACCCATTCTTCCGGCGAAGCGGCGCATGCCGGGCAGAAGCCGGTCTGCTACAAGCTTGACCCCGACAACAAATGGTATCCTGACATGGACGACCTGCGGCTGTCGATCAAGTACAACCCGGCGATCTCGGGTATCCTGATCATCAATCCGGACAACCCGACCGGGGCCGTCTGGCCAGAGCGGATCCTCAAGGAGATGGTCTCCATCGCCAAGGAATTCGATCTCTTCATCATCGCCGACGAAATCTACCAGAACCTGGTCTACAATGGCGAATCGACCAAGCCGATATCCGACCTGGTTGGCGATGTCCCGGCGATTTCCTTGAAAGGGATCAGCAAGGAAGTGCCCTGGCCCGGCTCGCGCTGCGGCTGGATGGAAGTCTACAACGCCGATAAGGACCCGATGTTCAAACGCTACATCCAGAGCATCGTCGACTCGAAGATGGTCGAGGTCTGCTCCACGACCCTGCCGCAGAAAGCGATTCCGCCGATTCTCAGCCATCCCGAATACCAGGGCTGGCTCACTGAACGGATCGTCCGTTACGAGAAGTTTTCCAACATCGCCTACGATATCCTGAAAAAAGTGCCCGGGGTCAAGGTCAACCGGACCAACGGCGCATTCTACATGAGCGTCGCCTTCAGGGAAGGAGCCCTCAACGACCGTCAGACTTTGCCGATTGAGATCCCCGAAGTACGCGAACTCGTAGAAAACCTGGTCAATCAGCCCGGGGTCTCCCTGGACAAACGCTTCGTCTACTACCTGTTGGCATCAACCGGAATCTGCGTCGTGCCATTGTCATCCTTTTTCACCCCGGAGCAGGGCTTCCGGATTACCCTGCTGGAGCGCGATGAAGCGACCTTCACGCGTATATTCGAACAGATTGCAGCCAACATCACCAGGTACCTGGACTCTCACAGCGAATAGACTTGAGCGAAAAAGGCCGGCACACAATGTCGGCCTTTTTGTTATACTGGACGCGGATGTCATTTTAATCTGTCCGCCATAACGCAGACCTGAACGAGACGACCTGACGCGTCTTGCGAACACTGCCGGCTTTTTTGATTGGGGCTCCCGACACCTGCATGCTGACACCCAGACTGATAAATCGTGACGCTCTGATTACGTCGCAAAAACAACTGATCGACTACCTCGCGGCAGGCGCTCGTCCGGAAGCGGATTGGGGGATCGGCGCAGAAATGGAAAAGCTGGTCCTCGACGCACGGACGGGGGCAGCCGCGGAATTTTCAAGGATCGAGGCGTTGCTCGCGACACTGGCAGCAACCGGCAACTGGCGGGAGCAGCGGCAAGGCTCCCGGCTGATCGGCCTGCAGGGAGAAACTTCTTCGATAACGATCGAGCCAGGCGGTCAGTTGGAGTTATCCGGCGAGCTCTGTGCCGACCTGTTCTGCAACTGCAGCGACTTCTCCAGGCATATTGCAAATACCGTCGCGGCCTGCAGGCAATTGGACCTGGTTCTGCTTGGTCTCGGCACGCAGCCTTTCAGCAGCCTCGATGAAATCGAATGGGCACCCAAGGCCCGCTACGATATCATGGGCCCTTACATGTTAAAAACCGGCGACATGGGTCAGCGCATGATGAAACAGAGCGCAGGACTCCAGGTCAATCTTGATTTCAGTGACGAAGCGGACTGCATGAGGAAGCTGCGCCTCGCCCAGTTTCTTGCGCCGTTGCTTTACGGGCTGTTCGCCAACTCGCCACTGCTGGATGGCAAGCCGAGCGGCTTTTTGAGCACCCGTGGAGAGATCTGGTCGCGAACCGACCCTGACCGGACCGGGCTCCTCCCTTTCCTCGACAAGCCGGATGCCGGTTTTAACGACTACGTTGAGTACGCCCTCGACATACCGATGTATTTCATTGCCCGCGAGGGGAGCTACCTGGACCTGACCCGCAACCGCTTCAGCTTCCGCGATTTCCTGGAGCAAGGGCATGCCGGCCAGCATGCAACCATGGCCGACTGGGACCTGCACCTGTCAACCCTGTTTCCGGAGGTTCGCCTGCGGCCACAGGTAGAGGTGCGCTGCGCCGACAGCCTGCCGCCCCACCTGGTCCTGACCGTCGCCGCCCTGCTCAAGGGTCTCATGTACGATGAGAGCGCCTTCCAGGCCGCGTGGCGCGAGTGTCAGCTGGACTCTCTCGACGAGATCCGCGCCAGCTGCCGAACAGCCTGGCGCCTGGGGCTGCGAACCCCCTGGAAGGGCGGCACTCTACAGGATTTGGCAAGGACCTGCCTGGAGCTGGCCCGTGCAGGCCTCGACCGCCAGCAGGTACGACGCGGCCAGGAACGCAGCGAGCGCTGCTTCCTTGACGGCCTCGACACACTGATCGAGGGTGGACAGACGCTCGCCGAGCAACTGCTGCAGAACTGGCACGGGGATCGTCAGGAAAAGCTCAAAAAGCTGATCGGCCATTGCGGTTTTTTCGACGTTGTCCCGAACCGACCCGGCGAAAACTGTGCAAACACGCAGTTCTCGCCTGCGCGCTGACCTGCAATTTTTTACGCGGATCAACGTGGTTTTATTGGCCGGGGAGCGGTAACCTGCGAACCATCAAAGGTTCGTTGTGGCAGGCGGACCGGCGAAGCAAACCAAATCTTCTTCACCTCCTCGCATATATAAGGCCGATCCGGATAGTCCGGATCGGCCTTAGCGTTTTTTAAGAGCCAGCCCCCAGCCCCCAACCCCCAGCCCCCGAATTAAGGCACCGGCATCGTCCCGTGTGACTGCAGGAAGGTCAGGTAATGTTCGGGCAGACCGTGATGCTGTGCCCCGCGGATCAGGCGATTGAGATAATCTTCACTCGGCTTCAGGCCGGAACGGAACTTCGCCCCCCGATAAATCGCGCAGGACAGTTCCCCCTGCGACGTCTGCACAGTCACCTGGTGGCGCCGGTAACGGCCACGCTCGACATTCTCGTAGACATCCAGCCCGGCCAGGCTCGCTTCCGGCACATCGTAAACAACCCCGTGGACATGACTGCGGCGATCGTCCATCAGGTCGGCCTTACCGGTATTATCGCCGCCCGGGACATGAAAAACCAGCCTGACATCCCGGACCTTGCCAATCACAACCGGGACAAAGCTGACGTTACGTTCTTTGAGAGTCTCTACGTCCATGTTCGCACCATAAGCGAAATAGTGCATACCGACCTCCCTGTTCTCGAAGTTGATGGATGATTTGCTGATCAGACCAAGATCTCATTATTCCTGACGACCTGAGTTGAAATGAGGCGAATAAAGAGGGATGAACCAATGACCCCGAACCAAGCTATATGAGCTATTGTATCGCAGAATTTGCGCTTGTCTTGCCGGCGGCAGGTCAGTATAGTGGCCAATCAACGAAAACCGTTTGGATAGGAGTGTTTTAATGGTAGAGATCGACATGCAAAAGGCCCAGAGGGCTATCGACACCATCCGCCTGCTTTCTGCTGACATGGTGGAACAGGCCCAGTCGGGACACCCCGGCACACCGATGGAAGCCGCCCCGATTGCCTACCTGCTTTACAGCCGGCACATGCGCTATAATCCGAAAAACCCGGCCTGGGAAGGCCGCGATCGCTTCGTCCTTTCCTGCGGCCATGCCTCGGCGCTGCTCTACAGCATGTTGCATCTGTCCGGCTACGAACTTTCCCTGGCAGACCTGAAAAACTTCCGCCAGATCGGCAGCCCGACCGCCGGCCACCCTGAATTCGGCCACGCCCCCGGCATCGAGACCACCACCGGGCCACTCGGCCAGGGCATCTCGGTCGGCGTCGGCATGGCCATGGGCGCCCGGTTCCTGCGCGAACGCGTCAACCAGGAGCTCTTCGACTACCGGATTTACGGTCTCTGTTCCGACGGCGACCTGATGGAAGGGGTTGCCGCCGAAACGGCGTCGCTGGCAGGCCATTTACGCCTGGGCAACCTGATCTACCTCTATCTCGACAACAAGATCACCATTGAAGGCGATACCGACCTGGCCTTCAGCGAAGAGGTCGCCACCCGCTACCTCAGCTATGGCTGGCACGTCCAGCATGTCGAAGGGGAAAATATCCGGGATCTCGACCGGGCGATTGAGAAGGCCAAGCATGCGCAGCGCCCTTCGCTGATTATTGCCCGCTCACATATCGGTTTCGGCGCGCCGAACAAGCAGGACAGCCATGATGCCCACGGTGCGCCGCTCGGCGCCGACGAGCTCAAGCTGGCCAAGCAGTTCTTCGGTCGTGACCCGGAGGCGACTTTCGCAGTCCCCGCCGATGTCGCGGCCCACATGGGCGAAGCTATCGCACGCGGCGCTGCCCAGGAAGCGAAATGGCAGAAAGCGTTTGCCGCGCAACTCGGTGGCAGCGCCCCCCTGGCCGCCTGGCAAAAGGCCGCCGCCGGGGATCTCCCGCAAGGATGGGACGATCTGCCGGGCTTTGCCGCCGGGGAAAAGCTGGCGACCCGCCAGGCCAGTGGCAAGACCCTCAATGCCCTGGCAAGCAGGCTGCCTTTCCTGCTCGGCGGTTCGGCCGACCTCGGGCCGTCCAACAATACGACGCTCAATCAGGAGGAATCCTTTACCCCCTGCACTGTTGGCCGCAATATCCACTTCGGCGTTCGCGAACACGGCATGGCCGCAATCATGAACGGTTTGGCCCACACCCCGGGCCTGATCCCGTTTGGCGGCACATTCATGATCTTTGCCGACTACATGCGCCCACCGATGCGCCTCGCCGCCATGATGGGGCTGCAGACGGTGTACGTTTTGACCCATGACTCCATCGGCCTGGGCGAAGATGGCCCGACCCACCAGCCGATCGAACAGCTGCCGAACCTGCGGGCCGTGCCCAACCTGACCGTGATCCGCCCCTGTGATGCCAATGAAACGGTCGAAGCATGGAAGGCCGCGATCGCCAACCGCCAGGGCCCGACCGCGCTGATCCTGACCCGCCAGGCGCTGCCAACCCTCGACCGCAAGCAGTATGCGGCCGCGCAGGAGCTGCACAAGGGCGGTTATGTCCTCGCCAGGGAACAGGGCGACCTGCAGCGCCATCATTCTCGCCAGTGGTTCGGAAATCCCCCTGGCGCTTGGCGCCCGCGAGCAACTGGAACAACAGGGCGTCGGTACCCGGGTCGTTTCCCTGCCCTGCTGGGAGCTCTTCGAGCAGCAGGACCAGGCCTACCGTGACCAGGTCCTGCCTCCCGCATGTCTGAACCGTGTCGCCGTCGAAACCGCCTCGCCCTTCGGCTGGGAACGTTACGTCGGCCTCAACGGCAAGACCATCGGCATGCGGGGTTACGGCGCCAGCGGCCCGGCCGGGCAACTCATGGAGAAGTTCGGCTTTACCGTCGATAACGTTGTTCGCACCGTAAAATCCTGTAAGAGATTATTTAACGCCCGTTCGCTTTGCTCCTTTGCATTATATTCATTGAAAGAGGGACACTCAATTTTGGGTGTCCGTTTTCCTAGTATCCAGAAGCCAGAAGCCGGCATCCAGAATGTTTATGCAAGCCAAAGAACAGAGACATTCTGAATTCTGAATTCTGAATACTGAATTCCAATCTCTCGTCTGTCCTGTATGTAAACCCTTCACCAGACCATACGTCTAAACCGCAAAGACACCCGGCAACACGACAAGGGGAAACACGTGTCCACAGCCACGGCAGCGATCGTTGACAGCTTACACGAGAGCAGCTACTCTCAAAAAATGACTGCCGCAGAGGAACAGGTCTTGCTGGAGAGAATCCGTACCGGTGACGACTCCGGCTTCGAGCAGCTGGTCAGGGAGCACACCGGCAAAGTCATCGGCCTCGCCTGGCGCCTGATCGGCAACCGGGAAGAAGCTGAAGACCTGGCCCAGGAAGCTTTTCTGCGGCTGCACCGTTCCCTGCCGGACTTCCGCGGCGACAGCCGCGTCAGCACCTGGCTGTACCGCACCACGACCCGCCTGGCAATCGATCATCTGCGCCGGGAGCGCATCCGGCGCAAGCTGTTTTTCTTTCGTCAGAACAACGATGCGCCCGACCCGGTGGAACTGGCCGGCGACACCCGGCTCGACCCGGGTCGGGAATTCCAGTCGCGGGAGGCGATGCGCCTGCTGCGCAAGAGCCTGGGCAAGCTGTCGCCACGTCAGCAGGTCATTTTCACCCTGCGCCACTACGAGGGCTTGCCATTGAAGGAAATTGCCGAACACCTGGGATTGGAGACCGGCACGGTGAAAGCGCACCTGCATCGCGCCGTCACGCAACTCCGCCAGGATCTGGCAGATTATCGCGAGGTATGATCATGAACAGCAAAGAGTGCCTGACCGAACAGGAACTGACCCTGCATTTTTACGGTGAGCCGGACACCAGCGGCTCCCGGCATCTTGCCGGCTGCCAGCGCTGCGCAAAACGTCTGGCAGCGTTGACCGCCGAGCTGGCGGCTCTGCCCAGACCCGGACTGCACCCCCGACGCCCTGGCCGGGGTGCGCATGGCGGCAAGGGTCAAGGAAAAGTTGGCGACTCGCCAGCAGCGCAAGGGCTGGTTGCCGGCTCTTGGCGTCGGCGCCGTAGCGGTCCTGGCCCTGACCATAACCTTCGCCCGGGATCCGCAGCCTGAGCCGGTCCAGGTGACCCTGGCATCGCCAGCAGCGGCAACCTCGATGAACCTGGAAGAGGATATGCCGGACATCGACTTTCTCGAAGATATCGAGCTGCTGCAGGAACTTGAGCTGCTCGCCCAGATAGAAGGAGTCTGACATGTTCAGCAAGAGATTGACCTTTTTCATTGGCTGTCTGCTGGTTTTGGCCAGCGTCGTCACGACACCTGCGTACGCCAAGAAGAATGGCGGCCAGTCCGGCGGTGGTGGTTATTCCAGCGGTGGTGGTTATTCCAGTGGAGGTGGCGGCCACTCCGGCGGCTCCGGTCCTTCCGGCAACGGCAACCTGCAGCAATGGTGGCAGGAGCTGCCGGACAACGAGCGCCAGATGCTGCGCGACCGCTACGAGATTTTCCAGGGGCTTCCCGATGACCAGCAGGACCGCCTGCGCCAGCGCTGGCAGAATTACCGGGAGTTGCCGCCGGAAGAGCGGCAGGAGATGCGGGAAAAATACAACCACTGGCGGGAGATGGACCCGGAAGAGCGCGAGCGCATGCGCGGCACTTTTCGCAAGTTCAAGAGTCTGCCCGAGGGTCAGCGCCAGCAGTTGCGACGGGAGCTCCACGAGCTGCGCGACCTGCCGCCCAAGGAGCAGGAGCGCCGCCGTGAAGAGCTGCATCGCAAGTATTTTCCGGACGATTGCGCAAAAACGCAAAAGTATAAAGAAAGTTAAAAATAAAGATTCTGATATACAAAGTGTTCTCTTTGCACTTCCTCCCACCCTTTGCACCTTGGCGTTAAATCTTGCCATTTAGGTACAAAAAAGCGCCGGATCGCTCCGGCCCTCAGGCTGCTGACGAGGTTCAGACAGACTGCATGATAGAGAGAGCAACAGATGGTTTATCTGTTGCCCTCATCCTTTATTCTTAAGAGCAAAACCGGCGGGTCGCGTCCCGCCCGACGCCATACTTTTGTCCGGCAACAAAAGTATGCAAAAGTGCCTTCTCCTTGCGGAGGGCATCTCCTCTGCCGGATGTCTGTGACTTCAAAAACCTCTATGATGGGGATCCGGCCCTGTGTCAAAGGGCCTGACCTTTCCGTGTGATTTACCAGGGAAAAGCCAAAACAACCTCTACCGACGCAAGTCTCCACAGCAGGAGAGGCTCTCAAGAGCCTCGGCTCCTGCGGGGGAAGCGTAGGCTTTTGATCGTTTAGAACGCTCCGGATTGAGGTCGCCGCCATTCCGAGCCAGACATGCCCAGCGCAGCGCCAAGTTTTCTTTTGCTTCCTTTCTTTGTCGCTACAAAGAAAATGAAGTTGCTGTCGGGCAACCCCGACGGTTTATGTTTGTCTTTGAATTCCAAAGTCCAATGGAAAAGGGCAACAGTTGGTTAATCTGTTGCCCTAAACTTCATAGAAACGCTACCCGCCAGGCAAAAAAACAAAACCCGCATCACGTGCGGGTTTTATCAACAATCAAAGGGCCGGATCGCTCCGGCCCAGACTTTTCACTTTTACCTCTTTTCACACCCATCAATTCAATTCATAGGTAACAATCGCCGACCTGGCATCATCAATCAGCCCCTTGTGCTTGAACTTGACCGCCATCACCAGCTCCGGGCTGCCGTCATTGTCAGCATCGGCGACGACGAAGTCACCGAGGTAGCCGGACTGACTGGCGGTTCGCCAGTTTTCCTGCAGGACGAAACCGTTCCAGCCGAAAGCGACCAGCCGGCTCTTCTTGAACATGCGGAAGCGTTGCACCATACGCTGGCCGTCGTTCTGGCCGACCAGGATCTCGCCGTTCGGCATTAAGACCATCTGCTGCGGCATGCAAAGCGGCGGCAGCATTTCATCCGTCAGCGGGGGCCTCGGCATGAAGCAGGTCTCCGAGCCACCGAAGTATTCGGCGGACTCCCAGAGTTCGACGCCTGCAGCAGAGACTACCTTGAGATAGTCGCCATTGGTCAGGTAAGCAAAAAGCAGTTGATTGTTGTCATCGACGAAAGGCTGGAAGTTGAAGACATTGAGTTTTCTTGGCAAGGGCACGACGTCACCTTCCAGCAGCTTGCCACCGTCACGGATGACATGAAAGACATCGCCGAAAAATGGTTGCTCGGCATTGTCCTTTCTCTGCCCCAACAACGATGGCTTTGCCTGTCCCGGGAAGGCAACCACCCGCAACAGCCAGCGGACGTTGCTGATGACGATTTCGTAGCTGTCACCGACCATCTCGACGACCAGTGAGGATGCCTGATATTCGTCCAGAGCAGACAGGTAGAGTTCGGCGCGGCCATTGCCGTCAAGATCGAGGGCGTCGATGCCCAGAACCTGCAGCCGGATCGGGATCGGCACTTCAGCCAACTCGATAAACTCCCCGTCAACGATGCGCGCAATAACGATCTTGTTGTCCAGAATCACGGCCGTTTCCTGGTTGCCGTCACCGTCAAGGTCGGCCACGGTCACGCCGCTCGGGCTGCCGGCGAGATTCGGCCCCATCCAGATCCCCTGGCGGTCGGCCTGGCGCTGGCGGATGATCGCTTCGTCCATTTCGGCAAAACGATCCTCGGTGGTCTGGCCAAACACTCCCATGACCGTGTTGGCCACCTGCTGCAGCAGCTTAGGTTGCGGTTTCAACGGGCCGGCCATGGCCGGTCGCGATGCCGACTGAGTGGAGGTTACGAGTTGCTGGTCTTTGGTCACAATATACTTGTGCAGAGAGTTGTTCTGTTGGTCTTTGACGTCAAGAGATTCGCCCTGCAAGGTGAAGGTCAGCAGCGCACGATCGCTCTCGCCCTCGGTCAGCCACTCGAACTGGGGCAGGTTGACCTTGAGCTCGCGAACCAGCCCACTGTAACTCCCGCTTGTATCGACAATCAGCGCTGGAACCTGTTCGAAGCGCTTGATCGATGCGCCGTTGTCCGGCTGCAGACCTTCGGTCAGCACCCTGGCGTAGGTGTAGCCGGAATAGATGCGGGTGACCTGTAAAAAACCGACCACGTTGTCGACCGAGCCGATCACTTCCTTGGTCACCGGGTGGAGAATCTTCTTGCCGGGTGTGACCAGGGTCAGGATATCGCCGATGGCAAGACCATCTCGAGCGTCGAGGTCGATGATGTACTCGTCGTTGATCGGCATGACCACCACGCCCTCGACCAAGGCAAAGTCACTGGCGATGTCATCTGGCAGTTCGGCCAGGGCGGTTAGTGGCCAGCATACAAGTGTAAGAAAAATCAGTTTGAGAAGGTATTTCATTACTGTCCCATCAATAAATAGATTGGAATAATAGCAGTGCGAATCGAGCGGCTATATTATCGATTTTACGATTAAATTGAAAGGCTTAAACACGACTTTACTGCAGATTCCGGACTTTTCCACGGCCTCCTGAGTTGTCGCAAATCAGAATGCTCCGGCAAGTGCCGTCGACCAGCCTGCAAGGCAATCAAGCGGTTCGCGTCCTTGCCGATCCCAACCCCCCGAGACAACACAAAAAACCTCTGCGGGAGCAAAAACAATGGGCCCTAAGACGACCGTTTTTTGTATTTTAATCGTCACGCAAACACCCGGTCGGCCACGAGCCACTCGACGGCGCACTGGCTACCCGCATCAATCGGGTTGCGCCATCGACCGGGGCCGGTTTATTACCTGTCCAACGGCAGTTCGAAGAAGGAGGTTACGCTGTCTTCGCCCTGGACCGCTCCGGAGTAGCCGAAGGAGATGCCTGCAGTTCCGGCGGGCACCTGGTAAGATTTTGAGAAACGCTGGATATCTTCCGTGCCGCTGGTCCAGGCTTTGACAAAGTTAACCGTTTCCAGTACCCGCGAATCCTGATCGAGGAAGAAGAGATATGTACGCATTCTTGAAACAGCTGAATAGAGCATTTGGTAATGCTGGCTCAAGGCGGCCTGTCCGGAGAGTTCGAGGGTGTCGCCGTTACGCTGGTAAGTATAGTCGATCACAAGGTCGAAGGTCTCCCACGTCCCCGCAACAGGGGTCCCCGCCTGCAAAGCCACGACAGGTGCGGAGGTAACGCTTTTGCCGTGGTACAGCATGGCCGTCTCTACACATCCCGCAGAAAGAGGCAGCAGACAAACAAGCAGCAGGCAGGCAAGCTTTGCTTCAACTGACATAGTTTTTCTCCTTTCACACAGGTCGTTGAAGATCATTATATCACTGCACGAGAAAAATCTTCAGCCGCACGCCGTGCGCGCGGAAATGCTGATGGCGACAACACCAACGTGACTGGTCTTGTCCGGTAGATGACGAAAAATTTGAGAAAAAATCATTTAACGCAAAGGCTCCGCCTGCAGGCAAAAAAAGAAAGCCCGCTGCGAAATGCAGCGGGCTTTCCATGTGAAGCATGCAATTCTCTGCAAAGAGAATTAGAAGCTCACGAACAGGCCGGTACCTGCCTCGAAGGCGTCAAAGTCAGCATCTTGACCATCGCAAATACCGGTATTACATTCAACGTTGCCGTCGGTGTACTGCAGCTGGAGCTGCAGAGTGGTGTTGGCCATCAGCTTGTACACCACGCCACCAGCCAATGCGTAGTAATCAAGTGAAGCAAGCGCGTCTTCCTCTTCCTGGAAGTAGCCAGCGGAAGCGCCGAACGACAGGTCGTCGTTGGCTTTGAACATGCCATAGAGACGGCCACCGATTGCACCCATTGAAGCCAGCGTGATATCCCCACCTTCGTAGATACCTACAGTCGCCACGTTGAAGGGGCTGCCGCCGACGATCTGCTCGTTGCTCAGGCTGTTGCCGATGTCGAAAATCGGGTCCCAACCGTTGAAGCGGTTACCGAGGTAGGTGTACTGCACGTCTTCGTCGTCGCCTGCGCCGTAGAAGAACTGGGCGCCGAGGGTGGCCGCGTCGGAGAGGGCGAAGGAGCCGTCAGCCATGAACTGGGTACCATAGGCATCATCGGTATCATTGGCATCACCATCAAAGACGTCGAGTTCAGCAGCGATCTTGAAGGCGTCGAGGTTGAAAGCAACGTTGGCAGCATACACCATGACGTTTTCGTCTGCGTTGGCAAGCTTGTTCTGGTTACCAACGATGAACTCTGCTTTCCAGTTGTCGCCCTTCGGGGAAACTTTCAGACCGGAAACGAATGCATCAGACAGCAGGATCTAAAATGGTGCCAGTGGTTAGAATTTACCACCTGCATCGTTGTCTTCGTTCAGATAAACGAAACCGCTGACCGGAACGCCGGTGGCCAGGTCGAAGGAGATACCGGTGGTCTGGTTGTCGAGGACACCGGTCTGGCTCCAGTAGGTAAGCTGCTGACCGGCGCGGACATGCACCATGCCCTTGGTCAGGTCGATGTGGGCGCGGTCCCACTGCTGGGTGCTGCCGCCACGGCCGGCGCCGAAGGTACTGTTGTTGGAGCCCCAGTTGGCCTCGGTGATGTCGGTACGGAAGGTGATGCTGACGCCTTCTGCGACAGCGATCTTACCGGCGATACGCAGGCGCTGGTCAGCCCAGGTGTTGGTGGAGTCATCGTCGTCACCATCATAGTCGAAATCAGTGTGCCAACCACGGACACGCATTTCGCCCGACAGGCTCAGGCGATCTTCCATGGCGATGGCCGGAACGACCATTGCTGCCACAACCAGCAGCTGCTACTAAAACTTTTAACAATTTCATGTGTTGCCTCCTCAAAAATAAGAAAAATGGTTTTAACTTAACCTGTACCCGCTACAACAGCGGGCCAAGCCTTTGGAACAAACCTTAAAATTTATCTACTCAATCGGTGCATCAAACTCATAGCCACAGGCCGGGCACTTGACTCGCACCTTGTCGCCCCCGCCTGTGCCGGCGCACGCCGCAAGTGAAAGGATCATCAAGATTGCCAGTGCACCGGTGAAAACCTTCTTCATTCGCTGAGCCTCCTTTCCTATTTTTTTGTTTGATCGCACCAAGCTCGATCAGGAGTCTTGAAGCCTAGCCGACCGGCCCATTGGGGCACAGTCCGGTTGGTTATAAGGTTACAACAATGATGCCAAGTTATCAGCACGCCACAAGATAACCGGAGAGGCCTGTTTTTTCAAGCCTTTTTTTAGTTTCCAGGGGAAAAAACGTTATTTCCCAGGTCAATCCGTTCAGCGGGAGTGTTGTCACTCCAACACAGTGTCGCAAAATTTCAACGAAACCGCGGTGCAGTCAAACAGGTATTCACTTTTACGCTGGCCGGTCACGACCCCTGCGCGGTTGACGGCGGCGCGTACTCCCGGACCATGGCGTTGATCTCTTCCGCCGACACGCTGCCCACGGCGCTGTCGAAGCGCACGATCTGGTCCGCATCGACCAGCAGCAGCCGGGGGATCAGATAGACGTTGTAGGCCTCGTAAACCTGACCGTCGTCGAGCAGCGCATGGGAGGTCATCGGATACTCCGTTCCGGCCAAGTATTCCTCAACCATGGCCTCGGAATCCCTGACGAAAACATCGAGAAACACGACGTTGCTCGCGGCCAGATCTTCACCGGCCCGGCTGATTTCACCGGACAACTGCTTGCAGGTCGGGCACCAGGTTGTCGCCAGCTTGAGCAGCACCAGCCGGCCTTTGAACTCGGACAGGCTGACCTCTACGCCGGCGATCGACTTCAGCTTAAAATCCGGCGCCGGCTCACCTGCCTCGATCGCACAGGCGGGACTCGCGAAAATTACGATAATGGCAAAGATCGAAAAAATGAAAACCCGTTTGCTGAAATTCATAATGTCTCTTTTCGTGGCTTCAGCAAAAAGCCGCTGGCCGGGTTCATCAGGACAGGCAAAACCTGTTCCGGCTAAACAGCTTGTCGCAGTATAGAAACGCTGTTTTTTATTTGTCAAGAACAAAAACGCAAACAGCGCACTTGGCCCCTCATTACTGTTAAATACTGTGATATATACAATTAAAACATTGTTATATTAAAACTGTCACATCTTGCCGCACAGCCGGCTCAGTGAGCGCCCGGCTCGCAAAGCTCGGTCAGCACTCCGCCGCTGGCCTTGGGGTGCATGAACGCGATCCTGGTATTGTGCGCGCCGGTGCGCGGCGCTTCGTCAATCAGCCGGACCCCTTCAGCCTTGAGCGCGGCCAGGCGCTCTTCCAGGTCTGCCACCTCGTAGGCGACATGATGGACGCCGGGGCCGTTTTTTTCAAGGAACTTCGCAACCGGCGAATCGGCAGCGGTCGGCTCGAGCAGCTCGATGCGGCTTTCGCCAACCGCAAAAAAGGCGACCTTGACCTTCTGCTCCGCAACCACCTCGGTCCCCTCGAACTCCATACCGAGGACATCACGGTAGAACGGGGTGGCTTCCTCGATGCTGACAACGGCGATACCGATGTGACTGATCTTCTTGGGCATGGTTATGGACCTCGTTGGTTAGGGATGGATTAACAATATAATTATTTAGACGCAAGATCGCAGAGATGTCAGGAAGGGCAATACAATGTTCATGCTAGCGACTTATTTATGCACGACTCGTAAGCCTCTTGCAACTTCTGTTCTTCAAAATTCAGGATCAGGCCAGAGCTATTGTTGCAACCATACCCAAGGTCAATAGCGGAGCAGGTAATATCGGATTCCTCTAACGAACCTTGCGCTATATTCAACAACCGCAACTTGTCCATTGATGCCACGCTTTTTGAAGCCTTCCAGCGATATTGGCAGGAATTGATACTGCAGATCGTCTAACTGACGAGGTCACGACCAAATTTTTCCTGATGAGCGCAAACCGGTCTGTCCAACGATGTGCTTCCAGACAAAAGCATGAGCTTTCTGCCAAACGATCAAATCCTGGAACTTTCGTGCCGGCCTTTCCATTTCCCCTCCAAACAAAATAATTTTCACATATCAAGAGCCATATGGCCACACAGCAACAATTAATATCTAAGCGCTCTACTGCATTCTGAATTCTGCATCTTTGCGATACTGATTGCGCCCCAACATCAGTTCCGCTTGAAAGCCTCCAGCAACCTCCTCGCCGCCGCGCTCGGCGTGGTCGTGCCATTCGCCACGGAATCCTGCACCTGCCCGAGCAGCGCTTCAACGTTGCGGTCGCGCAGAAACATTTCCTTGATGTCGTCGATCAGCAAGGTCCACATCCAGTCGTTGGCCTGCAGCCGGCGTTTCTTCTCGAGCTCGCCGCTCTGCTGCATGCGGTTGCGGAAATCCTCGATCGCCGCCCAGGCTTCGGCGATCCCTTCACCGTGCAGGGCGCTGCAGAGCATGGCCGGCACCTGCCAGTTGAGACTTTTCGGTTTGAGCATGTGCAGGGCGTTGGCATATTGCTGGCGGGCCAGTTCGGCCTTGGGGCGGTTGTCGCCCTCAGCTTTGTTGATCAGGATCGCGTCGGCGATTTCCATGACGCCGCGCTTGATCCCTTGCAGCTCGTCGCCGGCGTTGGGCAGCTGCAGCAGGAGGAAGAAGTCGACCATCGAGGCAACGGTGATCTCGGACTGGCCGACGCCGACCGTTTCGACAATGATCACATCAAAGCCGGCGGCCTCGCAGACCAGCATCGTCTCACGGGTCTTGCGGGCCACGCCGCCGAGGGTCTGGCCGGCAGGAGACGGACGAATGAACGCGTTGGTCTGGCGGGCCAGCTCTTCCATGCGCGTCTTGTCGCCTAAAATGCTGCCGCCGGAGAGCTGCGAGGAGGGATCGACTGCAAGCACCGCCACCCGATGGCCCTGTTCGAGCAGGTACATGCCGAAGGCTTCGATAAAGGTGCTCTTGCCGGCGCCGGGCACGCCGGAGATGCCGATCCGGATCGATTTGCCGGTATCCGGCAGGAGTTCGTCGAGCAGGGTGGTTGCGGCCAGGGAGTGGTCGAGGTTGCGGCTTTCGATCAGGGTGATCGCCTTGGCCAGGGCACGGACGTTGCCGGCACGCACACCGCCAGCGATGTCTTGGAGTTTGATCAAATGGAAAATCCCGGGAATCCAGTATTCAGAATTCAGTAGTCAGAACAGAGACCAAACTTCTGGATTCTGGATACTGAATTCTTGATACAGAAGGGGCGGCATAGCCGCCCCCTATCACTTCTGTTTCTCTTCGATCGCGTCGAGGGTCTGGGTGGCCGAGGTGACGATCGGGGTGCCGGGGCCGAAGATTCTGGCGGCGCCGGCAGCGTAGAGCTCATCATAGTCCTGGCGCGGGATAACCCCGCCACAGACGATGGCGACATCTTCGGCCCCCAGCTTGTTCAGCTCGGCGGCCAGCTGCGGGACCAGGGTCTTGTGCCCGGCGGCCAGGCTGGAGACGCCGACCACATGGACATCATTTTCAACGGCCATCTTGGCGGCTTCTTCCGGGGTCTGGAAGAGCGGTCCGACGTCGACATCAAAGCCGGCGTCGGCATAGGCGGTCGCCACCACCTTGGCGCCGCGGTCGTGGCCGTCCTGGCCCATCTTGGCGACCAGGATGCGTGGGCGACGCCCTTCCTTCGCGGCAAAAGCATCGACCCGCTTTTTCAGCTCGGCAAAATTCTCGTCGTTTTCGACCACGGACCCGTACGCTCCTGAGACAAGTTTGATCTCCGCCTTGTGGCGGCCGAAAACCTTTTCCATGGCATCGGAGATTTCCCCGACGCTGGCCCGCTGGCGGGCGGCCTCGACACAGAGGCCGAGCAGGTTCTGCTTGTCATCTTCGCACGCCGCCGTGATCGCGGCAAGCGCCTTCTGGCAGGCCACTTCGTCGCGATCGGCGCGCATTTTCTCGAGGCGGGCGATCTGCGACTTGCGCACTGCGGTGTTGTCGACATCGAGGACATCGATCGGGTCTTCCTCGGCCAGCTTGTACTTGTTGACCCCGACAATCACGTCGCGGCCGCTATCGATCGCCGCCTGCTTCTTGGCCGCCGACTCTTCGATGCGCAGCTTCGGCATGCCGGACTCGATCGCCTTGGTCATGCCGCCCAGGCCGTCGATCTCGGCAAGGATCTTTTGCGCCTCTTCGATCAGCGAAGCCGTCAGCGATTCGACATAGTAGGAACCGGCCAGCGGGTCGACCACGTTGGTGACGCCGCTCTCCTCCTGAATGATCAATTGGGTATTGCGGGCGATGCGCGCCGAATGATCGGTCGGCAGGGCGATCGCCTCGTCGAGGGCGTTGGTATGCAGAGACTGGGTGCCGCCAAGCACGGCCGCCAACGCTTCGAGGGTGGTGCGCACGACGTTGTTATAGGGATCCTGCTCGGTGAGGCTCCAGCCGGAGGTCTGGCAGTGGGTACGCAGCATCAGCGACTTGGGATTCTTCGGCTCGAACCGTTTCATCAGGTGTGACCAGAGATAACGGGCGGCGCGCAGCTTCGCGGCCTCCATGAAAAAGTTCATGCCGATGGCGAAGAAGAACGAGAGCCGCGGCGCGAAGGAGTCGACGTCGAGACCTTTGTCGATCGCGGTCTTGACGTACTCGATCCCGTCAGCCAGGGTGAAGGCCAACTCCAGGGCGTTGTTGGCACCGGCCTCCTGGATGTGGTAGCCGGAGATCGAAATCGAATTGAAGCGCGGCATGTGCAGGCTGGTGTACTCGATGATGTCGGCGATGATCCGCATCGAAGGCGCCGGCGGGTAGATGTAGGTGTTGCGGACCATGAACTCCTTGAGGATATCGTTCTGGATAGTCCCGGCCAGCAGTTCCTGGGCAACGCCCTGCTCTTCGGCGGCGACGATGTAGTTGGCCATGATCGGCAGGACCGCGCCGTTCATGGTCATCGACACCGAGACCTTGTCGAGGGGGATGTCGCCGAACAGGATCTTCATGTCCTCGACCGAGTCGATTGCCACCCCGGCCTTGCCGACGTCACCGACCACGCGCGGATGGTCCGAATCGTAGCCGCGATGAGTGGCCAGGTCGAAGGCGACGGAGAGTCCCTGCTGCCCGGCCGCGAGGTTACGCTTGTAGAAGGCGTTCGATTCTTCGGCCGTGGAAAAACCGGCATACTGGCGAACCGTCCAGGGCCGACCGGTGTACATGGTCGCCATCGGCCCGCGGGTAAAGGGCGCCAGTCCCGGCAACGAGCCGGTCGTCTCGAGCTGTTCAAGGTCTTCTGCCGTATAGAGCGGTTTGACCATAATCCCTTCCGGGGTCTCCCACTTGAAACCGGAGAGGTCGTCGGTCTTCTTTTCCTTTCTGGCCAGAGCTTCCCAGTCGGCCAGGGTCTTCTTGTCGAAACAGCTCATCTTGAAATCCTTTCAGGATTTGGGGGCTGGAGGCTAGGGGTTGGGGGTTGGCCTTGCTTTTACCAGTCCCCAGTCCCCAGCCTCCAGCCCCCGCACTTAACGTGTGACAATTGCCAAAACCTGGGTTTCGCCGTCACCACAGGCAAGCAGGCGATGCCTGAGTGTCGCATCGAAGTAAACGGCATCCCCCTCTTCCAGCAGGATGCGTTCTTCTTCAAGGAGGATTTCGGCCCGGCCCTTGAGCATCAGCAGGAACTCCTCGCCGTCATGGTTGTACAGGGTTTCTTCTTCCGGGCGACGCGCCACGGTGACGACGAACGGCTCCATCTTCTTGTTGCGCTTGCGGAAGGAAAGGGCTTCATAAGTGTAGCCATGGCCGGTTCCAGCCACGGAGATAACCCGACTGACCTCGCGGCGTTCGGCTTTTCTGACGACTTCATACTTGCAATCGACTTCCTCTTCCTCGAAAAACATGCCGATCTTGACGTCAAAAAAACGGGCAATCTTCGACAGGGTCGCAATCGGCGGGGAAACATTATTGTTCTCTATCTGGGAGATCAGCGCTGGAGAGAAACCTGTTTCGCGAGCCACGTCCTGCAAAGTCAGCTTGCGCGCCTTGCGTAACTCTTTGATCTTTGAGCCGATATTGTATTCCACGGTTGACCTTTGCCAGTACTCCGGGTGAGTGATACAGAAAAAATAGAATAAGGTTTTAGAGCCTGTAGGATATACCTGATAGAGGGTGTAAATGTCAATAAATATTTAACCATGGTAAAAAGCCGTTTATCTATATTAAACACACGATTAGATCGATTCGAGCGCGAATTATTGACCGTCGATTATCGTGCAGAACAGGGCCAGGGAAAAGTTGCCTGCAAACAGCTGGTTGCGTTTACCCCGAGCACCCGGTCGGGTGAGGAATTCGCCATCCTGAGAGCAGACGTTGTCTGCCTTGTTTAGAGTCAGGCCACTGCGGAGCACCGCTTGCCGGTCAGCGCGAAAGATCCTTGCTCCGCAGGTTACGGGTCCATGCCTTTAAGCGGCCGGCCTGAAAAATAGAACGGTGTCTTTCGCAACATCCTGTTTTGTCAGGTTTTTTCAATTTGATTTTACTCCGGCTTCCGTTACAATGGCACAAGATGTGAAACCTTTAATAGCCCGGTACGGAGGTGACGCCATGAAATGCCCTGTGTGTAAGAGCCATCAAGCGCATACCGAGATCCAGGTGCATGCCAACGGTTTCGACGAGGATCTCTATCAATGCGATGACTGCGGCTCAACCTGGTCCGTCAACCACGGGCTGGTAGATGTTGTCAAGGACACCCAGAAAAGATCCTTTCTGGAGTCAAACGCAGAAGCCGTGGATGGTGCGGATAACAGCTGAGGCTGGGGACTAGGGGCTGGAGGCTGGGTTAGAGGCGGTTGCTGGAGACTGGGGGCTGGGGGCTGTTAAAGGCAGGGGCTGGCTGCTGGGGACTGGGGGCTGGCTAAGGCAGAAGAAACCCAACAACTAAAAACACAAGGCCGACAGGTTTCCCTGTCGGCCTTGCTCTTTGAAGGTTTATGTTTTAACTAGCCTCCAGCCCCTGACCCCCAGTCCCCGCCTTTAAAGTACATCCTGCAGGTAGGCTGCTGTGGTGGTCCGCTTCTCGGCTTCAATCAGCTTCGGATCAACTTCGACGAATTTCTCGTCGGGAGTCACCTTGAAAATCGGCTGACCCTTCTGAACGATAACACCATCGCCGCCCTCGATCAGGATCTTGTCGATGGTTCCGGAGAAGGGGGCCGGGACCTTGTTGAACATCTTCATGACTTCAAGGATGAACAGCGGCTGGCCCTTTTCAAAGTGGTCACCTTCATTGGCGAACTTCGGCATCCCGGGAGCTTCCTGGGCATAGTACATGCCACCACCCGGGGTGACGATCTCGTCGGCCTTGGTCGCCGGTGGCGGCACCAGAATCTTCTTCATGGCCGCCTGCAGGTCCGGATCGTTGAGATAGTCGGGGATGGTGACTTCGAGATCGGCTTCGACCTTGAAATCGAAGAAATCCGTCCGGTCAGCGATCAGGAACAGCATCCCGAACAGTTCGTTACCAACTTCGTAGCCGAGGTGGGCGGCCTGAATCTTCGCCCAGGTTTCCTTGTCGAAACCCCCTTGCGGCTTTTCTTTGCCGAGGATGTCGTTGAGCTTGATGAACTCGCCCTTCTCGAGACCGAACTTGCCGCGCAGTTCTGCGTAGAAATCCAGGGCGCTCTGCAACAGATCGCGGTCGTGGGTCCAGATCACCTCGGCGGCCGGGGCGTCTGCACGCCAGTTCATGTTGAGGTACTCGTAGGTTTCCTCGAGGATGACCAGAGGATTACGCAACCAGATCAGCTTGCCCTTCTCGAACTTGAAGTTCTTGCGGTTGATGCTGAGCCACCCGGCAAGCAGGTGCGGGTCAGCCAGCAGAAACTCCATCGGCCGGGTCAGCAGGGTCCCCTTGCGATCAAGTGTCTCGGAAATCGCGGACCTGATCTCCGGGTCATCGCCGTAGACCGAGCCGAAATGTTTCTTCATGGCCAGGAACGCGAAGACCACATCGAGCTTGCTGGCCTCTTCCTTGAGCTTGCCAACCAGGGTCAGGTAGGGGACCACGAAACGGGTGGTCGGCTTGGCCATAACGTTCTGGCCAAGGAACCAGTTGACCAGGCCGTAGTGGAATTCCAGGTTGGTCGCCAGATTGCTGCCACGCAAAACCGTACTGCGCAAAACCTTGGCAAGCTGTTCGTAGCTGTCGAGACGATCCTCCCCCTTGGTCAGCAACAGGGCGATATTCGAGTCGTAGGCGCCGGCCAGATGGTAGCGCATGAACTGGTTGGTGTCCGGGTTCTTGATGCAGATCCCCTGGTCATCACGGATTTCACCTTCGATCGGCGCCGACCAGTAGCGGACATAGCCGCCGGCACTCGGCGACAGGGAGCTGTCCGTCGCGTTGAGACGGGCTTCTGCACCGGCGCCGAAGCGCGGCAGGCGCTCGGGACGCGGCAGGCGCTCCTTGTGCCTGGCCAACAGAGCCATCGCCTCGACCAGCGACTCGACGATAAAGAAGTCTTTTTTGTTCTTCGGATTGGTGAACTTCAGCTTGTAGACCAGCTCGGTAACGCGATGCTCAACCTGGATGCGGGTATTGACTTCCATGAAGTAGTGGCGATCACGGTCGACGATACATTCGAAGGTCGACGCCGAGTCAAGCCCGACCGCGATGCCGAAGCGCTCGGACTCCTCTTCCATCCGCTGCAGCACCTTGAGATCTGACTCCAGCGCTGCGGCCTGGGCCTTGAGCCCGGCTTTCTTGGCCTTCTTGATTTCTTCGGCCAGGGCTTCCTGGGTCACGGAGATTTCCAGCAATTTCTGCTCGTGCATCTGCAGCGAGCAGTCACGGCCGCCGAGAGCGATCGCCCACTCGCCGTTGCCGAGCAGCTGGATCTCGTTATGGCGGGTCTGTTCGATGTTCAGCTCGGCCAGAACGTTCTTGTTGTCGCCGACACCGTTCGCCTTGACTTCAAGCAGGACTTCGCGGACCAGTTCCGGTGCCGTCGAGGCAGCCTTCCTGATCTCGGCATCGGTCGGGTTCTTTTTGGTCAGCAGGGAGGCGCCGAGGATGCGCTGGCCTTTGCCGCCGCCACCGCCGATCGCCTTGAGGCGGATCCGGGCACCGGGGTACTTCTTGAACATGTCGAAGCACTCTTTTTCAACCTGTGCACCGAGCTCATCCATGGTGAAGAGGTCGATCCCCTTGCCGTAGGACGCCATCAGGATATGATCGGCCAGCTCTTCCAGCGCGAGATTTTTATTGTCGAGCACCTCCTTGTCGCACTTGAGCCCTTCAGCCTTGACAACGGCCAGCAGCGCCGCGCGGCTTGGATGCTTGGCGACCAGGGTGCGGGAGGTCATGTTGTCGATACCAGGCGTTACCGAAACATTGACGCTCAGCGCGGTCCGCTTGGCCTCGTCCTTCTTGCCGGCACCGCGCTGGGTGGCGGCACAGGGGCCGACGAACTTGAGGCCGGCATCCTCGATAGCCTGGACAAACTCGTCGTCCTCAGCCATGAATCCGTAACCGGCGAAGATCGAGTCGTAGCCGTTGTCATGGGCAATCTGGATGATCTGGCCGATCCGCTCGACGCGCTCTTCCTTGGAGGCCCCGGTGTAATCGGGCACGCGGTGCACGCGACTGTTGTCGGTCAACATGCGCAGCTCGGGAGAGAGCGCATTCGGATAAACAATCGAATCTTTCTCGGAGAGCAGGATGCCGTAATGGCTGATCCCCATCTCTTCGTAGACGGTCATCGCCTCGAGGCGAATCGGACCGCGGCAGACGATCAGCGGCTTGAGGTCTTCGCACGAGAAGGATCGGACCCACTCGGAGTCGGACTTGCTCAGGCGGCGATCGCGATGAATCAGTGGATTGTTCATGTAATTATCGTTTTGTGCCATTGGTTATCTCCAAATCGAAACCTTGATTCGCTTAATGATCAATTAAATGCGTTCTGTTAATGGAACTCGCGCTGGACATCCTGCCAGGTTGACGGCTGATAGTGCCGCAGCAGGAAGTTCATGTTCTCACCGAGGACCTTGCGCAGGTCGGTCGGCATAACCAGCGAGGAGATCGAACCAAGGGCCAGACCCTCTTTCGGGTTCATCAGTTCTTTTTCGTAGCGCAGGTTGAGTGCTGCTTCCTGGTTCTTCAGCCATTCCGCCGCTTCGGCTTCGGCATCCTTTTTCGCCTCGGCCCCTTCCACGCCAGCCTTGATGCGCGCCTGGGTTCCTTCGGCCACCATCTGCTTGATGGCGCCGCGGATCTTGCGCAATTCCGTCTTATAGACGAATTCCTTGCCGGCCGGGCCCATAACTGCCAGGCGCGTGGTCGGCAGAGCGAGGACCAGGTCCGCGCCGGTCGGGTAGTTGTTGAAGGAAGCATAGGCGCCGCCGTAGGCGTTGCGCAGAATCAGCAGAATCCGCGGGGTGCGCACATCGACGATCGAATCGAGCATCGAGCGACCGGCCTGGACGATGCCGCGGGCTTCCTGCTCACGGCCCGGGAGGAAGCCGGTGGTGTCTTCCATAAAGATCAGCGGAATGTTGTAGATGTTGCAGAAACGCACGAAACGGGCAATCTTGACCGCCGAGTCGCAGTCGATCTGCCCGGAGGACACGGCGCTGTTGTTGGCGACGAAGCCGACCACGTTGCCGCCGAGACGACCGAAGGCGGTGATTGCTTCCCTGGAGCGCTCAGACTGAATCTCAAAATAGTCGCCGTGATCGCAGATCTGCTGGATGATGATCGAGACATCGAACGGTGTGTTGAAGCCGGTCGGTGAGTTGAACGCTTTTTTCAGCAGGGTGTTGATCTCCCAGGTCTTGCGATCAAGCGGATCGCTGGTTTCCTGGAAAGGCGCCATGCTGAAGTTGTTGTCAGGAAGGTAGCTGACCAGTCGTGACGCGGTCCGCAGGGCGGCGGTCTCATCGGCGACGGTCAGGTCGGCGACACCGGAGGCGCCGTGCACCTTGGGGCCACCCAGCTCTTCCGGGCTGATGTCTTCGCCGAGCACGGACTTGACGACGCCCGGGCCGGTCAGACCGAAAAAGGTATCGTTCGGCTGGATAACGAAGCTCCCCTGCCGCGGCAGGTAGGAGCCGCCACCGGCATTGAACCCGAACATGCACATGACGGTCGGGACCACACCGCTGATCTTGCGCAGGGCGGTAAAGGCCTCCGCATAACCGTCGAGACCGCCGACACCGGCAGGGACATATGCACCGGCCGAGTCGTTCATGCCGATCAGGGGCAGACCTTTCTCACCGCACATATAAAACATACGCGCCAGCTTGTTGCCGTTGGTTGCATCGATGGAACCGGCGCGGACCGTGAAGTCGTGGCCATAGACGCCGACATCGCGGCCGTTGATATTGAGAATCCCGGTCACCAGCGAGGCGCCGTCGAGATTCTTGCCCCAGTTCTGGTAAAGCACGTTCGGCTCTTCCTGGGTCAGGACCTTGATCCGCTCCCAGACGGTCATCCGCTTCTTGAAGTGCTGCTTCTCAATCTGGCCGACGGCAACGGATTTGATCGGGCGCTGGATCAGGTCGTAACCTTCCTGCATAACCTCTTCGTAGCCGCCGCGTACCCCGGCAACTTCACCAGGGATGGTGAACTCGACTTGTTCCGGTGGAGCAAATGGATTCTTCAGTGACGGTTTAATCGCTTTTTTGGCCATCTTTGATTCCTCTGTTCGCTAGAGTTTTTCAACCGGCCGGGCCAGGGCCCTGCCGGTTGACAGCTATATAAAAATCCACAACGACTGATTCGCTAAGGGAAGTGGAAATGCCCTGCAGCCGCCCACAGTAAAATAGGGTTTTATCCACCGCATGGGTATAGCCCATGTTACCAGTGAAGTCAATTAAAAATTTATTTTAGATAAAACCTGTTTACTTATATTAAACACCTATTTAGAGAACCTTTTTGATTTTTCATAACTCCTTTCTGCGCAGCTCTCCAAACCGGGGTACCTACGCGAAATTACAGGCGTTGCATCACAATCATCCAGCGATTCGCTAGAGTTGACTTCGTCAAGAGGATTGCCGCATCATGTGGAATAAAGTATAATCAGTCGTTGCCTGATTGTACTTAAGTAGAGCGGGGGCTTGCTTGTCGGATGTTTTTTCAAATTTTCCTGTCGGTGTGCAGCTCTGGCCGCAGGCCAAACGGCGCTCGCGACACCTGCAGGAAGGCTACAGCTTTTCCCTGCTGGAAAACTCCAGCGATACCTATCACTTTTCCATTCTTGCCCGCCCTGAAAAGATCCAGGCTGCATTCAAGGATTTTGCCTACAGCATCCCCGACGAAGCTTTCTTCATTCTCGAGTTTTACACCACGGAACCGAACGCCAACGATCAGGATTCCCCAGCCCCGACGATTCACTATTCACCCTACATGCCGGTCAACGAAATCATTACCGCCATCGCTCCATACTGGGACCGCCTGATGCATGATGGTTTCGTCGGCTTCGGCCTGGCCAATAACCGCTCCAGCCAGGAAATGTTCTTCTCAGAGGAGAAGATTCTGACTTTTTTCTCCGACAACCACCTGAAATTGACGCACCTGCTCAGCAAAGCCGGAATTCGTCATCGACCTGACCTGCTTCTGCATACTGAGCTCGGCCACGACCACCTGTCCCTGCTCTGTCTGGAGCGGGAGAACCTGCCCCCCTGTCTGCAGGACTACAGTGATCGCGACCTTGACTACGCCTACTTCTGCCAGGAACTGGTCGACGAACTCGGCATGTACCCGGTCGAAGAGAGCCTGTCCTTTTTCTTTTCCCGGAATGAACAAAAGCTGATTGATGAGATCCTCAGCCGGCACCCTGGCTATGATGAAATCGCCGGCGACGATTTCGGCAGCCTGCTCCTCGACTGGAATGATTTTGTCCAGGAATGCTGCGGCGGTTTCGAGGGCGACCTGTGGGAGTACCGCATGGGGCTGCAGCTGCGCGATGTGCTGCATCAGGTCACCTCGTCCTGTGAAGATCCCCTCAAGAGTCGGATCATGGATGTCCTCAAGGAGCCTGACGAAAAGTTCCGTCAGCTTCTGATCGACCAGAGGAAGCGACTGGACGACCCGGGCAGAACGCCTGCGGAAGAACATTTCTGGTACAATGGCGTCATCGGCAATGCCGGTTATGAACTCCGCCGGGATCTGATCCGTCACGGCTGGTATAAACCTTAGATGCGGGGGCTGGGGGCTGGAGGTCAGTGACTGGGAAATCCAGGTCTTTAACCCCCAGCCCCCAGCCCCCAGCCCCCGACCCTATGATTGCCCTTCTAGCTGCCGTTGCCGAAGAAACTGCCCTGCTCAGAGACACCCTTGAGGGTTCCGCCCGGGAGGTTGTCCACGGCATGGTCATGCTGACCGGGCGGGTTCATGGTCAGGACGTCTGTCTGACCCATGGCGGCATTGGCAAGGCGGCCGCGGCCGCGGCCACGATTACCCTGTTGCACCATTGTCAGCCAGAGGCGCTCCTGCTGTTCGGCTGCGGTGGGGCCTACCAGAAGTCGGGCCTGGAGATCGGCGACCTGGCGCTCGCCAGCACCGAGATTTTTGGTGACGAAGGGATTGCCACAGCCCAAGGCTTCGAGGATCTTGCGGCCATGGGATTGGCCATGCGCCGGGATGACGAGATTTTTTTTAACTGCTGGCCAACCGACAGACCGCTCCGGGAACGGGCACAGTCCGTCCTTCAGGGCCTGGCGGAAAAACAGGGGATAAAGCTGGCAAAGGGGCCTTTCGTGACCGTCTCCACCTGCACGGGGACCACAACCAGGGCAATTGAGATCGAACGCCGTACCGGCGGGATCTGTGAAAACATGGAAGGGGCCGCCGTCGCCCTCGCCTGCCGGCAGTTCTCCGTCCCGCTCCTGGAGATACGCGGCATTTCGAACCTGGTGGAAACCCGCGACACCGGCCGCTGGGACCTGGCGGCCGGGATGACGGTTGCGCAGGAAGCTGTCATCCATATGCTCGAGAAATGGCCGGAACCATAGGATGAGAACCCTGAGCCTCGGCTACTCCCCCTGTCCAAATGACACCTACATCTTTTATGCCCTCACGCACGGCAGAATCGCTTCGCCCGGTTTTTCCGTGGCGACGCGACTGGAAGACGTAGAAACCCTGAATCGGCTGGCCATGGATGGCCACCTCGACCTGACGAAAATTTCCTATCATGCCTTCGGCCACCTGCGCGACCGATATGTTTTGCTGCGCAGCGGCGGCGCCCTGGGTCGCGGCTGCGGGCCGCTGGTGATTGCACCGAGAGCGGTCGATATGCACAGACTGTGCGGCAGGCGCATTGCGGTTCCCGGCAAACTGACGACGGCGAACCTGCTGTTGCAGCTTTATGGCGCCGGCTATGACGACCTGCTGGTGGTGCCGTTCGACCAGATCATGCCGGCGCTCAGGCGCGGTGAGGCCGACGCCGGGGTCATTATCCACGAATCCCGCTTCACCTATCGTCAAGCGGGCTTTCACGAGGTGCTTGATCTCGGCGCCTGGTGGGAAACAGACACCGGCCTGCCGATCCCCCTCGGCGGGATCCTCGCCCGGCGAGATCTCGGTAGCGCGACGATCCAGGCCGCCGAGCGGGCCATCCGGTCCAGCCTTGAATATGCCCGGCAGCATCCGCATGAGCCGCGCGACTACATCAGGGAACACGCCCAGGAGCTGGATGAACAGGTGATCGATGCACACATCAAGCTCTACGTGAATGATTTCTCTCTGGACCTTGGAGAGGAGGGCGTTGCTGCAGTGGAGACGCTGATGATCAGGGCGGAAGCGCGTGGGCTGGTACCGAAATGCAGTGACCCGCTGTTTATCGAGTGAACCGAACGGACATGATTTTGAGTAACCGAAGGGGAACAGATGGTTAATCTGTTGCCCTTGTCTATTGTTCTCTGGAATTCAAAGATAGAATGGTTTTAAGTTCCGCACCTGCAGGTTACAAGATGTCTCATCGGTATGATTCTGCCACCCCATTTTGACAGCAGTACCGCGAGGCCCCCTGTAAAGGGCCGGTTCGTCTCCGCTGCTTTCCCTTAAAGCCATATCCCCTTCGCGAACGTCTATAGCCCTCTGCTAAGAGAAGGCACTTTTGCATACTTTTGTTGCCGGACAAAAGTATGGCGTCTGGCGGGACGCGACCCGCCGGTTCTGCTTTCCAGGGGTTGGAATTATCAAAGGAGATAAAAATCAAGAAAAGACCTGAATCTGGGGGTCGCGCCCCCCGACGGCGCCTTACTCTTTTACTGGCCTAAAAGAGTAAGCAGAAAAGGGCCTGCGCTGCGCTGGGCATGGACGTATGCATGATTTTCGTGGTTTCTGGCGGCTTATGTGCACGGGATCCGGCCCGTTGCAGGGGGCCTCACGAAACTGCTTTCTTGACCCGGTGGCCTATAATTGCATTGTGCTTGATAAACCAACGTATACCTTTTTAGTTACAAACAAATTCAAAAGGATAGACACTGCTTCTGGGAGCCCTGCCACGCAGGGCAAGTCTTCGGATGACCTTTGTTCGCTCTTAAGAATAAAGCAAGAGGGCAACAGATTAACCATCTGTTGCCCTTGTCTATCGTGATGAACTTTTTCAGCAACCTGAAGAGGTGTGGATCATTGCCCCGCACCACTGCAGGCAGTTAAACTTCTACATCAAGCATCTCGTGCTGCGCATCACAACTTCAAATGCACAGCCTTGACAAATCGTGCGCCGACCGCTTCATTCAACCTTGCCACGATCGCATCATCGATCGGTGAGTCGACGGAAAGGACCACCATCGCCTCGCCCCCCTTACCCCGGCGGCCCAGATTCATGGCGCCAATATTGACTTCGGCCTCACCCAGAATCGTGCCGATCCTGCCGATCAGGCCCGGACGGTCTTCGTAGGTCATCACCAGCATGTGTTCCTCGGGGGTGAAGTCGGTATCGAAATCACGCATTCTGACGATCTTCGGCGTCCCTTCGAACAGGGTCCCGGCGATCGTGCGTTTGCCTTGCGGCGTCTCCAGGCTCAGCGTGATCAGGTTGGAGAAAAATTCAGATTCGGTAGATCGGCTCTGCTCGACAACCAGACCGCGGCGTTCTGCAATCAGGTTGGCGTTGACCATGTTGACTTCCTGGTCCGTGCAGCGGTTGAGCAGTGCGGCAAGACCTGCCACCGTGATCGGCATGCAGTCATAGGCCGCGAGTTTACCGGTGTAGTTGAATGACACCTTGCCAGGATTCTCCGGCGCCAGCTGCGAGATGAAGTCGCCCAACACTGCCGCGAGGGTCATGAAGGGGCGCATCTGGGCCATCAGGTCCGGATCGAAACGGGCGATATTCACGGCATTCTCCACCGGCTTGCCATCAAGAAGGTTGAGGATTTCACGGCTGACATCAACCGCCACATTGGTTTGGGCTTCAAAGGTGTTGGCGCCGAGGTGAGGTGTGACCACCATGCGAGGATGGCCAATCAGTTTTTTCAATGTCTCATTGTTGGGCGGCTCCTCACTCCAGACGTCGAAGGCTGCCCCGGCCACCTTGCCACTCTCGAGCGCCTCGAGCATCGCCGTTTCACTGATAATGCCGCCCCTGGCGCAGTTGACGATCAGGACACCGTCTTTCATGCGGGAGAAATGCTCTGCGGTCACCAGGTCGCGGGTTTCGGCATTCAGAGGGGTATGTACTGAGATAACATCCGCCGAAGCGACAAGCTCTTCCAGAGACACCAGACGGGTACCGAAATCGGTCGCCCGCTTTTCGCTGATGTAAGGGTCGTAAACGACGACCTCCATCTCAAACGCCCGGGCCCGCAGCGCCACGCGACCACCGACCTTGCCGAGGCCAACGATTCCCATGGTCCGGTGGCGAAGCTCATAACCGGTAAAAGGGGCTCTCTGCCATTGCCCGCTCTTCAGGCTGGCATTGGCATCCGGAACGTTGCGGCACAGGGCCAGCAGTAAAGCCATGGAATGCTCTGCCGCCGAGTTGGTGTTGCCGAACGGCGCGTTGACGACGATGATACCGCGCTCGCTGGCCGCCGGCACATCGACATTGTCGATACCGACCCCGGCCCTGGCGATCATTTTCAGGTTTTTTGCGTGGTCCAGGAGCTCCGCATCAACCTGGGTGCCCGAACGGGTGATGATGGCATCGTAGCCGCCAATGATCTGGTGGAGTTCGGCTTTACCCAGTCCAAGCCGCACATCCAAATCTATGCGCGGTTCGTTCTGCAGGAGTTCGAGGCCCATCTCGGAAATTTCGTCGGTAACAATGACTTTCATAAGCTGGATATCCTTCTTGGGAATTAGATCTTAACCTTTTAACACCCGGCTGCAAAGGGCGCAGAGGGAATAAAATTATGTCGGGTGTTCTGCGTAAACTCCGTACCGATACCTTACCCGCCGGCCTTGCTATGTTTTTCGAGGGCCTGCGCATTGATCTTTATGCAAAGACATTCACCGCTGGCGTAAAGCGTACCATCCAGGCTGCAGACGTCGCCATGGACCATAACCTTGCGGCCCTGCACGGAAACGATGCGCGTCGTCACCTGCACCACGGTTTTGATCGGCAGCAGATTGCGGAAGTTGACGTTCAGGTTGCCGACCACGACCTGATGTCCTGCCGCCCAGGCGGCCAAACCGAGAACTTCATCAAGGACTGCAGCGATACTGCCGCCGTGAGCGTGCGCGGGAGGACCCTCGGTGACCGGACCGAACCAGACCCGTGCGACCAGATGGCTCTCCCGGTCACGGAAGTATTTGATCCGGAAACGATTGCCGGTCTGGTCTCCCGAGACGAATCGCAGGGTTTCTCCAACCAGGGCAGGCGCATCGAACAGCTCCCAGTCGGGTTCTCCATTGAGTTCCTGATCAGTCACGCCAGTCTCCTAATGAAAAAGGGACACCCCCTCTGGAAGTGTCCCCATGCATTTCCAGGGGACACTTTTCTGTAAAAGTGTCCCTTAGCTATCAACCGTTTTTCCTCTCGAACTCCTTCATGAACCCGGCCAGGATCTCAACACCGGCCAGCGGCATGGCGTTGTAGATCGAAGCGCGGATGCCACCGACGCTGCGATGCCCTTGCAGGGCATAGAGGCCGAGGGCGCCGGCTTCCTTGAGGAACTTCTCCTCCAGCTCAGGGGTTGCCAGGTTAAAGCTCACGTTCATGGTCCCACGGCATTCGGGCAATATCACGCCACGGTAATAGTCGCCGCCATCGATCAGATCATAAAGGATTTTGGCCTTCTGTTCGTTGACTTTTTCAATCGCTGCGACGCCACCCTGCTCCTGCAGCCATTCCAGGACCAGGCCAGTTACATAGATGGCAAAAGTGTTGGCCGTGTTGGTCAGTGAATTGTCGGCAGCACAAACCTTGTAGTTGAGCAGGGTCGGAGTCTGCGCGGAAGCGTATTCGAGCAGGTCTTCACGGATCACCACGATAGCGGTTCCGGAGGGCCCGAGGTTCTTCTGCAAACCGGCGTAGACACAGCCGAACTGGCTAAAGTCCAGGACCCTCGAGAGCATTTCAGAGGTCTGGTCAACGATCAGTGGCACGCTCCCGGTCTCAGGGAAAGTCTGCCAGCGTGATCCGTACAGGGTGTTGTTGCCGGTCACATGCAGGTATGCAGCGTCCTGGTCGACCATCTCGGGGGTAACCGCCGGAATGCGATCGTAGTTGGTTTGGGCGCTGCTGGCAATCACACGAATGTCACCGAATGGCTTGGCATCCTTGTGGGCCAGCTTGGCAAAGTTTCCGCTCTCGACATACAGGCATTTCTTGCTCGGGGAACGATCGGCCAGGTTGAGCGGCAGCGCGGCAAACTGCATACGCGCCCCACCGTGGACGAAGAGGATCTTGTAATTGTCCGGCAGGTTGGTCAGTTGCCGAAAACGGTTCTGGGCATCGACCAGGACTTTTTCGAACTGCTTGGCACGATGGCTGACTTCGATGACCGAAACACCGAGCCCCTGGAAATCGAACCATTCCTTCTGAACCCGTTCCATGACCGGGACTGGCAGCATCGCCGGACCGGCCCCGAAATTATAAACCTGGGACATCGTCTCCTCCTGTTGTCCTTACATTGATATGTAGAAACTGTTCAGCACTATGCTGTTTGAATTGCCAGGGAATCCAGGACCAAGAATTCAGAATTCTGGATACTGAATTCTGAATACTGGATACCCGTTAAAGGGTCCGCACCTTGATGACTCCATCAATATCTTCGAGGGCCTGGATCAGTTCAGGGGTCGGCTCCTGCTCGATATCGATAATATTGTACGCAGCGTCGCTGCGGCTCTTGTTGATCATGTCGATCACGTTAATGTTGCGGTCGGCCAGAATCGAGAGAACCTGGTTAAGCATTTTCGGCACGTTCCGGTTAGAGAAGGCAAGCCGGAAGCCGCCATTGCGTTCAAGGGCGATGTTGGGGAAATTAACCGAATTCCTGATGTTGCCATTCTCCAGGAAATCGATCAGCTGGTCGGCAACCATGATGGCACAGTTTTCCTCAGCCTCTTCGGTGCTGGCGCCAAGATGCGGAATCGCAACCACTTTATCGTGGCCCATCAACTCCACAACCGGGAAATCGGTGATGTACTTGCCGATCTTGCCATTGTCCAGGCCCATCAGAATAGCCTCTGTGTCAACGACTTTTTCCCGTGAGAGATTGATCAGGGTCGCACCCCGGCGGAAGCTGTCGATAAGGTCTTTGTTGACCAAATTGCGGGTGGCTTCAAGGACAGGCAGATGCAATGTCACAATGTCCGCCTTGGACAACAAGGACTGCATGTTTTCCATGCGCTGAACATCGCGCGACAGTCGCCAGGCCGCCTCGACCGAGAGGGCCGGGTCGTAGCCAAGCACTTTCATGCCGAGCATCAGACCGGTTTCGGCAACCAGGGAGCCGATGGCGCCAAGGCCGACGACGCCGAGGACCTTGCCTTTCAGTTCGGTCCCGCCATAGGTCTTCTTGCCACCTTCGACCAGCTTGTGCAGCTCTTCGGCAGTTTTGCCAGGCCCCTCCTTGCGGACGAACTCTATTGCGCCGACAATATCACGCGTCGAGAGCAACATGGCCGCAAGTGCGAGTTCCTTGACCGCGTTGGCATTGGCCCCCGGCGCATTGAACACCACGATGCCGCGCTCGGTGCAGTTATCAACCGGAATATTGTTGACCCCGGCGCCGGCTCGGCCGATCGCCTTGACGGAGGTCTCAATGTCCTGCGCCTGCAGCACGTGGCTGCGCAGCATAATCGCATCGGGGGTGCCGATCTCGCTGGCAATTTCATATTTGTCGAGAGAAAACTTCTCCAGACCTTTGACGGAAATCTTGTTATAAGTACGAACCTTGTTCATCACGGGCTCCAGCAAAACATGAATGGTTAAAAAGAAAACGCCGCCCCACCCACAAGGGTTGTCATGGTCGGCGATTTCTGCTTTCAGCAGGTTGTGCAAAAGCCTACCGGAAGGCCGTTTTTACACCTTTTCCGGCAGGTTGTCAATGGGCTCAGCGGGTAATCCTGCGCGCCTCCAGGTAGAAGCGTTTTTCATCCGCTTCGCCCATGGAGAAAGTCTTCCGGGGCAGGGCTCCGTCACGCACAATCGTGCGGAATAGATCGTGCTTCGAAATGGACGGCAGGTAGAAACCGATGTTGCCCTTCTGGCCGCCGAGACGGGTGACCGCATCGTCGCCATGAATGTAATCAATGCGCGCCTGCGGGTTGCCCTTCAGGTAATCATCGAGGAAGTTCTGCAGGGTTGCAACCTCGAGGGTCAACGACGGTTGATCGACCCGCAGGAGAGCAAAACCGTCCGCCGTGACAAAGGCAATCGCGTGGGCCGCACCGGCCGCCTCGGCGGCGGCGGTCGCCTCATCAAGACCGGGGTATTTCTCCACGGCGCAGGGAGTTCCGGCCTTCAGGTAATACTGGTCAGCCTTTTCAAGCAGATCATCGACACTCACATTAAACACGACCCGGTGGATTGCTTCGAACTCAAGGCCCGGGTCATGCACATTGACCAGTTCGACCAGCGCATAGCGGGCCGGGTGGTCCATGACCTCTGCCGGATCTGCCGCAGCGGACTTGAGCTGCTCCCAGATCGCCTTTGCCGTCGCAAAGCTGTGGTTGCCGTCGCCCATTGCATAGAGCATCACCTCGTCATCTTCAACCTCATAGCGTTGCTGGAAACGCTCTTTCTCGGCAAGAGCGGCCAGGGCGCTGGCCACCTGACCCAGCAGCGCCGGCTGATCAACCTTCCAACCCCGGAGGGCCCCGCTACCCTGCATCAGTTCAAAGTCGTACACCTTCTCCAGGGCTTCCTCAAACAACGGCTCGATGACTGTCTGCTCCGGATCATCGATCAGCACCATGATGTGCGGCAGTTCAATGGCGGCGTTTTCGCGCACACGTATCCGCGGCGGCAGCCGGTCGACGATCGTCCCTTCGGTAGCCCGGATCAGCGTTTTGGTGCCAGGCCGGTAATCGTAGGCTTCGAGGTCGAGCGCTACGATCAGTCCCTTGCGTGAAGCGACGTGACCGGTTTTGCGATCGAGCAGGACGAACCCCCGGTCCTGGGCAACCAGGACACCGTCTGCAACATATTGATTCATGCTGGCGTTGATCCTGGCAATCCGCGCATCACCGTCGTCGTCCTCCAGGTAAACTTCAGGGAAAATCAGGCGCAGGGTTGACGGTTGATCGGCAACCAGCCGGTCGACGTCTGCCCAGTATTCCGGCTCCGAAGTATACTGATCGCAGGCAATCACAGCCCAGCGATGCAGGTCAACGTCCCGCCCGGGCAAGAGGATCTCCGGGACTTCCATGGCAAGTTTCGCAAAGTTCATGATCGTTTTCCCTGTACGGTGAAAGATATCGGTCCGAACCGAAAGTTATTTGACAATCCTCAGATGTGACGGACCGGGGCCGTCGCCATCAGGCTTGTCGGGCGGGTCCTCTTCGGCGGCATCACGCAGAACGGCCATGGTCGGCAACGCGCTCGTGGCAACCATCTGTTGAATACCCTTCGCCACGGCCAGGCATTGTTTCGTACAAACCTTGCGCACCGGGCACATGGTGCAGTCGGCTTCTCCACCAGCGGCGCGCAAAGCATGAATCACCAGGTCGACACTTTCAATCTGGTTTAGGGGAATCAGAAACATCTCCACTCCTACTAATTAACGCAAAGACGCAGAGTCGCTGAGGAGAATCCCTAAAGCAAAGTCATTTTTCCCCAAAATAAGGTTTTTACTCTGCATTCTTTGCGGCTCTGCGATAAAAATCTTCTTTTTGGTTATAGCCCCGAAAATAAATACTTATGGGTTCTCTTTGTGTGATTGCGTTTTAAATGTTTTTTCGCGCTACTCGTCCCGCGCCACGCGTCCCTTGTCCTAAAGTTTTTTCCCCGCCACTTTCGCAAACTCGGCGAGCTTTACCATCATTGCCTGGAACTCGGCAGGGCGCAACGATTGCGGGCCATCACTTGCTGCGGTCTCCGGATGGGGGTGGACTTCGACGATCAGACCGTCGCAACCTGCAGCCACGGAGGCGTAGCACATACTCGGCACCAGAGAAGCGTGACCGGTCGCATGCGAAGGATCGATAATAATCGGCAAGTGGGTCTGCTCTTGCAGAACCGGAATTGCAGAGATATCGAGTGTGTTACGGGTCGCTGTTTCAAAGGTACGGATACCGCGTTCGCAGAGGATCACCCGCTGGTTCCCTTCGGAGAGAATATACTCTGCACTCATGAGGAATTCCTGGATGGTCGTTGCCATCCCTCTTTTGAGCAAAATCGGCTTGTCGAGTTTACCCAACATTTTGAGCAAGGCAAAGTTCTGGGTGTTACGCGCCCCGACCTGCATCACATCAGCATACTTTGCAACCAGATCGACATCACGAGGGTTCACAACCTCGGTGACGATCGGCAACCCGGTCTCAGCGCGAGCCATAGCCAGCAACCTGAGCCCATCTTCCTCCATCCCCTGAAAAGAGTAGGGACTGGAGCGGGGCTTGAATGCGCCACCGCGCAGGACCGTGGCTCCGGCGGCCTTGACGGCACGGGCCGTTTCAAGGATCTGTGCCTCGCTCTCCACCGAACAGGGTCCGGCCATGACAATAAGCTGATCACCACCGACCGCTATGCCGGGAGCGATTTCAACAACTGTTCGCTCCAGTTTGACTTCCTTGCTTGCCAATTTGTAGGGCTTGAGGATCGGCACCACGTTTTCCACGCCTGGCATTGATTCGATTGACTGCAGGACCGACTTGCCTCGCTCATCGCCAACAGCGCCAATCACGTTGCGGGTCTCGCCGTGGATAACGTGGGGCTTGTAACCCAGATCCTTGATGCGCTGTTTGACGTCGGCCAGCTGGTTTTTACTGGCGCCTTTTTTCATAACAATAATCATTGGTCTGCTCCTTCGGGAAAGTTCAGGTCATACGGTAAAGGCCGACAGGGTTTACCCGGCGGCCTTCATCGTTTACTTCCCCGAAACGAAAAAACCACCGGCGCCCCTGATCGAGCCTGCCCGTGGTTTCGGTAGTTCTATCGACAGTTCGTTGTCAACAGACGTCACCCCGGCCAGGCAGTCCAAAAAAACTGCCGAACCAAAAGGAAAAACCTGCAAACGACCAGCCTTGATATTTCATTCCGATGCCACCTTACATAATATGTTGCGGTGCTTCTTGGTAACAAAAAGCAGGGCGGAAAGCAAGGAAAGAATCACTACCTGCTTTTTCCTTGACATAAACCGCGCTTTTCGTTACAAAACGTTCTTCCGCCCAGGTAGCTCAGTCGGTAGAGCAGAGGACTGAAAATCCTCGTGTCGGCGGTTCGATTCCGTCCCTGGGCACCACTAGATAGAAGCCCCCACGATACCGACCGTGGGGGCTTTTTCTTTGCGCGGAAGCTTTCGCGTCACTCACAACTCTTCGGCATAACCTTCGTTTTAACCACCGCTACCATGCCCCACGACAACCCATTCTTTTGACTACTTACCTGAACTGAGGTAGATTCTACCTTGACTGCGAGAGGTTATGAACGGGGACACCGGATGATATTAAAAACCTGTAAAGACCATAAACGCACCCCGTCCAAACGCAGAGACTCTTCATTGCCAACGATGGCAGCCAGGAGCATTGCCATCGCCGTGGCAACCTCTGTTGTCTCCATGCTGGCAGCGCCCCCTGTCTGGGCGGTTCAGACCCATGGTGGGCCAGAGGGCCTGGTTTCCCATCAAATCGGCCATCTCCTGTTCACCTTCGGCATGGGATATCTGCTCTTCCGTCTTTCCTCGCTACACTCGAAAGGAGGCGGCTGGAGGACGTTTAAAACCTTTCTCTGGTTGCTTATCGCTTGGAATATAACGACCTTTTCAGGCCACTGGATGGATGAGTTTGTAGCAAAAGAAAAGTTCATTACGGCTCATGGCCTTACCCTGGCTTTCAAGATCGAAAATCTCCAGGACGCGCTTTATTATCTAACCAGACTCGACCATTTAATTCTGATCCCATCTTTTATTTTCTTACTGCTTACTTTAAGAAGATGGAGGATGGAGCAATGAATGCCCCATGGGGTCCTGTCGTCTTCATAGATATTTCTGGTTCAGTTCTGATGCTGGTTATTGCCTGTTGGTGTGCAGGGCTCGCCTGGCAGCTGACAAAAAAAAGACCTGACGATGCCTTCTTTAACTACCTCTTCCTCTTCACTCTGGCCATCGTTTTTTTTGCCGTGTCCCGTTCCTTTGGGCATCTGATAAAACAGATATTGCTGCTGAACGACATGGCGGGGATATGGCAGGAGATTTCGCCCTTTAGCGGAGCGGTTAACTCAGTAGCCTTCGTTGTGATCTTTGCCTTTGGCATCTCTTTCCATCGCTTTCAGAAAGTGCATACGCAAATTGAATATCACAAGAATAACCTGGAAGAGATGATAGCGAACCGAACAGAAGAGCTCGAAAAATCCAGGAACACCCTCGAAAACATCTTGAATAACTCCAACCCCATGAATATTACAGGGGTGAATTTTGATCTATTGCAAGCCAACCAAGCCTATTATTCACTCTGGCCTAGAATTGAAGGTGGCACAGCGACAATCAAATGCTACGAGTCGCGGCATGGAGCGCATTGCGATACTGATAATTGTCCTCTTAAGCTGATCATTGAGGGGCATGAAGAGGTCGCACAGGAAGTTTCAAAGAACGTCAATGGATTGATCAAGGACTTTATTGTTACGGCAAGGCCTTTTCGGGATGTTGATGGTCAATTGATCGGCATGGTCGAAAGCTTTCAGGATATAACCCTCCGCAAACAAGCCGAAAAAGCAATGCGTGAGAGCGAGGACCGCTTCCGCAAAACCTTCGAGTCAAACCCGGATCCTGTCATCCTTGCCAAATTGGCCGACGGTCGAATTATCGACACGAACAAGGCGTTCGAAGATGCGACCGGAATTTCGCGGCTCGATGCCCTCAATCGTAATTCCAAAGAGCTCGACCTCTGGGCCGATCAGGACCAGCGGGAGCCTTTCAGGGAGATGTTGCAGAACCACGGTGAGGTCAACAATTACGAGGCCAGGTTTCGCGTCAAGGGCGGCCAGATCAAAACCGGCCTGGTTTCAGCCAGCGCCCTCAGTGTCAACGATGAGCCGTGCATCCTGCTGGTCATCCGTGACATCACTTCTGAAAAAGCCGCAGAACAAGCCTTGATCGAGATGGATCGGATCAAGAGCGAGTTCATCTCGACCGCAGCTCATGAGCTGAACACTCCGCTGAGTACGATGATGGGATACACAGAGCTCCTGCGCAACCCTGAGGAGTTCGGTCACTTCACAGATGAGCAGAAGCATGATTTCATCAGTGAGATCTACGACAAGGGCGAGGCCCTGAGCCGCATCGTAGCAGACCTTCTGGATATCGGTCGCATAGAGAGAGGCGATCCGATCCCACTGGTTTTGCAAGAGATTGATTTAACGGAAGTACTCAGAAAAAAAGTTAAATCTTTCATGACGCAAAACCCGAGCCACATTTTCCAGCTTGAGCTCCCCAACAAAGCCATAAAGCCCGTGATTATGATAGACCGTCATCGCATTAACCAGGCCCTCGAAAATCTTTTGACTAATGCGGTGAAGTATTCTCCCGAGGGGAAGGCGATCATTATCAAGGGCAGAGAGCGAGAAGAAGGCTGGGAGGTCAGGATCGAAGATCAGGGGGTCGGCATGAATGCCGAACAGATCAGTCGGATTTTTGATAAGTTCTACCGGGCGGATGCATCGAACACAGCGATCAGCGGACTGGGCCTGGGGATGAGCATCGTCAAACAGGTCATCGAGGCCCATAGCGGAAGCATTCAGATCGAGAGTGTCAAAGGGCAAGGAACGACCGTTATATTCAACCTGCCGTACGCTGTGGGTTGAGCGATTTTCTATCACCAGTAAAGGACATAAATAACGAAACCATCGCCCCTGACAGCAGTTTACTGTCAGGGGCGATCTCACGAATTCCGCTGAGGATGCCTACTGATAGGACACCTTGAAGACCATTCCTTCTTCTGTTTTTGCGTCAAAAAGCCCTTTTTCTGTTGCCTGCTTCACCCAGCCTTTGCGTAGACCATTCAGGAATTGCATCTTCTCTTCAACCAGCTTTGCATATGGCATATCGATGATCGCCTGCGCCTTCTCTTTGCTGGAAAAATCCGGGACCATGTAATCACCTGCATTGTATTTGGCGAGGATCAACCGCAGCTTGATGCGGGCGTCCTGTGCTTTGTTGATAGCACTACCCAAGACCCGCAGGGTCTCCTCCGGAGCGTGGAAGAAAGAACCATGGGCCGCAA
Organism: uncultured delta proteobacterium; assembly: GCA_963715335.1. Classification (GTDB taxonomy): domain Bacteria; phylum Desulfobacterota; class Desulfuromonadia; order Desulfuromonadales; family BM103; genus JAFDBW01. The sequence continues at coordinate 87,392 of CAVQRZ010000001.1, forward strand.
TGGAAAAATCCCAGCGCCACTGACCATGCCGGATATCCTGGAGGGCAAGTTTCATCTCTTCCTCACTGGCACCGAGTTCCCAGGCCTTGGCCGCTTCCAGGTGAGCCTGTGCCAGAACGCTCATAGCCATACGAGACAACTCATTCTTCCGGTCCAGTTTCCGCTGGACAATATCCTTAAATTCTTTTTCACTTTTGCTGTGACAGTTCAGACAAGTGTTTTCCATGTCTTCCAGGGGGCTGCGGACGTTGTGCGAGGAGTACTTGACTCCACCCTCGCGGACATAGGGCATGTGGCAATCGGCGCAGGCCACACCATTCTGACCATGTATCCCGGTGATGAACGTCTCATACCCTGGGTGCTGTGCCTTGAGCATCGGCGCTTTGCTGAGTTGGTGGGTCCAGTCGGCGAAACCTGCCTGGTCGTAATACGACTCCATTGCTTCCGCCGAAAACCCGTTATCCCAGGGCAGGGTGACCACGACAGCAGTTTTTTTCTCGTTATTGGCATCTGTCCAGTCGGTCTTTTTGAAGTAATATTCTACATGGCACTGTGCACAGACCAGACTGCGCATTTCCTGATGGCTGGCATCGGCATATTTCAGACTGCCTTCGCTGTCGAGCGCCCGTTTCAAATAGTCTCTGGTTACAGTCAATTTCATGGTCTGGTTGTCATGGCAATCAGCGCAGCCGATTGGATTGACGATTTCGTTGCCGAGACGTGCCCACTTGCCCGTGAAATAATCGAGCTCCCCTTTTTGGTCGATAACTCTCGGCACATCCGGTGATTTGCATGTCCAGCAGGCGGTCGGCATTGGTCCGCTATTTTCATCCATCGGAGCGCCTGTCCGCAATGTGTTAATGTTATCTTCCAGAGCGTAGTAATGTCCCCTCGGCGCATTGTAATCCTTGGAAAAACCATAACCTGCCCACATGACGACCAGGGCAGGTTCTGTTTTCAAAACATCGGTGATCTTATCGCTCTTTCTCGTCTCTCGGTAGGAATCGTACTCACGCGGAAAATTCTTCCCCCATTCAGCGCTCCGCGATTCAAATTTGGCAATCTTCGGGACGGCATTGATCGCTTCCTGTGCGGCCAGGTTCTCTTTGATAGAGAGCCCCAGCAGGAAAAGGGGGATAATTACGACGACAGAAACAATTGTCAGAATGGTCGATTTTTTCATCAGGTTTCTCCTTGGCGATGAAATCTAAAGGCTCTTGACACCGAGATTGAAGTCCGCAGCAGTCAAGGCATTCAGCGTCCCGTGGGGTACGGTTCGATGACAGTCCCAACAATTACGGTCTTTTTCAGGGTTAGCGGTATAGAGGTCGTGGTTTGCCATCATTTGCGAGACCATCTCACTGTGGCATTTCACGCAGTTTGCCTGAATGCGAGCTGCGGCATTATCGGTAATCATCAGATTGTTGCCGTAATCGCCAAGCGTCATGGCCACCGAATGGTTGAACCCGTCACGTGCTTTGGCGAACCATTTATTGACAAATGAATCGCTCGGCAGATGGCAATCTGCACAACCCGCAAATTCGCGGTGGGAACTGTGTTGCCACGTCGCATAATGGGTATTCATTGCATGGCAATTGACGCAGACTTTCGGATCACTCGAGAGATACGAAATCATTCTGGACTGATTGACAACATAGGCAAACATGCCAACCGCTGCCAAGACAGAACAGAGGGCGATGACATTCATAAGGCTATTTTTTTTCATAGGAAACCCTCACAATCAGGAGACGGGACAGCTCTACGCTGCGCTAAAGTTGGCGCCTGGTAATGTGCGAAATATCATTAATAGATACTAACTGAAAGCATGCCGGAGTCAAGACTTATCCAAATATTTGTGTTTTGCTTGGCCGCTGGACATACAAGGCAGGGGGAACTTTGCGGCTTGGGGCAAAGTTTTTAGGGTATTTGGCGTCTACTGTTGAAAAATGAAATTTCTAGGCTCGGGGGGGTCAACTCCAAAATCGGCAGAGAGTATTGAATTTCAAAAGTCAGGATTTTGAGACTATTGTGAACTGCAACCTGCTATGAGATGAGGACTCTTTACCTCTTTGTGAAGCCTGCATAAAGCCTTTTTTTAGAGATACTTCCTTATCGCCTCCGCCAACTGCTCCGGGGTTTCCTCGTAGAGGAACCGGTAGCGGACCTTGCCCTGTTTGTCGTGGAGAAAGACAGTGGTGGTGTGATTGATCGAGTACCAGTTGCTGGTTTGGCCCGGAATGATCATGTAATGAGCATGATAGGCTTTCACAACGTTGTCGATTTCCGCTTTGGTCCCGGACAGGCCGATGGCATTGACGCCGAAATATTCAACATATTCCTGCAATAGCTTGGGCTTGTCCCGCTCGGGATCGACGGAAATGAACACCGTTCGCACGTGCTCAACCTGCTCCTTGCTCAGCAGGTTGAATGCACGCTGAAGTTTGGCCAGGGTACTCGGACAGGCATCAGGGCAGGAGGTGTAACCGAAAAACAGCAGGACGATGTTCCCCCTGAGATCCCGTAGTTGGAAAGCTTCGCCGCTGGTCCCGGTGAGGGTGAAGTTGCCGCTCGGGTTGAAAAGCTGTGCGGGATCTGGCTCTGTCATTTTCGGGGGATCGGTAAAAAAAGATCCCACGATAACCAGCAAGCAGATGCCGATCCCGGTCAACGCCAATTTTATCAATAGGTTTCTTTTCACGCGTTGCCCTCCAGCGCGCCCATACCGAATCAGTGGTGGGACATGGGGGGCATCGATCCCCATTTTTTGACGACGGCATCGACCGCTACCGTTGCCCTGTCGGAAAAGTTCAGCGAGAGCGCGACCGTCTCTCCTTCGACAATCGGCCTGACAAGGCCGATCAGCATGATGTGATAGCCTTTCGGAGCGAGGATCGCCTGCCCGTTGGCAGGAATACGGAGTTCGCTCACCTCCTTCATTTGCATGATTTCGCCGACCTGTTCCATGGTGTGGATTTGGACGGTCTCTGCGACGTCACAGTCCGCTGATTTCAGGACGGCATCGTCAGGTCCGGTATTGTGGATTGTCATAAAAGCGGCCGTGGTTGTTGCAGACGGGGGAATGCCGCGAATCCAGGCGTCCTGGACGGTGATCCCCTGCGCCCCGGCGTTAGCAATAGACAACAGCAAAAAGACTGTTAAAAAGCACAGGTTTAGAGAGAGCAATTTCACCGGCATTTCCTTTCGAAGAAATAAGGTTGCTGTCTGACGCTCAATAATCAAGGGTCAGGATTCTCCCCTTGGGGCAATCGAGGTTAAACAGAATACGCAGAACAAAACCATAGCCCTTTTCATATACTCTCTCCTTATCTTCATCGGGACAAGTCTTTTTGGCATGGGGCGGCAGGTTGACGACGCTTAACGCGGCTTGCTTGCACGCCAAATTCCACGGCAATTCATGTGGGATTATTCACAGGTATAGCAGGTCACTTACCACTGTCAATCGAGCTGCAAGTGGTTTCTCCAAACTCTGAGTGAAGGGCGAAGGCTTAGGGACTTCCTCCCCCTTTTGCGCCGATGTCTACGGATTTGTCTCAGCATAGAGGGGGCAAAATGGGGAGGATTACATAGGGCGCTTAATGTCAACATCTATAAAACACGAAAGCTTTCAGTCTTCGGATCGGGGGCTTTGCTTACATTACAGGATCGGCAAGAATGACGTTCTACTTCCATTCGGCATACCTCAACACAATCCAGCAGAATTTATAAAAAAGGGCTTTTTTGACTCTACTGATGAAATTATCGCATTTTAGGCTTCGTTGAAATTCAACGATCGATGTTGACAATGTAGCTTAGAAGTTCTTAGGTAATTCGAGAATGAGTTGCAGCAATAATTATAATGAAGGCCCATCCCAAGTAATTGAGAAGGGCTATTTTTCACTAGAAATAGTGACTTATAGAAATGTGGATTTTCTACAGCCTCACCACTAAGTTCTAGCTGCGGACCATTTTGTTGGCCCCTTCTCCAACCGGGATAAGAAAAATTGTAGGTCCGTCGCCGAGGCAGGCGTCGTCTGCCTGCTGGAGCTTGTTCACCTTGATCAGAGACCTTAGTGAATCCACATAAACCTGCCCTCGCTCGGAATACTTTGTCAACGTGCTCGCAAGATCCAATCCGGTCACCTTGGCACTGGCTTTGCGTAGCGCAGCCCGTCGTTCACGTAGCTTCTCGTATGCTTGATGGGTGTTAAGATTGTGCATATAGGCTATAACTGATTGCAATGGCGTTTCGTAGACAGCTATCTTGTAGTTACCCAGCTCGGAGCGCTGTTTCAAGGGCTTAACACCATTGCCACCCCACGTCCACATGCCGAACAGCGCATTGTGCTCGATGGCAAACCGGGAGGTTCCCCAACCGCTTTCTTCGGCGGCTTGTGCGAGCACAAGGGATGGTGGCACGGTATCGATACGACGCAGCAGTTTATCCTGAAGTGAGTGATCAGCAAGAGTGTTATTGCCGATGGATACCTTGTATTCCTCAGCTATCTTATACAGAAAGGTTTGGTCTTCTTCACTTACAGTTGCACCCGCGCGCAGCTCTTCGATAATAGACGAGACCCGATCCCGATTAGCCTGAATAAGCTCGTTAGAGTACAGGGCCAGGGGACCAAAGAATTGGAAGAAAACTTGCTTTTTGGTCACGACATCCAGCTCTTTGGAGCTATTGTCGCGCCAGTACGGAGGGATGTCGGTGAGGTACAGTCTAGGCACCTCTCGGTTGCCAGCCTGCCAATCCTCCGGTTTGTAGTTGAGGTCATTGAAGAGTTGCTCAAGCTGCGAGCTAGAACTAAACTCGAAGTGCTCGACCCGTCGGTCAGACTGCACTAAGTTCTTGCAAGAAACAAGGCCCCCGAGAAGGCCGGCCATTGCGATTATTGGCAACATCAATCGCACTGTTGCTACCATCATAAGTTGATCTTTCCAGTGCTTAGCTTACTTTCTCGTTATTTGTCATCCGACAATATTTCCCCCTGTAACACAAAAAAACTCCACAGTCTGAAAGGCCTATGGGGAGAAGATTCTAGTTATCAGGAGTTTTTATTTGAAATGGCTTACTTCAAAAAAATAGGGGTCTTAAACGATTAAGACCCCGGAGGCAATTTATTTTTCTCAAGACGTTTTAAGATTTCGAGCGTCTTGTTTGGTTGCACTCTAAAGGATAGGGCGTGATAGAAATGTGTAAAAAATGTGAAATAAACGTGAAAATCTGGATTTTTAGTTTTTCTGACTAATCAAAAAATGCCACCTGTTACCAAGCGGCCATGTTCGTTTGATTAAAAAATCACTAAAGAGAAATCATTGTCGTGACTGTTGATATTCATTTGGGAAGACAATAACAGGGAAGGAATGCAATTCAACCTTGTTCAATTTCTTGGATACAGAAGTGCAGGTGGAGAGATTAACACATGACCTTTACTATATGTTATGCAATGGAAGAAAGCCCCCGATGCAAAGATTGAGGACCTTCGCGTTTTATAAATGTTGATTTGCAGGAGCTTTACTTGGGCTTGGTTCCAGACGCTGGCAATCAGGCCTGTGCAATTTACGCCCTAAGCATCGAAAAGATCTCCGGCCATGTATTTCAGCCCAGTGTCGCAGGCAACAGTAACGACGGACTTGTTTGGGCCGAGTTCGCTTGCAAGATTCACGGCAGCAACAACATTCAATCCCGTAGAAGTTCCTACGAGCAGACCTTCCTCCTTAGCAAGTCGCCGACACATCTCACGCGCCTCAGCTTCATCGATTCCACGCGCTTCGTCATAAAGAGTTCTATCAAGTAAAGGTGGCAAAAAACCTACCCCGAGCCCCTCCACATGGTGCTCCCCAGCCCGACCCTCGGAAAGAACTGGTGAAGAGGCTGGTTCGAGTGCCACAATATGGATTTTGGGATTGGCACGTTTGAGTACCCTGGCGACACCCATAAGCATGCCGCCAATACCAACACCACCGCAGAACGCATCAATCCCCTGAGGAAATTGCTTTAGGAGTTCCTCACCAATTTTCTCATAGCCGATTAGCGAATCTTTATTGTTGAACTGATCAGTCATGAAGCTGTCGTCATGTGTTCCCAGCTCCTTAGCACGCGCTATGAGCATAGGAATCAGATCAGAAGTAATCTTACCGCTGGGGCTATTAATTATATCCAGCTGAGCACCTAGAGCACTCATTGTCTTGAGCTTCTCTGGCGCGAATGCATCCGAAGAAACAACGTGGAACTTGTAACCCTTTACGGCACAGACAAATGCAAGAGATGAGCCGGTACTTCCACCAGTGTATTCTACGACGGTCATCCCTGATTTCAGAGTCCCTCGTATTTCCGCTTGCTCAATCATGGCAAGGGCCATTCGGTCCTTGTACGATCCGGTTGGATTGAAGTACTCCAACTTTACAAATACGGCTGCATGCTTTGATGGCACGATGCGTTGCAGCTGAACTACGGGCGTATTGCCAATGGCATCCAGTGCTGACTTAACGGTGGCAGGAGTTGAGAGAATCATTGTGGGCCTCCATGAATTGCTTCTGAGGACGTGTGCGATTTGAGGTTTTGCAGGTGGTCAAAGTATGGATCTTGGAAACAAGGACACCTGGAAATTCTTAAATTATAAGCGATCATGAGTCTATGTAAAAAGAGTGAGGGTCTAATTTATCATCCTACATTGTTTTGAAGTGCCCGATTGGCAAAAATCTGAAATTCGCGCCGATTCTGGCTTACAAGAAAAAGCCCCACAGCCTGGAGGGGACTGTGGGGCAACTGGTTCTATGGGGTTTTTGGAGGTAGAACACGAAGAAGTATGTTCTGGTTGATAGATTACTCTTTTGGTCAGATATGTCAACAGAAAAAACATAACGCGCAAAGAAAACCCACACCCCGCCTTTACCGTTTATGGTATTTATTGCATAAGATGCTGATAATTAATGGTTTTTATGTTGAGTGGTTTTGCCAGCTTCTCTATGATTGTAGATGCCATACTACTCTCCGCGCACTCTCCTAGGGAGGATCCGGACCCCAGACGAGCGCGGCCAAAGCAGATCGATCTTTTCAGGCCGCTGTTTTCACGGCCTTGATGATAGTCCACCAGGAATCTTGCCAGCCCGGCGCCCCCTGGTGAATGAACTTCATCGATATCCCTTGTCGGAGCTTCGGTCTCTGTTGCGGCGCCCCGACCAAGCCTGCGCTGGAGAGGAGGTCATTATGGCACTGGTACTTTGTACGGAATGTGGCGAAGAAACCCTGGATCAGCTGACCAATTGTCCGCTATGCAACAAGCCTCTTGCAGAGGAACGACAGCAGACCAGCGAAGCGACCAAGCTCCTGATATATGGGGCATTGTTCCTGTGCAGTCTGGCAGCGGCGACGCTCTGCAACACCCTGGGTTACACGAAAATGGCCATCGGCTTCAGCATCGTCGGTATTGCCAGCATTGTGGTGGTGATCCTGAAACTGGGCAAGAGCTGAGAACAACGGCAAAGGCGCTCAAGAAGCATGGCCAACCGCTTCTCCCGATTCTGTTAACCAACCAAAAGCGGGCACTTCTTTCAAAGAAGTGCCCGCTTTTTGCTTGTGGTCAGGAATTCGCCGCCAGGCTATGTGTGCTTGAATTCCACCTTGACGTCCCGCCGGTGCTCCGGATCAATTTGCCACAAGGTTCGCTTGGCAAAGTTAAAGAGTTGGGCAACGAGGACATCAGGGAACTGTTCAACCCGGATATTATATATGTTCACCGACTCGTTGAGGAATTCACGGCGATCCGCAATCTGGTCTTCAAGTTCGGTAATCCGGTATCCGAGCTGCTGGAAAGACTTGTCCGCCTTGAGGTCCGGGTATCGTTCAACCACCATGAATAACGACTTGAGAGTGTCCGTCAACATGTTCTGGGCCTGGACTTTCTGCTCATCGGTCTGGGCCTGGCTGGCCATGGAGCGGGCCTTGATGACGGCCTCCAGAGTCTTCTGCTCGTGTTGCATATACCCCTCGCAGACCTTGATCAATTTTGGCAGCTCGTCGTAACGCTGCTTGAGGAGGACATCGATATTGCTCCAGTTGCGTTCGATGTTGTTCTTCAGAGCCACGAAGCCATTGTAAATTGTAATGGCATAGAGAACCAGCACAGCAAGGACAAAAACCAGGGTTCCGAGAACTATCCAGCCTGTCATGTTGATACCTCCAAACGTTTCTAAGTCAAACGCCGATAAACGCCAGGAACCAGTAGAGGGCCAGGCCGGCGACACACAATCCTGACAGCAGAAGGGGGATACTGGCCAGCCGGTAGTTGCGGGTCAGGTTTGCTTCGCCAGGGGTTTCGGCGACGACGAAAGGGATGCCGCGCTGTGGCGCCCGGGTGATCACGACATGGCTCTCCTGGCGCCTGCCACCGGCCCCTTCCGCCAGGTGCTCGCCGAGGGCCTGCTGCTCCGCATCGCTTCTGGCGATATCCCATTCACCGTCACTGAGCCGACCGTCCCCGTCTGTATCGTAGCGGTGTAAAGCGTGACGGTCAAGCTTGAGATCACGCAATTTTTCCGTGGCCCGCTCGCGCAGGCTCTTCCGCGGCTCCCGCAGCGGCCGGGCGAAACCGAGGACATAGACTGACGTCCCTTCGTAAATCACATCCTCGACCCATTTTTCATTGATCTCGGCCTCGCTCAGACTGACCCCGTGAAAAGCCAGCGTCGCCTCTCCCGGAACCCCCGCATGACTGATCCTGGCTTTGATTGTTGCCTGCATGGGGTCAACGGCAACCATCCCGGTGCCGTCATCGACCAGGAAAGGGACGTGACTACTGTTTATGTCGCTGGTCAGCTTCCATTGGTTGCGACTGTCTTTCCTGTACTTGCGGACCCGGTAATAAATACAGGGAGACTCACTCATCGGTGAAACCAGGGCATACTTGCGAACACCCCGGCCATGCACTTCCACCAACCCCATGGCAATTGAACGAATCCGACTGGTAGGGGTGTTCTCGATTTTGCGTTTCAGGCGGAGACAATGGAAGCCTGCCCAGAGCAACCCGGCTGAGGCGATGGCAGGGACGAGTCCGGCCTTCGTCGCGTAACGCCCCGCTGCGCGGAACACCTCCAGATTGCCCACTTCAAGGAAGATGAGCGATGCGACAAACATGGCCGAACCGAGCACAGAAGCCAGCATACGCATCGAGAGTTTTTTTGCCGGGCGATCAGGCGGTGCAGGCAGCCACTGTTCGTCAGAGGCCTCGTTTGCACCCTCCTCCGGCTGCGCTATGGCTGCCTTGATCTCTTTGACAACTTCACCCAGACCGGGAACCGCTTGCGCATTTTCCAAAGCGCTTGCGGCGGTCAGCGCCGGGGCGACATTATTTCCTGCCATTTCGGAGCGGTCCTGTTCGAGGTCGCACATCAACCAGCCGTATCGGGTCATCCGTTGCAGGATCGTCTCCTGATCGAGGAGCTGCCCGTCAAGGCTTTTGACCTGACAGTCAGGGAGACGGCCGAGGCCAAAATCCGTATGCAGAGAGAAACGACCCGCGTACTCTCCTGCCAGTTGAACCATCGCCTTGAGATTGCGCGTCGCGCTCAAAGTCATTCTGTCGCCCAAACCCTTGGCGTTAAAACCGGCCGGGAGCACCCGGACGACATCTCTGGGCTGCGCCTGGTCATCCAGGATATACAGGTCGAGGACAGGCTTTCCTTGCAGGACCGAGTCGAGCATTTTTTCGTCGGCCATGGCCGTGACATGCCTGGCAGCCTTGTATCGCATCTGTATCGTATGTCGTCTGAGGGCGCGCTCTTCGAGCTTTCCGGAGACATCGGCCAGCACGGCGACAAGCGAGGCTCCACGCGATAAACGAACCGTCTTTTCAGGGCAGACCAATTCGACCACGTCTGTCTTGACAACCAGTTCACGCAACCTCAGGGGAGTCGAGATCTCCTCGGTCCGTTGAACGACCCAGCATGCATAGCCGTGGTTGCGCAGCAGTTCGGCAAGTTGCCCGGTTTTCTCGCGGCTGCCCGATCCGAACAGGGCCTTGCCGGAACCGGTCAATCGGGTTCTGGCCGTATAGGCGTCCAGTCCATAATCACTCATCAAAACGTGCAGGAGATTTTCCAGGCCGGGATCGGATGCCGGCCTCTGGGAGGCAATCAGTTGGCAGGTTTTTGATTCTTCGGCCATAGGAAAAGTGTCGGGGAAAGTCGTCGCCTCCGCTAGAGACAATCATCAGCTTATGCTGTCGGGATTTTCACCTGTAGTCCAAGGCCCAACTTTTCACAGGCCTTTCGATGGGCGCCATGCACAGGCAAAGCGACCAATTCATCGTATCCGAACCAGGAGAAACCGCTGCCTTCTGCAACCAGGCCAGGCAGGTCGACAGCGACCAGATAAACGGCCAACTCCAGCTTGAAGTGACTGTAGGCATGGCGAACATCGCAAAGTCTGCCGGCAACGCCTTGCCAACCCAGGTCCGTGAGCAAACGACACGCAACCTGGTCCGGGGACAGATTATCCGTGATGTCCGCTGAGGGCAGTTCCCAAAGCCCACCCAGGAAGCCCTCGGCAGGGCGCTGTCTAAGCATCAGGTTGTGTTCTCTTTCGATGAGCAGGGCAACCTGTCGACGAACCGGGACCTGCGCTCTCTGGCGTGGCAAGGGCAACGCTGTCGCCAGGCCGGCAGCGCAGGCCAGACAGATTTTGCGCAAAGGGCAGATTCCACAATCAGGGTCGCGCGGCAGACAAACTGTCGCGCCCAAATCCATGATGGCCTGGGCGTAGTCGTGCGACCTGTGCCGAGGAGTCAAGGTTTCAGCCCAAGCCCATAGCTGCTTTTCCGCGCTCCTGCCGCGCGGGTCTTCCCTCCAGGCAAAGAGACGCACCAAGACCCGCCGGACGTTGCCATCGAGAATCGGGGTTGGTTGATCAAAGGCGATGGAAAGGATGGCACCGGCTGTGGAACGCCCGATGCCAGGTAACGCGCCCAGCCCCTCAAGAGAATTCGGCAAAGACCCTCCGGATTCCGCGACAATCATGCCGGCTGCCTTGTGCAGGTTACGCGCCCGGGAATAATAACCCAGTCCGGCCCACTGGGCGATGACATCATCCAGGGGCGCTGCAGCAAGGCTCTCCACGGTCGGGAAATGTTGCAAAAAGCGCTTGTAGTAAGGGATGACGGCAGCAACCGTGGTCTGCTGCAGCATTATCTCGGAGACCCAGACCCGGTAAGGGTCGCGGGTTTGCCGCCACGGCAGGTCGCGCCCTGCTCTGCCGTACCAGGCGAGCAAGAGGTTTGAGAATTCATCGGGTTCAAAGGGCAGGTTCATTACAGATTCGCACCTCGCACTTCGCGCCTCGATGTTTCATCCTATCTCCCGCAGCGCTGTCAAAGTCGTTTCCATCTCCTTACGGGTGCCGATGGAGATGCGCAAGCCATGCGCCAGGGCCGGGTCACTGAAGTAACGGACCAGGATCTTGCGCTGGTAGAGTGCGTCATAAACCCGCTGGCCATGTCGATCAGGGGGACTGGCGAACAGGTAGTTCGCGCTGGAGGGGAGCACGGCATAGCCAAGCCTGGTCAGCTCATCCTTGAACCAGTCACGGGTGGCGCAAATACGTGCGACACACGCCCTGAAATACTCCTGGTCCCTGAGTGCGGCAACCACTGCCACCTGGGCCAGACGGTCAAGATTATAGTGGTCGCGGATCTTGTCAAGCGCGGCGATAACCTCCGGCCTGGCGATCGCCAGGCCGAGCCGCATCCCCGCGAGGGAATAACTCTTGGAGAGAGTCCTGACCACCACGACATTTGGCTTTTTTTTCACCAGGGCGAGGCAGTTGCTCGCTGAAAAATCTGCATAAGCTTCATCGACCACCAGCAAGCCGTCGCAACGATCAGCCAGGGCAGCCACTTCAGCAGGAGACCAGCTCAGGCCAAGGGGTGCGTTCGGACTGGTGAGAAAGAACAGCCGACCAGGATATCGCGCAGGGAACCCGATGATCTCTTTCTCTTCGGTCAGTTGAAAGGTTTTGACTACCGTATCCTGCACCCGGGCCAAAGTCGCATAGTAGGAGTAGGACGGGTGCAGGTAGGCAACCTCCTCGCCCTCGCCAACAGAAGCCCTGATCAGGTTGTTGAGGAGCTCATCGGAACCGTTGGCCATGATCACCCAGTCAACCGGGTAGCCATAAAGGTCCGCGGCGGCCTGGCGCCCATCCCGGCAGGCCGCGTCCGGATATTTACGCAGGTCATCGCCGGTCGCCTGCCGGATCGCCTCAATCACCTTCGGTGACGGCGGGTACGGGTTCTCGTTGGTGTTGAGTTTGATCCATTCCGCCTCGTCCGGAGGCTGGTAGCCGGGGACGTAACCGGCCATATCGGCGATGTTTTTACGAATGTAAGACATTTGGGAGACCTTAATTATTGGGAATCCAGAATTCAGCATCCAGTATTCAGAATATACAATAGACCTCTAAAGTGAAAGCCTCCTGTATACTGGATACTGGATACCAGCTTAATATTCCTCGAGTATTTTATACGTTGTCGTCCGTCGCACCGGTTGGAACCCGGCCGCCCTGGCAAGCTCAATGATCTCATCCTGAGACATGCGGAAGTCGACCCCGGCGGCGGCGACAACATTCTCTTCCAGCATCGTCCCTCCCAGGTCGTTGGCGCCAAAATACAGGGCGATCTGCGCCATGCGCGCCCCCTGGGTGACCCAGCTGGCCTGGATATTTGGCACATTGCCGAGAATCACCCTCGAGAGCGCAAGCACTTTCAGATATTCGACACCGCTCGCCTGCTCGCCACCCAACGCGGTGTTGCCGGGTTGATAACTCCAGGGGATAAACGCTGTGAAGCCCCCTTTTTCGTCTTGCAGATCACGCACGCGGAAGAGATGCTCGACGATGTCTCCGGGCTTCTCCCCGGCACCGAACATCATGGTTGCAGTGGTCGGCATGCCCAGGTGATGAGCCTCACGCATGACCTCGGCCCACTCCTGCCAGCCGATCTTGTTCGGCGAGATCTTCTGGCGCACTTCATCCACCAGGATCTCCGCACCCCCACCGGGGAGCGACTGCAGCCCGGCCAGATGCAGACGGCCCAGACATTCCACCATCGAGACGTTCGAAAGTTTGGCAATGTGCACAATCTCGGCAGGGGACAGAGAGTGAATCTGTACTGTCGGGAAACGGCGCCTCAACTGGCGAAAAAGGTCCTCGAACCAGTCGATCTGCAAATCCGGGTGGAGGCCGCCCTGCATCAGCAGTTGCGTCCCACCGTGCTCAACCAGCTCCTGGACCTTGATGAAAATCTCCGGGTAGCCAAGGACATACGCCTCAGGATGAGCCTCATCACGGTAAAATGCGCAGAACCGGCACTGCGTGGTGCAGACGTTGGTGTAGTTGACGTTGCGGTCGACAACGAACGAGACCTGCCGGCCTGGATGCATCCGACGCCGCTGATTGTCGGCCAGTCTCCCCAGTCCGAGCAGTTCGGCTTCGGTCAACAGCCAGAGCGCTTCAGTCCTGTCGAGAGGCGTTGCCGATTCCAGTTTTTGCGTAATCGTGTTCAGCATCATCGAGCCAGAATCGGAGATGAGAGGAAAAAGGTCAGGGGAAAGAAAATTTCTCCCCTTCTTGCCACTTTCCTCTTACCCCTTTCTTTTAAAATGTTCTGATTTCGTTATACAACGTATCTCGTTCCACCGGCTGTTTCCCGGCTTTACGAATCAGTTCAACCAGCTGGTCCCTGCTCACCTGCTGGGGCGAATCGGCACCGGCATCGTGGCCAATCTGTTCTTCGACGACAGTGCCGTCGAGATCGTTGACGCCAAAGGCAAGAGCAACCTGGGCGACTTTCAGCCCCAGCATGACCCAGTAGGCCTTGATGTGCCGGAAATTATCGAGATAGATCCTGCTGATCGCCAAAGTCTTAAGCGCGTCCACTCCACCAACACCCCCGGCACCAGGCACCCGGGTGTTATCCGGTTGAAACGCCAGAGGGATGAACGCCTGGAAGCCGCCGGTCCGATCTTGCAGCTCGCGCAGCCGTGCCAGATGGTCGACCCGGTCGGCGAAATTTTCAACATGGCCGAACAGCATGGTGGCATTGGTTTTCAACCCGCCGTTGTGCACCTGTTCCGTAACCTCGAGCCAACGCTCACCACTGATTTTTTCCGGGCAGATCTGCTTACGCACTGCCGGGGCAAAGATTTCCGCTCCGCCCCCGGGCATGGAGTCGAGGCCGGCTCTCTTCAGTTCGGCAACGACCTCGGCCGGCGACTGTTGCGTCAGCCGGGCGAAATAGTCAACCTCGACTGCCGTGAAGGCCTTTATGTGCAGTTGCGGATGGTCCGCCTTCATCGCGGCCAGGACTTCCAGGTAGAAGTCAAAGGGCAGGTCGGGGTGCAACCCCCCGACCATATGGATTTCTGTCGCTCCTGCTTCGCTGGCATCGGCGGCACGTGCGAGAATGTCGTTTAAAGCCAGCGTGTAACTACCGTCATCGTGCTCGTTTTCACGGCTGAACGCGCAGAAAATACATCGATTGACACAGATATTGGTGTAATTGATGTGACGATTGACGTTGAAATAAACCTTGTCGCCGTTAATTTGCCGGTTGGCCAGGGCCGCCAGTTCGCCGACCGCAAGCAGATCGTCAGACTCGAAAAGCGCCATGGCCTCGTCATCGCAGACGCGGGCCCCGCTTTCGATCTTGGTCCGGATATTCTGGAACAAAGTCATCTTTTTATTCATCTGTTGATCTGTTGAAAAAGGCCATGGCAGGCGTGCGGAAGGACCTCTGCCGTTACCCCTTTTCCTCCCCCCACCGGGCAAAAAGGTCATGATCAATGCCGAGCTGATCGAGAACTTTGCCGACCACAAAATCAACCAGGTCAGAGATCTTGTCCGGGCCATGGTAGAAGCCCGGCATGGCTGGCAGGATCACGGCACCTGCCCGCGAGAGACGCAACAGGTTTTCGAGATGAATCGTATTGAATGGCGTTTCTCTCGGCACCAGGATCAACGGGCGGCGCTCTTTGAGCATCACGTCAGCGGCCCGTTCCAGCAGGTTTCCGCTCAAGCCCGCGGCAATCCTGCCGGCGGTGCCCATCGAACAGGGCATGACGATCATGGCATCGGCGGGGTTCGAACCGCTGGCAGAACCCGCCCAGAAATCATCTATATCCAGGCAATCGACAGCGATACTGGCAAAATATTCCTGCACCCGGTGGCGCTGATTTTTGTTCTCTGTCGGCCAGTCAAGTCCGATCTCATGATTCAGTACCTGGCGGCCTGCCGCAGTCATAATCAGGCTGACCCGGCATCCCGCCCGCAATAATTCGCTGACCAGGCCCAGACCGTAGACCGAACCTGAGGCGCCGGTGATGGCGACCACAAAATGCCGTATATCGTGATTGTCCGTCGACATGATTATCCCGTTCTAGACAAGTGCATCGACAAGGGTAAAAAGAAAGATTGTCACGCTGATGTAACCGTTCATGTTAAAAAAGGCCGCATCCAGGCGCGACAGATCATCAGGTCGCACCAGCAGATGTTCGTAGACCAGTAATCCGGCCACCACCATGACCCCGACAAGATAAATAACTCCCAGCCCCTTGCTGAACACCAGCAGCACCAGCAGGACCACCATCACCACGTGGAATATGCGCACAACCAGGAACGAGCGTTCGATGCCAAAGCGTGCAGGGATCGAAAAGAGCCCCTTGTCCCGATCATATTGGTAATCCTGCAGCGCATAGAAGATATCAAAACCGGCGACCCAGAAAAGCACCGCAAAACCAAGGACCATGACCGGCCAACCGACGTCACCGCGCAACGCGATCCACGCGCCAACCGGCGCAGCAGCAAGGCAAATCCCCAGGATTAGGTGGGCCATGGCGGTAAACCGCTTACAGAAGCTGTAGAGGGCCAGGAAGAAGATCGCCACCGGGGCCAGCTTCAGGCACAGCGGGTTGAGCATCCACGCGGCAAACAACAACAGCGCAAAAGCGCCAAGCACCAACAGCCATGCTTCATGTAAACGGACTTTGCCTGCCGGGAGATGCCGTTCGGCAGTTCGAGGGTTCTCCGCATCGATGCGCGCATCAATAATGCGGTTCAACCCCATGGCCCCGGTCCGGGCCCCGACCATGGCAAGGCAGACCCAGAAGACCTGGCCAAGCGCGGGAACACTGCCGCTTGCCAGTGAGGCGAGCACCACGCCCATCAGGGCAAAGGGGAAAGCGAAAACCGTGTGGGAGAACTTGATCATCTCCAGCAAGGTCATCAGCTTGGTTAAAAAATTATTTGTGATTGTCGTATCCATAGTGAATTAGTCAGACAGTTTACAACGCCCCTATCTCAGGTTCAAGCAAACCCGACAGAGAGGGGAAAAAGATTGCGTGCCTTGTGCAATCAAAAAGACCGGCAACGGACTCTTGTCTAAACCATTGAAAAACAATTGAACGCTTAACCACGGAGCGGCAATATTAAAGATCAAATTCGGCCCAGACCGGGGCGTGGTCAGAAGGTTTCTGCATGGCCCGGATCTCGTAATCAATGCCTGCTGAGAGACACTGATCGACGAGGGGCGCACTGGCCAGGATCAGGTCAATTCGCAACCCGCGCGGCGGGTCAGCCTCGAAACCGCGACTGCGATAATCGAACCAGCTGAAGCGGTCTTCCACTTCCGGATGGCAATGGCGAAAAGTATCCGTCAAGCCCCACTTGCAGAGACGTTGCAACCACGCCCGCTCTTGCGGCAGGAAACTGCATTTTCCGGTGCGCAGCCACCGCAGGGCGTTCTCCTCGCCAATGCCGATATCCCGATTTTCCGGGGCAACGTTCATGTCACCGACCACCAGCAACCGCTCGTCGGGATTTCGCCGTGTGGTCAGGTCGTTGAACAGGTCAGCATAAAAGCGAGCCTTGTTCGGAAATTTAATAGGATGATCTTGACTTTCACCTTGCGGAAAATAGCCATTGACGACCCGCAAGCTCCCCTTCCGCAACGGATAACTCGCGGCGATCAAACGCCTCTGTGCCCCATCACCATCACCGGCAAACCCGTACTGTGCGTCAGACGGAGTACTGCGACTCAGCAGAGCCACACCGTAATGGGTCTTCTGCCCGAACCAGAGGGCTCTGTAGCCAAGTGCTTCGATATCCGCCTGCGGAAAGTCCTGGTCCTGGACCTTGGTTTCCTGGAGGGCAATGATTTCTGGCTGGTGCTTTTCTACGACAGCGCCCAGCTGGTGTAGACGGCTGCGAATACTGTTCACATTAAAAGAGACAATTTTCATTTGATTCCCTTTTCGACATTTTTTAGTCAGATGCGTCGTTGCATAGCTCAGGGAAGAATTCCATCTGCATTGACCGGTTCTGCCGAAGAGGGCGGCAAATGCCCGAAGAGGACCAACCTGGTTTTTGCTTTACACAACCCGCCCGTTTTTCATGAAGGAACATGATATAGCCCAGGCCGTTCGAGCCTTCGACTTCTCCCATGCGTGCAAAATTAATCATACCTGTACGGCACAAACAAAGAAAGCCCCGGTCATAAATGGCCGGGGCTTTCAGACTGCTGACAAAGTTCAGTTTTGATGTTTAGAAGGGCAGCAGAGGGTTTATCTGTTGTCCTTGTTCATTTCTACTCTGAAATTCAAAGATAAAACCAAAGCAGAACCCGGGGGTTGCGCCCCCCGACTGCGCCTTACTCTTTTGCTGGCCCAAAAGAGTAAGCAGAAAAAGGCCTGCGCTGCGCTGGGCATGTCTGGTTCGTCAAGGCGGCAACCTCAATTCGGACCATTCTAACCGATTAAGAGTCTACACTTCCCCCGCAGGAGCCGAGGCTCTTGAGAGCCTCTCCTGTTCGTGGAGACTTGCGTTGATAGAGGTTGTTTTGGCTTTTCCCTGGTAAATCACACGGCAAGGTCAGGCCCTTTGACACAGGGCCGGATCCCCATCACAGCAGGTTCTTGAAGTCACAGACATCCGGCAGAGGAGATGCCCTCCGCAAGGAGAAGGCACTTTTGCATACTTTTGTTGCCGGACAAAAGTATGGCGTCCGGCGGGACGCGACCCGCCGGTTTTGCTTTTAAGCATTTCAAGAAAAGAGAAAAGGGCAACAGATGAACCATCTGTTGCCCTAAGCTGCAAAGCCCCGGTCATAAATGACCGGGGCTTTGGAATGATGCGCGAGACGTGCTCGAAGCTAGAAGACTGCGAGTTTCGCCAGCTCCATAACATCACCAGGGATGATCCCGAGGTAGAACACACCGATGATCGCAATCACGATCGAGATGGCGACAGTGGCCGGCATGGAAACCCAGGCAAAGTCTTCGGTCGGATCGCGGAAGTACATGTAAACCATGACCCGCAGGTAGTAGTAAAGCGACACGGCCGAGTTAAGCACGCCGATTATGGCCAGCCAGATATAACCGGCCTTGACTGCACCGGCAAAGATAAAGAACTTGCCGGCAAAACCGGCTGTGGGCGGCAGTCCCATCAGCGAAAAGAGGAAGATCGCCATGGCAACGCCGAGGAAAGGTCGCTTGTAACCGAAACCGGAGAAACCTTCCAGCGTCAGGTTATCCTCACCCTTTTTGCCTGCCAGGACCAGGATGGCAAAAGCACCGATGTTCATGAAGGTGTAAGCCAGCATGTAGAAGAGAATACCCGAGTAGCCGATCTCATTCGCAGCAACCATACCGACCAGTGCGTAGCCGGCATGCGCTATCGAGGAGTAGGCCAGCATGCGCTTGACGTTGGTCTGGCTGATGGCGATCACATTGCCAATCACCATTGTCAGCACCGCAAGGACCCACAACATGGCGGTCCATTCCGGTTTCAGGCTGAAGAAGCAGTATTCCATGATACGCAGAAACGCGGCAAAAGCTGCGGCCTTGGGCCCGGCGCTCATGAAAGCGGTGATCGGAGTCGGAGCACCCTCGTAGACGTCCGGTGTCCACATGTGAAAAGGCGCAGCCGCAATCTTGAAGAGGAAGCCGATCGAAAGCAGGACCAGCCCGGCAAGGGTCATCGGATTCTCTAGCAGAGAGCCGTGTGCATTGAGGTAAATGCCGATTTCCGTCAGCTTGGTAGACCCTGTGACGCCGTAGATCAGCGCCATGCCGTACAGGAGGAAGCCGGTGGAGAACGCCCCGAGCAGGAAGTATTTCAGGCCTGCTTCGTTGGACTTGACCTGGCCACGGAAGAACCCGGCCAGAACATACAGACAGATTGACATGACTTCCAGACCAAGGAAGATCGTCATCATATCGGTTCCGGAGGCCATCCACATAGCGCCTGCAGTGGCAAACAGGATCAGCGGATAGTATTCACTGACGGGGTAACCTTCGCGCGTCAGATAATCGTCTGACATGAGGACCGTCAACCCGGCGGCGAAAAGGAAGGTGATACTGAAGAACGCGGCATAATTGTCCATCGCGACAGCATCATTGAACCCGTATTGAGGATTCCCCCAGCCAGTTACGACAAAGAATCCCGTGACCACCAGGCCGATCAGGCTGATCCAGACAGCATGCCGCGTGGTGCCACGCGGCAGGAATACATTGATCAGCAGCAGTCCCATGCCGAAGCAGCTCAGTACGAGAGACGGCAATATGGCCGCCATATTGACGTTCTGCAAGGCAATTTGCACCAGGTTGTTATCCATTGAATGGCTCCTCGAACGCTATGAAATCTAATTTATTCGTTAACGATAACTTTTGTCACTGATTGATCCAGGTTCTCAACCATCATGGCGATATGCTGCTTTTCTTTGACCTGGTTGATCAGGTTGTCAAGCGATGGGTTCATCTTCTCAAGGAAGGTGTTCGGGTAAAAACCGATCCAGAAGATGAACAGTACCAGCGGCAGCATAACGGCCAATTCCCGCACTGACAGGTCTTTGAGGTTTTCGTTCTTCGGATTGGTAACTTTGCCCATCATGACGCGCTGGAACATCCAGAGCATGTAAACCGCCGCCAGGATAACGCCGGTGGTCGCAAACACGGTGAAGACCCGCAGTTCACTTTCAAAAGCGCCGACCAGGATCAGAAATTCGCCAACGAAACCATTGGTTCCGGGCAATCCGATTGAAGAGAACGTCACGATCATGAAGATCGTCGCAAACACCGGCATGACCTTGCTCAGGCCCCCGAAGTCAGCAATCAGACGGGTATGGCGGCGCTCGTAGATGAATCCGACGATGAGGAAGAGTGCGCCGGTCGAAATGCCGTGGTTGATCATCTGCAGCATGCCGCCGGACATCCCCTGCAGATTCATGGCAAAGATCCCCAGCATGACAAAACCCAGATGGGAGACCGATGAATAGGCGACCAGTTTCTTGACGTCATCCTGCATCATGGCGACCAGCGCCCCGTAAATAATACCGATTACCGCCAACAGCGCCAAGAACGGGGTGAACTGCATCGTGGCGACCGGGAAGAGCGGGATGGCGAAACGGATAAAGCCGTAGGTTCCCATCTTCAACAGGATGGCAGCAAGGATAACCGAGCCGGCCGTCGGTGCTTCGGTGTGTGCATCGGGCAACCAGGTATGGACCGGGAACATCGGCACCTTGATGGCGAAGCTGAAGGCAAACGCTGCGAACAGCCAGGTCTGCAGGTGCGCCGGGATATCCAGCTGGGAGAAATGGGCTACGCTGAAGCCGTTTTCAAACGGCACACCGGCTTTGATCGAGAAATAGTAAACGTAGATAATCGCAACCAGCATCAGCAGCGAACCGACCGCGGTGAAGAGGAAAAACTTGATCGCGGCATAAACCCGGTTCTTGCCGCCCCAGATACCGATCAGGAAATACATCGGCACCAGCATCAATTCCCAGAACACGTAGAAGAGGAACAGGTCCAGTGAGATAAAGGCTCCGAGCATACCGGTTTCCAGCAGCAGCAACAGTGCCATGAAGCCTTTGGTGTTGCGCTCCACTGCATGCCAGGTGGACAGCACGGTGATCGGCATGATGAAGGTCGTCAGAAGGACCAGCCAGAGGCTGATACCGTCAATGCCGACGTGGTAATTCATCTGGAAGTACTTGCCGATGCTGATCCATTTGGCAAATTCCGTGTAGTGCATGGCCGACGATCCGATGAAGGCGTCGTCAAAGCCGAGCGGCAGGCTGATCAGGAATATGATGATCGTAAAGATCAACGTCACTGACTTGATCAGGCGGTCGGCCTCCCGAGGCAGGAAAAGGACTACCAGCATTCCTACCAGCGGGAAAAAGGTCATCAGGCTAAGAAGATGGTCTGTCATGGATCCTTGCTCCTTATGTCAACGCTTAACGTTCTGCTTAGTTGAGGATGAAAATGGCCAACATGACCACCGTGCCGAAAACCATTGTCAGGGCATAGTTATGGAACAGGCCTGTCTGGGTGTGGCGCAGTGTCGTGGAAATCGCACCAACCAGCTTGGCGAGGCCGTTAACAATACCGTCGATCACCTTGACATCAAAACCTCTCCAGCAGAATATGCCGAGCTTTTTGGTGCTGTTGACGAACAGGACATCGTAGGCTTCATCAACATACCACTTGTTGAAAACCCAGCGATGCAGCTTAGAAAATTTCGCCGTAAACTTCGCCGGCAGATCCGGATTCTTCAGATACATCACCGTCGCAACACCAATTCCGGTCAACGCGACGACAACCGAGAAGACCATCAGCATGATCTCGGTGCTGGCGGTTCCGTGTGCTTCAATCTTGTACAGCTCTTGAGAGTGATGGAATACCGGGGCCAGGAACTGGTCGAGCTGATTGCCTACGTGAAACACATCGATAACGTGAGGGATGCCCACCAGGCCGCCAACGGTTGCCAGGCCTGCCAGGACAACCAGAGGCAGGGTGATCACCCAGGGGGACTCGTGAACATGGTCCTTCGCCTTGGGGTTGGTTTTCTGCTTGCCGTAGAAGGTCATGTACAGGCAGCGGAACATGTAGAAGGCTGTCATGAACGCTGCAATCACCGCGATGATCCAGACCATCTTGCTGCCGCGGGTCGAGGCAAATGCCCACCAGAGGATCTCGTCCTTGGAGAAGAACCCGGAGAAGAACGGCAGGCCTGCGATCGCCAGGCAGGAGATACCGAAGGTGGCATGGGTAAACGGCATCTTCTTGCGCAGGCCGCCCATGTTGCGCATATCCTGCGCATCATCATGCAGGTGCGCATGATGCAGGGCATGGTGCATGGCATGAATGACCGAGCCGGAGCCAAGGAACAGACAGGCCTTGAAGAAGGCGTGGGTCATGAGATGAAAGATCCCGGCGGTAAAAGCGCCGACACCCATGGCGACAAACATGAAGCCGAGCTGGGAAACGGTCGAGTAGGCCAGGACGCGCTTGATGTCGTTTTGGGCAAAACCGATGGTGGCGGCAAAGATCGCCGTCAGAGCACCGACCAGCGCAACCACCGACATGGTCACCGGGCTCATCGCGAAGAGCACGTTCATACGACCAATCATGTAGACGCCGGCAGTGACCATGGTCGCCGCATGGATCAGGGCCGAGACCGGGGTCGGGCCCTCCATGGCGTCAGGCAACCAGGTAAAGAGCGGCAGCTGGGCGGACTTGCCGGTTGCGCCGAGGAAGAAGCAAAGGGTCGCAACCGTCGTCACGCCGAGGCCGAGCATCATGTCTCCGGAGAGCAGGTGCGCATTCTCGTTGATTTCGACAAAGTTGATCGTCCAGACATTATGCTTGCTGCCAAGAGTCCAGAAGATCGTGAAGAGGCCGAGGAGGAAACCGAAGTCACCAACCCGGTTCATGACGAACGCCTTCTTGGCGGCATCACCGGCGCTCTGCTTTTCGAAGTAGTACCCGATCAGCAGGTAGGAGCAGAGGCCGACACCTTCCCAGCCGACGAACATGACCAGGGCGTTGCTGCCCAGCACCAGCATGAGCATCGAGAAGACGAACAGGTTCAGATAACAGAAGAAGCGATAGAAGCCTTCTTCACCATGCATGTACCCGATGGAGTAGAGATGGATCAGTGAGCCAACCCCGCAAACCACCATGAGCATGACGGCTGAGAGCGGATCAAACAAGAACCCCCAGTCAACCTGCAGGTCGCCAACCGACATCCACGACGCCACGACCGTCTGGTGAATCTTTTCGGTGTCGCCAAGCAGTTGGTAAAAATACTTGCAGGAGACCAGGAACGAAAGGAAGACGGCACCGGTACCGATGGCACCAATAATCTTCTCGTTCTTGATGAACCGCTTGCCAAGCAACCCGTTGATAATCGATCCGAGCAACGGGAAGAAGGGTATAAGCCACAGTTTATCGTACATCTATCTCTCCTCCGAACGAAGTAAGCTTCTTAGGAAAAGTGGGCGTGAGGCGCTCACCATTTCAGCATATTGATATTTTCAACGTCGATCGATTCCCGATTCCGGTAAAAAGCAATCATCAGGGCAAGACCAACGGCTGCCTCGGCAGCGGCGACCGCCATTACAAAGAAGACGAAGATCTGGCCGTCTATATTTTGTAAGTGACTCGACAGTGAAATAAAGGTCAGGTTGACTGAATTAAGCATCAGTTCAACGCACATGAAGATGACAATTGCATTCCGTCGGGTCAAAACACCATAGGTGCCCATGGCAAAGAGAATCGCGGCAACGCTCATGTAGTGGTAAACGCTAATCATTATTATGTCTCCCGTAGTCCTCTGTCGCTTAAACTTCTTTTTTGGCGAGTACGACCGCCCCGACAATTGCCACCAGCAGGAGGATGGATGCAATTTCAAAGGGCAGGAGGAACTCGGTGAACATGGCCTTGCCAATCAGCTCTACATGGCCGACGCTTTCAACTTTGAAGGCAGTGAGATCTCCCTCAGCACCGGTTACCCGGCCACGCTTGATGAAGTAAATCACATTGAAAAGTACCAGCAGGCTGGCGAGGGCTGACCAGACAATCCCGTTGGTGTAACGCTGGCGCGCTTCCGTACCGAGATTGAGCAGCATGATGACGAACAGGATCAGCACCATAATCGCGCCGGCATAAACCATGATCTGGATCGCCGCCATGAAAGGAGCGTGCAACATGACATAGAATATTGCCAGGCAGAAGAAGGTGTTGACCAGGCCCAGAGCACTGTTGACCGGACTTTGGCAGCGAATCACCAGGAAACCCGAGATTACAGCAACCAGTGCGACCGAATAAAATAACAAAATCTCCATGAGTTCTACGCTCCTCCTGGCTTATTTCAGCAGCCGCTGCTTGGTGAATTCAAAGTCTTCACGCTTGTAATTGGCCAGTTCGTAGGCCCCTGTCATTTCGATGGCCTCAACCGGGCAGGCTTCCACGCAATAACCGCAGAAGATACAGCGCAGCAGATCTATCGTGTAAACTTTCGGGTACTTCTCGCCCTGTTCATTCTCGGCTGACTCCACCGTGATGCACTTGGCGGGACAGACCGTCGGACAGAGATAGCAGGCGACGCACTTTTCGCGGTCCTGGGCGGGGACCAGGCGATGCAGGCCACGGAAACGATCGGACGGCGTGAGCTTGACTTTCGGGTACTGCACGGTCGTCGAATGACCCGGCAGCAAGTGTTTGAAGGTGATGCTCAGTCCTTTGGCAAATTCTTTGAACATGATCTAGACCTCTTCAAGACTCAAAGGTAACGGGTTATTGCAGGACCACGACCACAAGGCCGGTAATCACGACGTTGGCCAGGGCCAGGGGCAAGAGAACTTTCCATCCCATGCGCATCAGCTGATCATAGCGGACGCGGGGGAAGGTCGCGCGCAGCCACATGAAACAGAACATCAGGAAATAGATCTTCGCCAGCAGCCAGATAAAACCGGGGACCATGTTGAAGAGACCCCAGTTGAGCGGTGCACTCCAGCCACCGAGGAACAGCGTAGCGGCGATCGCCGAGATGACGATCATGTTGGCGTATTCCGCCATGAAGAAGAGCGCATACTTCATCGATGAATATTCAGTACAGAAACCGGAGACCAGCTCGCTCTCCGCTTCCGGCATATCGAAGGGAGTCCGGTTGATCTCGGCCAGTCCCGTAATGATGAAGAGCCCGAAAGCCAGCGGCTGGGTGAAAACGTACCAGTTCGGGACAAAGGAGCAGACCCCCCAAAGAGGCTCCTGCTGCAGGGCAACTATTTCACGCAGGCTCAAGGTTTCCGAGAGCATGAAAACGGCAATAATCGTCAGGCCGGCGGCCAGTTCGTAAGAGATCATCTGTGCCGAAGCACGGATGCCGCCAAGCAGGGAGTACTTGCTGTTCGATGCCCAACCGGCCAGAACGATGCCATAGATGCCGAGACCGGCGAAGGCCAGGACATAAAGGACTCCGATATTCAGATCGGTGATCTGCTGGGGAACCATGAAACCGAACAATTTCAGGTCGGGGCCGAACGGAATGACAGCAACCGTAATCAGCGCCGGGACCAGAATCATCGCAGGTGCCAGCAGGAACGGGACGATGGTCGCCTGGGTCGGGATGATCTCCTCCTTGAAAAACAGCTTGATGCCATCGGCAAACGGCTGCAGGAGGCCGTGCCAACCGGTGCGCATCGGTCCAAGGCGGGTCTGCATGTGGCCGATGATCTTACGCTCCCACCAGGTTGCGTAAGCAACGGACAGCATCACGACCGTAAAGACCACCAGGATTTTCACCAACATGATCCCGATAAAAATCCCGGGACTGTTTGAGAGGCTCAGCATTTCAGGCGTCATGATCTTCCTCTTCCTCTTATCAGATTAATCTTGCTCTGCGAAATGTATTCACACCGCGAGTGGTACTTGAGCTCCCGCGGGGTTGTCAAAGACTACTTGGTCACTTTGACCGGGATGACCGCTTCGCCCTTGTAGAGACGATTCACCTGCGCCTCGCCAAAGTGGTAGGGGGCAAAAACGACCCCCTTCGGCAGACGGTTGCCAACTTTCACCTTCAGCTTCAGTTCTGCGCCGTTGCCGCTCACCTTGACCAGGTCACCGTCCGCAACCTTGAGTTCGGCAGCATCGTCGCGACAGAGTTCCACGTAAGCTTCGGACAGGACCGCCATTGGGCCCTTGGCCCGGGTGGAGACCGTACCGCTATGGTACAGCGCGCTGCCGGTGACCAGCTTGAAGTCTCCATCGGCGGCGACACCGCCAGCGACCGCAACCAGTTTACGGCTGGCCGGCTGCAGGGTCTCACCACCCCAGACCGCTCCCTGGGGACCGATTTCGTTGTAATTGAATTCTGCGTAAGCCGGGACTTCCTTGCCAATTTCGGCAAAGATCGCTGCCGGACCGGTAAAGACCAGGCTGCTGCCCAGCTTGCCTGCCAGGGCAGTCAAAATCGCACCGTCACTGCGGGCTTCACCGGGGCTCTTGATCCCGCGGCGAACTTTCTGGATCCGGCGCTCGGCATTCGTGAAAGTACCATCCTTCTCGGCGAACGACGCTGCAGGGAAAACCACGTCTGCCTGTTCGGCGGTCGGCGAGAGGAACAGGTCCTGAACGACCAGGAACGGTACTTGCTCAAGAGCCTTGGCGATGCTGTCACGGTCCGGGTAGCTGCTCAACGGATCTTCGGCGACCACGTACAGCGCATCCAGCTTGCCGTCGGCGGCTGCGGCCAGCATCGCCCGGGCGCCCAGCCCTTTGCCTTGCGGCAGAACCCCGAGGTCGATAGCACCCTGGCTGTTGGCTTTCTCGCCGCAGAGATACAGGCCGCTGCCTGTTCTGCCGGCAATTCCGGTCAGCAACGCCAGATTGGCGGCTGCGGTTGCCAGTTCCTTGTTCAGGCCCTGGTAGGGCAAACCGTACGCCAGCAGGATGGCGGCATTACCGGCGCCGGCCAGCTGCCTGGCCGCAGCCTGCAGCGCCGCTGCGTCAACACCGGTCCGCTTGGCAACCTTGGCAGGAGTAAAATCGGCAAGAGCAGCCTTCAACTCCTTGAGACCATCAACACCGTCTGTTTTGGCCAGGTCTTCATCAAGCAGAACCCTGCACATCGCGTTGATAACATCCAGTTCCAGGCCGGGCTGGCTCAAAAGAGTTTTCGCTCTCGGCAATTTGCTCAGTTTGCCTTTCTTGTCGGCAACGACCAGAAGCTGTGCTTCGTTGCGGCGAATCGCCTGGTTGACCACCATGCCGACCACCGGATGGGTTTCGTAGAAATCTGAGCGGATCGCCAGAATGACATTCGCCTTCTCGATCTGCGGGAAGGTCCCCGTGGAGGCCGCGACACCGAGGGTCTCCTTGAGGCCTTCTGTGACGCCCTTGTAACACTCGCCACCCGAGTTATCGAGGTTCTCAGTGCCAAGGGTTTTGGCAACCTGCTTGAGCAGGAAAAGTTCTTCGTTGGTCAGGCGGGCACCGGCAAGGATCCCCGCGCCTTGTCCCTGCTGCGCCTTGGCCAGGCCGTCAGCGGCAACCCGCAGGGCTTCATCCCACTCGACCTCGACCAGCTGGCCGTCTTTGCGTACCAGAGGCTTGGTCAGGCGGTTTTCATGGTTGACATAGGAATAACCGAAACGTCCGCGAATACAGAGGTTGCCGTCATTGACACCAATCTCATCGTTGAAGCGGATGGTTTCGACCTTATTGTCCTTGACGCCAAGGGTCACTGTGCAGCCGTTGCCGCAGTAACCACAGACGGAATCGACCTCCTTGATCTGCCATGGCCGCGCCTTGAACTTGAACGGCCGCGGCAGGATCGCCCCGACCGG
The DNA here is from genome assembly GCA_963715335.1 of uncultured delta proteobacterium. GTDB lineage: Bacteria > Desulfobacterota > Desulfuromonadia > Desulfuromonadales > BM103 > JAFDBW01. Next base: position 115,072 of record CAVQRZ010000001.1, read on the forward strand.
ACACAATGACACGCACTGGCCGCAGAATTCGCAGCTCAGGCCACGGTCATATGCAGTAGCGATCTTGGTTTCAAATCCGCGGTTGATGAACGAGTAGGAGCCGTACCCGACCACTTCATCGCAGACCCGGACACAGCGCCCGCAGAGTACGCAGCGGTTCATGTTGCGTTCGATCAGGGGGTTAACCTCGTCGGTCGGCAGGTCAAACTTTTCACCTTCGAAACGATTGCTGGTCGAACCGAACTCGTAGGCCAAATCCTGCAGGTCGCATTCGCCGCCCTTGTCGCAGACCGGGCAGTCGAGTACGTGGTTCACCAGCAGGAATTCCATGACCGTCTTGCGAACTTTCTCAATCTCAGCAGATGTGGTCGTTACAACCATCCCTTCGCTGACCGGCGTGGTACAGGCGGGGATGAGGCGGCCCTTCATCTGCTCGACCTGCACCAGGCAGAACCGGCAGGCGCCGTAGGGCATCAGCTTCTTGGCGTAGCAGAGCACCGGGATTTTGATCCCGATTTCCATGGCCGCTTCGTAGATTGTGGCCGTCTTGCTGACTGTGACCTGTGTACCGTCGATTGTCAGGTTAACCATCGTGTCCTCGTATCGTCAGTGAATAACTTGGTAAGTACTAGTCAATTGCCATAAAACGGCAGGCGTCGTAACAGGAAGTACACTCGGTGCACGCCTCGCGATCGATAACGGCAACCTGGCCCTTCTCCCAGGCGATGCAGTCTACCGGGCAGACCTTCGGGCAGATGCCGCACTTCTTGCATTTCTCTTCGATAACCCTGAAATGCAGCAGTGGCTTGCAGCTGTGCGACGGGCACTCCTGCTCCTTGATGTGCGTCTCATACTCATGGCGGAAATAACGGATCGTCGAGAGAACCGGATTCGGCGCCGTCTGGCCGAGACCGCAAAGGGAACTCTTCTTGATATCGTAGGCCATGTCTTCGAGCAGCTCTATGTCACCTTCCCGGCCCTTGCCCTGCGTGATCCGCTCGAGAATTTCGAGCATGATCTTCAGGCCGATCCGACAGGGAATACATTTGCCGCATGATTCCACGCGGGTGAAGTTGAGGAAGAAGCGGGCGATATCGACCATGCAGGTCGTCTCGTCCATGACCACCAGACCACCTGAGCCCATCATGGCGCCGGCCTTGATCAGGGAGTCGTAATCGACCTCGGCATCCAGAGCTTCTGCCGGCAGACAACCCCCCGACGGGCCACCGGCCTGAACAGCCTTGAACTTGCGGTTGTTGAGGATGCCGCCACAGACGTCGTAGATGACTTCCTTCATGGTGGTGCCGGCAGGGACTTCGACCAGGCCGGTGTGCTTGACCTTGCCGGTCAGGGCAAAGATCTTGGTGCCCTTGGTCCCCTCGGTGCCGATGCTTGAGAACCAGTCGGCGCCGTTATAGAAGATGTAGGAAACGTTGGCGAACGTCTCAACGTTGTTGATGTTGGTCGGCTTGGCCCAGAGACCGCGCACCGCCGGAAACGGTGGACGGGGACGGGACATGCCGCGCTCACCCTCAATCGAAGCCATCAGCGCAGTTTCTTCACCGCAGACGAAAGCGCCGGCGCCGGCCTTGATCCGTACATCAAACTTGAAACCGAGGCCCATGCAGTTGTCACCGAGGATGCCCTTTTCATGGCAGGTATCGATGGCTTTCTGCAGGCGCTTGATGGCCAGCGGGTATTCAGCGCGGCAGTAAACGTAACCGAAGTCGCAGCCGATCGCGTAGGCGGCGATCATCATCCCCTCGATAACCCCGTAGGGATCGCCTTCGAGGACTGAACGGTCCATGAAGGCCCCTGGGTCGCCCTCGTCAGCATTGCAGATCAGGTATTTGTGGTCACCCGGAGTTGCCTTGCAGAAAGACCACTTGACCCCCGTCGGGAAACCACCGCCACCACGGCCACGCAGACCGGACTTCTTGACTTCCTCGATAACTTCCTCGGGAGTCATGGTCACTGCCTTTTTGATCCCCGTAAACCCCTTGTGCGCCAGGAAATCGTCTAGGCTCTCCGCGTCGATGGTGCCGCAGCGGGAGAAGATGATGCGCTGTTGTTTTTCCAGGAACTGGTTGTAGTACTTACCGGCGACCTTCTTTTCGACGGCCTCGTTCTTGAGCATGTGCTCTTCAACGATCTGCGGCACCAGATCAGCGGTGACGAAGTCGTAGGTCACAGCTTCCTGACCGGGCAGGATGACGTCAACCAACACGTCATTGGCACACAGTCCGCGGCAACCGGTCTTTTTGATATCGCAGCGCTTGCCGATCTTGGCCTCGACACCCTGCTTCGCGAATTCTGACTCAAAGGCGTCGATGACGCTCTGGGCTCCGGATGCGAAGCCACCGGTTCCGGTACAGATAAGTACTTGGATATTTTCAGCTGTTTCGGCCATAAAATCCTCGATCAGTTATCAATCCATCTGCTGGTATTTTTTAATGACTTCGTCCGTCTTCTGGACGGTCAATGAACCATAGGTCGCGTCGCCGACCATGATGACCGGCGCCATCCCGCAGGCACCTATGCAAGCCACGTATTCGGCGGTAAACTTGAGATCTTCTGTGGTTTCGGCATGCCCGACGCCCAGTCGCTCCTTGATGACATCGGCGATCCGGCCAGCACCCTTGACGTGACAGGCGGTTCCCATGCAGACGCGGATGATATACTTGCCGCGCGGCTCGAGGTGGAACTGCGCATAAAAGGTCAGCACGCCATAAATCTGGCTTGCGTAGATATTCAGGCGCTCGGCGGTAAGATGTACCGTCGGCTCGGGGATGAAGCCGTAGAACTCCTGAATCTCTTGCAGCGCCGGCATCAGGGCGCCAGGGAAATCGACATACTTGTCGAGAATCTGGTTCGCTCCGGTCAGGTCGACGTCCTGTTCTTCCACTGTCGTTTCGACTGCTTCACTCATAAGCTGATTCCCTATCCTCGCGACAGATTAGCGGTCGATCTCACCCAGAACGATATCGAGTGTACCGATAACCGCGACAACGTCTGCGATCATCGACCCTTCGACCATCTTGGGCAAGGCCTGGAGGTTAATGAATGAGGCCGGGCGAATCTTCATGCGATACGGCCGGGCCGATCCGTCGGAAACCAGGTAAAAGCCGACTTCGCCTTTGGGGTTTTCGACACCGACATAAACTTCACCAGCATCGGGCTTGAACCCTTCAGTGATAATCTTGAAGTGGTGGATCAGGCCTTCGATGGAGTTGACGGCAGCCTGCTTGGGCGGCAGGACGACTTTCGGTACGTCAGCCAGGATCGGACCGGGCTTGAGCTTGTCCAACGCCTGGTGGATCAGCTTGCAGGACTCGCGCATTTCCTTGAGCCGGCAATGGTAACGGGCCCAGGTATCGCAGCCGTCATCAACAATGACTTTGAAATCGTAGTTCTCGTAACCCGAGTAGGGCTGGTCGCGACGCAGGTCCCAATCCACGCCCGAGGCGCGCAGGCAGGGGCCGGTAACACCCAGGTCGATGGCATCTTCAGCGCTGAGCATGCCAACCCCCATGATCCGCTTCTGCCAGATCTTGTTGCCGGTCAACAGCCCTTCGTAGGTGTTGATATGCCCAGGCATGGTGTTGACGAAATCGCGAATTTCCTTCTCCAGACCGGCGGGAAGATCGGCCGAGAGGCCACCAACACGGAAATAGTTGGAGGTCATGCGGGCACCGGAGATCTTCTCGTAGATGTCCATGATGTGTTCACGCTCGCGGAAGCAGTAGATGAACACGGTCATGGCGCCGATATCGAGAGCGTGACACGCCAGCCACACCAGGTGGCTCTTGAGTCGTGTCAACTCGGCAAGCAGAACACGCACCACCTGGGCACGCTCGGGAATCTCACCGGTGATCCCGAGCAGCTTCTCCACGGCCAGCACGTAGCCGAGATTGTTGTGCATGGGAGCCAGGTAGTCGAGCCGGTCAGTCAACGGCAGGATCTGGTGATAGGTTCTGTGTTCGGAAAGCTTCTCAATGCCACGGTGCAAATACCCGATGTGAGGGGTCGCCTTGCGAACAATTTCGCCGTCCAGCTCCAGAACCAGCCGCAACACCCCATGCGTCGAAGGATGCTGGGGGCCCATGTTGATGGTCATGGTTTCAAAATTCGCCATATTTCTGCCTCGTCTATGTTCAGGAGATACTTGAATTTGTAAAAATCAGGGTTCTTTATTCCAGCCGATCCTGGTAAGGCTCGCGGTCGGGGCCCTGCACCGGATAATCCTTGCGCAACGGGTGGCCTACCCAGTCGTCGGGCATCAGGATCCGCCGCGGGTCAGGATGGTTGTTGAAGGTAATCCCCATCAGGTCCCAGGTCTCGCGCTCCTGCCAGTTCGCCGTCGCCCAGACCCCACTCACGGTATCAATCCGGGCATCGTTCTCTTCAACCGGAGCCTTGATGCGCAAACGGGTGTGTTCGCCGATGTTATAGAGCTGGTAGACCACCATGAAGCGAGGGGCCCGCCCCATGTAATCGACACCGCAGAGATCGGTCAGGAAGTTAAAACCAAGACCTTCCTTCAGGAAAGCGCAAACAGCGACAATATCCTCTTTCTTGACAACCACGGTGGTCTCGTCACGAAATTCGATGACTTCGAGCACCGTATCGCCGAACTTGTCCTTCAGTTTGTCAGCAGCCTGTAAACTCATAAGGTTGTGTCCTGTCTATCTGGGTTAAAGTTGTTGATCGCGATCAACCGTTAATCCGCTCACCAACGCCGATGCTGGCGCCGAAGGAATTCTTCTCCTTCATGATCTTTTCCTGCAGCTTCATGAGGCCGTACAACAGGCCTTCCGGGCGAGGCGGGCAGCCGGGGATGTAAACGTCAACCGGCAGCGACTCATCAATCCCCTGGACTGTACTGTAGGTATCGAAGATCCCCCCCGAGCACGCACAGGCACCCATGGCGATCACGTAACGCGGTTCCGGCATCTGCTCGTAAACCGTCTCGATAACCGGCAGCATCTTCTTGGTTACGGTTCCGGCGATAACGATCAGGTCGGCCTGCCGCGGTGACGCGCGGAAAAGCACCCCAAAACGGTCCAGGTCAAAACGGGCGGCACCGGTCGCCATCATCTCAATAGCGCAGCAGGCGAGGCCGAAAGTCAGCGGCCAGAGAGACTTAGAGCGAGACCAGTTGACGACCTTGTCAAGCGACGTGGTAATAATGTTATTACCCAGAGTTTCCTCTACTCCCATTCCAGAGCTCCTTTTTTCCAAACGTATGCGTAACCGACGAGAAGAATCAGAATAAAGACCCCCATCTCGATAAAACCGAACAGGCCGAGACTCTTGAACATGACGGCCCAGGGGTACATGAATACCACTTCGATATCGAAAACGATAAAGAGCATGGCGATGATGTAGAACTTGATGGAGAACCGATCACGGGCCGAACCGACGGGCGGCATGCCGCACTCGTATGGAGCCAGTTTAACCGCTGACGGCTTTTTTTCGCCGACCAGTCGGGACAGAATGGCCGCTCCGAACGAGAAACAGATTGCGATGATGATCAGGGTGAGAATCGGTAGATATCTATCCAGCATTGATAGGGTCCTCCTGCCAGGTGAGTGCAAAATTTCAATGGCCGCAACTATAGCGAAACGGCATTTTGGCCGACTGCAAGTTAGGATAAATACGGGTCTTTGTCAAGCGAAAAATACAGTATACTGTATGCAATCCAGAGGCCTGCAAACGCCCATCTTTCGGTGCTTTATGATTATTTTAGTCAGGAACTTAAAAAGACAAAAAAGCTGCGGGAATTAGCTGTCTTAGAGCAGATTAATCCCCTGTTCGGACATCCGGGAGAAAGGCTTAAGAGCGGGGCGATCATTCAGTTGCGACGTGCGTCAAACTTGTTCATTGCTGCCAGCAAAAGACCCATGGCAATAAATGCGCCGGGGGGCAGGATCATCAATAACAGCGGCTGGTAACCCGGCCCGAATACGGCATACCCGAGCAAGGCGCCCGATCCGAGGAGTTCGCGGACCGAACCGAGGACAAACAGCGCGAGTGTGAAGCCGAGTCCCATACCCACCCCGTCGACGACCGCAGGGGCCAGCCGGTTCTTCGAGGCAAAAGCTTCGGCGCGACCGAGAATCAGGCAGTTCACGACAATCAGAGGGATAAAAATCCCCAGCGCCTTGTACAGATCATAAAAGTAGGCTTCCATGCACAGCTGTACAACGGTGACAAAGGAGGCGATTACTACGATAAAGGACGGAATCCGCACTTTTGCCGGGATAACGTTGCGCAAAGACGACACCACGATGTTTGAACAGACCAGGACGAATGTCGTAGCCAGCCCCATACCAAGACCATTTTCGGCACTGGTGGTGACCGCCAGCGCCGGACAGAGACCGAGCAGCAGGCGGAACACGGCATTGTGCCGCCAGAGACCTTTACGAAATTCCTGGCCGATGGTCATGGCTTGCCTCCCCGGTTTTCAGCAAGAGCTGCGTCACGATGATCACGATAGAACTCCAACCCCTTGCGCACGGCACCGACCACGGCCCGGGGCGAGATGGTCGCGCCGGTGATCTGATCAAACCCGCCACCATCCTTCTTGACCCGCCAGTCAGCATTGCCGAGGTTTTTGCCGGCGAAATTCGCCTTGAATGACGGCAGGGCAATCTTGTCGCCCAGACCTGGGGTTTCAGCATGGCTGAGAATCTCAATCCCGGCAATCGTGCCATCCGGATCAATGCCGACCATAACCTCGATATTGCCGCTGTAGCCATCGGCCGCTACGACTTTGAATGCGACCCCGCTCAGCGCACCGTCCTGCCTGCCGCGGTAAAAAGTCCGCAGCATATCCCGGCCGCGCTTGTCCTTGCCCGTGACGAGTTGCACCGTGTCCTCGTCAGGCAGATTATTCGCTTGCGGCAGGACCGCCTGCAGGGCCCGCAGGGTTTCCAGGCGACGCTGCTCGGCAATCGGTTCACGGGTCACAGCCTCGACCAGGGAAAGGATCAGGCCGGCCCCGGCGGTAATCAGCGTCAGCACCAAAACCATGCGCGGCATACTGTTCATACCCCGCCCCCTTGCCGCAAGGTGCCGAAGGTTCTCGGTTTCGTATAACGGTCGATCAACGGGGTCGCGGCGTTCATGAGGAGAATCGCAAACGAGACCCCTTCAGGATACCCGCCGAACAAACGAATCAGGACGGTCAGCACACCGCAGCCTATGCCGAACAACAGCATCCCCCGAGTCGAAACCGGCGTGGTCACCATGTCCGTAGCCATGTAGAAAGCCCCCAGGACCAGGCCGCCGGTCACCAGGTGAAAAACCGGACTAGGATACCTGGCCGGATCGATCAGCCAGAATATGCCGGAAAGCAGGACCACTGTGCCGACGTAGGTCGCCGGGATATGCCAGGTCAGAATCCGGCGATAAAGGAGATAGGCCGCGCCGAGCAGCAGGGCCAATGCCGACACCTCGCCGATACAGCCGGGCATATCCCCGAGAAAATAGCCGGCCATGCTGCCCTGCATCGCAGCGGGCATTTCGCCGGTGAGCATAACCGCATTCTTCCATTCACCCAGGGGCGTTGCAGTTGTCACCAGGTCGAGCCCGGAGCCCAGCGGGGCGGGCGCCGACCAGGTCGTCATCTGCACCGGGAAAGAGATCAGCAGCACAACCCGGGCGACCAGAGCAGGGTTAAAAGGGTTCGAACCCAGGCCGCCATAAACCTGCTTGCCGATCGCTATCGCAATCACCGCGCCGAGCAGGGTCAGCCACCACGGGCTGGTTGGCGGCAGGTTGAGAGCCAGCAGAACCCCGGTAATCGCGGCACTGCCATCAGCAATCGTCACTGTCTGACCCATCAAGCGCTGACAGACAGCTTCAGTCGCCAGACAGCCGAGCGTTGCAATCAGCAGCACACCCAGGGCCGGTACACCAAAGAAGTAAACAGCCACGCCACAGGCCGGGGCCAGACTGTAGAGCACAGCACGCATGACCTTCGGGATGGTCTCGCCGGAATGCACATGCGGAGAAGATGACAGGTAGAGTTGACTCACGTTGCCGACATATTCCTCTTCTTGGCTATGATTGCGGCCTTACCGTAGCGAATCGCCTGGACCAGCGGGATCGTCGCCGGGCAACTGTAGCTGCAGCAGCCGCATTCTATGCAGTCCATGGCTCTATATTCCTCGGCTTCGGCGAGCATATCCCGGCGCGCGTAGGCAGCTATCGTCGTTGGCAGGAGTTTCATCGGACAACCCTGGACGCAGCGCGCGCAACGAATACACGGCCCTTCCGGCCGACTGACGACATCCTCGCTGCGCAGCAGCAGCAAACCCGAGGTGCCACGGACGACCGGCACACTCAGGCCGAGTTGGGTAAATCCCATCATCGGCCCACCAAGGATGATCTTGCCGGGCTCCTCGGCCAACCCGCCGCAGGCCTCAACAAGTTGCGAAAGAAGGGTGCCGATTCGCACCCGGAGATTCTTCGGCTGGCGTATGGCCGGACCGGTCACCGTGCAGATCCGCTCGATCAATGGTCGGCCATGCACGACCGCATCGGTGACCGCCGCTGCAGTCGACACATTGTGCACCGCAACGCCGATGTCCATCGGCAGGCCGCCCGAGGGGACCTCCTTGCCGGTCACTGCAGAAATCAACTGTTTCTCAGCGCCTTGCGGGTATTTAACCTGCAGGGCAACAACCTCGACCGGAGTATCCTTGCACTCTTTCACAAGATGCCTTATCACATCCGGCTTGTTCGCCTCGACGCCGATCACGACCCGCTCCGCACCGAACACGTACTGCAACAGGGCAACCCCCTGCAACACGCGCTCTGTCTCCTCGAGCATCATGCGGTGGTCTGCAGTCAGGTAAGGCTCACACTCGACCCCGTTGAAGATCAGGGTGTGAATCAGTTTTTCCGGAGGCGGCGAGATCTTGACGTGAGCCGGAAAGGCAGCTCCACCCATACCGACTACGCCGGCTTGACGGACTTTTTCCACAACCTCTTCCGGGGAGAGCTGTGCAGGGTCGGCCGGGTGCAGATCGGTTGACCACAGGTCCTCGCCATCGGCCCTGATCACAACGGCCGGCAACATGGTTCCCACAGGGTGGGGGCGCTTTTCAATGGCGATTACTTCACCCGAGGTCGGGGCATGGATCGGCACCGAGACGAACCCCCGGGCCGAGCCAATCTCCTGGCCTTTCTTGACCAGCTGGCCGACCTCGACACAGGGAACCGAAGGGGCACCGATATGCTGGGCCATCGGCACGATCAATTCCACGGGCAACGGACAGTCCTCAATCGCCGCGTGCGACGACCACTGCTTGTTGTCCGGAGGGTGTATACCTCCTCTGAAAGTTCTCAGTTTCATCTCGATCGTTCAGGGCAAAGGGTCAGGCCGCATGCGGCTTGTCGGCACCGTCAGGGAGAAAACTGCTCCCCTCCGGATAGCCATCGTCAAAGTTACGGATACACCTGGTCGGACACTTGGCGAGCGCCTCGATCGCCTCAGTGTCCTGCTCATAAACTACGGTCGCCAGAAAATCCTCTACCTTATATGCGGCAGGAACAGTCTTGTGGCAGATGTGACAACCGATGCATCCAACCTGGCAATACTTGCGCACTGCTGCGCCCTTGTCATGGCTGTTGCAAAGGACATGGATAGTAGACTCAAATGGCGTCATCCGGATCACATCACGCGGGCATGCGGCTACGCATTTGCGGCAGCCGGTGCATTTGTGCCGGCTGATAACCGCCAGTCCATCCGCGGTCATTTCGATGGCATCGAAGGGGCAAGCACGCTGACAGGAGGCGAGACCTAGGCAACCACCGGGACAGGCTTTCGGTCCATTGGCAATCTTCTGCGCCGCGGTACAATCTTCCAGCCCGAGGTATCGATATTTGAGCCGGGCCTTTTTATTGTCCCCCTGGCACAGAACCACGGCAACCTGCCGCGCTACAGCGCAAGCCTCGACGCCAAGAATCCGTGCCAACCGGGCCACAACTTCAGCCCCCCCGGGCGGACACTGGTTCAGGTCCGCGGTGCCGGCGATCACGGCCCGGGCATAACCGGCGCAGCCGGGAAAGCCGCAGGCGCCGCAATTGACTCCCGGCAGCACCTCAACGGCAGCAAGTTCGCGCGGATCGATCTCGACCGCGAACTTCCTGGCGGCAAAGCCAAGCGCCACGGCAGCAATCATGCCGATGCACCCAAGACTCAATATTGCTGCAATCATAAAAAAATCCAGGCCTGCATAAGTATTTTATGAAGAGTCCGTGGAGGCGATAACGGCCTCTGGTTGCCCTAGCCTTTGACCAGACCGGCAAAGCCCATGAATGCCAGAGACAGAAGGCCCGCCGTCACCAGGGCAATGGCCGTGCCGCGAAAGCTTCGTGGCACGACACAGAGTTCAAGGCGTTCGCGCAGGCCGGCAAAGAGAACCAACGCCAGGGTAAAACCGAGGGCCGCCCCGATGGCGAACACGACCCCCTCCAGAAAGGTATAATCCTTCTGGATATTGAGGACAGCGAGACCGAGGACCGCACAGTTGGTCGTAATCAGCGGCAGAAAGATTCCGAGCGACTGGTAGAGCACCGGGCTGACCTTCTGGACCACCATCTCCACCAGTTGTACCAACGAAGCGATGACCAGGATAAAGGCGATTGTCTGCAGGTATTCAATGCCGAAAGGAATCAGGATGAAATATTGGACAAACCAGGTCACAACCGTGGCTACAGTCATGACGAATGTCACTGCCATCCCCATGCCGAGAGCCGTTTCGACCTTCTTGGAGACCCCGAGAAACGGGCATATCCCTAGGAAACGCGCCAGGACAAAGTTATTGACGAAAATGGCGCTTACCAGAATGACAAGCAGATCAGCCATGCACCCTACCTTGTAAATTGGTCAGACCAGCGGTTATAAATCAGATGTCGACCAAAGTCAAACGCTATACAATGAAAATTTTTTAGGATTACTACAAAAAGTCACAACCGCGCGGAGGGCTTGCCAGACGAGAGGAAAACCGCATCGCAATCAAGACTTACTTAATAAAAATCAGCGGGAAAATACACTATAAAATTTAGCGCAGCTAAAACATGCTGCGAATAACCGCCCCGCGCGCGGAGCCGTCTGCCGGCCATGCAGCTCCTTGACAGGCTCCTGCCGCTATGTTAACAGACGGACAGGAAATTCATACAAAGTTTCATCAGGCGACGACGACTCAAACACAAGCTGCAACGCACAGCCCGAAATTACCCAAGGAGCAACCAATGAATCACCAGCAGTCCGCCGAACTTTTTGTCAAAGCCAAACAGGTCATCCCGGGCGGAGTCAACAGCCCGGTCCGTGCATTCAAATCCGTCGGTTGCGATCCGATCTTCATCGCTCGCGCTGCAGGATCGAAGATCTTCGACGCGGACGGTAACAGCTATATCGATTACGTCGGCTCCTGGGGCCCGATGATCCTCGGCCATTGTCATCCGAAGGTCGTTGAAGCCATTCAACAGACCGCGGCAACCGGGGCATCCTTCGGCGCCCCGACCGCTCGCGAGACCCAGCTGGCCGAGATGGTCTGCGCGGCCTATCCGAATATTGAAAAAGTTCGCATGGTCTCCTCGGGGACCGAAGCGACCATGAGCGCCATCCGTCTCGCGCGCGGCTACACCCGGCGCGACAAAATCATCAAGTTTGACGGCTGCTACCACGGTCATGCCGATTCGCTCCTGGTCAAAGCCGGCAGCGGTCTGGCAACCTTTGGCGTTCCAACCTCCCCCGGCGTACCGGCAGATTTTGCCAAGCACACCCTCACCGCGACCTACAACAACCTGGAAGAGGTCAGGGAAATGGTCACGGCCAACCGGGGCGAAGTCGCCTGCATCATCCTCGAGCCGATAGCCGGCAACATGGGCTGTGTTGCGCCCAGGCCGGGCTTCCTCGAGGGGTTGCGCCAGATCTGCGATGCCGAAGGGATCATCCTGATCATCGACGAAGTCATGACCGGTTTCCGGGTCGCCTACGGCGGCGCCCAGGAGCGGTTTGGTGTCCGTGGCGACCTGGTCTGCCTCGGCAAAATTATCGGCGGCGGCCTGCCGGTCGGCGCTTTCGGCGGCAAACGGGAGATCATGGAGGCCCTTTCTCCCGAGGGTGGCGTCTACCAGGCCGGGACCCTTTCCGGCAATCCGCTGGCCATGAGTGCCGGCATTGCCACCCTGGAACTGCTCCGGGAAAAAGGCTTCTATGAAGCCATCGAGGAGAAGAGCGCCTACCTCTGCAAGGGCCTCCAGGACGCTGCGGCCGAAGCGAAGGTCCCGACTTCCCTGCAACGGGTAGGCGGTATGTTCTGCACCTACTTCCAGCAGAAAGAGGTCTTCTGTTTCAGTGACGTCAGCCCGGAAGCCCCTCAAGTCTTCGCCAAATTCTTCCGCAGCATGCTCGATCAGGGGATCAACCTGGCGCCTTCGCAGTACGAGGCCGGCTTCATGAGCGCAGCCCACTCGCAGGACGATCTCGACCGGACGATTGAAGCGGCGCGCAAGGCGTTCAAAGCGCTTTAAGCAGATATCAAATTTATTTGCAGTGAACAAACTAAGGGCAACGGGTGGTTAATCTGTTGCCCTTAGTTTGTTGTGCTCTGGGATTTAAAGACAAAAGCAAAACCCGGGGGTTGCGCCCCCCGACTGCGCCTTACTCTTTTGCTGGCCCAAAAGAGTAAGCAGAAAAAGTCCTGCGCTGCGCTGGGCATGTCTGGTTCGTCAAGGCGGCAACCTCAATCCGGATGGTTCTTATCGATCAAGAGCCCAGCTTTCCCCCGCAGGAGCCGAGGCTCTTGAGAGCCTCTCCTGCAGTGGAGACTTGCGTTGATAGAGCTTGTTTTGGCTTTCCCCTGGTAAATCACACGGCAAGGTCAGGCCCTTTGACACAGGGCCGGATCCTTATCACAGCAGGTTCTTGAAGTCACAGAAATCCGGCAAAGGAGATGCCCTCCGCAAGGAGAAGGCACTTTTGCATACTTTTGTTGCCGGACAAAAGTATGGCGTCGGGCGGGACGCGACCCGCCGGTTTTGCTTTTGTCTTTAACTTCCAAAGTCTAATAAAAAGGGCAACGGGTTAACCCGCCTTTGCACTTGTGGGTTGAATCAACGAGAGCTGAAAGCCACGCACTTAATAAATTTGTGTGCGGGGCTTTTTGCATGCACATAGCGTCTGTCCGAATGCCCCGCGCAAGACTAACCTCTGTTCAAAATACACAAACAGGCTTATCATCCGTGGTGTTGTATACTTATGGGACATCCCGACATCAAGGAGAAGATTGATGGACATCAAAATCCGCAAAACATCCCCGCTGCAAATAAAGACCCCATGCATGGTGATCGGTGTCTGCGAGAAGGATTTTGCAGCCCCCCTACTTAAAGAGCTTGATCAAAAGCTCGGCGGCCTGCTTCGCAAGGCGCAGCGCAATGCTGAATTTTCCGCAAAGGTGGACGAGCAGATCCTCTTCCAGCCCGCCGGACACCTGCCGGCAGAGCGGGTTCTCCTCATTGGCCTTGGTCGGTCAAAAGAGATCACAACCGAGAAGATCCGTCGTGCGGCTGGTCAGGCAATGCAAGTGGTCACAGAGAAAAAATTTGGTCAGATGGTCTTTGCCTTGCCGCCCGGGACCAGCGGAGATGATTATCCTGCACAGGTTCAGGCTGTAGCGGAGGGACTTCTTCTGGCCAGCTACCGTTACGACCGGTTTCTCGGCGACAAAGCCAAAGGCTCACGCAAACTGCCTAAAACTGTAACCCTGGTAGCCGAAGCTGGTCATGACAAGCTAGGTTGCGAGGCCGCCGTTGAAAAGGCGCAGAAACTCTGCCGGGCCGTGATCTTGGCCCGCGACCTGGTCAATGCGCCAGGGAATATAAAATCACCGGCCTTCCTCGCAGAACAGGCACAGGCCGCAGCAGCTGAAAGCACATTGAAATGCAAGGTTCTCGGCCAGAAAGAATTGGTCAAGGAAGGGTGCGGCGCCCTGCTCGGCGTGGCCCAGGGTAGCGGGCGAGAGCCCCGGCTGATTATCCTGGAACACAATGGCGGCGGCAAGCATGAAGCGCCGGTCGCCCTGGTCGGCAAAGGCGTTACTTTTGATTCCGGCGGCATCTCGTTGAAATCGGCCGAGAAGATGGATGAGATGAAGATGGACATGGGCGGTGGCGCAGCGGTCATCGGCACCATGCTGGCGGCTTCACTGCTTGAATTACCGGTCAACCTGGTCGGCCTCATCCCCGCAGTGGAGAACATGCCCTCGGGAACGGCCTATCGACCGGGCGACATCCTGACCAGCCTCTCCGGTCAGACGATCGAGGTCCTCAATACCGATGCCGAAGGCCGCCTGATCCTCGCTGACGCCCTGACTTATGCTAAACGGTATGAACCAAAGCTGGTTATTGACCTGGCGACCTTGACCGGTGCCTGCATTATTGCCTTGGGACATCAAGCCACGGCCGTCCTGGGCAACGACCAGGAGCTTGTCCAATCGCTGCTGAGCGCCGGGGAGAAGAGCGGGGAGCGCCTATGGCAACTGCCGCTCTGGGAAGAGTATGACTCGCTGATCAAAAGCAGCGTTGCCGACGTCAAAAACACCGGTGGCCGGCCGGCCGGCACGATCACTGCGGCAGCCTTCTTAAAGAAGTTCGCAAAGGATTTCCGCTGGGCCCACCTGGACATCGCCGGCACAGCCTGGCGCGACCAGGATCAGCCCTACACACCGAAAGGCGGGACCGGAGTCGGCGTGCGACTGCTGATTGAATTTCTACACGATCTGCCTGCCGCAGAATGACCACGCTTCAACGACCTGGCATGCCGGTCTTTCGCCTTGACAGGTGAAAAGCCGGTTGCTAGGTTACTGTGTTCGGGTATAAGTATTTGCAGTGGCACAGCAATCTATTCTTTGACGGGTTCCATCATGAAGGTACTGGTTTCTGACAAATTCCCCACTGAGGGGCTCCAGGTGCTGGAACAGGCTGTAGGTATTGAGCTGGATTACCAGCCGGGGCTGTCTACCGAGCAGTTGCTGCAGGCGGTGGTCGATGCGGATGCACTGATTGTCCGCAGCGGCACCCTGGTCACCGAAGAGGTATTCCAGGCGGCCACGCGCCTCAAGGTCGTCGGTCGCGCCGGTGTCGGCACCAGCAACCTCGACCTTGATTCGGCGAACCGCAAGGGCGTCGTCATAATGCACACCCCCTTCGGCAGCACAACCACGACGGCCGAGCATACTATAGCGATGATTTTCTCCCTGGCCAGGCAGATACCGAGAGCCAGCCAATCGACCAAAAGCGGTCACTGGGATTCGGCGAATTTTCTGGGCATAGAAGTCGCCGGCAAGACCCTCGGAGTCATCGGCGCAGGCAAAATTGGCCGACTGGTCGTTGAACGGGCCCTCGCCTTGAAAATGAAGCCGATTGTCTACGACCCCTACCTGACCGAAGACACCTTGCGCCTGCTGGGAGCCGAACAGGTTGAGTTTGACGAGTTGCTGAGCCGCTCCGACTTCCTGACCCTGCACACACCACGCAACGCAGAAACCGCCAATATCCTGAACAAGGAAACCCTGGCGAAAGCCAAGCCTGGATGCCATATCATCAACTGTGCAACGGGCGGACTCATCGATGAATATGCCCTGGCTGAAGCGATCCGCGGGGGACACATAGCGGGGGCGGCGATTGATGTCTTTGATAAAGAGCCCCCGGCTCAAGACAACCCGCTCCTCGGGCTTGATCAGGTCATCTGCACTCCTCACCTGCGCACTGCCACTCGGGACGCCCAGGTGAACGTAACGGTACAGATTGCCAGCCAGGTTGTGGAGTTTCTGCAGCGTGGCATTATCGTTAATGCGGTAAACGTCCCGTCGATCAGCGCGGACCTGCTGGCCACGCTGAGACCGCATCTGGAACTGGCCGAACGCCTTGGTTCATTCCAGGCCCAGCTCTATGGCAAAGGCCTCGAAGAGGTTCGCCTGGAGTATGCCGGGACCGTCACCAACAACCCGACGGAGCCATTAACCATGGCCGCGCTAAAAGGCCTTCTGGAGCGGATGATCGGCCCCGAGGCCAACTATATCAACGCCCCTCACCTGGCCAGGGAGCGCCGTATCCGGGTCACGGAAACCCGCAGCCAATCGAGCCGCGGGTTCTCCAGCATGATCCGCCTGACCGTTGTCGGTACGGATGGAGAACATGCTGTATGCGGTGCGATGTTCGGCGAAGGGGATTACCGCATTGTCCGCGTGAACGGCTGCAATGTTGAAGCAATTCCCAAAGGCTATCTCCTGGTGTTGTTCAACGAGGACCGCCCCGGCATCATCGGCTTTATCGGACAAGTGCTTGGCGAAGCGGAAATCAACATTGCCGGCATGAACCTGACTCGACAATCAACCGACGGCAAGGCGGTCTCCCTGATCAATGTTGACAGTTGCATTCCTAGCGAAACTCTGGAAAAATTGCGTGCCCACCCGCACATCGTGGCGGCAAACCAAATCGTATTATAGAAAGACTCGATTGTGTCGAACATCATAGAAACACGCCTGCCTACCGGTGTAAGAGATTTTTTGCCGGTTAAGGCCGCCAAGCTTGACTATCTGCAAAACACCCTGCGCAGCATCTACCGTTCCTGGGGCTTTCGCCCTGTTGCACCGGCCATTCTCGAGGATCTCTCGGTCCTCGAGCTCGGGCTGGGGACCGATCTGCGGGAAAAGACCTTTCGTTTCGACGACCGTCAAACCGGTCGCCTGGTCGCTTTCCCACCCGACATGACTCCCCAGGTCGCGCGGATTGCCGCAACCCGCATGCGCGACATGCCGCTCCCTTTCCGCCTCTGCTATAACGGCTGCGTGCTGCGCCATACCGAGCAACAACTCGGCAAGGATCGGCAGATCTATCAGTCAGGGGTGGAACTGATCGGCCTGAGTGGCCCCGAAGCCGATGCTGAAATGATCGCCATGGCGGTCAAATGTCTCCAGGCCGTCGGCGCGACCGAATTCACCATCGACATCGGCCAGGTTGAGTTTCTACGCGGAATCCTCGACGACCTGCCGCTTGATCCGGCACAATCCCGTGACGTCAGAACAACCATTGCCGCCAAGGACATCTCCGGTCTGCAGCAGAGACTCAAAGACCTGCCGTTGACCGACCAGCAGCGCGCCGAACTGGTTGCCCTGCCCAGACTTTACGGCGGCCGTGAGATCCTTGGCCAGGCTCGGCAGGTGATCACCAATCCCGCCTCACAGCAGGCTTTGGATAACCTGGAAAGAATTCTGGAAGTCCTTACGGTTTACGGCGTTGAGGAACACATCACTTTAGACCTTGGTGAAATGCGTGGTTTCGATTACCATAGTGGGCTGATATTCCAGGGCTTCATGTCCGGCTTCGGCAGGGCGGTCTGCGCCGGCGGTCGTTACGACGGCCTGACCGAACGATACGGCTTTGCAGCTCCGGCTACCGGTTTTGCCTTTAACCTGTACAACCTGCTCTTCGCCCTCGACAACATTCTCGACGAGCGAGCCGAAGAGGGGACCGACATCCTGCTCTTCTCAGCGGGACAGGACAAAGCCCCGGCCCAGCGCCTGGCCGCGGCTCTGCGTGAACAGGGGTATTCGGTGGCTCGTGACATTA
This sequence comes from uncultured delta proteobacterium, assembly GCA_963715335.1. Lineage (GTDB taxonomy): Bacteria > Desulfobacterota > Desulfuromonadia > Desulfuromonadales > BM103 > JAFDBW01. Next base: position 132,718 of record CAVQRZ010000001.1, read on the forward strand.
TCGGGCGCGACCAGGCGGCCAGTCTTGACTACGCCCGGCGCATGCACTACCGCTACCTGCTGGTCATTGATTCAGCAGAACCAGAAATGATCCTGATCCGCACTGCGGACGGCGAAAATACTTGCGTGACACGCGCAGCGATCGAATCCGGGCAATTCCGGATTTAGGAGACAACCATGGCAAATGTCGTCATCATCGGCGCCCAGTGGGGCGACGAAGGTAAAGGAAAAGTAGTCGATATCTACACCGAGCACGCCAAGCAGATTGTCCGCTATCAGGGCGGCAACAACGCAGGGCACACCCTGGTGGTGGGGAATGAAAAGGTCGTTCTGCACCTGATCCCCTCCGGCATCCTGCATCCCGGCAAGCGCTGCGTGATCGGCAACGGCGTTGTTCTCGACCCAAAGGTCTTCCTCAGTGAAATTGAGGGACTCAAGAAAAGGGGATACTTCAAGGATGACAGCCAGCTCCTGGTCGACAGCAACCTGCATGTCATCATGCCCTGGCACAAGGCCATTGACCTGGCCCGGGAAAAAGACGCCAGCCGCAAGATCGGCACCACCGGTCGCGGCATCGGCCCGGCCTACGAGGACAAGATCGGCCGTCGCGGCATCCGTATGAGCGACCTCGTCAAGCCCCAGGTCTTCCGCCGCAAGCTTCAGGAAGTCCTGCCGGAGAAAAACTTCCTGCTGGAAAAATTCTTCGGTGAAGCACGCCTCGACGAGGAGCAGATATTCAATGAGTATTCGGGATACGCCAAGCAGATCGAAAAATATATCGGTTGCTGTTCAAGTTCTTTGAGCGCCGCGATTCTGGCAGGCGACAACCTGCTCTTTGAAGGCGCCCAGGGCACCCTGCTCGATATCGACCATGGCACCTATCCTTACGTGACATCGTCCTCTACCTGTATCGGCGGAGTGAGCACGGGTACAGGTGTGGCACCATCACACATCACCGGCGTTATCGGCATCACCAAAGCTTATTGCACAAGGGTTGGTGAAGGACCGTTCCCCACAGAACTGCATGATGAAATGGGTGAGACTCTGCGCAAAACCGGCCAGGAATTCGGTGCAACGACCGGCCGCCCCCGCCGTTGCGGCTGGTTCGACGCCGTTGCCATCCGCGAAGCCGTACGCCTGAACGGGCTGACCGGACTGGCGGTCACAAAACTCGACGTTTTGAACGAACTCGACAGCATCAAGGTCTGCACGGCCTATTCGTACAAAGGGCAACTGCTGGAGGAGTTCCCCCGGGACGCGGATATCCTGCATGAATGCAAGCCGGTTTATGAAGAGTTCGAGGGCTGGCGCAGCAACATCTGCAACGCAACCAGCATGGCGGAGCTGCCGGCAACGGCCAAGTCCTACCTGGCCAAGCTCGAGGAACTGGCCGGCTGCCCTGTGGCCCTGGTCTCAGTCGGCCCCCGCCGCGATCAGACGATCCAGATCAGCAACCCTTTCGTTTAATTGTTTGGTAAACAATGTTAGCTAGAGTCAAAGGGCATCAGATGGTTAATCTGTTGCCCTTTTTCATTGTCTACTGGACTTCAAAGACAAAAGGGTTTTAAGTTCCATGCCTGCCGTTTGCAAGCGATCTCATCAGCAAGATCCTGCCAACCCATAATGACAGCAGTACGGCGAGGCCCCCTGTAACGGGCCGGCTCGTCTCCTCTGTTGTTCCCGAAAGCCATATCCCCTTCGCGAACGTCTATAGCCCTCCGCTAGGAGAAGGCACTTTTGCATACTTTTGTTGCCGGACAAAAGTATGGCGTCTGGCGGGACGCGACCCGCCGGTGTTGGTTTTCACTTTTCGAAATTTACAGACAAAATCAAAGCAGAATCCGGGGGTCGCGCCCCCCGACTGCGCCTTACTCTTTTGCTGGCCCAAAAGAGTAAGCAGAAAAAGGCCTGCGCTGCGCTGGGCATGTCTGGCTCGGCATGGCGGCAACCTCAATTCGATGGCTCTATTAACCGATAAATGTTTACGCTTCCCCCGCAGGAGCCGAGGCTCTTGAGAGCCTCTCCTGCTGTGGAGGCTTGCGTCGGTAGAGATTGTTTTGGCTTTTCCCTGGTAAATCACACAGCAAGGTCAGGCCCTTTGACACAGGGCCGGATCCCCATCACAGCAGGTTCTTGAAGTCACAGAGATCCGGCAGAGGAGATGCCCTCCGCAAGGAGAAGGCGTTTTTGCATACTTTTGTTGCCGGACAAAAGTATGGCGTCGGGCGGGACGCGACCCGCCGGTTTTGCTTTTAAGCCTTTCAAGAAAAAGAACAAGGGCAACAGATTAACCATCTGTTGCCCTACCAAGCATCAAAACCTAACGGTACTAAACCACGGCGTAATTATTAACCACCTCTCTACTGCTGCATGAAATAACCAGCAACCTTCCATTCATCACCTTCGAGCATCACGGTCACATATTCCGATACTTGGTCCGCGTTCTGGAAAGCAGAGTCATAGATCAACATGAGATATTCACCTGGTGGGCTGTCTTTCGCTTCGGTGGAATAACTGGCACTTTTCCGGACCCGCTGAACCAACCCGCCGGAGAGGTTACGGGCCTCGCTGAGCTTTTCTACCCAGTCCTTTTCCGCAATCTTCCCCTGCATCAGGCTCGCCGAGGCGTGCCAGCTCTCGGTATATTTGCCCCCGTCAACCAAAGCCAGGAACTCAACGCTAACAGTCTCGGCCCGCTCGATCTTCTCACTGTCCGGGCTCTGGTTGTAGAGTGGGATCAAAATCATGAAGAGGCAGGCGACAATCAGGACGGCGTGAATACGTAATTGCTTCGGCAACAAGAGATCCTCCGGTAGATTTGAAATTTGTACTGTTTTTTACTATGGAAAAGACAGAAGGTCTAGACTTTTTAAAAACAGCCCTTCAAGTTCGTTACGCTTCCTGTCCGAGGCGACGGAAGGCTGCCAGCACATCGTTCTGGTTGAGAATGCCGACCAGCTTTTGCGGATCATCCGAATCGACCACCGGGAAATAACTGACATTGCGATGCTGCTGCAGGATTTTCAGCGCCTCGCGCAAGGGTTGGTCCGGGTGCAGGCAATAGGATGCCGTTGTTGTCAGATCGCCGGCGACCACCAGCGGCACCAGGGTAGGTTCGAAGAGCAGGTTACGGATTTCCGTGTAATCGATAACCCCGACGAACCGGTTTTGGTCGTCAATCACCGGGAACCGGTCATAGCGGCTATGGGCAATATGCTTGAGCAATGCGTAGTAGGGTGTGCTATGCAAAACCGTCTCGACATTCTGGCGCATGATGTGCCGCACCAGGATATCGCCGGGGTCCTTGAGCTGGTGGCCGATAGGGACCCCCAGGGCGCTGCGGAAATGATGGACGACATTGTGCAGGCCTTCCAGGGCTCCCACCGGGGATTTCTTCTGCAGCAGCGCCAAAATCGGCACTTCGCCGGAGCGCACCAGCCCGTGCCTGACGGCAAGCGGGCCGACCAGTTCAAAAACGACTACCGCCCCGAGCACGATCGTTTCCAGCAACTTACCGCCCGTTGGCCAATGAAGCGCGAGTTGACTGGCCAGACCGATGGCGACGCCCGCCTGAGCCATCAGGGTCAGGCCGATGTAGGTCTTCTCGGTTTCGCCGAAAGCCCCGAGTTGGGCGCCGATGGCAGCCCCAAGCCACTTACCGAGGGTGCGCGCAAAGACGTATGCAATGCCAAGCAGCCCGATGTGAGCCAGGGATTCGATATGCAGGTTGGCGCCTGCCAGGACGAAAAAGATGACGTAGAGGAGGTAATCAACCTGGCGGATATCCTGCTGCAGACGATGCCAGCGCGAGCAGCTGTTAGCAAGGACCATCCCGAGGACCAGGCTGGCCAGCAGAGGGTCGATCCCCAGACCCCGGCAAATAGCCACGGTGACGGCAATCCCGCCCAGCATGAGAATCTTGTTCTCGCTCGGCAGTTCGAGACGCTGGGCCCACACCGACATGAAAAAGCCAATAATCGCGCCGACCACGACTGGACCGGCCATGCGCATCATCAGTATCGCAAGCCCTTCGTCAGGGAAGATGAAAATGTGGGCGATTACTGCGAAGCCGAGGACCGACACCAGGTTGTTGAATCCGACCAGAGTCAGAACAAGATTGGTCACCGGTCCTTCCGCTTCGTACTCGCGGATGACCATCAGGGTGGCCGCAGGGGCTGTGGCCACGGCAATGATCCCCAAAAACATGGCGAATGCCAGCGAGGTCTGCCAGAGGGTCAGGCCCGGGAGGACTTTCTGCTGGATCGCCAGGTTGACCCCCAGCGTGGAGATCGCTACCAGGATAAAAGTCAACAGCATCTCACTGCCGGAAAAGAGCAGGACCCGATGCCGCCAGCGATCAAGATGACGAATTTCGAACAATCCGCCGATATGCATCAGAATCAGGGCCAGGGCCAGGTCGGAGACCAGACGGAGCTCGCCGAGGACCTCCACGGGGAGGAAGGTCGGCAGGTTGACCAGCCCGGCAAGGGACGGGCCGAGCAACAGGCCGACCACCAGGTAGCCGGTGACTCTCGGGATATGGCAGAGAGAGGCCAGCCTGCCACCCAGCAGGGCGCCTATGAAAATCGCGGCAAGCGCGATCAGGATGTGGAACAAAGAAGACTCCATAACTGTATGCCAGACCTGCCCGCACCGCGCTTTTGCCCGAGTCGTCTCCGCACCCTGCGGAGCAGAGAAACAATCGGAGCCGGGGCTCGTCACGTGTCGCCGGCGTAAAGCTCCTCTAAAGAGGCTAAGCCCTTTCTTCTCGCCTATCACCAGAAGACGGTCTCCCTCCTTGAGGATGGCGCTGCCGTCCGGGACGAAGGACTGGTCGCCGCGCGTCAGCATGGCCACCAGACAGCCCTTGGGGATCGGCAGATCTTGCAGAGCCTGCCCGACCAGGCTGGCCGTGGGATGCTCGGCGCGGAGGTTGAGGATCAGGAAATGATCATCATGGAGCAGGCTCTGCCGCAGGCCTTGTTCGTCATCGGCCTGATGCCACTCCGTGAAGAAGCTTTCTTCGTCGATACGCTCCGCGATCCTTGCCAGAATTCGCAGGTGCTGGGTCGGGTTGTGGTCCGGGCTGACGAGGAAGAAAAGTGCGTAAACGACCTCGACACCCTCTTCCTGGTAGTTCAGCGGATTGTAGATCGAGATTCGTACCCCCTGCTTCGCCCTGACCAGGATCATCTCGGCGTGCGCGATCTTGTCTGAACGGAAATGAGGGAGGGCCACCCCGCGGGTCACCGGAGTCGCCCCGATCTTGTTGCCATCCATGACCTGCTTGCAGATATCTTCTTCGGTCATAGGGATAATGGTGCACAACTTCGCCGCAACCTGCGCCACCACCTCTTTGAATTGACAGGGAGCATCGATTTCAACAACCCGGCTGCGCATAACGATCTCATCAAAGGGGTCCTCCTCGCGCAGCCCCTTCTCCCGCAAGATCCCCCGCAGCTCGCTGTCCAGGTCGACATGCTTGTGACGGCCAAGACGCTCGAATACGTGGTAGATCGCTCCAGCCCGGACCACGCGGTGGCGACCGTAGTAGAGGTACCATCCACTCGAGGCCAAAATCAGCCCCGCGGAAAAGAGCATCGGCACGACCCCCATCTCGAAGATCAGGAAAAGCGGCAAGACAATTCCGGCCAGCTGCATCCATGGGTAAAACGGGGAACGGTAGCCCGGGTCGTAAGATTGAATCTGGCTCTCGCGCATGACGATCACCGCTACGCAGACCAGGGCGAACATCAGCAGCTGAAAGGAGCTGGCGAGCTTGGCGATGCCAACCGGATCGAACAGGACGATGGTGAGGATGATGGCGGTCAAGGTCAATGAAATGGCATGGAAGGGGGTACCGAACCGGCTCAGGCTGCGGAACAAGTCCGGCAGCAAGTGGTCGCGGCTCATGGCCAGGGGGTAGCGCGAAGCACTGAGCAGCCCCGCGTTGGCAACCGACACAAAGGCTAGCAGCGCTGCCAGAGACAGCAGCACAACCCCGGGGAAGCCCAGGGCGTAGCCCGCCGCAGTTGCGACCGGGGTCAGGTTGCCGCGCAGCTCGTCGGGCGGGACCAGGCCGACGATCACGGTGGTTCCGAGACCATAGACCAGAATGGCGCTGGCGAGGGCAAGAAACACCGCCCGCGGCAGATTCCGCTCCGGGTCCTTGACTTCTTCCGACAGGCTCGCAACCTTGGTCACGCCGACATAGCTGATGTAGACCAGGCCGGCCGTGGAGATGATGTTGTCGAACCCGGCGGCCAAAAAGCCCTCGAAATGGAGCGGCTGGATGGAGAAGGCCCCGCTGGTAATGAAAACCAGCAGCAGACTGAGCAGCCCGAACACCAGTGCGACCTGGAGGCCACCGCTCTTCTTGGTGCCCAGGAGGTTGATCACGCCGAGGGCAACAGCGATCGTTACGGCGATCGGGACGATCTGCAGGATCGGGAAGAACAGGGCAATGTAGGCCCCCATCCCGACCAGCGCGAAGGCAACCTTGAGGACGAGGGCCAGCCAGGTACCGATGCCGCCGATCGTGCCAAAAAACGGCCCAAGGGAGCGGTCCAGGAAATAGTAGACCCCTCCGGCACGGGGCATGGCCGTCGCCAGCTCTATGATACTGAACGTGGCGGGAATCATCGGCAAGGCGGCCAGCATGTACGCGAGGACAAGCCCCGGGCCAGCGCTGATGGCAGCGATTCCGGGAAGCAGGAAAAACCCGGCGCTCAGGGTCGCACCGGTGGCGATGGCATAGACGTCGACCAGTCGCAGTTCTTTTTTCAAACGTACGTGTGTCCTGGGAAGCGCCATCTTTCCCTCTCGCCTGTCAAACTCTTGCTGCGAACCGCACCGGGGCCCCAGTCACCAGCCAGCAACTGGGTCAGGCCCGGAAAGGGTAGAATATAGCATACCCTGTCAGACTTTCGAAAAGACAATTGTCCGGCACAGGCGTTGTCCGGGGTCCCCTTTCTTGCTCAGCGGGGCTTCCGATCCAGCCCCCGATACTGAATCGCCTCGGCCAGGTGGGCCGGACCGATCTCTGCGTTTCCGGCAAGATCGGCAATTGTACGACCGACCTTGAGCAGGCGCGTATAGCTTCGGGCCGACAGGCCAAGCCGGTCCGTGACCTGTTGCAGCAGTTCCTGCCCTGCTTTGTCGGTCCGACAGTATTTCTGCAGTTGCCTGGGTCCCATGCGTGCGTTGCAGTGAATCGATGAACCTGCGAACCGCTGTTGCTGGACGGACCGTGCCTGCGCTACCCTGCCACGAACAGTTTCGCTCCCCTCTACCGGCCGGGTATCGGCAAGATCCCTGTGCGGCAGGCGTGGGACCTCGACCTGCAGATCGATACGATCAAGCAACGGTCCCGAAAGCCTGGTCCGGTAACGTTGCATCAATGCCGGCGTACAGGTGCAGCTGTGCTGTGAATCGCCGAGAAATCCACAGGGGCAGGGGTTCATGGCGGCGACCATCATAAAGGATGCCGGATAGGTGAGGCTTTGTGCGGCTCGACTGATACAGACCTGGCCATCCTCGAGGGGCTGCCGCAGCATTTCCAGGATATTCTTCTTGAACTCCGGGAGCTCATCGAGAAAAAGGACGCCATTGTGCGCCAGGGAGACCTCTCCGGGGCGGGGATGAGTTCCACCGCCGATCAAACCGGCATCAGAGATTGTATGGTGCGGCGCTCGGAACACGCGCCTGGCGACCAGGGCCTGACCGGTCGGCAGGAGTCCGAGGATGGAATGAATCTTGGTGATCTCAAGGGCTTCTTCAAAAGTCTGCTCCGGTAGAATCGTCGCGATCCTCCTGGCGAGCATTGTCTTGCCGCTGCCGGGAGGTCCGACCATCAGGATGTTGTGCCCGCCGGCGGCGGCAACCTCCAGGGCGCGCTTGACATGGTCTTGCCCCCGCACTTCGGAGAAATCGACATCGTCCTGAACAACCTGGCCGAACATCGTCGAAAGATCGACCCGGCACGGCTCCAGGGTTCGGTTGCCGGTGAGAAAATCAACCACTTCGCCGAGGGTCCCGGCCGGGTAAACTGGCAGGCCGTCGACCAGCGCACCTTCTTCGGCGTTGGCGGCAGGCAGGATCAGGCCGTCCAGATGCCAGCGCCGCGCAGCGGCGGCAACCGGCAGCACTCCACGGACCGGCTTGATGCAGCCATCGAGAGACAATTCGCCCATCAGGAGGAAACGCGAGGCACGAGCCAACGGCACCAGTCCGGTTGCCGTGAGCAGGCCGACTGCCATAGGCAAATCGAAGGCTGTGCCTTCCTTGCGAATATCCGCCGGGGCCAGGTTGATCGTGATGCGACGGGTGGGAAATTCGTAACCGGAATTTTTAATCGCGGACTTGACGCGGTCCTTGCTTTCCTTGACCGCGCCCTCGGGGAGACCAACCGTGGCAAACTGCGGCAGTCCCTGGGCTATATCGACTTCCACCTCGACCGGGTAGGCGTCAATCCCGAGCAGCGCCCCGGATAAAACCTTGGCAAGCATATGTCCCTCCATTTGCAAATAGCAGGCCCCGATCTCGGGGCAAATTACATGCGTTGCCAGACTGGCAACATTTCATTAAACAGCTTGAAAAACGCTTAACGCCCGTTCGCTTCGCTCACTCAAGGCGCAAAGTAACGCAAAGAAAAACCATAAATTTTAATCTTATTCTTCCTTGGCCTTTCTTTCGCGTCTTTGCGCCTTTGCGTTAAATGGTTTATTTCAAGATTTGAAATCACCCTGAATGCTCCAACTCGTCCAGGTATTTCTCTGCAACGATCGCCGCAATCGCGCCATCACCGACCGCAGTCGCGATCTGCTTGAGGATCTTCTTGCGGACGTCGCCGGCCGCGAAAACGCCCGGCATCGAAGTCCGGCAATCCGAGTCGGTCAGGATGTAGCCATCCTTATCGAGGTCAAGAATCTCGGCCAGGAAATGTGCCTTGGGCGTCACGCCGATGGCGACGAACATGCCGACCACCTCGAGAGTCTGCCGGGAATCGTCCTGACGGTTGCGCAGCACCAGACTGGTGACCCCGCTCTTGTCGCCGAGAGCTTCCTCGACAAGGCAATTCCAGAGCGGTTCAATCTTGTCGTTGGCAAACAGCCGGTCCTGCAGGACCTTGGTAGCCCGCAGCTCATCACGCCGGTGCACCAGGTAAACCTTGCTGGCGAAACGGCTCAGGAACAGAGCCTCTTCGGCGGCCGTATCGCCACCGCCAATAATCGCGACCGGCACATTCCGGAAAAAAGCGCCGTCGCAGGTGGCGCAATACGAGACGCCGCGGCCGGTAAATTCGGTTTCGCCAGGGATCCCAAGCTTGCTCGGTTCGGCACCGGTCGTAATAATCACGGCGCGGGTGCGCACTTCTTTGTCATCGACTGTGACGACCTTTTCCTTGCCATGATCGACCATGCCGGTGACTTCGCCGGTGACTGTTTCCAGGCCAAACTCCTGGCAGTGCTGCTGGAAGCGCATCATCAGTTCAGGGCCGTCGATCCCTCCCGGAAAACCGGGATAATTCTCAACCTTGGTGGTCGTCATCACCTGGCCGCCGAGGATCATGCGTTCCACCACCAGGGTTTTGAGTTTGGCGCGGGAAGTATAAAGGCCAGCGGTCAGTCCAGCCGGGCCGCCACCGATAATCAGTACGTCATATAGGGTTTCGCGCATTTGTCCTCGTCCTGTATGCACTCTGTAGAAATAGCTGTCGAAAATTGCCGGTAACCTTAGCATAGCTGTGGCGAAAAGGGAATCGCCATCATACTTGCTTTCCCCGGCGCCGGGGGCCTAGAATAGTGCCGACAAAACCGGACCGAGACCATGACCGAACAGACGACATCAACCCCTCTCCACCAGGGCCACAACCGCGGGCATCACGACCATGGGCAGCTTGACCGTGGCATCACCCGTGGCTTCATCATCGCGATCGGCCTGACCGCGATCACCCTGATCGCAGAATTGATCGGGGGCTTCTGGACCAACTCCCTGGCCCTGCTCGCCGACGCTGCCCACGTCTTCATGGACCTCTTTGCCCTGGTCCTGTCGCTGGCGGCGATTCATCTGGCCAGGTTCCCGGCCAGCGACACCCGAACTTACGGGTGGCATCGCGCCGAGATCTTTGCGTCACTGATCAATGGCGCGACCCTGCTGCTGATCGCTTTCGGCATTCTCGGCGAGGTCTGGGGTCGCCTGATTCACCCCGAAGCGGTCAAGAGCAAGGAGATGTTCATCATTGCGACGATCGGCCTGGTCATGAATCTGGTCGCCGCCGGCCGCCTGCATAGCCACTCCCGCGACGACCTCAACGTGCGCAGCGCCTTCCTGCACGTCCTCGGCGATGCGATCGCCTCGGTCGGTGTTATCATCGGCGGCATTATCATGCTTTACACCGGCTGGTTCATCATCGATGCCCTGATCTCTCTGGGAATCGCCCTGATTATCAGCTGGGGTGCGATCCGCATCCTGCGCGAAGCCGGTCATATCCTGCTGGAGGGAGTCCCGCCACAGATCAATATCAACGAACTGGTTGCCAGGATGGAGGCCATCACGGGTGTCAGCAATGTTCACCACCTGCACGTCTGGTCAATCTGTTCACACATCACGGCGTTGTCGGCACATATCGATATCGAACCGGACTATCGCTTGCACCAGGGTGAAATTATCGGTAATCTCGAGGAGCTGCTCGATCACGAGTTTCACATCACCCACACGACGCTGCAGGGAGAATGTTCAAGGTGCACGACCGGGCCAGTGATCCAGCAGCTCAAGCACAGGCCGCGCAAGCCGTCACATGACGACCACCACAACGATCATCGACACTGAGATTCTATGCACCGTTTGATCAAACCGATTTTCTGGACTTTCCTGTTCCTGGCCATGCTGCTGGTCATCGACCAGATCCTTGTCCGGGTCCCCCCGATCCATCCAGCCCATGAAGCCGTCAGCAACTTCTACCGGGACTTCCGCGGTCGCCTGATCGACCTGACTTTCGGCGAAAAGCAAGCGGCGCCGGAATCGGTCGAAGCCGTCATCGAGAAACAACAGGCGGCGGAGAAAAAGGCCCCTGCAAAAACCGGGACCCCCGGCAAAAAACAGTCCCTGCCGGCCAAGAGCACCCCTGCCGAGAAATCGCAACGCTACATCTACTCTGACGGCAAGGGCGAGCTGCACTTTGCCGATTCCCTGGAAGAGGTCCCGGAAAAATACCGCGCGCAGGCACAACCTATGGGGAAATAGCGTGGCGGGTGGCGCGTAGCGCGAAAAAAATAAAGGGGTGCCAGACTCAAGTCTGACACCCCTTATCTTCATAAAAAATTGGTTTTAGCTTTTTCCCGCCACGCGCCACGCGCTACTCGCTTCACAGCAGTTTCCCATAAACCTCCGGCCGACGGTCATCATAGCAGCGAATCTGCGCGCGGTAATCGAGCATCTCCTGGTAATCGAAGGTAGCCACCAGTTCCGTATCGGTTTCGCCGCCCTCGGCGAGCACAACACCCCGCGCTGACAGCAGAAGGCTCATACCGAAAAAATCGAGCTTACCCTGAATCCCGCAGCAGTTGGCCGCCACCACAAAGAGCTGGTTCTCCATCGCTCTGGCCCGCAGCAGGGTTCGCCAGTGCTCCTGGCGGGGTTTGGGCCATTCGGCTGGCAGACAGATAATCTCGGCACCTTCCAGGGCCATTTTGCGAAACAGCTCCGGAAAGCGCAGATCGTAGCAGATGGCGACACCAAGACGGCCCGCTGAAGTAGAAACGACCAGGGTCCTGTCACCGGGAGAGAGAAAGCGATCTTCACCCATGGTTGAAAACATGTGCAGCTTACGGTAACTGTCAAGGATTTCACCCCGGTCAATAACATAGGCGGTATTATAAATCCGGCCATCAACCTTCTCCGGCAGACTGCCGATCACAACCAAATCGAGCTGTGCAGACCACCCGGAAACCGCAGCCAGAACCCTGGGAGTTTCTTCGGCGTGCCTTGCCAGCCGCTTGTAATCGTATCCGGCGCTCCACATCTCCGGGAGAACCACCAGCTGCGCTCCCTGTTTTGCCGCTCGTTCGATCCCGGCTGCGGCTCGGGCAAGGTTCTGATCAACGTCACCGAGCGCGATATTGAACTGGACAGCAGCAGCACATAATCTTTTATCCATGGCACCTCCGATATAAAACAAGGTTCTAAGCAACCCCTTGTCGCCTCTGCAAGTGGCATCAAAAGTAATTATATGCGAGTCGCAACGACAAACAAGGCCTCCCAAACTTAACCGGATTATCTTGACCGCAAGGCATAAATCATGCTATGACGTGTGGCATTTTGGTAGCTAGACTACTGTTTTAGATGGTTGTATTTTAATGACAGTTCCACCAGGGACTGAATGTGTTCAACGCCAGTTGAACCCGCCGAGAGAGATGAAAACCAAATTCGCCACCTTTGCAGTGATGTTGATCTTCTGGGTCGTGTTGTCAGGCATGTTCGACGCCTTCCACCTGACCCTCGGCGTGATCTGCTGCCTGTTGGTTGCCCACTTCAGTCATGACCTGCTTTTTTACGGTGACCACAAGGCGGGTTGGGGGCAGGGGCTCCTTGGTATGATCAGCTACCTGCCCTGGCTCTTCTACCAGATCATCCTGGCCAACCTTGAGGTCGCATACGTCGTGCTGCATCCACGGATGCTCGACAAGATTGACCCGCATGTCATCCGCTTCAAGACCAAGCTTAAAAGGCCTATCTCCAAGGTTACCTTTGCCCAGTCGATCACCCTGACTCCAGGGACCATCACGGTCAGCATTCATAAGGACGAATTCTCTGTTTACGCTCTGACCCGCAGCGCCAGCGACGCCCTGCCGGGCGAAATGGAAGAACGGGTCGCTCGCGCTCTGGAGTCGGGTCAATGATGCATTCATTCTTTCTGGCAACCGGAGTTGCGCTGGTCCTGCTGATGATCCTCAGCCTGCTGCGTACGGTAATCGGTCCGACCATTCTCGACCGGATTCTCGGTGGCAATGTGATCGGCACCAAGACCACTGTGTTGCTGCTGCTCATCGGCTTGCTCTACGACAACCTTGCCATGTTCGTCGATATCGCCATCGCCTACGCGTTGCTCAACTTTATCGCCACGCTCGGAGCAACCAAGTTTTTCCTGCACCGGCTTGACGTTTTCCTGGAAGGACAGGATCGGGAAGAGAACCCATGACGGTTTTTTCTATCATCGCCATAATTCTGATTATGCTGGGGCTGTTCTTTTTCTTCGCCGGGACCATAGGGATTCTGCGGCTACCGGACTTTTACAGTCGCCTGCATGCCGCCGGAAAATGTGATTCTCTGGCAGCGACGCTGATGATCGGCGGGATCGCGATCTACAACCTTCAGCCCTTTACGTTCGGTGCGCTGCTGGTCAGTTTCAAACTGCTTTTGGTTGCCCTGTTTGTTTTCGTCGCCAACCCGACGGCAACCCACGCGATCACCGAAGCGGCACTGGTGCTCGGCGTTAAACCGTGGCAGCGGACGGAGAAGAAAAAACCATGATCTGGCAACTTGACCTGATGATTCTCACACTGGTGGTGGTTTGCGCCCTGGTAACGATTAATATCAAGGACCTGCTCGGGGCATCTGTGGTGTTCGGCATCTATTCGTTCATGATGTGTTTGCTGTGGGCCGAGATGGGCGCCGTCGACGTCGCGTTCACCGAAGCCACCGTCGGTGCCGGCGTCAGCACTATCTTCTTCATCTCGGCGATCTTCAAAACCACCCGGAGGAGCAAAGATTGAAAGGCCTGGCATTGTTCGCAACTCTGTTGACAGGAGCCCTGTTATTGTTTGGGACCAGGGATTTTCCCCCCTGGGGAGACCCCCAGGACCCTGCCAGCACTTACCTCTCCCCGGTCTATATTGAAAAGGCCGTCGAGCAGACTCACGTCCCGAATATCGTCACTGCGATACTCGGCGATTACCGGGGCTACGACACCATGTTCGAAACCGTGGTTATCTACTGTGCCGGCATGGCTGTGCTCAGCATCCTGCGCAGAAACAGGGAAGATCAGGAGTGAGAGATATCAACGAACATAAACCCGGTGAAGATCTGATCATCAAGACCGCGGTGCGGCTGATGGTCCCCTTTGCCCAGCTGTTCGGTCTCTACGTTATCGTTCACGGCCACTACAGCCCGGGCGGCGGGTTCCAGGGCGGCGTCATCCTCGGGGCCGCATTCATCATGCTCGCCCTGGCTTTTGACATGAAGACCTCCCAGCAATACATGACCATCAGGGTCAATACGGTTTTCAGCAACCTTGGCGCAGCGATTTTTGTCGGAGTCGGTGCGCTTTGCGCCATCTTCGGCGGGCTGTTTCTCGATTACAGCGCATTGGACAAGCTGATCCCGATGGGTCCGGTCGAATGGCGCTCTTTCGGTATCTTCCTGGTTGAAGTCGGCGTCGGCTTTACGGTTATGAGTATCATGGTCCTGCTCTACTGGAACCTCAGTTCCGGCGGATCGATGGACAAGGGGCTGTAGGATGGAAGCGTTCCTCGACGAAATCATCGCCAAATATAATTACTGGATTTACGTTGTGCTGATGATGATCGGCTTCTACGCCATGATCGGCAAACGCAACCTGGTCAAAAAGTTGCTTGGCATGAACATCTTCCAGACGGCCATCATTCTTTTCTTTGTCTCTATCGGCGTCAAGAAGGGCGGCGGCATTCCGATCGTCGACAAGTACCAGGCCCTGGCGGGTGGCGTCGATGCCGCCACCGTAGTCAATCCGCTGCCGCACGTCCTGATGCTGACCGCCATCGTTGTCGGAGTCAGCGTCACCGGCGTGGCCCTGGCCGTCCTGATCCGCATTCACAAGGAGTTCGGCACCCTGGAAGAAGACGAGATCCTGGAGAAGCTGCGTCGATGAGTGCTTCCAACCTCCATCTCTTCGTCCTGGTCGTACCGCTGCTCTCGGCTCTGGCCGTCAACCTCTGGGGACGCAACAACCGCCAGCTGATCGCACCGCTGGTGCTCGGCTCTCTGGCTTTCTCGGTGTTCGGATCGATCATCGTGATGGCCCGCGTACTCAACCATGGCACGATCAGCTACACGGTCGGCAACTGGCAGCCGCCCTTCGGCATCGAACTTATTGTCGATCCGTTGAGCGCCATGATGATGGTCCTGATAGCTGTCGTGGCCCTGCTCGCCTCCTTTTCAGCCCTGAAGAGCGCCGAACAGGAGCTCCCCGGCCGGGAGGCTTTCTTCTTCACCCTCTACCTGATCCTGATCTGCGGCCTGCACGGCCTGGTGCTGACCGGTGATGCTTTCAACCTTTATGTCCTGCTTGAAATCACTTCGATCACCTCCTATGGCTTGATCGCCATGGGCCGCGGCCGGGCGGCGCTTTCCAGCTTCAACTACATCATCATGGGTTCGATCGGGGCCTGCTTCTACCTGCTCGGTGTCGGCTACATCTACATTCTCACCGGCACCCTGAACATGGCGGACATCGCCCGGATCCTGCCGACCCTCAACGCACCGATCGCCATTACCACATCGATCGCCTTTGTCCTGGTCGGCCTGTTTATCAAGATGGCCTTTTTCCCGCTGCACGGCTGGCTGCCGAATGCCTACAGCCACGCGCCCACCGGTGCCGGCACCATCGCCGCGCCGTTGATGACCAAGGTGACCATCTACCTGATGATCCGGGTCATCCTCAACGTTTACACTCCGGCCCTGGTGTTCACCCATGACTGGGTGACCAACGGCCTGATCTGGGCTGCAGCCATCGCCATTGTCTGCGGTTCGGCGCTGGCCCTCGGCCAAAAAGATCTGCGCCGCATGCTGACCTACATCATCGTCGCCGAAGTCGGCTACATGGTCGGCGGCGTCTTCCTGGCCAACAGCAACGGCCTCACCGGTGCGATTCTGCACATCGTCAACGACTCCCTGATGACCCTCTGTCTGTTCCTGGTGGTTGCAGCGATCATTTATCGCCAGGGCAGCGTCTCACTCGTCTCCCTGCAGGGGATCTTCAGGCGCATGCCGATCACCATGGCCGCTTTCACCCTGGGCGCTTTCGCCATGATCGGCGTCCCGCCGACCTGCGGCTTCTTCAGCAAGTGGTACCTGATCCTCGGCGGGATCGATGGCGGGCACTGGGAATTTGTCATCGCTCTGGTGATCAGCAGCCTGATCAACGTGGTCCTTTTCTTCAGGATCCTCGAGCTGGCCTATTTCGGCTCCCTGGCGGACGGCGAGCATCACGAGCATAGCATTGCAGAGCGCCACGAGGCGCCCTGGTGGATGCTCAAGCCGCTGGTCATCACGGCCGTGCTCCTGGTCGTTGTCGGCTTCAGCACCGGACCACTGATCAATAACATCATCAGCCTGATCATACCGGCAGGTTTTTAAGCTGTTTTGAGACTGATATGACACCGACTCTATCCATCTGGCCAATGATCGCAATCCTGGTCTCCCTGCTGGGAGCCCTGCCGATCATGCTCTCCGACCGCCGGCCGAACCTGCGGGAAAGCTGGACGATTCTGATCGCGCTGGCCAAGCTCAGCATTGTCGCCTCGCTCCTGCCGGGGGTCCTTAAAGGCGGCAGCTATATCTTCACTATCGCCCAGGTCCTGCCCGGGGTGCCGATCGAATTGCGCGTCGATGCGCTGGGGATGGTGTTTGCCCTGGTCGCATCCTGTCTCTGGTTGTTTACCTCGATCTATTCGATCGGTTACATGCGGGCTCTCGATGAGCACGCCCAGACCCGCTATTTCGCCTCCTTTGCCGTGGCCATTTCAGCGACTATCGGCATCGCGTTTTCCGCCAACCTGCTGACGATGTACCTCTTCTACGAGGTCTTGTCGCTGTCAACCTATCCGCTGGTCACGCACGAACAGAACGCGGAAGCGCGCGCCTCGGGACGCAAGTACCTGACCTATATCATCGGCACATCGATCGGCCTGGCCCTGCCGGCCATGATGATGACTTATGCCGCGGCCGGCACCCTCGACTTCACCCAGGGCGGGATTCTGGCCGGCAAAGCCTCACCGGAGCTTCTGGCCCTGCTGCTGGTGCTGTTCCTGTTCGGGTTCGCCAAGGCCGGACTGATGCCGTTCCACGGTTGGCTGCCGGCAGCGATGGTGGCGCCGACCCCGGTCAGCTCCTTCCTGCACGGTGTCGCGGTCGTCAAAGCCGGGGTTTTCGCGATCTTCCGCATCATCTTCCATATCCTCGGCCCGGAGACCCTGCAGTCGGCGGACCTCGGTTCAGTTATTACCTACATCGCTTCGGTGACCCTGCTGATTGCCTCGATGGTGGCGCTCACCCAGGACAGCATGAAGCGTCGACTGGCCTACTCGACGATCGGCCAGCTCTCCTACATGGTCCTCGGCGCCGGCATGCTCTCGGCAACCGGCATGCTCGGCGGCATCATGCACCTGGCAATGCACGCCTTCGGCAAGATCACCTTGTTCTTCTGTGCCGGAGCCATTTACGTCGCCAGCAAGAAAAAATATATCAGCCAGATGGATGGCCTGGGACGGCGTATGCCGATCACTTACCTGGCCTTTTTCCTCGGCTCGCTAAGCATCATCGGCATGCCTCCGCTGGGCGGCTTCATCAGCAAATGGAAGCTGCTGATCGGTGCCGTCGAGGGGGATCAGATGGTCCTGATCGCCGTACTGGTAATCAGTTCCCTGCTGAACGCCGCATATTTTTTCCCGATCGTCTACCGTGGTTTCTTTGTGCCTGCCGCGGACGGGCAAGAGGTAGGGTTCAAGGAAGCACCGCTCTTCTGCGTGCTGCCGCTGTCGTTCACCGCCCTTGCGTCACTGGCCCTGTTTTTCTACCCCGACACCCTGTTGCGGTTGGCGAAACTGGCACTGGGCATCGGCTAGGCTGAAGCTGAAAAGGACCTCGAATGAGTACGCACGAACCGGACCGCAACCACGGTCATGATGAAGATGGCCCGATGATTTTGGCCCACGACGCCGTGGCAGGCTACCGGCCGGTCTTCTACATCTGCATTACCCTGGGAATGCTTTATCTGGCCTTCGTCTTCTGGCAGAGCTGGTAAGGAGCAACCGATGTCCAAACGCCCGATCGATATGAATGAAGAACTGGGGATGTTTGACAAGCCCCAAAATGTCAAGCGCCTGCTTTACGTATTCTACACCTGCGTGGGCCTGCTCTTTGGTGGTTGACATTTTCTATCACAAGCACGCGATCTTCGCCTGGGAAGGGTACTTCGCTTTTTACTCGGTATACGGGTTTGTTGCCTGCGTGATCCTGGTGATCGTCGCCAAGTACGTGCTGAGGCCCATGGTTATGCGCAAAGAGGATTACTATGACGATTAACGCCCTGCCGCCTGCACTGATCCTGATCCTCGGAGGGCTTCTGGTACCACTCTTCAAAGGGCGTGCCCGTCAGGCTGGCTGTTGCTGCTGCCGATTATCAGCTTCGTCAACCTGCTGCAGATCCCAGACGGCAGCCATTGGGTCTATCCGTTCCTCAGCGACCAGGTCGTGTTTGGCCGGGTCGACAAGCTGAGCCTGATCTTCGGCTATATCTTCCACCTTGTTGCTTTCCTCTCGGCACTCTACGCTCTGCATGTCGACGACACGGTTCAGAACATCGCCGGCACAGTCTACGCCGGCGCAGCCATCGGCGCAGTTTTTGCCGGCGATCTTTTGACGTTGTTCGTCTTCTGGGAGCTGCTAACCATCAGCGCGACCTTCCTGATCCTGGCCCGGCGCACCGAGCGAGCACTCGGCGCCGGCTTCCGCTACTTCATGGTGCATGTCGCCGGCGGCCTCTGCCTGCTGGCCGGCAGCGTTCTGCATTTTCACAAGACCGGCTCTGCGGCATTCGACCTGGTCGGACTGAACGGGCCAGCCTCCTGGCTGATGTTCATCGGCATCGGCGTCAACTGCGCCTGGCCACTGCTCCACCCCTGGTTGACCGACGCCTATCCCGAAGCGACTATCACCGGCACCATTTTCCTCTCGGCGTTCACCACCAAGACGGCGATCTACGCGCTGGCCCGGGCCTTCCCCGGCACCGAGGAGCTGATCTTCATCGGCGCAGCCATGGCCGCCTTCCCGATCTTCTACGCGGTCATCGAGAACGACCTGCGACGGGTGCTCGCCTACAGCCTGATCAACCAGGTCGGCTTCATGGTGGTCGGCATCGGCATCGGCACCGCCCTCTCTATCAACGGCGCCATCGCCCACGCCTTCAACGACATCCTCTTCAAGGGGCTGTTGTTCATGACCATGGGAGCGGTCATGTACCGTACCGGCAAGATCAACGCCACCGATCTTGGCGGGCTCTACAAATCGATGCCCTGGACCTGCGCCTTCTGTATCGTCGGTGCCGCTTCGATCTCGGCCTTCCCGCTCTTCTCCGGTTTCGTCAGCAAATCGATGGTCATGGAAGCGGCCGCCCACGGCGACATGCGCTGGGTCTGGTTCATCCTGCTGTTCGCCTCGGCCGGCGTGTTCCACCACGCCGGCATCAAGATCCCGTTCTTCGCCTTCTTCTCGCACGACTCCGGCATTCGCTGCAAAGAGGCACCGCCGCACATGCTGCTGGCGATGGGCATCTCGGCCGTGCTCTGCATCCTGATCGGCTCCTTCCCGCAATACCTCTACAGCCTGCTGCCCTACGCCGTTGACTACCAGCCGTACACGGTCAGCCACGTTCTGGCGCAGACCCAACTGCTGTTCTTCTCGGCACTGGCCTTCACCCTGTTGCTGCTGGCCGGCATCTACCCGCCGGAGATCCGCTCGATCAACGTCGATGCCGACTGGATCTACCGCAAGGGTTGCCGCCAGATCTACCGCCTCTGCCAGTGGGCCTTCGACGGCATCAACGACTGGGCCAACCGGACCTTCGCCCAACAGTTACCGAAACTGCTGGGCCACTTCTTCGAAGAACCGGGCGGCAACCTCCAACGCTACGGCTACCGGCTCTGGGTAGAGTCCAGCGGGATGACGGATAATCGCGACAAAGTCGATCAGGACATTGACCGGCGCAGCCGCAGTGCAGCCTACCCGGTCGGCTTAAGCGTCCTGCTTGCCGTCGTCATTCTCACCCTGGTGTCCACGATCCTTTACCTGCACTAGGGCACCCTCACGGGCTGCTTCTGCCACTGCGACGGCAGGCATTCATGGTCGGTCTTTATCTGCATATCCCTTTTTGTCATCGCAAGTGCGTTTACTGCGATTTCTATTCGGTCGAAGCCGTCACGGCAGCACTGCAGGGCTATCCCGAACTACTCATCAGGCAGCTTGAGCGAACCAGCGGACAAGGCCGCTGGCAACACCCCTTCGACACCATCTATTTTGGCGGTGGAACCCCGTCATTGCTTTCCCCGCAATCGATCGATGCAATCCTGCAGGCAATCAGCCGCCATTACTCCCTGGCGAGCGATATCGAAATCTCCCTGGAAGCAAATCCGGGGACGGTCACCATCGACAGCCTGAGTGGCTATCGCAGCGCCGGCATCAACCGCCTCTCGCTGGGACTGCAGAGCTGCAATGACCGACTGCTGAAAGTCCTCGGCCGGTTGCATGACCGTCGCCAGGGGCTGCAGAGCTTCGAATTAGCACGACAGGCCGGTTTTGACAACATCTCCCTGGACCTGATGTTTGCCTTACCGGGCCAGACCCGTGACGATCTTGAAGAGGACCTGCAGACTTATCTCGAACTGGCCCCGGAACATTTTTCATGTTACGGCCTGACGAGCGAGCCGGGAACACCTCTGCACGCAATGGTCGCCTCCGGAGCCCTGGCCCTGCCGAGTGAGGATTTCTATGCCGATGCGTTCCTGCGCATCCATGACCGGCTGAGTGCTGCCGGCTACATGCATTATGAAATCGCCAATTATGCCCGCGACGACTTCGAGTGCCGACACAATGCCGGCTACTGGAAGCGTTTCCCCTGCCTCGGGATAGGTGCCGGGGCACACTCTTTCCTGAACGACGGCTGGGGCAGCCGGTGGGAAGTTGCCGGAGACCTGCAGACTTACCGTCAGGCACTGCAAACCGGCCAGGAACCGATGACGTGCCTCGAAACCTTCGATCGTGAATCCGCTTTGTGCGAGACCATCTACCTGGCGTTGCGCACCCGGCGCGGCATTGCCGACGCCGAGCTGCAACAACGTTTCGGCTGCACTCTGGCAGAGCAATTTCCGGAGGCGATCGAAGCCACTGGAGAATGGCTGAAAAATGATGCCGGCCGCTGGTTCCTGACCCCGTCCGGCTGGCTCCTTTTCGACCACCTGATTCTGAATTTCCTTTAAAACTCAAACCCCGATAAAAACTCTTCGCGTACCTTGACAAAGCCTATATGCGTTGTTATCTTGGCCTTGCTTTTGGCACTCTGGGAAAGCGAGTGCTAAGTTGATTCGCAGGCCGGTTTAACCGGCTTGAGTTTTTTGCACGGAGCATATTATGGCCAAGGCCCTGACTGATCGCTGCCAGCAGATTTTGGAGGCGATTATTGAAGAATACATCGCGACTGCTCAGCCGGTCGGCTCCAAGGCGTTGACGCAGAATCACGGCATCAAGCTTTCATCGGCGTCGGTGCGCAATGTCATGGCCGAACTGGAAGACCTCGGCTACCTCGCGTCGCCCCACACCTCGGCTGGCCGCATCCCCACAGAAAAAGGGTATCGCTTTTATGTGGACACTCTGCTGCGCGTCAGCGATCTGGACGCCCGGCAGAAGGACCAGATCGAGATAAAATACCGGCAGCACGGCCTGCAGATGACCGACATGCTGCGTGAGGCCAGCCGCACCCTGTCTTCTTACTCACATCTCACCGGGTTGGTGATGATCCCGCGTCTCAGAGCCACGGTTTTCCGGCATATCGAGTTTGTCAAACTCTCTGCCCGGCAGGTGCTGGTGGTTTTCGTTACCCAGTCCGGCCTGGTCCAGAACAAGCTCGTGGAGATCGACGAGGAACTTACTCACCGTGAGTTGGAACAGATCACAAATTACCTGAACCGGACCATGAGCGGCATGAGCATCCAGGAAGTGCGCGCCAGGATCGTTGCCGAAATGGCCCATGAGAAGGCCCTCTACGACCACCTGTTGCGACGTGCTTTCGCACTTTCCAGCGCCGCCCTTGGCGATGAAGCGAAGGGTGATGTAATCATCGACGGGACCAGTTACTTCCTTGAACAACCTGAATTTTCCGACCTGCGGCAAATGAAAAACATTGTCCAGGCCTTTGAGCAGAAAAGTATGCTGGTCGATCTGCTCGACCGTGGCACTGACACTGAAGGCGTACAGGTCATCATCGGCAGCGAGACCCAATACCACGAACTTTCTGGCTGTAGCCTGATTACCGCAGCCTATTCCGGTAAACGCGGCACCCTCGGCACCCTCGGCGTCATCGGCCCGAACCGCATGCACTATTCAACGGTTATTCCGATTGTCGATTACACGGCGAGCCTGATCAGTCGCTTGCTTGATAAAGAAAACGATTAGGAGGCTAACGCCTTGGCGAAAAAAAAGCAGCAACCGGCCACAGAGGAGCCGGAAACCATTTCAGAGCAGGTTGAGAAAAGCCCCGGCGAAGTACTTGCCGAGGGCACCGAAGAGACGTTTGACCCTCTGCAGGAGCTTGAAAACTCCAGGGCAGAGGCCAGCAAGAACTGGGACCTGTACCTGCGCGAACGGGCCGACCTGGAAAATGCCCGCAAGCGCCATCAGCGCGACCGGGAAGAGGCTGTCCGTTTTGCCAACGATCGTCTGCTCAGGGAGATGATCCCGGTGCTCGACAACCTCGAGCGCGCGGTCGGAGCATGCCGAACAGGGTGTCGACGATAATCAGGGGCTTCTGGAGGGCGTCAACATGACGATCAATCAGTTCCGCAAAGCCCTCGAGGACTTCGGCGTCAAGCCAATCAAGGCCCTCGGCGAGGACTTCGACCCGAACCTGCACCAGGCCATCGGCCAGATAGAATCGGCGGAGCAGGCTCCGAACACGGTCCTCAGTGAATTCCAGAAAGGTTACCTGCTGAACGATCGGCTGCTGCGTCCTTCGCTGGTCATGGTTGCCAAGGCCCCGTCCGAAGAGACAAAAGCCCAGGACAACGGGACTTCCGGGGAATAGCAACGGCCAGCAGGAGCGTCCGGAAAAACCGACAATAGACCGAATCTTTAAGGAGGATTCTTATCATGAGCAAAGTAATTGGCATCGACCTGGGGACGACGAACTCCTGTGTCGCTGTAATGGAAGGCGGCGAGCCGGTGGTTATCGCCAATACCGAAGGGACCCGCACCACGCCGTCGATGGTGGCTTTCACCGAAAGCGGTGAGCGGCTGGTCGGCCAGCAGGCGAAACGCCAGGCGGTCACCAACCCTGAGAACACACTGTTCGCCATCAAGCGCCTGATCGGCCGCAAATTTGATTCAGAGGCGGTTAAGAAGGATATTCAGATCAGCCCGTTCAAGATCATCAAGGCCGACAACGGTGATGCCTGGGTTGAGGTTCGCAACAAGAAATACAGCGCACCGGAAATCTCCGCCATGGTCCTGCAGAAGATGAAGCAGACCGCCGAAGACTATCTTGGCGAAACGGTAACCGATGCCGTCGTAACCGTCCCGGCCTACTTCAATGACTCCCAGCGTCAGGCCACCAAGGATGCCGGCAAAATCTCCGGCTTGAACGTGCTGCGAATCATCAACGAGCCGACCGCGGCCGCCCTGGCTTACGGCCTCGACAAGAAGGACGAGGAGAAGATCGCCGTCTTCGACCTCGGCGGTGGCACTTTCGATATCTCCATCCTTGAGCTTGGCGACGGCGTCTTCGAGGTCAAGTCGACCAACGGTGACACCTTCCTCGGTGGCGAGGACTTCGACCAATTGATCATCGATTACGTGGCTGACGAGTTCAAGAAAGATCAGGGGATTGACCTACGCAGCGACAAGATGGCGTTGCAGCGTCTCAAGGAAGGCTCTGAAAAAGCCAAGTGCGAGCTGTCTTCCTCAATGGAAACCGATATCAACCTGCCCTTTATCACCGCCGATGCATCGGGCCCAAAACATCTCAACATCAAGCTGACCCGCGCCAAGCTCGAGAGCATTTGCGGTAAACTGCTCGACAAACTGACCGGCCCCTGCAAGACCGCTCTCAAGGATGCCGGCCTGTCCGCATCGGATATCGATGACGTTATCCTGGTCGGCGGCATGACCCGCATGCCGGCCGTGCAGGAGAAGGTCAGGGAAATCTTTGGCAAGGCCCCCAACAAGGGCGTCAATCCGGATGAAGTGGTTGCCATTGGTGCGGCCATCCAGGGTGGCGTGCTCAGAGGCGACGTCAAGGACGTGCTGCTGCTCGACGTCACTCCGCTCTCACTGGGCATCGAGACTCTCGGCGGCGTCATGACCAAGCTGATCGAGAAGAACACGACGATTCCGTGCAAAAAGAGCCAGGTCTTTTCCACTGCGGCGGACAATCAGCCGGCCGTCTCGGTGCATGTCCTGCAGGGCGAGCGCGAAATGGCCAACGACAACAAGACCATCGGCCGCTTCGAACTGGCCGACATTCCGCCCGCCCCGCGCGGCGTACCACAGGTCGAAGTGACCTTCGACATCGATGCCAACGGCATCCTCAACGTCGGGGCCAAAGACCTGGGCACCGGCAAAGAGCAGTCGATCCGCATCACCGCCTCATCGGGTCTGTCGGAGGATGAGATCGAGAAGATGGTCAAGGATGCCGAACTGCATTCATCAGAAGACAAGAAGAAGCGTGAACTGATTGAAACCCGGAATCAAGCGGACAGCCTGGTTTACACCACCGAAAAGGCCATCAAGGAACATGGCGACAAGGTTGACGAAGAGACCAAGAAAGGGATTGAAAGCGCCCTGGAAGATCTCAAGAAAGCCATGGAAAACGACGATCCGGCAGTGATCAAGAGCAAGACTGAAGCTCTCGCCACGGCCTCTCAAAAACTCGGAGAAGTCCTTTACCAGCAGTGCTCAGAGCGAGGCCGAGACGGGCAAGGCAGGTGATGCTGAAAGCGGCGACCGGAAGAAAGATGATGTCGTCGATGCAGAGTTCGAGGAAGTCGACGACGAAAAAAAATAACCCGGTAAAGGATACAGGGCCAAGGGGGCAGGGCGAGGATCTATCGCCCCGCTTACCCTTGGCCTTTGACCTTTCTGCCGCAAGGACATTGTTTTGGTCAAACGCGATTATTACGAGATTCTCGAGGTCAAGCGCAACGCCAGTGAAACCGAGATCAAGAAGGCCTACCGCAAGCTGGCGCTGAAGTGTCACCCGGATAAAAACCCTGGGGACAAAGAGGCCGAGGAACGTTTCAAGGAACTCTCCGAAGCCTATGCCGTTCTCTCCGACGGGCAGAAACGGGCGCTCTACGATCAGTACGGTCATGCCGGAATCGATCAGCAGGGCGGCTTCGGTTTCTCCTCGGGCGGCTTTGGCGGCACTCCTTTCGAGGATATTTTCGGCGATATCTTTGGCGATATTTTCGGCGGCGGGGCCAGTCGGCGCGGCGGCGGACGGCGCGGCGACGACCTGCGCTACAACCTGACCATCGCTTTCGAGGAAGCCGCCTTCGGCCTCGAAACCAAGATCAAGGTGCCCAGGCATCACACGTGCGACACCTGCAACGGCAGCGGCGCCAGACCAGGGACCAGCGCCGAAACCTGCCGGACCTGCTCCGGCAACGGCCAGGTTCGCTTTCAGCAGGGGTTCTTTTCCCTGACCCGGCCCTGCCCGGACTGCAACGGTGAAGGCAAAAAGATTTCCGACCCTTGCAGCGACTGCCGTGGCAGCGGGCTGACCCGCGGGCAAAAGACCCTTTCCCTGAAAATCCCTGCCGGAGTAGAATCGGGCAACCGGCTGAAAATGAATGGCGAAGGGGAACCCGGTTCCAAGGGCGGCCCGCCGGGTGATCTCTACGTGGTGATCACCGTCAAGGAGCACTCGATCTTTCAACGTGAGGGGAACGACCTGATCTGCGAAGTCCCGGTCTCCTTTCCCCAGGCTGCGCTGGGCTGTGAGCTGGAAGTTCCGACCCTCGAAGGGAAGGTCAAGCTCAAGATGCCAGCCGGCACCCAGAGCGGCAGGATCTTCAAGCTGAATGGCAAGGGGATTCCTGTTCTGCAAGGCTATGGCCGAGGGGACGAGCTGGTCATCGTCCGGGTGGAGACACCGACCAAGCTGACAACCCGCCAGGAAGAGCTCCTCGAAGAATTTGCCCGTGAGGCCGGGGAAGATATTCATCCGATGGGGAAAAGCTTTTTCGACAAGGTCAAGGAGTTGTTCGACTGATGCGCTTTAGAGTTGCCATGGCCTGGTTGCTGCTGTTGCTGAGCTGCTGTGCTGGCGCTGCGCTCGCCCAGCCGACAGGGCCACCACAGGCTGACATCGCAATGCAGAGAGCGCTGGACCATTACCAGGCCGGCAAGCTCAATGAAGCCGCCGGCCTGCTGCGCGGATTTATTATCAGCCAGGCCGATTCAGACCGGATTAACGAGGCCTATTATTACCTGGCTCGCATCCATCACGACCTCGATCAACCTTCGATTGCCCTGGATTATCTGGACCGGCTCGACCGGAACGCGGCGAGTCCGGCCAGTGCCCTGTTGCAGGCCAGGTTACTCCTGCAGATGGGTGATGCCGCCCGGGTCGTTGATCGATTGCTGCAAATCGACTCGGAGACATGGCCGCTGCAACAGCGCCAGGAACGCTATCTCGCCCTTGCCGAAGGGTTTATGGCCCTGGACGAGCCTCACAAGGCTCTCTACTTCTACCAGCAAGCCATGGTGGTAGAGGGGGACGCCTCTCCGCGTGACGTCCTGGCACATATCTATAGCCTGCTGAGCGATCGTTTCAGCGAGGCTGAACTTGCTGAAGCAGCGTTCATGTATCGCGACAGCCCGGTGGCTTACCTGGCGATGCTGCAACTCGGCTGGCGAGCCCTGGCGGCGGATCAAAAAGAACAGGCCCGCGAGTGGGCCGCTGCCGCTATGCAGTCACCGATCGGTTTCGCCTATCGTGAAGAAGCCCTGGCACTGCAGTCGCAACTCAGCGACCCGAGCCAGCTGCAACGCTCCATCGGTGTCCTGCTGCCTTTGAGCGGCCGCTACGCCGCCTTCGGTGAAAGGGTAAAGAACGGGATGGAACTGGCAATGGAGACGTTCCGCCCCCATATCCCGGTACGCCTGATCTTTCGTGACACGGCCGGAGATGAGACGATCGCCGCCCAGCAGGTCGCCGAACTGGCGATCAGTGATCGCGTCATGGGCATTGTCGGGCCGCTGGTCGGCAATGCTGCCCATGGTGCGGCCATACGGGCCAACCAGGAGCGCATCCCGCTGCTGACCATGTCCCAGCGTGAAGGGCTGGCGGCCTCGAGCCTCTACGTATTCCGCAATTCTCTGACCGCGAGACTGCAGGTCCGGGCCCTGGTTGACTACGCCATGGAAGAGCGTGGTTTTTCCACTTTTGGCATCATGAGTCCGCAGACCCGCCAGGGAGAAAATTTCGCCGAGCTTTTCCGGGACGAAGTCTGGCGCCGTGGCGGCGAGATCATCGCTGAGCAGAGCTACCAGACAGACCAGACCGACTTCCGCTATCAGGTCCGCATGCTGCAGGGGCTGGACCCCGACGCGCCTGACAAGGAGGAGTCCCCCGTCGATTCGGAGGCTTCCGGAGCTGACGGTAAAGAGGAGAAAACACCCCCTCCCTTCGAAGCTTTGTTCGTCCCGGATTACTCCGACCGGATCAGCCTGATTGCACCCCAGATTGCCTTCTATGGTCTGGAAGAGATTCAATTACTCGGCACCAACGGCTGGAACGACGCCGAACTGCCGCGCCTGGCGCGCCAGTTTGTCGAAGGCGCCGTGTTCACTGACAGCTTCTTTTTGCACAGCACCTATCCCTTCGTTCAGGAGTTCGTGAAAAACTTCTTCAACCGCTTCGGCGAAGAGCCGACCATTCTCGAAGCCCAGGGCTACGACATTGCCGGGATCGTGTTGACCCTCCTCAACGACCCCGAAATCCGCAGTCGCGAAGATCTGCGTCGCGCCCTGTCACAACTGCAGACCTTCCCCGGGGTGACCGGCGCCACGCGCTTCGACCTCATCGGCGAAGCTGACAAGACCCTCTTTCTGCTTCAGATCCAGAATGGTGCGATCGTTCAAATCAACCAAGGGGCCACCGCACCGGGTAAACCGGCTCTTCAATAGCATTGGACTCGCGCCCGGAGGATCATACTTCCGAGGCGCCTGGCCTACTCTATTTCGACACGCAGACACTGAGAAAAAGCCTTTACAGTCAAACGTTCTTTGGTGTATTTTGCCTGTTCTGCGGAGAGGTGACCGAGCGGCCGAAGGTGCACGATTGGAAATCGTGTGTACTGAAAGGTACCGAGGGTTCGAATCCCTCCCTCTCCGCCAGGTTAACTTACTTGTAACGCTCCCAAGGGATTCGAAGCGGAGCGAACGCTGCCAGTGACAGAAGAGTGAACCGAGAGGTTCGCGGCAGTGAGCGTAGGGGAGCCTACGCAGGAGCCAACGAGAGTTGGCGAGGTAGTGGGCGAATCCCTCCCTCTCCGCCATTTCTTATCCAACTGATTACAAATCAATGCAAAAAGGCAATCAAGGCTCAGGATTTAAGCTTTTTCACTGGCAAACCTTGATGGTTTTCACTTCTTTGCGTTAGATGTTTTCAGTTATCCGGCATGGGCATATATTTGCCGTCAGAAGTGACAGCCGGGTCCCGCGCAACGGACGGCCGTGAACTCCGTCAGACCCGGAAGGGAGCAGCGGCAGCGGCCTCAGCCGTGTGCCGCGGGAGTGCCTGGCTGTCACTTGTGCCGGCAAGTCGCCGGTTGCGGTTTTCCTGTCATCCGAACTGAGAGACCATGGCCTATCTGGTACTCGCCCGCAAGTGGCGTCCACAGAACTTCGCCGACCTGATCGGCCAGGAGCATGTCAGCCAGACCCTGGCGAATGCCATCCGCTCAGGCCGGATTCACCACGCCTTCCTCTTCACCGGCGCCCGCGGCGTCGGCAAAACCTCGGCAGCACGGATTCTGGCCAAGGCCCTGAACTGCGAAGAGGGTCTTACCGACCAGCCCTGCGGCACATGTTCCTCCTGTACGGAAATCACTGCGGGGCAGGG
Source organism: uncultured delta proteobacterium (assembly GCA_963715335.1). Lineage (GTDB taxonomy): Bacteria > Desulfobacterota > Desulfuromonadia > Desulfuromonadales > BM103 > JAFDBW01. The sequence continues at coordinate 161,866 of CAVQRZ010000001.1, forward strand.
GATGGATGTCATCGAAATTGACGGTGCTTCAAACACCGGGGTCGACGATGTCCGCGAACTGCGTGAAAATATCCGCTACCTGCCGAGCCGATCACGATTCAAGATCTTCATCATCGATGAAGTACACATGCTCTCGACCAACGCATTCAATGCCCTGCTGAAAACTCTCGAGGAGCCCCCGGAGCACGCCAAGTTCATCTTTGCCACCACGGAGCCGCACAAGATTCCGATCACAATCCTGTCGCGCTGCCAGCGTTTCGATTTTCGCAAGATTCCTTTAAACAAGGTAGCGGAACGGCTGCGCGAGATATCCTCTGCCGAGAAGTTGACTATCTCGGATCGCAGCCTCGGCCTGATCGCCCGCCAGGGTGAAGGCAGCATGCGGGACGCCCTCTCCACCTTCGACCAGGTCCTGGCATTCTCCGGAGACCAGGTCGAAGACGAAGCGGTTCAGACCTTGCTCGGCATGGTGGACCGGCGCCTGCTGCTCGACACGGTCGAAGCGGTTCTGCAACGTGACAGCCGCCGGGCTCTCGAATCGGTCCATCGCGTTGACCAGCTCGGTTTGGCCCTGCGACGTTTCACCCAGGACCTGCTCGAAATGTTTCGTGGTATGGTCATCTGCAAGGTCGTTGACGAGCCTGCCGAGCTGCTCGACATGGTCGGTGACGAACTGAGAGAGCTCAAGGTCCTCGCCGAAGAAGCGTCCTTAGAAGACCTGCAGCGGATCGTTACCCTGCTCATGAAAACCCAGGTGGAGCTGGTCAACAGCAGCAGCCCGCTATTGGTCCTGGAGATGAGCCTGATACGACTGGCCACGCTCGCACCTACCCAGGATCTGGGCAGACTGATCCGTCACATAGAAAGCCTTGAACGACGACTGGCTTCAGCTCCCCTGCCCGCGTCCCGACCTCAGACCACACCGCAAGCCCCTGCAGCGGAGCCTCCACCGCCAAAAAAGCCTGAAGCTCCCGCCGCCGCATCAACCGACAACAAGGGGTGGCAGGGGCTGGTAGACAAGGTCAAACAAAGCCGGCCGATGCTCGGCTCGGTACTGGAACATGGCCGCCCGCTGAAACTGGAACCTCCGATGCTGGAAGTCGGCTACCCGAAAGGGTCTTTCATGACCGGTCAGCTCCAGGAAGATGATATCCGGCACGACCTCGAGGTCCTGGCAACGGAGTACTTCGGCACAACCATCAAGCTCAAGGTGTCCACGGTTGACACCAAGGTGAAGGACGCGCCCAAGTCGCTGCTGGAAACCCGCCAGGAGGAAGAGACCGACCGTATGCGCCGCCTGCGCGAAGACGCCATGGAGCACCCGGCCCTGAAAGCGGTGCAGGAGGTCTTCCACGGCAAGATCAAGAAAGTCATCCCGATCGACAAGGGATTTGTTTAAAATCAGGTAACGAGAGGCGCGAGACGCGTAGCGCGAAAAGGCATGTACAATAAAAGCGTTTGCCACGAAGTCACGAAGCCACCAGGAAAAATTTCGCAAAAACAGATTCTCTTGGTGCCTTAGAGCCTTGGTGGCGAGATTCCCAAAGATTTTTACTGCAAGGAGCAATACTTATGACACGAGGTGGAATTGGCAATATCATGAAGCAGGCGCAGCAGATGCAACGCCGCATGGCCGAGTTGCAGGAGGAACTCGAGAAGAAGCAGGTCGTGGCCTCGGCCGGCGGCGGGATGGTCACAGCGGTCGTGAGCGGCAAGCAGCAACTTCTCGAGCTGAAGATCGACCCGGCAGCCGTTGACCCCGGAGATGTGGAGATGCTGCAGGACCTGGTCACCGCAGCAGTCAATGAAGCGATCAAGCAGAGCCAGCAGATGGCCCAGGAAGAGATGGGTAAAATCACCGGCGGCATGAACATCCCCGGGCTCTTCTGACGGCGGATTGTCGCCACAATGGGAGAAAATTCGTCAAAATTTAAAAAATGCACATCAGAGTTTATTGCAATTTAACCGATATAGAGCTTGCAATCAGTTATTTTTTTAAGCTAAGATAAATTTTTTTATCGAAAATAAAAAAATATCCGGGGGTTTTTTCAGTGATACGAAAAAAATTTGGCCCCCTTAAAATATCTCTGGAATCTCATAAACTGTTGAATTTCTGAAATAAATTATGTTAGACTCCATCCCGTCTTTCGCAAGACTGGTGGCAGAATTGGCCAAGTTTCCGGGTGTCGGCAACAAGACGGCGACCCGGCTGGCCTTTTTCTTGCTCCGCCAACCCAGGGCCCAGGGCGAAGCCCTGGCGACGGCAATCCTTGACCTGCAGAACAACACCAGGTTCTGCTCCGTCTGTTTTCACATCACGGAACAGGATCCCTGTCCCCTCTGCTGTGACCCGGGACGGGATGAAGCGCTGCTCTGCGTTGTCGAAGAACCCCAGGCCCTGCTGGCCATCGAACGCAGCCGATCCTTCAAGGGCCACTACCATGTTTTACACGGAGCCCTGTCGCCACTGGACGGCATCGGCCCTGAAGACCTCAAGATAGACCCCCTGATCGAACGCCTTGAGAAAGGTGCCGTTCAGGAAGTTCTCATAGCGACAAACTTCACTGTCGAGGGAGATGCCACGGCGCTTTACCTGGCGAAGCTGATCCAGCCACGCGGGATTAGGGTGACGCGCCTGGCTTACGGCATCCCGATGGGCAGTGAACTCGAGTACGTCGATGAAGCGACTGTGAACCGCGCCGTCGAAGGACGACGGGATATCTGAACCGCCGTTCGACAGCCTTCATCCAATATCATCAAAAACTGATCCACCGATATTTACATTCCAGCAAGGAGGAAGTCTGATGTCCAAGAAAATGACTTGCATAGACGGCAATACCGCTGCGGCGCATGTTGCTCATGCGACCAACGAGGTGATTGCCATCTACCCGATTACGCCCTCTTCAGTGATGGGTGAAGTCTCCGATGCCAAGAGTGCAGCGGGCGAAAAGAATATCTGGAACACCATTCCCAAGGTCGTCGAGATGCAATCTGAGGGTGGTGCTGCCGGTGCTGTACACGGTGCACTGCAGGCAGGTTCTCTGTGCACCACCTTTACCGCTTCGCAAGGTCTGCTGCTGATGATCCCGAACATGTTCAAGATCGCCGGCGAGCTGACCCCCACGGTCTTCCATGTGTCGGCCCGTGCCATCGCGGCCCAGGCGCTGTCGATCTTCGGCGATCACTCGGACGTCATGTCCTGCCGTTCCACCGGCTGGGCCTTCCTCAGTTCCAACAATGTTCAGGAAGTCATGGACTTTGCGCTGATCGCCCAGGCGGCGACTCTTGAATCGCGGGTTCCCTTCCTGCATTACTTCGATGGCTTCCGGACTTCGAGTGAAGTACAGAAGGTTCATGAGCTCTCCGAGAACGATATGCGTCACATGGTCAGTGACGAACTGGTACGGGCTCACCGCGCCCGCGCCATGTCCCCTGATCACCCGGTGCTGCGCGGTACCGCTCAGAACCCGGATGTCTACTTCCAGGGTCGTGAAACGGTCAACGTCTTCTATGACAAGCTTCCGGGCATCCTACAGAAACAGTTCGACAAGTTCGCCAAGCTGACCGGCCGCCAGTACAACCTGTTCGACTACGTCGGTCACCCCAAAGCCGAGCGCGTCGTGGTGATGATGGGGTCGGCCTGCGACACCATGCACGAGCTTGTCGAGCACCTGGTCTCCCAGGGCGAAAAGGTCGGCCTGATCAAGGTCCGCTTCTTCCTGCCTTTCAACGTTGAGGCATTCGCCGAGATTTTGCCAAACACGGTCCGCAAGATCGCAGTCCTCGACCGCACCAAGGAGCCTGGCTCCATGGGTGAGCCGCTCTACCACAATGTCCGCACCGCTTTCGGTGAGGCAATGGCCGATGGTCTGATCTCTTTCCCGGGCTACCCGTCGATCGTCGGCGGCCGCTATGGTCTTGGCTCATACGAGTTCAGCCCCGGCATGGCCAAGGCGGTATTCGACAACCTGTCGAAAGACAAGCCGATGAACCATTACGTGATTGGCATCAAGGACGACGTCACCGGCCGCAGCCTCGATTTCGACGCGGACTATATTGTCCCCTTCGACGGTTACTCGGCGATGTTCTATGGGCTCGGGTCCGACGGTACGGTTGGGGCCAACAAGAACTCGATCAAGATTATCGGTGACAGCACCGACAACGAAGTCCAGGCTTACTTCGTTTACGATTCCAAAAAGGCCGGCAGCATGACCACATCTCACCTGCGCTTCGGCAAGCAGCCGATCCGCAAACCCTATCTGGTCAAGAGTGCCGACTTCGTCGCCTGTCACAACTTCTCCTTCCTCGAGAAGTACGACATGCTCAAAAATGCCAAGAAAGGCGCGACATTTTTGCTCAACAGTCCCTACGGCAAAGATGAGGCTTGGGCGCAACTACCGAAGAAAGTCCAGCAGACCATCATCGACAAGCAGCTCAAGTTCTTCGTCATTGATGGTGTGAAACTGGGTAACGAGCTCGGCCTCGGACCCCGTATCAATGTCATCATGCAGACAGCATTCTTCAAGATCTCGAACATCATCCCGCTCGATCAGGCGGTCCGCGAGATCAAGGATGCAATCGTCAAATCCTACAGCAAGGCCGGCGAAAAAGTCGTCCGCATGAACAACAAGGCCGTTGACGCCGCCCTGGAGAACATCCAGGAAGTTGCTGTACCGGCCACAGCCGACAGCCGCATCGAGATGACCATCGGTCAGTGGGCCGGTACTCCTGCGACAGTGCAGAAGACTCTCGGCCCGATCATCGACGGCCTCGGCGAGCACCTGCCGATCTCTGCCATGCCGGCCGACGGCACCTTCCCGACCGCAACTGCCATGTACGAGAAACGCAACATCGCCATTGAAACACCGGTTTGGGACGAGGCTCTCTGTATCCAGTGCGGCATCTGTTCCTTTGTCTGCCCCCACGCTTCGATCCGCATGAAGATTTATGATGAGAAAGAGCTGGCCGGTGCGCCGGGAACCTTCAAGTCCTGCGCTGCCCGCGGCAAGGAGATGGATGGCAGAAAATTCACGCTACAGGTTGCAGTAGAAGACTGCACCGGCTGCGGCGCCTGCGTTTACAACTGCCCGGCCAAGAGCAAGGAGAACGAAAACCACAAGGCGATCAACATGATGCCCCAGCCTCCGTTGCGTGAAACCGAACGTGCCAACTTCAACTTCTTCCTCGGCCTGCCAGAAACCGACCCGGCCCTGTTCAACAGTGCCACGGTCAAGGGCAGCCAGCTGCTCCCGCCGATGTTTGAATTCTCAGGCGCCTGTGCCGGTTGTGGCGAGACCCCGTTCGTCAAGCTCTGCTCGCAACTGTTCGGTGACCGTATGCTGGTTGCCAACGCCACCGGTTGCTCCTCGATCTACGGCGGCAACCTGCCGACCACTCCCTGGACCACACGTAAAGACGGGCTTGGCCCGACCTGGAGCAATTCGCTCTTCGAAGACAACGCCGAGTTCGGTTTCGGCTTCCGTCTTGCGGTCGACAAGACCGCCGAGTATGCCCGTGAACAGCTGGTCAGAAACATGGCCTGCGGTTGCGCTGCATGCAAAGGGACAGAAGGACTCAAGCAGGCAATCCTTGATGCCGACCAGTCTTCCCAGGCGCTGATCGAAGAACAACGCGATCGCATCAACAAGCTCAAGGCGATCCTTGCCAAATGTACCCATGAAACCGCACCACAGCTCCTCGCTGACGCAGACTACCTGGTCGTCAAGTCAGTCTGGATTCATGGCGGAGACGGCTGGGCATACGACATCGGTTACGGCGGTCTGGACCACGTCCTGGCTTCCGGCGCCAATGTCAACGTTCTGGTCCTCGACACCGAGGTCTACTCCAACACCGGCGGCCAGGCATCCAAGGCAACCCCGATGGCCGCGGTTGCACAGTTTGCTGCCGGCGGCAAGCCAATGCCGAAGAAGGATCTGTCGATGATCTCCATGACCTATGGCAACATCTATGTCGCCAGGGTCTCGCTGGCCAACCCGGCCCAGTGCGTCAAGGCGTTCCTCGAGGCGGATGCCTACGAGGGCCCGTCCCTGATCATCGCCTACTCGCACTGCATCGCCCACGGCATCAACATGACCACTGCCGTGGACAACTGCAAGCGGGCGGTCAACTCTGGCTACTGGCCGCTGTTCCGCTTCGACCCGCGCCTGGCAGCCGAAGGCAAGAACCCGCTGCAGCTCGACAGCAAAGATCCGTCGATCGGTTTTGAGGAATTCGCCAACAACGAAAACCGCTTCCGCGTACTCAAGAAGAACAATCCAGAGCAGGCGGAACAACTCCTCGCTGCTTCTGCGAAAGATGCCGCAACCCGTTTCGATCTCTATAAAAAGCTGGCGGAAATGTCGGCAGACTGCGGGACCAAAGAATAAGTATCAACCTGTTACGGAAAAAGGCTCCCGGCACTCATGCCGGGAGCCTTTTTCTTTTCCCCTGCATCGCTCACGCTGGAGTTGACCGTCACCTTTACATGGCGTAAAACCGGCAAAAAACCTTGATATCTTGCAGGGTGAAATGATATAAGGGCTATTGGCGTATTAACCCCCATGAGGAGAATCCAGCATGCTCGGTCCACAGCAATCTTCCTTTGTCATGTACGACGAGGAATTTCAGCGGATCAGCGCAGTCATCGGCAAGCTGTTGCGCGAGTCCAATGCCAAAGTCATCTTTCTGGTCGACAAGAACGGCCAGTTGATCGCCGGCTGTGGCGAGACGGAACACCTTGACACCACCAGCCTGGCGTCTCTTACTGCAGGCAACATCGCGGCAACCGGTGGCCTGGCGAAACTTATCGGGGAGAAGGAATTCTCGATTCTGTTTCACGAAGGGGAAAAGGACAACATCCACATTTCAATCGTTGCCCAGCGTGTCATTCTGGTTGTCATCTTCGACCATCGCAGCTCACTCGGACTGGTCAGGCTACGGGTAAAGAAAGCCAGCGATGAGCTGGCTATCATCTTCGAAGATCTCGCGGTAAAATCGGCAGAGATGGAAAAGACCGGCAATGCCGACAGTCCGTTTGCCGAAATCACTGACGACGACATAGACAACCTGTTCAGCTAAGGATACCGGATCATGTCTTTCATCAACTACGCCTCCCGCGAAATCAACTGTAAAATTGTTTATTACGGTCCGGGGCTGTGCGGCAAGACAACCAACCTGCAATTTGTCTATCAGAAGACCGCTCCCGACGCCAAGGGGAAGATGATTTCTCTTGCCACGGAAACCGAGCGGACTCTTTTTTTCGACTTCCTGCCCCTGGCCCTCGGTGAAATCCGCGGCTTCAAAACCCGTTTTCACCTCTACACTGTCCCCGGGCAGGTTTTTTACGATGCCTCGCGTAAGCTGATTCTGAAAGGCGTAGACGGCGTGGTGTTCGTCGCTGATTCCCAGGAAGAGCGTCTGGACGCCAACATAGAAAGCCTGGAGAACCTCAAGGTCAACCTGGAAGAGCAGGGATATGAGCTGGAGAAGTTGCCGTTCGTCATCCAGTACAACAAGCAGGATCTGCCGAACTGTACGCCGATTGAAGAATTGCGGGAGCTGCTCAACCCGAATGGCGTCCTTGACTTTACGGCCTGCGCGCAAACCGGTGAAGGCGTTTTCGAAACCCTCAAAGCGGTGGCCAAACTGATTCTGCTCGAGCTGAAAAAAGGTGGCGCTGGAGCTTAGTCCCAGAGCGGCAGGCCAGCCATAACTTCGGCATTTTTTCTTGACTTAATTGGGGCGATTCCGTATATTTCCCCTCCGTTACACAACTGATCCCCGATAGCTCAGCTGGTAGAGCAGCGGACTGTTAATCCGCTTGTCGTTGGTTCGAGTCCAACTCGGGGAGCCATTCATTTGCAAGGGCCAGCTGAATTGCTGGCCCTTTTTATTTTTTTCTCGGTATAGATCGCCGGATTAAGAGACATCATGACAAGCTTATTATCAAATTCCGTTTTCCTGTTGTTTGCAATCATTATCCTTGGTGAAGGTCTCGGGCATCTTCGGGTCAAGTCTTTCTCGTTCGGCTCCGCTGCGATCATATTTGTGGCAATGGCCTTTGGCCACTTTGGCTTCATGTTGCCGTCCGAATTCCAGACGCTCGGGCTGGTCCTTTTTATCTATTCCGTCGCGGTGACTGCCGGGCCGGGCTTTTTCACGTCATTCAAAAAACAGGGGATCAATCTCGCCATCGGGGCCTTAATTATCATCGCCGTCGCCGCAGTGATGACCGTGCTGAGTTGCTGGTTATTCAATTTTGATGTTTCCACCGGAGCGGGCCTGTTCGCCGGAGCCTTGACCAGCTCACCCGGTCTCGCGGTTGCCGTTGAGGCTGTGGAAGGAAATGCAGCAGCAGCCTATGGCGTCACCTACGCAGGCGGCATCATCTGTGTGATCGTCTTTGTGAACCTCCTTCCCAGGCTCCTCCGCGTCAACATAGAGAGTGAAGAGATGAGCATCAATAAGGAGAGGACCGAGAACAATCCCCCCTTCACCTTTCACCATGTAGAAGTGACCAACACAAATTTGTTCGGCAAAAAAATTATTGACCTAAAGCTCAGAGAAATTGCACCGGTGGTCCTGACACGTCTGCTTCGGAGAGACGCGAAAGAGCCAATCCTGGTAACGGGTGACACCATTCTTTGTGAAGGGGATAAGCTCAGAATCGCGGGACGCGAGAATGATCTGGAGCGGATTCAACTTTTTTTGGGGAAACCCATTGATGGCGAGATAGCCTTCAACAAAGGGTTGACCAAAAAAAGTATTATCGTTTCAAAGCAAAGCGCTGCGGGACATACTTTGGGTTTTCTGAACTTGAGGGATACCTTTGGAGTCCAGGTGACACGCATAACGAGAAACGATATTGATCTCCCTGCATCGTCAACCCTTAGGCTCCATATTGGTGACGTCATCCATGCCGTCGGTGAAGAAGATGCCCTGAAAAACGTAAGCCGGATCCTCGGCAACGATGTCAAGCAAACATACAAAGTCAGTCTTCTTCCCATCCTGATAGGTCTGGTCGCCGGGTTTATCCTCGGGCAGATTCCTTTAACCCTTCCCTTACTCGGTCGTTTCTCCCTGGGCGTGACTGGTGGGGTTTTGGTTTCAGGACTCATCCTCGGTTCTCTATACAAAACGGGTCCGTTTATCTGGGAAATGCCAACCACTGCTAACTCCTTTTTGAGGGAACTTGGTCTCATGTTTTTTCTGGCGACGGTCGGCACCAAGACCGGTGCCACGATCATAGAGACGGTGACATCTCAGGGAGCTGAACTGATTGTAGCTGGACTTCTCGTGACAATAACGCCAATGATTGCCTGCGTTGTGATGTGCAAATATGTCCAAAAAATTCCATTTCTGCGCATGCTCGGTGTTTTGACCGGCGGCATGACAAGTACACCGGGACTAGCGGCCATAAGCTCGTACACCAAGTCATCATACCCCTCATCAGCTTACGCAACGGTTTATCCCGTTGGGCTGATCGGGATGATTTTGGGCACCAAAGTTCTCGTCTACATTTTGTCGATCATGTAAACAGCGCCTGCCTGTGAGCCTAGACTCCATTGGCTAGATACGAAGGACACGTTTTGAACGAATACAAACTGACATTCACCGTAATGATTAAGGAGTTGGACGATCCGGCCGCCAGGAAGCAGGCCAAAGGGATTGCGCAAGCAATCGACCAGGTTGTGCCTGGTGCAGAGATGAAACTCCAACAGGTCCACCAGGATCAACCCCCGCGAGGTGTACGAATAGTCTAAGGCGTACTGCGTGCTGCTAATCCGCTTGTCGTTGGTTCGAGTCCGACCCGGGGAGCCATAAAATAAAAAGGCCTGTTTTTTACAGGCCTTTTTATTCTGTGTGTCCCGTCCTGAAATAAGTTTACACCTGGGAGACTTATTTATGGACAAGGTAGACAGCAAGCGGAAGAGACAGAGGTCAAATGATGCTGCATATCCGTAAGTCTGAATGAAAGTTTCTTCCCAGTGCCCGCTATCGTCCGGCTCAAAGAGCCATAAAGACAAAGGCGCAATCCATATTGGATTGCGCCTTTTTGTTTCCGGACGGCTCACGAAATGCTCCGCGCTATGTCCCTGCCTCATTTTCAGCATCAGCCTTCGCTGATCTCTGCACCAGGGCAAAGCCGACAGTAAACAGCAGGATCGAGAAAACGATACCAGCGAAAACTCCCGAGACCAGGTTTTCCGTATAAGGGACGCCACGTTGAAAAGGGACCATCGACAGGACTCCGGCAGCCATGCCTCGCGGGATCGCCACAACCGCAAGGGATTGCTGTGAACGTGACATACCAGATCCCCACAAGGAAAGCTTGACCGCCGGCCAGCGGAAAAGCAGCAGCATGACCGCAAAGGCCGCCCCGAGCAGGATCAGGCGCAACTCGGTTGGGAACATCAACCCTATCATGAAGAAGAAGAATGACTTGATAAAGAAGCTGATGTGCTCATGAACGATCAGGTCAGAGGGGCGATATTCGTAGGAACGCCGCTTGAACCTTCTGATGTGCAAAATTTTTAGAATCTCAGTCGAGTTGCCGATCAACAGGGCGCTGATCAACACCCCGAGGGCACCATTGCCTCCAGCCAGGTTGACACAGCCGTAAATGATCAGGAAACCCGCTATAAACACGGTATAGGCATGATCGCTGCCTCGCAATATCGCAAGCAGCGGCGCCAGGGATATGGCACCAATCACACCGAAAACCAAGGCGACCAAAACCGCCTGCCCAATGGTGTACAGTGGTGCATCGAGGCGGAAGGTCCCCATGACGATCAGGTCCACGACGCTCAGGGCCATAACCATACAGACCGCGTCGGTAACACAGGACTCCAGTTCCAGCAAGCGGGCAATCCGGGGGTCGACAGAGCGGTTACTCATGGCCGGGATCACCACCAGGGAGCTGGTCCCACCCATAATTGCCCCGACCATGATCCAGTTCATGACATCCGTCGACCGGGTCAGCCCCATCTTTAGGGTTACCAGAAAGAACAGGCAGGACCCGAGAATCACGAACAGAAACCCGACCAGACCGAGAGTGATGGCGCGGGGAGCCGCTTCGGTGACTTCCGAGATGCGCAGCTTCAGGCCGCCTCCGGCGAGGATTACGACCAGGGCGATGGCGCCGAAAAACGGCATGGCCGGCACCAGCATGTCTTTGGATATGACACCCAAAACCGGGCCGGCAATGATCCCGGCAAATACCAGCCAGACCATATCGGGGATGCCGGAACGGGTAAAGATGTATTCACCCATTGCGCCGAGGATAATGATCAGCGCAATCAGAAAAACCATTTGCATGACGGGATCCATAGACGAACCTTCCTTGCCTTTGCAGGTACGCACATAGAGAATCAGAGAAATTGCACGGCGGATACTAACAATCTTTGCATGGAAAAGATATCGCAATTTTTAGGTCAATCCATGGGCTTTTTTTGACTCAAATCCCGTTTAGAGCGCATTCTGATGCGGGGTCGAATTCTCAATGGCTCTTCCCCTTGCCCACCACTGCCCGGTTCGGGGAGCCATAAACGCCAGAGGGTTAGCCGTAAAGCTTCCTCTCTATTTCTTTTGCCTTGACGTAAAAAATGATGTAACCGGCGACACTCTAAATATTCATAACCTCTATATGCCCATGAAATATTGACTTCAATAATCACGAGACGGAATCATTAGATATAATGTCCATTCGGGAACGATTTTTGTTGCCTTAGCTCATGCGTTTTCTCCATGGCTGAAGCGTTGCCAGGCCCAACATTACAGCGGGTAGCTGATACTGAGAAAGGTTTTACGTATATGTGTCGATGGATGGCTTATTCCGGTCAACCCGTACTCCTTGAAGACCTGTTGTTCAAGGCAAAACACAACCTGATCGACCAGAGCATGTGCTCCAAATCGGCTGAGACCCCCACTAACGGCGATGGCTTTGGAGTAGGCTGGTATACCGAGTCGCCAGATCCGGGGATCTTCCGTAGCATTCGCCCGGCATGGAACGACTTCAACCTGCGCGACCTGTCAGCGCATATCCGTTCGCCCCTTTTTCTCGCCCACGTCCGGGCAACCTCGCAGGCCACCGTGCAGGAGACCAACTGCCACCCGTTTCGCTACAGGAACTGGCTGTTCGTGCACAATGGTGAAATCTTCGAGGTCGAGAAAGTGCGCCGCGACCTGCTGATGGCGGTCGATCCGGACCTGTTTCCGAAGATCCTCGGCACAACCGATTCCGAGGTCATGTTCTTTCTCGCTTTGACTTTCGGGCTCGAGCAGAACCCGCTGCAGGGGCTGGCCAGGATGGCCGGGTTCGTCGAGGAGACTGCCCGCAAGCGTGGGCTCGGTGAGTCCCTCTGGATGACTGTCGGCGTCACCGACGGCAAAAACCTTTATGCCGTGCGTTACGCCAGCGACGGAGACGCACCGACCCTTTACCATAACAGGGACATTGAAGCAGTCTGCCATCTCAACCCGGACCTGCGTGAACATTTTGGCGTAAAGGCTCGTGCCATCGTTTCGGAACCTATCGGCCTGTTCCCTGAAATCTGGCAGGCAGTGCCGCAGAACTCGTCGGTGCATGTCAAAGAGGCCTGTGTTGAGACGCGTCCGTTTGTGCCGTTGGCTTGAGCCGTTCGGCAGCCAGAAACGCTGCCCGGGTTGTTTGCCGGCCCGGGCCGAAGGGCAAAAGCTTCCGCTTGACGCGAACATTCAATACGGCAAGATGGCCAAAACGATCCGGGACAGGACCGAGGCGCCGGTTGCCGATCTTATTGTGCTCGTAACCCATGGCAAAGCCGGAACCCCGGCCTTCTGGGCAAACAGCATTGCGGCACAGGTGCGGGAACAGACGAATCGACCGTTGCTGCTGGTGCCGGTCTGAGGGTTTGTATGGAAAGGCTTGACCAAGATCGTGACGGACCGATCGACCGGCGGGGAGAGTTTTCCTCCCAGCCGTTAACGATCCTGAGATATAACGTGGTAGGCGAGTTTCACAAATTCATGAGGTGCGGATGAAGAAAACAATTTTTATCGTGGCTGTAGGCCTGGTGGTCGTTGTCGGAGTGCTGGCCGGAAGCAAGTATCTCCAGATCCGGGCGATGGTCGAGCAGGGGAAGCTGTTTACGCCGCCACCTGAGGTCGTGACATCGGCAACGGTTATGGCCGAAACCTGGGAGTCTTACTTGACTGCGGTTGGTTCGGTTGATGCGGTACAAGGGGTGACCGTGACCGCAGAAATGACCGGCAAGGTTGTGCGAATTGCCTTTGAATCCGGCAACCTGGTGTCTGCCGGCGACCTGCTCGTACAGCAGGACATTTCCGCCGAAACCGCCCAACTGCGAGCGGCAGAGGCGGTATCGGAACTGGCCCGGCTCAACTTCGAGCGCGCCAAGACGATGTTGCCCAACGAAGCTATCTCTCTGTCCGACTATGATGGCCTCCAGGCCCAGCTCACCGAAGCCCGTGCCGAGGTGGACAGCCTTCGAGCGATGATCGATAAAAAGACCATTCGGGTCCCCTTCTCAGGTCGTCTCGGCATTCGCCAGATCAACCTGGGCCAGGTTATCAACGACGGCCAGGCCATTGTCACCTTGCAGTCCCTGGGCCCTGTTTTCGTCAACTTCTTCCTCCCCCAGCAACAGCTGGCCAAAATCCGCACCGGGCTGCCGGTGCGCCTGAGTTCCGATGCCCTGCCCGGGCAGGACATCAGTGGTGAAATCACGGCTATCGAGTCGGAGGTAGATACTGCCACCCGCAATATCCGTGTGCAGGCGTTGCTGGCCAACCCTGGCGACCAACTGCGTGCCGGCATGTTTGCCAGTGTATCGGTGGTGTTGCCGAAGACGGAGGCGGTACTGACCATTCCAGCCACCGCCGTCCTCTATGCGCCATACAGCGACTCGGTCTTCGTCATTGAGGAGAAAAAGGCTGAGCCGGGTGTGACGGCCGGCAAAGTTGTGCGGCAGCAGTTCGTCAGTCTGGGAGAAAAGCGCGGTGACTTCATCGTAGTGGCAGCCGGGCTGAAGGCCGGTGATACAATCGTCAGCACCGGCGCATTCAAGCTGCGCAACGGCCAGAGCGTGGTGGTCGATAACAAACTGGCGCCCGACTTCAAACTGGCCCCTCGGCCAAACGAGGGGTAACCGATGAAGTTCACCGATCTTTTTATCCGTCGGCCGGTACTCGCGCTGGTGATCAGCCTGCTGATCATCATCTCCGGCCTGCAGGCCATCCGCTCCCTGAATGTCCGCCAGTACCCACGCAGTGACAATGCCGTGGTTACAATCACCACGGTCTATGTCGGCGCGAACGCCGAACTGGTGCGCGGGTTCATCACCACACCACTGGAACGGGCCGTCGCCGCAGCCGACGGCATCGACTACATCGAGTCGCAAAGCGCCCAGGGATTGTCCACCATCAGCGCCCGGCTTAAACTCAACTACGACCCGATCAAGGCCCTCTCCGAAATCAGCTCAAAAGTTGATCAGGTGCGCGGCGACCTGCCACCGGAAGCCGAAGTCCCGGTCATCAACGTCGAGTCAGCCGACAGCCAGTTTGCCTCCGCCTATCTGAGTTTTACCTCGGATACGCTCAAGCAGAACCAGATTACCGATTACCTGGTGCGCGTCGTCCAGCCCCGGCTGTCAGCCCTGGAGGGCGTCCAGCGTGCCGACATCCTCGGCGCCCGCACCTTCGCCATGCGCATCTGGCTCAAGCCCGACCGCATGGCGGCCTTCAATGTCAGCCCGGCACAGGTGGCCCAGGCGCTGACGGCGAATAATTTCCTGGCAGCCGTCGGCAGCACCAAGGGCTCTATGATTCAGGTCAATCTGACCGCCGACACCAATCTGCAGTCGGTGGAGGAGTTCAAACGCCTGGTGGTGCGTGCCGGAGATGGCGGCATCGTGCGCCTGGAGGATATTGGTGACGTCGTGCTGGGTGCCGAAAATTATGACACAGAAGTGCGCTTTTCCGGACAGACTGCTGTCTTCATGGGGATCTGGCCATTACCCAACGCCAACTCCCTGGATGTGATCAAACGCGCCCGGGTGGAAATGGAAGGGATCGCCGCTCAGCTACCCCAGCGGGCTCGAGGGACGCATAGCCTACGACGGTACCGCCTATATCGACAACGCCATTCAAGAGGTCATCAAGACCCTGAGCGAAACCCTGCTGATCGTGGTCGTGATCATCTTCCTGTTTCTGGGGTCGCTGCGCTCGGCCATCATTCCCGTGGTGGCGATTCCACTGTCGCTGATCGGTGCTGTCTTTCTCATGCAGGTCTTCGGCTTCACAGTCAACCTGTTGACCCTGTTGGCCATCGTGCTCTCTGTCGGACTGGTGGTGGATGATGCCATCGTGGTGGTGGAAAACGTCGAACGCCACATGAGCAACGGAGAATCCCCCATGCAAGCGGCTATCCTGGGGGCGCGCGAGCTGGTGAGTCCACTGATCTCCATGACGATCACCCTGGCTGCGGTCTACGCACCGATCGGCTTGCAGGGAGGACTGACTGGCGCATTGTTTCGCGAATTTGCCTTTACCCTGGCCGGTGCCGTGACCATTTCCGGCATCGTCGCTGTGACCCTGTCGCCGATGATGTCTTCGCAATTGCTCAAGGCCGGCATGAACGAACGCGGCTTCGCCGGGAAAGTCGGACGTGATTTCAACCGGCTGCGCAATTTCTATGGCAGGTTGCTGAACAGCAGCCTGAATGCCAGGCCGGCCGTCTACCTGGCATGGCTGGTGGTCAGCCTGCTGACTATCCCCATGTTCAGCATGTCAGCCAAGGAGTTGGCGCCTGTCGAGGATCAGGGTGTCATCTTCGGCATCCTGGACGCGGCCGCCAACTCCACCATCGACCAGACCAGTCACTATGCGGCAGCGGTCAACGAAGCGTTTTTAAGCGTCCCGGAGACCCAGTTTGTCTTCCAGATCAGTACGCCCTCTTCCGGGTTTGGCGGGATGGTGGTCAAACCCTGGCAGGAGCGTGAACGCAACATTTTCCAGATTATGCCCGAAGTCAGTCAGAAGTTGCACAATATCCCCGGCATCAGGATGTTCCCGGTCACACCGCCGGCGCTGCCAGGTGGCGGCCAGTTCCCCGTTGAATTCATCCTCGCCTCCACCGCCGAACCGGAACAGATTCTGGATTTTGCCAGCAAAATCCAGTTCGCCGCCATGAAGAGCGGCATGTTTGCCTTTCCTCCCTATCATCGACGTAAAGATCGATCAGCCCCAGTCCGAGCTGATCATCGATCGGGACAAGGTGGCGGACCTGGGCCTAAACCTCAAGCAGGTGGGGGCCGACATGGCGACGATGATCGGCGGCAACTTTGTCAACCGCTTCAACATCGCTGGCCGCAGCTACAAGGTGATCCCCCAGGTTCAACGCAGCGACCGGCTGAACCCGGAGCAGCTGCGCAACATCTACGTCACCGGACCCAAGGGTAAGCTGATCCCGCTGAGCACCATCGCCACCATCAGGGACAGCACCGTACCACGCTCGCTAAACCGTTTTCAGCAACTCAACGCGGTCAAGATCAGCGGTGTGGCGGTACGCCCACTGGACGAGGCGCTGCGTTTTCTGGAAGGGGAAGCCGCCAAGGTCCTGCCACAGGGGTACGTGCTCGACTACACCGGTGAGTCCCGCCAGCTGCGTAGCGAAGGCAACAAGTTTATTCAGGCGTTCGCCCTGGCCGTCATCCTGATTTTCCTGGTGCTGGCGGCCCAATTCAACAGCTTCCGCGATCCCTTCGTCATCCTGGCCGGTTCGGTCCCCCTGGCCATGTTCGGAGCGATGATTTTCACCTTCCTCAAAATGCCCGACCCCAGCGTCCCCTTCTGGACCCACGGCTGGACCACCACCATGAACATCTACTCCCAGGTGGGGCTCGTCACCCTCGTCGGACTGGTTTCGAAAAACGGGATTCTAATTGTCGAATTCGCCAACAAGCTGCAGGAGAAGGGCCGCAGCAAGCGAGAAGCCGTGTATGAAGCGGCGCTGACCCGCTTGCGCCCCATCCTGATGACCACCGGGGCCACCATTGCCGGCCACTTCCCGCTGATCCTGGTCACCGGGGCCGGAGCAGCGGCCCGGAATTCGATCGGCCTGGTGCTGGTTGGCGGCATGGCGGTCGGGACGTTGTTTACTCTGTTCATTATTCCGTCTATCTACATGCTGGTGGCCAAGGATCACAGCAAGGACCAGATACAGGCGGACGAGGAGACCAAAGCTCTGATCGGGCTGTGATTTAGGGCAACCGCAACACCCGGTGCTGGAGTTTGCCGCGGCAGCCTGCCGGCCAACGTGGCTGGCCAAACAACCCGGTCGATCGATGGAACAGAACGAGAAATGGAGGATGAGTGAAAGCGACAGACTTGATGATGTTGATCATCTTGATACTTTGCCCCATGCTGTTGACTGCCTGCACGATCGGGCCGGATTATGTCAGGCCGACTCCGGTGGAGACCATGCCGACCGCCTACAAGCAGCTGGAAGGCTGGAAGCTGGCGCAGCCCCAGGACGACCAACTGACCGAGCGCTGGTGGGAAATCTACCAGGACCCGGTGCTAAACTCTCTGCTGGAGCAGGTCGCCGTATCGAACTTCAATGTCGCTGCTGCCGCAGCCCGGTTCCGCCAGGCACGCGCCCAGGTACAGGCTGCCAGGGCCGGCTACTTTCCCACGGTTTCGATCGGGGCTGCGGCCAGCCGGTCGCAGCAATCCGGGAGCATCGGGGCCAGAACCAGTGAGACCTCGCCAACCTCGAATTTTCTTCTGCCACTTGATTTAAGCTGGGAGCTGGACCTCTGGGGCAGGGTCAAGCGCGAGGTCGAATCGAGTCAAGCCTCCTTTCAGGCCAGCGCCGCGGACCTGGCGGCCGTGACCTTGAGCATTCAAGCGGAACTTGCGAGCAACTATTTTCAGCTGTGCGTGCTGGATGCACAACTGCAGCTTCTCGAAGCCACGACAGAGGTTTACAAAAAATCGCTGGAGTTGACAAATCATCGTCATGCAGCTGGCTTTGCCCTCAAAACAGATACCCTGCAGGCCGAGACGCAGCTCAAAGGCGCCGAAGCACAGGTTTTCGATATCCGTTTGCAGCGCATCCAGCTGGAACATGCCATCGCCCTGCTGATCGGCAAGCCCCCCGAAGCCTTTTCCCTGCCATCCACGGCACTGACCACTGCGATTCCCGCCATTCCAACCGGGCTGCCCTCCGAGCTTCTCGAACGTCGTCCCGATATCGCCTCGGCGGAGCGCCGGGTCGCTGTGGCCAACGCACAGATAGGCCTGGCCAAGGCCGCCTATTATCCCACCGTCCGACTCTCCGCGACAGCGGGCTATGAGGCCTCGCAACTTTCCAACTTGCTGAACTGGCCAAGCCGCTTCTGGGCGATCGGCCCCGCGCTTTCGGAAACCCTGGTCGACGGTGGCTTGCGCAGCGCCCTGTCCGAACAAGCCCTGGCCGCCTATGACGAGACCGTGGCCAACTACCGGGAGGCTGTACTGACCGGCTTCCGCGAGGTGGAAGATAACCTGGCGGCACTCAGTATCCTGGAGCAACAAGCTCAGGTTCGCAACCAGGCGCTCAAGGCTGCGCGACAGGTCGTCACCATCACCACGAGCCAGTACAAAGCCGGAACCGTAACTTATCTCAACGTACTGGTCGTTCAGGCCATTGCGCTTGCCAATGAACGAATCGCCCTGGACCTTATTGGTCGGCAACTGACTGCCAGCGTCTTGTTGGTTAAGGCACTAGGCGGCGGATGGCAGCCAAAGGAATCGTCTTGAGCATAGTTTTTACTGTCAGAAAAGGATGCCAATAACATTGTGTTGGAGGCCCAGGCCTATGCACTTTTTTCAGGATTGGTCTTTCTGGTGGTTGTCGGTCTTGTTTTCATGCCTCTGGTCCATCGCCTGCTGCACCGGTTTCATTTTGATATAGACGATATGAACGACCCGGATTGATCAACGGGGAGGTTTTGCAAAACGCTCTTCTGCTTGAAATTTCTAAACAAGGAGTATCCTAGATGAACAAAAGTCTCTCGCATATCAACCCCGCCTGCCAGATCTGCGGTTGCGACAAGCACTGCGACCTCCATCGCGGCGTGTTCGTTCGGCCGCTGGTGGCCGACTTGATTCGCAAGGATTTTACTCACTGGTCAGAGGATGGCTGGATCTGTACTGAGGATCTGCAGAATTATCGTCACAAGTACATCCGGCAACTGCTTGAGGAAGAGAAAGGTGAGATCAGCTCTCTGGAACAGGAAGTTATCGAGAGCCTGCGACAGCAGGAGATATTATCGATCAATCCGGACGCCGAGCATGTCGCGGGGATGACTGTAGGGCAGCGCATGGCCGATCGACTCGCCAGTCTGGCCGGCAGTTGGACATTCATCCTCTCCTTCGCCGGAGTCCTGCTGTGCTGGATCCTGATCAACACGATCAGCCTGCTCCGTCAGCCATTCGACCCCTACCCGTATATCCTGCTGAACCTGGTGCTGTCGTGCCTCGCTGCCATGCAGGCCCCGATCATCATGATGAGCCAGAGCCGACAGGAAGCCAGAGACCGCCTGCATGCCCAGCGCGATTATCAGGTCAACTTAAAGGCCGAACTTGAGATTCGGCATTTGCACCAGAAAATCGACCACCTGCTCTCGCACCAGTGGGAAAGGCTGATTGAAATCCAGGACATTCAGATGGAGTTGATCAACGAGGTGAAGCAAAGAAAGTGATCTTGGCCAGCGGCGAGCGCCTCATGGCCTCTTGGCCAGGAACGTTCTTCCCGGGCCCGGCTTAAACATCCTTTTCGAGGCGGAGGCAGCAATGCTTAAAACCGAATGGCAAGGTGAGCACAACATTCTTATCATCACCCCGGAAGGAAGACTCGAGGCCGAAGCTTTTGTCCGGTTGGCGCAGGAAGTCGATCCATATCTCGAAGAACATGCTCACGCCGGTACCCACTATCGTCCGACACGGGGTACCATAATAAAAAAGGCCAGCTTAATAGCTGGCCTTTTCTTTTTAAGGGCTTCAAAAGCCTACAAAAACATTGCTACTACGATCAGGCGAGCTCGAAGCGGTCCAGGTTCATGACCTTGTTCCATGCCGCCACAAAATCGTGCAGGAACTTCTTCTGGGAGTCTTTGCAGCCATAAACTTCGGCGACGGCCCGCAGGATGGAGTTCGAGCCGAAAACCAGATCGATACGGCTGCCGGTCCACTTGAGTTTGCCGCTCTTGCGATCACGACCCTCGAATACGTCGCCGTCTTTCGAAGCCGGCTTCCAGGCGGTACCCATGTCGAGCAGGTTGACGAAGAAGTCATTGGTGAGCGTCTCCGGCCGCTTGGTGAAGACGCCGTGCTGAGACTGGCCGTAGTTGGCATTCAGGACGCGCAGGCCGCCAACCAGCACCGTCATTTCAGGAGCAGTAAGGGTCAGCAGTTGCGCCCGGTCAACCAGCAGCTCCTCTGCCGTGACCGAGTACTTCTTTTTGAGGTAGTTGCGGAACCCGTCCGCTTTCGGTTCGAGGACCGCGAACGAAGCAGCGTCGGTCTGTTTCTGCGACGCATCCGTGCGTCCCGGCGTGAAAGGAACTTTCACTGGCTGACCGGCATTCTTCGCCGCCTGCTCGACCGCTACGCAGCCGCCCAGCACAATCAGATCGGCGAGCGATACCTTTTTCCCACCGGACTGCGCGCTGTTGAACTCCTTTTGGATTCCCTCAAGGGTCTTCAGCACTTTCGCCAGCTGTTTAGGCTGGTTAACGTCCCAATCCTTCTGCGGGGCGAGCCGGATACGCGCGCCGTTCGCTCCGCCGCGCATATCGGAGCCGCGGAAGGTCGAAGCAGAGGCCCAAGCCGTTGAAACCAGTTGGGAGATCGACAGTCCCGAGGCAAGGATTTTGCCCTTGAGGGCGGCGATGTCCTGCGCGCTGATCACCTTATGATCAACAGCAGGCACCGGATCCTGCCAGATCAGCTCTTCGACAGGCACTTCCGGCCCGAGGTAGCGCGCGCGCGGACCCATGTCGCGGTGGGTCAGCTTGAACCAGGCGCGGGCGAAGGCGTCGGCGAACTTATCGGGGTTCGCCAGGTAGTTCCGCGCGATCGGCTCGTAGATCGGGTCAAACTTGAGGGAGAGGTCGGCCGTGGTCATCATCGGCCGGTGTTTCTTCGACGGGTCATGCGCGTCGACCACCATGTCCTCGTCATCCACGTCCTTGGCCAGCCACTGGTAAGCACCGGCCGGGCTCTTGAGCAGCTCCCATTCGTATTTGAACATCACTTTCAGATAACCCATGTCCCAGGTAGTCGGGTTCGGCTTCCAGGCGCCCTCGATGCCGCTGCTGATCGTGTCGCCGCCTTTGCCGCTACCGAAGCTGCTCGCCCAGCCGAGACCCTGCGCTTCGATGCCGGCGGCTTCCGGGTCGGGACCGACATGGGTCGCAGAGCCTGCACCATGGCATTTGCCGAAGGTGTGCCCGCCGGCGACCAGGGCGACGGTCTCCTCGTCGTTCATCGCCATGCGAGCAAAAGTTTCTCGCACATCGATCCCCGATTCAACAGGAATCGGCTGGCCGTTCGGCCCTTCCGGGTTGACGTAGATCAGGCCCATCTGCACGGCAGCGAGGGGGTTGTCGAGCTCCCGTTCGCCTTTATAGCGATTGTCCCCCAGCCACTCGTCCTCGGAGCCCCAGTAGATGTCTTCTTCCGGCTCCCAGATATCAGCGCGTCCGCCGGCAAAACCGAAGGTCTTAAAACCCATCGACTCCAGCGCGCAGTTGCCGGCGAGGATCATCAGGTCGGCCCAGGAGATTTTCCGGCCGTATTTCTGCTTGATCGGCCAAAGCAAGCGGCGTGCCTTGTCGAGGTTGACGTTATCCGGCCAGCTGTTGAGCGGCGCGAACCGCTGGTTGCCGGTCCCGCCGCCGCCGCGGCCGTCGCCCATGCGGTAGGTCCCTGCGCTGTGCCAGGCCATGCGGATAAAAAGCCCGCCGTAGTGACCGTAGTCGGCAGGCCACCAGTCCTGCGAGTCGGTCATCAGCGCGTAGAGGTCCTTCTTCACAGCGTTGAGATCGAGTTTCTTGAACTCTTCTGCGTAGTTGAATTCCTCGCCCATCGGATTGGATTTGGAGGAATGCTGGTGAAGAATCTTGAGGTTCAACTGGTTCGGCCACCAGTCCCGGTTCGAGGTGCCACCACCGGCGACTTGCTTGCTGGTTCTGCCCGTGACCGGGCACTTGCTCTCGTCAGTCATAAAGTTTCCTCCTTACAGACATTTACAGTTACTAGCGACGTTTGGATGTTTGGGGGTTGACAGGTTAAAGTCTTTCCACTTTTATCACAACTTATAGGCTTGTCAATATTAATGGATAATTATTATCCATAAGTTCTCAAAAAAAATAACGCTGCTTTCAGTTCTTCTGGCAGGTCGGGCAAACGCCGAAAAACTCGACTTGATGTGAGACGATTTTATAGCCGGTGGTTTTCGCCACTTCAGAGGTCAAGCGCTCAAGTTGATTCACTTCGGGATCGATGATGCTTTGACATTGCGTGCAGATCAGGTGAGGGTGCGGATACGGCTTGTTGCCATCGTAGCGGTTGCAACCATCGGCAAAACTGATCTCGAGAATTTCACCGATCTCTTTCAACAGGTTTACGGTCTTGTAGACCGTCGCCAGACTGGTGGTCGGGAAGTTGATCCTGACCTGCCCATAAACCCGTTCGACGCTCGGATGTTCATTACTGAAAAGAAATGCCTTGAGGATGGCGATCCGCTGCGGCGTGATACGAAACTCACTTTGACGGAGTTTGTCGAGGATTTCATCCAGTCTTTCTTGTGGATTCTTCACGTTGTCACCATGTGCAATCACCGCATAAATCGAGAATCATTCTTTGTAAACAATCACAAATAAAACTCAGGAAGTCAAGTTTACAGATCCGATCGTTAAACACGACCCTGTTATGGAATCGAGTATCTTTGTCTTTTGGCTCGGCTTTTGAGAAGGACGCATACCCCATGAGCAGGACGTCGCAGGTCGCTCGTTCACCCCCGGAGGCGCTCCGACTCTCTAAGCACTTGATGACGCCCCCACGGACGCGGGCGCACTCGCAACGGCCAACTTAAGTTCGGCAATGAATCTGTCGATCTCCTGCAGGCTATTATAATAGTGCAGCGAGGCCCGCAGCAGTGCCGGCAGATCACGGTTTTTCGCGCTGACCGGATTGGCAGAGAACGGCACCAGCGAGGTGTTGATGCCGCGTGACAGCAGCTGTTGCTGCAGCTTCTCGGCAGGAACCTGCCCGGCAAACATCGTGACGATACCGGATTGTTCGAGTCCCTGGTCGGCAACGGTAACACCATCGACATCGGTCAACCTGCGGCGCAGTTCCGCGGCGAGCAAGCCGATGCGCTGATTGATGGCTTCGAGCCCCCAATCGAGGGCATAATCTATCGCCACGCCCAGGGCGACCTGGCCGGCACAGCTACGCTCCCAGCATTCAAAGCGCTTCGCATCTGCACGCAACCGGTATGCGTCGATACTTATCAATTCTGCAGCATGGTGATTAAGCTGACTCGGTTCAAGTTGCTCGAGCAACGACCTGCGTACATAGAGCAGCCCCGTTCCGCGCGGACCACGCAGAAATTTGCGCCCGGTGCCACAAAGCATATCGCAACCGATTTGTTCAACATCAATGGGCATCTGACCGAGTGACTGGCAGGCATCGAGCAGGTAGGGGACCTCCGCAGCGTTCGCTACCTGACCGACCGCGGCGGCCGGATTGACCAGACCGTCCCCGGAAGGGATGTGGGTCAGACAAATCAGGCGTACCCGGGAATCGATCAGCTGTTCCAAAGTCGCGACATCGATCTGTCCATGCTCGTCATCCGGCACCCAGGTAATCTCAACGCCTCGCTGATGGGCCAGATGCAGGAAGGCGACCAGGTTACTGCCGTACTCGCTGCAGCCGGCGAGGATGCGGTCTCCAGGTTGCAGGTCCAGCGCATAAAAGGCAGCGCTCCAGGCCCGGGTGGCGCTGTCGCTGAATGCGATTTCAGAAGAGGCGCAATTGAGCAGCCTGGCCGCGGCAGAATAGAAGTTCGCCAATTCGTCAGCACGCCTTGCCATGGTCTCGTAGCCACCGTTCAGTTCCTCTTCATGCAGGTAGCCGTAGAGAGCATCGGCGACCGGGATCGGCGGCAGGGAGGCTCCGGCATTATTGAAATGGATCACCGTTTCACAGCCCCGCGTGTCGCGGCGGGCCTTATCGGCATCAAAAGCCGGTGGCATCAGGAGAGCTTCTCCCAGACCGTCAGTTGCGAGAGGGTATGCTGGAACTTGCGCGCCGTTTCACGCAGCACGAAAGGCACATCGCGCGGCTCGCCGAGCCTTCTGAAATGTCCGCCAAGCTGCTCCTCGAGGCCCTCGAGCGTCGTCAAAGGTTCCCCGGCGCGACGGACTCCGCCGACCCAGTTCTGTATGTCCGTATACTCCTCCAACCAGGTGTAAGGTGAGGCAATCACCAGCAGGCCACAGGGATTGATGCGCTCGTGGATACCGCAGAGAAACCGTTTCGGATCGTAGAGTCGGTCGAGCAGGTTTGCCGCCAGGACCAGGTCATAACCAGTGAACTGAGGCTTGAGGTTGTGCGCATCCCCCTGGACGAACTCAATTTTTTTAGCCAGCCCGTCGAGCCCGAATTCACTCAGCCGCTTTTCGTGGAAGGAGACGATTTCACCCTCCTCGGTGAGCTGGTAGTGAATCAGGCCCTTCTCCTGCAGTTGGTGCGCGATCCGGATAAAGCGGGCAGAAAAATCAATCCCTGTGACAAAGTGGAAAGATCTTGACAGCTCGAAACTGCTGCGACCAACAGCACAACCAATATCCAGGGCCCGATTCATCGGTCGTTTACCCATTTCCGCCACACAGATTTCAGCGAGCTGCCTGGGGAAATTGGCTATGTCGAATTTGTCTGGCCCGAAATGAGCATCACAGTACTGGGCAACCGCGTCGTCGGTTTCGTACATCGCTTTCGGTTCCACGACAGCCTGTTCTGCAGAAACGTAGCGGAACCCGGCGTGCTGAAAGAAATGCCTGCGGAATGCATAACGTGAATCACGCGTAGCCTCGTTGCCGGTCGAGATCCATGATCCGCCCTTGATCAGGTTGTGCTGGGTGTCGAAAGTCGGGGTAGAAAAATCATCGTAGTAAGGATGCACTTCAAAGCCGTCGAAGCCGGTAATCGGGGTTTCGGTCCACTGCCAGACATTGCCGATCAGGTCGTAAAAGTCACCGAAAGCAAAGCGGTTGACCGGGCATGAAGAGGCCCAATGTTCAAGATTGATGTTGCCAGGAGCCCTGGCCCAGTAGGGCTGGTCGGGGATCTCGTGGCGATCGCGCAGCAGGTACCATTCATCCTCTGTGGGCAGGCGAATCGGCAGGCCGGTCCTTGTTGCCTGCCAATTACAATAAGCTTTGGCTTCCAGATAATTGACCTCGACCGGCCAGTCCCACGGCATGACAATTTCCCGGGCCATGGTGCGAAAACGATAGCCGGCATTGTCCTTGATCCAGAAAAGCGGCTGGCTGGCTTTGCTGAATTGCAGCCAATGCCGGCCCTCTTCCGTCCAGCATGTTTCATCCTGGTAACCGCCAGCCTCGACAAACTCCAGATATTCACGATTCGAAACCAGGTATTTACTGGCAGAGAAGTCTTCAACCGTGAACCTGTGCTGGCCAAATTCATTATCCCAACCGTAAAGCGGATGATCTTTGTTTTTGCCAATCCGGACTTCACCGCCAGGGACACCCAGAAGCTGATTTTGCGGCGCGTCACCCGTATCAGTGCAGATCTCCCAGAGGGGTAATTGTCGGACCTTCTCGATCGGCAGCCGGCGAATAATTACGGAAGAGGTTTCCAGGTGAATGCGCTGATGCTCGATCCCCATCATGATCACCCAGAACGGGTTACTCCAGTCGATCGGCAAGGTCAGCGGCAGCGTTTCAATGACGTCGTTGACCCGCTGCCGGACCTGGTCGCGATAGGCTTTGACTTCAGCGACGGTCGGCCAGTCGTAATTCTCGGCGTTGAGGTCATCCCAGGACATCTCGTCGACACCGATAGCGAACATCGACTCAAAGTGCGGATTGATCCGATCCTCGATAAGCTTGGCGACGATCAGCTTGTTGATATAGAAAACTGCCGTATGGCCAAGGTAAAAGATCAGCGGATGACGCAACGGTTCTGCGCGCTGGCAAAATGCGGCATCATCGGCAAGCGTCTCGTAGAGCTGCTCATCGATACTGTAGGTCTTGTGAAAGTAATCGAGGATTTCGGCGCGCTTTTCGTCCGGCGTGCCGAGGTTCAGGATGGTTGTACGGGTATTGCGAAGCACCACAGAATCTCCATTGATTAGCAGTTGATTGATCATTATAACAAGCTCGGTGGAAAATCAAAGATAAGGGGCCTGAACAAATATTAAAGGACCAGACTGCCGAGGAGAATGGAATCTCTGCCGATGGTTGCGGCAGACCCATTAAAAAGGCCTGCGGCGTTTTCGCTGCAGGCCTTTTTGAACCTGATTCATTCGGTTGTAAAGTCCGGGGAGGATCAATCATACGGGACATCTCTTCGAGGAGCATCCCTCCCCTCAGCGGCGCCAGCCCGCGCACCGGAGGGAGAATCTCACCCCGCAGAGCTCAGAACAGACCACTTTCCTGCAGGGCCTTGCCGAGCGTCTCGAGGTAGGACGCGATGGCTTTGGGTGGCGTATTTTCACGCGTTTCGGTGATCGCCGACCAGAGGACCTTGTCCGTGGCGATGTCGTATATGACTGTTTCAACCGTCGAGATATAGTTTTCTGTGACATAGCCTGGGGCGTTGAACGCATTGTAGCCGGCTCCGTAATAATTGTACCAGCCTCCCCGGTAACGATTGCCGTAGAAACCATCGTAGTACGATGGGCCGCCATGGTAGACCGCTTCCACCTTGCGATCGACCAGACGGGCAATCAGGACACCATCAATGCCGTATTCCTTACTCATTTTGGCGGCCTTGTCCTTGTCAATCTGGTCAATGTTCGGAAATGAATCAAGGGTCGGTATCGCCCGAAGCTCCTCTCCGTTCAGGATATTAACAATGCCGTACTCGACTGAATCCCGATAGGCAGGCTCCTTGAGTACCGCCAGGACAAAAACCTTGGCGAGCTTTTCTGTCCGGGTTTCATCTTTCCAGACACTCTCGACGTCGGTCGTGGCGCAAGCAGAAAGCGCCAGGACCAGACAGCAAAGCAACCACCATAACCTGTTCATCCATCAAACTCCTTAAGAGAATCCAGCACAGTCGACTGGGCAGGCCCTGTTCTCAACCGCAGGCTCAGCCTTGCTGAGCTGTTTTAAATTTACCCGAACAGACTGCATACACGGCTATCGAAACAAGCGAGCAAGCAAAACGGCAGCCTGTCACAGCCAGGCTACCGTTGTTTAATTTCATAATTCGGTCGCATGAGGCAGAAGGTTAACGGCAGCGCATCTTTCTTTTACCATCTTCAAAAAGAACTTCGACCTTCTGTGGGCCGAGATTGCCCTGTACGAGCCCGAGGCCGAACATGGGATGCTTCATTACGGAGCCCACTTTGAAGGCGGTTTCCATAGTGTAGGTGGTGGCGTCCTTGGCTTCTATGTCAGCCTGCAGTTTCAACCACTCTTTTTGCTCGGCGATTGCCGGATCTACGGCGCGGCGCGGTGCCGGTTTTTTTCGAACCGTAGGCGGACGATATTTGTGTTGGCCACTGCAGGTGTTGCACTGAACCTTGGCTGGTACGCCCTCGGCCACGGCGACGATAATGTGATTGGTGATTTTACGGCATTTTGTGCAACGCGACTCGATCGGGTCGCCGGCGGCAAGCATAGTGCTTTGCATGACTTGACTCCCTGTTGTTTGGCCTGGGACGAGATGGCCGGTTAATCTGGCTGGGTTAAAACGTTGTCCGAAGATTCTGCGGGAGAGGCTTCTTCCCCCTCGACAGCAGTTTCTTCTTCGCCAGATTTGCGCTTTCTCTTCTCTTCCTTCTTGGCTTTTTTTGCTATTTCCTTCTGGCGTTTTTCATAACCATAATTTGGCTTACGACCCATGAAGTTCCCCTTTGGTTTTACACCTGACCCAGAATTCAACTCAAGCCAGGCAGTCCCACAAAAAAAGCCCTACGGAATATCCGTAGGGCTATTCTGTCTATCTTCGTGCAAAAGAGGAGTTAGATCCTCTGCACATTCGAAGACTGCGGGCCTTTGGCGCCATCGGAGACGTCAAAGCTTACCCGGTCGCCCTCGGCAAGAGACTTGAAGCCGTCGCCCTGAATTTGCGAAAAGTGGACAAAAACGTCCGGACCATTGTCCTGCTCGATAAAACCAAACCCTTTTGCGTCATTGAACCACTTTACTGTACCTTGTGCCATTTTTCCTACTCCTCGTGTTTTTTCAACACTCTGCTTGGTGTGCAAATCCTGCCTGCTGCATAAAACAAAAAAGCCACATAGCCCAAAGCGGTCTGTGTGGTTTTTCCTGACTGATTAACTTTTTAATCGTGCCCGGCAAACTGCTGCACAAACGTTTAACTTAAGAGCGAAGCTAGCACGTCTTACCAGTACAATGCAAGGGAATTCTCATTTCCCGTATAAACCGCAGTCTTTTATCTCCGCAATGGGGATAAAAAAAGCAGCCACTGGCTTGCAGATTCTACTCTACCGGCTTACCCATATCGCAGAGCAGTTCCTGGCGCAAATGATGGGTAACCGGCCCGACCAGCCCCTGGTTAATCGTAAAAGCATCGACCTTGACGACCGGCATCACCTCAAGCGAGGTGGAGGTGATAAAGACCTCGTCGGCGAATTTCAGGTCCTGCAATTTGAACTCCCCGGTGATGACCCGCAGGTTCAGTTTCTCCTCGCACAGCCGCATGATCGTTGAGCGGGTCACGCCTTCCAGCAGGCCGGTGGACGCATCCGGGGTAAAAATCCACTTGTCCTTGACCCAGAAGATGTTTGAAGAAGCCCCTTCACAGATGTGCTCCTTGTTATTCAGCATAATCACCTCGAAAGCGCCTGCCGCACGGGCTTCAAGCTTGCCCAACAGACTGTTGAGGTTGCTGATCGATTTGATCTTCGGATTGATGGCTTCCGGGGCATTGCGGCGCGTCTGCGCCACCCGCAACTGGATCCCGTGCTGATACAGCGCGCTGTCAAAGCCTTGGAACTCGCGGCCGATCACCAGACAGGTCAGATCATTCTCCAGCTCGCGCTGAAACCCGATCTGCCCCTTACCGCGGGTTATGGTTATCCGGTAATAAGCATTATTGAGGGAGTTTCTTGTACGCAGCTCCGTCAGGACCGTTTCCAACTCCTGCCGGGTAAAGATCACCGGGTAGCAGAGAGCTTCTGCCGATTGCAGGAGCCGCTGGTAATGTTGGGGAACCTGGTAGAGGTGATCACCGATCGAACGGAAACTTTCGAAGATGCCGTCGCCATAGAGGAATCCCTGGTCAAACACGGACACCATCGCTTCATCGGCCTTGATAAACTCACCATTCAAATAAACATAACTCATTCGCCTGCTTCCTTTCGGAACACTAACATCCTGGTAAAGACTATGCCATTGCCTGGGACAAGGTCAACCTGCCGAGATCATATTCGACAGGATGCAAACCGACTGGATTCAGGTTAGAATGTAACCCTGACACCAGCAAAAAGCCAACCCGGAGTTCCCCAGCATGAAAAAAGCCTCAACCGACCAGCTCCGATTGCCAGAACGTAGCAGGGCAAAAGACCTCTATGAGAAACAGCTGCCTGCGCACCAGACCGCGTTGCAGCAGCTTGCCCAAAAGCTCCGCCTGCTTCTCGAACAGCAGGGACTGACGCCAGCGATCAAGTTTCGGGTCAAGAGTTTCGAGGCGTACTTCGACAAGCTGCGCAAGCACAACTCCGTCAAGAGCAGCCATCGCATCGTGACTATCAACGACTTTTTCGGGCTGCGCATCGTCTGTCCTTTCCTTGAAGACGTCGAAACCGTCTCCGCCCTGATTGCAAGCCACTTCGAACTGCTTGAGACCGAAAGCAAGGCCAGCCAGCACTCGTTCCGCGAGTTCGGTTACGATTCGGTCCACCATTCGATTCGCCTCGCGACGCAACAGCGGGGGCGACTGCTGCCTGGCGTGAGAAGAGTCTGCGAAATCCAGCTGCGCACCATCCTGCAGGATGCCTGGGCGGAAGTGGAGCATGAGCTGGTCTACAAATCAGACATCTCACTGCCCAACCAGTCGATCCGCCGCAAGCTGGCATCTCTCAACGCAACGCTGACCCTGTCGGACCTGATCTTCCAGGAGATTCGCGATTATCAGAAGGAGATCCGCAAGTACGACCGCAAGCGACGGGCCATTGCCGCCCGCGAGCTCAATGAAGCTGACGATATTGCCATCTCTCACCCCACAGCGACCGAGCCCCCTACCCGAATGGGGCCGTTCCCCTCGACCATGGCCAGCCACCTGGAAAAAACCATGCTGCGTGCCCTTGAAGCCCACAGCAACCACGACCTGGAAACCGCGATTGCACTGTACGGTCAGTTGCTTGGCATGCAACTCGACCGGAAAATACGCGGCCTGGTCTATAACCACCGGGGGATGGCCTACTTTGCCATGGGCAGTTATCAGCGAGCACTGAAAGATTTTGCCAACGCGATCAAGTATGATCAGAACAGTGAGCGGGGATACGCCAATCGCGGCCTCTGCCACCGGGTTTTGAGAAAGTACGATCGGGCACTGAAGGATTTTGACCGGGCCATCAAGATCAACCCTGGCCGTCCCGATAGTTTCTTTGGCCGTGCCCAGACTTATCACGACATGCAGCAATACGCCCAGGCCCGGAGCGACTGCGAAAAGGCTCTCAACGTTCACTCCGGTTACCAGCCAGCCAGGGAACTGATCAAAACCCTGCAGACTGATCTCGCCTGACTGAAACGGTTGCCATCCGGGGTTCTCCCCGCTATCATGCACATTTGCTGAATTGACACGACCCCGTTGGCCGATATGCAGACGACTCACAGCGCAGAACAGATCATAAAGCTCGCCGAAGCAGCCGTTCGTGCAGCAGAAAGTCGCGCCCGTGAACGCTACGCCATCCGGTTACCCGGGGCCGTGATTGATTTTGCTTTGCGCGGACGCTGTGCGGGGCAGGCAAAGGTCGAACAAAACGGCCGAACGCTTCTGCGCATCAACCTCGAGTTGTTAACGAATAATCTCGATGACTTCCTGAAGCAGACGATCCCCCACGAAGTGAGTCACCTGGTCGTCAACTGGCAAGCACGAAAAAAGCGCCAACGGCCACGCCCGCACGGCCCGGAATGGCAGGCTGTGATGCGGGACTGTTACAATCTGCAGCCTGTGCGCTGCCACACTTACGCGACGACCCCCGCACGCATTGTCCCCCGCAATTTCCTCTATCGCTGCAATTGCCGCGAACATCGCTTGACCAGGATCATGCATAACAGGATGTCTTGCCGCTACCAAGCCTGGTGCAAAGGCTGCAAGACCCATCTCAGGTTTGTTGCCATACTGGCTCGGTAGCAGTCGCGACTCCCTGTGCTACGATTTGAAAAATCGTAGCACTTTGCCCTTGACGCTGTAGCCTTCCCCCTCTAAAGTGTTAGACAGACAGGCTTTTGCTGCACAATTACCTCATCCCCGAACGCTGGAAGTCGTCAAAATGCACATGGCAGACGCTCTCGTCTCTCCCGCTGTCGGCGCAGCTTTCTGGGCCGCGTCAGCAGGGACAATCGCCCTTTGTTCGGCACGGCTGCGAAAACAACTTGACGATCGCAAAATCCCGCTGATGGGGGTTCTCGGGGCGTTTGTTTTTGCCGTCCAGATGATCAATTTCACCATTCCGGCAACCGGTTCGAGCGGGCATCTCGGCGGAGGACTACTGCTGGCCATCCTGCTCGGTCCATCTGCAGCCTTCCTGTCAATTACGTCAGTCCTGATGGTACAGGCCCTCTTCTTTGCCGATGGAGGGCTGCTCGCCCTCGGCTGCAACATCTTCAATCTCGGGGTCTTTCCGGCGTTCGTAGCCTATCCCTTCATTTACCGGAAACTGATCGGCGAAGCCCCGTCTCAGCCGCGCATGGTCTTTGCCGCGATTATAGCCGCGGTGACCGCCCTGCAGTGCGGATCACTGGCGGTCGTCTTGCAAACTGTCTTATCCGGCGTCTCTTCCCTGCCTTTTGATGTTTTTATCCTGTTGATGCAGCCGATCCACCTGGCCATCGGTGTGGTTGAAGGCGTGGCCACGGCCCTGGTCGTCTCATTTGTCTATCGCGCCCGGCCTGAAATCCTCGCCAACATCAAACATGAGAAACCCCTCGGGGAACTGCCGCTACGTTCGCTATTGGCCATCTTCCTGATTTCAGCAGTATTGATCGGCGGAGTTTTTTCCTGGTTCGCCTCGGAACACCCGGATGGTCTCGAATGGTCGATCGCCAGGATCACTGGATCAGACGTACTGCCAAAGACCGGCCTTGACGAGCATCAAGCCCTGGAGGAAATTCAGGAGAAGACGGCCATCTTCCCCGACTATGCTCTACCTGACCGAGCAGACCGCGGCAGCAGCCAACGCGTGGGGAAAAGCCTTTCAGGGATCGTCGGTGGAGCCTTGACCCTGGCCATCTGCATTTTGACCGGCTTTGCGTTGCGCATGTGGAGAAAACTGTAATGCTGGCCATAGACGGCTCTTTTCTCGACTTCAAGCAGCTCGACCTGCTGGCCCTGCGGCAGACAGCAATCCACCGGCTCGATCCGAGAGCCAAATTGCTGACCACGCTTGGTTTCATCGTCTGCGTTGTGTCTTTCGGCAAGTACGAGATCTCGGCAATGCTGCCGTTCCTCATCTATCCAACAGCCCTGGTAGCGGTTGGTGACCTGCCGCCTGGCTACATCCTGCGCAAAATCGTGATTGTCATACCCTTTGCCCTGTTGATCGGCCTCTTCAACCCGATTTTCGATCGACAGGTCATCCTGCAGTTCGGCGCCTTCGATATTTGGGGCGGGTGGGTCTCCTGCCTGTCAATCCTCATGCGCGCCATTCTGACGGCCAGTGTCGCGATCATCCTGATCGCGACAACCGGATTCCCGGCCATCTGTGAGGCTCTGGAAAAGCTGAAGATGCCGCAAACCTTTGCCGTGCAGCTGCTTTTCCTCTACCGCTACATCTTCGTTCTCACCGATGAAGGCGTCCGCACCGCCCGCGCCAGACAATTGCGGACCTTCGGCCGGCGCGGTTTCAGCATACGCCACTTCGGCACCCTGACCGGGCACCTGCTGTTACGGACCTGGGAGCGCGCCGAACGAATTCACATGGCGATGCTGGCGCGCGGCTTCTCCGGCGAAGTTCATTCGAGACGCAGACAAAATCATTTCGGCAAACAGGACCTCTTGTTCACGGTCTGCTGGGTCATTCTGTTTATCCTGCTGCGCCTCTACAACGCCCCGCAATTGCTCGGCAGCCTTTTCACCGGGGACATGTAATGAGCCATCATATCGTCGAAACCCGTCATCTCAAGCATGTCTATGCCGATGGCACCATTGCATTGAAGGACGTCTCGTTCCGCGTTGAACATGGCGAAGCCGTAGGAATCATCGGCGCCAACGGCGCCGGCAAATCGACCTTGCTGCTGCACCTAAACGGCTACCTGACCGCAACCTCTGGCAACATTATTATCGGCGATGAACAGCTGACGAAAGCATCCCTGGCGGTCATCAGGCGCACGGTCGGGATGGTCTTTCAGGACCCGGACGATCAACTCTTCATGCCAACGGTCTATGACGATGTCGCCTTCGGGCCGATCAATCAGGGATTGTCTCCGCAAGAGATTGAAGCCAGAGTCCGTGAAGCCTTGTTCAGGGTCGAAGCCGATGAATTGCGCGACAAGCCCCCCTATCACCTGTCCGGCGGAGAAAAGAAGCGGGTTGCCGTGGCAACCGTACTTTCAATGCGGCCCGAAATTCTGGTGCTGGATGAGCCGACCAACGGCCTCGATCCGCACGCGAGGCGCCAGCTGATAGCCCTGCTCAAGGCCTTCCACCACACACGGATCATTACCAGTCATGATCTGGACATGGTCCTTGAACTCTGTGAACGCACTATCGTACTGCACGAAGGTGAAGTCATGGCGGATGGCCCGACTCTGGAGATATTCCAGGATGACGAGTTGCTGAGCACCTGTCGCCTGGAAAAGCCTTTCGCCATGCAGGGCTGCCCGGTCTGCTCCCCGTCCCGCCGGGCCTATCCGGAGCAGCCTCCTCTAATCGAGCCTCACAGCAGCATTCCGCACGACCACGACCATTGATCTTTGCACACAGGTGGCGAACACTTTTTTCTCGTTGTTGAACCATTTTGGCCAGGGGCAAACGGCTTTGCAGCGAACCTGCCAGAGGCAGTCGGCTTTTTAGCCTTGATAAATTTTTTTACTTAGACAAAAGCGGATAAACGCGCTACCTTGCTCACGGACAAAGGTTAAAAGGTCAGACCATGTGGCGAAAACTCTCCACAAAAGGTAAAATTTAACCAGCGATGCGAAAAATCCGCCATCAACTGTTTGACAAACGCTGAATATACGAGACGTTTTAAGGCATGCTCCTGGCACCAACTTTGCTCTAAATCCTAAGCTGATGCCATCCTGAGAAGGCTGGCGAACCAAACCCATTTCCTGTGGAGGTCAAATTCCCATGAATATTCACGAGTACCAGGCCAAGGCGATCCTGCGTAATTTCGGGGTTCCGGTCCCGGAAGGTCACGTGGTCTACAACAGCAATTCGGCACGAGACTGGGCCAAGCGCCTGGGCGAAGGGCCTTGGGCGGTCAAGGCGCAAATCCATGCCGGGGGCCGCGGCAAGGGTGGCGGCGTCAAGATCGCCAAGACCGCCGACGAAGTGAAAAAGTTTGCCAGGAGCATGTTCGGCATGACCCTGGTGACCCACCAAACCGGCCCCGAGGGCAAAATCGTCAAACGCGTCCTGATCGAGAATGGCTGCAACATCGCTGACGAATTCTACGTTTCCTTCCTGGTCGACCGCGCCACTGACAGGGTCACCCTGATGGCTTCGGCCGAAGGGGGTGTGAACATCGAGGAAGTCGCCGCCAAGACCCCGGAGAAACTCTTTTTTGAAGTTATCGATCCGGTGGTTGGCCTGACGGCATTTCAATCTCGCAAGATTGCCTTCAAACTTGGCTTCGCCATCGCCCAGGTCAAGCAGGCCGTGCCGCTGCTGATGAGCCTTTACAAAGCTTTTGTCGAGACCGACTGCTCATTGCTCGAAATCAACCCGCTGGTCCTGACCGGTGAAGGCAAGCTGCTCTGCCTCGATGCCAAGCTGAACCTTGACGACAATGCGCTGTTCCGTCATCTGCGCATCCGTGACCTGCGCGACTACGATGAAGAGGATGCCAATGAGATCGAGGCCTCGCAATACGACCTCTCTTACATCGCCCTGGATGGCAACATCGGCTGCATGGTCAATGGTGCCGGCCTGGCCATGGCGACCATGGACATCATCAAGCACTACGGTGGCGACCCGGCCAACTTCCTCGACGTAGGTGGCGGCGCCACCATCGAACGCGTCACCGAAGCATTCAAGCTCATCCTCTCCGATGACAAGGTGAAAGGAATTCTGGTCAACATCTTCGGCGGCATCATGAAGTGTGACGTCATCGCCACCGGAGTTATCGAAGGGGCGAGACAGCTCGGCGTCAAGGTCCCGCTCGTAGTCCGCCTGGAAGGCACCAACGTTGAACTCGGCAAAAAGATGCTCGCCGAATCAGGGCTGAATATCGTCAGCGCAGACGGCATGGCTGATGCTGCCGAAAAAATCGTCAAAGCGGTTAAAGGTTAGGGGAAAGATGAGAGATGAAAGCATGATCCTCACACCTCTTGCCACTACCTCTGACCTGAATCAATAGGAGAGAACACGATGAGTATACTGGTCGACAAAAATACCCGCGTAATTACCCAGGGAATAACCGGCGCCACAGGCCTCTTCCACGCCCAGGGCGCCCGTGACTACGGCACCCAGATGGTCGGCGGCGTGTCCCCCGGCAAGGGCGGCACCAAGATCGACGGGTTTCCGGTCTTCAATACAGTCGAAGACGCAGTCAAGGCAACCGGCGCCAATGCTTCGGTTATCTATGTGCCGCCGATCGGCAGCGCCGACGCTATCATGGAGGCGGTCGATGCTGGCATCGAGGTGGTGATCTGCATCACCGAAGGTGTTCCGGTGCTCGACATGGTCAAAGTCAACAGATACATGGAGGGGAAGAATTGTCGCCTGGTCGGCCCAAACTGCCCTGGCGTAATTACCCCGGGAGAGTGCAAAATCGGCATCATGCCGGGCTACATCCACAAAAAAGGCCCGGTCGGTGTGGTCTCTCGCTCCGGAACCCTGACCTATGAAGCGGTCTGGCAATTGACCACCCGCAAAATCGGCCAGACCACCTGCGTCGGCATTGGTGGCGATCCGGTTAACGGCACCAGCCATCTGGATGTACTGAGAATGTTCGAAGACGACCCGGCCACCGAAGCGGTGATCATGATCGGTGAAATCGGTGGCGACGCCGAAGAGCAGGCGGCCGCATTTGTCCGAGACCACATGACCAAACCGGTGGCGGCATTCATTGCCGGCGCTACGGCTCCCACCGGCAAGCGCATGGGTCACGCCGGGGCGATCATCTCGGGTGGCAAGGGGGACGCGGCGAGCAAGATAGCTTTTCTGCGGGAATGCGGAGTGAGCGTTGCCGACAGCCCGGCGGAAATGGCCGAGGCCCTGTTGAAAATCTGGCAACCCTGAGCTTGCACCGATATTCGAGTAAAAAAGGACCGGCCTGATGGGCGGTCCCGGCTATTGAAAAAGTTCATCCAGACTTCATGATAGAGAGGGCAACAGATGGTTAATCTGTTGCCCTCATCCTTTTTTACTTAAGCGTAAAACCGGCGGCCAGCTCGCCTGGCACCTTATTTTGTTTGTTTACAACGAAAAGAGTTTTACGTTGATCCAGAGAGCACAATGCAACGATTGGCCACCGGGTCAAGAAGGCCGTACCGCGAGGCCCCCTGTAACGGGCCGGCTCCCCTACACATAAACCATTAGAAACCACGGCAATCATGCGGACGTCTATGCCCAGCGCAGCGCAGGCCCTTTTCTGCTGACTCTTTTGGGCCAGCAAAAGAGTCAGGCGCCGGAGGGGGCGCACCCCCGGGGTTTGCTTTTGCTTGGTTTATGTGTTTAAACATAATTCAAAAGATAGAGGACCAGAACCGGCGGGTCGCGTCCCGCCGGACGCCATACTTTTGTCCGGCAACAAAAGTATGCAAAAACGCCTTTCTCCTAGCGGAGGGCATAGACGTTCTCGAAAGGTTATATGGCTTCCAAAAGCAGCAGAGGAGACGAGCCGGCCCGTTACAGGGGGCCTCGCCGAACTGCCGTCAATATGGGGTGGCAGGATCACACTGATGAGACCGATTGCAACCGGCAGGGACGGAACTTAAAACCCTTCCTTTTTGAAGTCCAAAGGATAATGAAAAGGGCAACAGATTAACCATCTGTTACCCTAAATTTTCTATAAATCTCACATGTTGCAGCAAGCGCCTATTTCGGCTCTATTGGCGAGGCCGGATCCTCTTTGAGTGGTGAGCCCCAGAACGTTCCCAAAACCTTCTGATCGCGTTGGTTGAGGATAGCGCCCCGTTCAATCATGCGCTGCATGAGCTCTTCGAGGTCGGCCTGCTGGCCAATCGCCTCATCCACTCTCTCCCTCGTATGACAGATGGTGCAACGAGCTTCAATGGTATTCTGAAACTCGTCGTTCTCCGGCAGGCGGTGAACGTCGTGCGCGGCCCCTGGGACAGCGGCCGCCGTCACGGGCAAGAGCAGCAGGCCGAGTAACAGCGTCAATCCGCTAAAAAGGCTATTCACGTACATACGTATCGATGTCCGTTTCATGGACCATACCCATCAGATGGGCATATTCCGATTCAATAATCGCATAATGGTGCTCTGTCTCCCGGGCCATCCGCTCGAAGACAGCACGAACCGCAGGGTCAACGATACGGGCCGCTGTCATTTGCAGGTTTTTGAACAGGTCTTCCTCCTCCGTCATCGCCAGCTCCATGGCCTTGCGCTCATGGACATTCTCGTCAAGGGCCTTTTCCAGCTTCTTGAGCATGGCATGACCCTTCGATGGCGGCATAGCAATAAAATCCTCAAAAGAACCGAGGTCGCTGCCGGTATAGATTTCGAAAAAATGGCCGGCATGCTCACGTTCTTCCTTGGCCAACTGCTCAAAGACCTTTTTGCCGCGTTCATTATTGGTCAAAGCTGCGGCCTTCAGATAAAAATCCATTACATCTTTTTCAGTTTGGATTGCCTGCTTGATTGCATCGCGCAGGACCGGTTCCTGGTTCATGTTGCTCTCCCTTCACGGCGGCAATAAACCGCAAAAGCAATGTTTTCAATACAGCGCCGACGAAGAAATCATCGGACCCAATCCATTCAGTCTAGTCGTCCAACCTTTCCACCTGCTCTTCGACCCATGCATCAATCTTGTCGCCATCACTACCCGCCAGATCGAGGAAACGCATCCCCATCCCCGGCTCATAAGGGCCTTTTTTGTGGAAGTGCCGCTTCCAGATCACTTCAGAGCGGCAACGGATTACGTGCCTGGGATTGACCGGCAGCGTCAGCTCAATCGTGAAGACTTCGCCCGGCTCGCGGGGCTTCACCGTAGCGATGAAAAGCCCTCCCCGGCTGATATCCTTGGCATAGCCGAAAAAAGTTTTCTGGCCGTCTTCAATCGGGATTTTCTCGACGATCAGGGGCACTCGCGTCGCAAGGCGCTTGTTTTTCTGCTCCGCTTCATACTCTGGGCTGTCGGGTCCACTCATCGGCATCCTCTTCGTTCCACCCAAAGGACGGGCAGCATCGGTCGCGTTCGTTGATCATAGCACAGCTTTTTAGATTTTCGAACGTTTGTCAAGTACTATGCCATATCGGCAGCGCGCAGGGCCTCCAGCATACCGCCCGGGGAGGCCGGCACAGCGCAACCCTCCCAGGCAAAATAGTCCCGCAGGATCTCCTCGGATTCACTGCGCTCGAATGCCGAATCACACAACAGGTGAATCAGCCGCAGAGACCTGAAACCATCAAACCAGACATGGAACGCCTGCTGAAGCTGAGTGCGGAGCGGGTGTGTCTTCTGCATTCCCGGCCAGACAGATCGCCAGTCGAGTTGATCGAGATAGCTTGCCAGAACAGGCGAGAGCTCTGTCGCGAGGGATAAAACCTGTTCGGCATCGACCGAAAGGTTGTTTTCAACGATTTTCAACCAGTCGGACAGGATGCGAAAAACGGCTGCCGGATAGAAGAGGACACCCTTCCTGTCGCCAGCGAGAAGCCGGGCCATGCTGCGCCCGGTGCCGAAAGGGACCCGTTGCGAAACCCGCGGTTCCGGGTAAACGATCGTTCCGGAGAGCAGGTCGACCCCGTCCGTCTTGGCCAGCTTTTGCAGAAAATAAAAGTCCTCGCCGGCCTTGCGGCTGTTCATCCCCCCGCAGCGGACGTAGGCGGAAGCCCGACAGGCCATGGCACTGCCAACCGCATTGAAGGCGTACGGTGACCCGGCCAGGCGCAAGCCGTATACATAGCTGCGCAGAAAAAGCTCGTAGCGATCTATCGCGGCCTGCTGGTCAAAGCCGACCCCCGGCTGGTGCCGGTACGGCAGCACCGCAGCCCCTTTGGATGACAGGAGAAAATGCCGGTCGATAGTCTGCAGGTAGTTATCTTCTACCAGGGTATCGGCATCAAGTGCGACCAGCAGGGGGTCTCCGGACCAGTCCAGAGACTGCAAAGCCAAATCCATGCCGAGTTTCCGGGCGAATCCGACTCCCGCCAGAGGGGCAGGCACCTCCAGGCCCGGGCTGGCCGCATCGATCCAGGCAAGGTTGAGGGCCGACCTATGCGCATAATCATGCAATCGTGCAAGGTCGATTTCATTCTGCAACCGGCATTGCCTATCTGCCTGTTCGCCATGGTTACAGACAACCAGGATCTGAAACCGGTTCGTCCATTCAGGAGGATTGTCGGACAGGCTGCGCAGGGTCGCGAAGAGACGATCACCTTCGGCGAGAGACGGAATCACTATCGCGCCACGGAAATCAGACCGAGCTTCCCCGGAAAGCCGCCATGGCCCCTTGACGCCGTTTCTGTTCAGGTAACGTTGTGCTGCAACAGGTGGTCCGGTCATCTCTTCACATCCTGACAGGCGACCAGAAGTTCCTTGACGGGGTCCTTTTCCGCGTCAAGCCAACGGATATCAACCCCCTGTCGCTGCATGCGCCGAAACCAGGTCTCCTGGCGTTTGGCAAACTGGTGGATGGCACTGTTGAGTTTCTGGAAAAGATCGTTGCGATTGAACATGCCCTGCAGATACTGGGCGACAAAGCGATATTCGAGCCCGAAATAATCGAGGGTCTCCCAGGAGACTCCTGCCGCGCGCAAGCCTTCGACCTCTTCGATCATGCCGTGGTCGAGACGCTCGCGCAGTCTCTGGGTGATCCTCTGCCGCAAAACGTCTCTCTGCCAGCGCAAGCCGAACACCCGCGGGGACATGTCCGGCAAAACAATCGGCCCCAACACAGGCTGTTGTTCAGCTTCAGCAATCTCGATTGCCCTGGTCAGCCGTTCACGATCAGTCAGGTCGGTTGTGTTGTGCAGATCAGGACGCAGCCTGCGCAGGCGTGCTACCAGAGAGGCAACCTCCAACTTTTCCAGCTCATGGCGCAAAGGCTGATTTTCGTCGACTTTGACCAGTTCATAGCCACGCAGGATGGCATCGAGATAGAGGCCCGTTCCTCCTGCCAGGACCGGCAGACGGTCGCGGCTGACGACTTTTTCGTATGCACTTTTGAACTCCTGGACAAAGTTGAACAGGCTGAATTCGCAACCGGGGGCGACAAGATCAATGAGATGATATGGCGTTGCGCCGTATTCCGCCAGATCTTTGCCGCTGCCGATGTCCAGCCCGCGGTAAACCTGCCGTGAATCCGCCGAGAGGATTTCACCGTTAAGGTGACGGGCGGCCTGTACGGCCAGATGGGTCTTACCCGAGGCCGTTGGCCCGAGGATAACCAGAAGGTTCATGACCAGAAAACTTCCTCCGGGGTGATGATAAAAGTCCGACAAGTCGAAGTATCGTTATAACCGGATCGCAGCGTCATGACAACGCGTATTCCTGGCAAGCTTTCCTCCCGACGGGAAATCTGTTATACAGTGGTGAGCTTATGCTCCCATGACTGATCGAATCAAGAATGCCCCGGAACCAGATGCCTATTTCCTCACCAGCCCCGAAGGCAGAACCCGATACAGCAAGGGTACTGTCCCGTTCAGAGCACAAAATTTCCCGTCGCCGGATCGACGAGAACACCCTCAAGGTGCTCTACCGGTTACACCACCACGGCTATAAGGCCTGCCTGGTTGGCGGCAGCGTCCGGGATCTGCTGTTGGACAGGACTCCCAAGGACTTCGACATCGGCACCGATGCAACGCCGCAACAGGTCAAGCAACTCTTTCGCAACTGTTTTCTGGTCGGACGCAGGTTCCGGCTCGCCCATATCAGGTTCGGTCGTGACCAGGTCATAGAGGTGGCAACTTTTCGCCGTCATCCCAAACCTGATGAATTCCCGGAGGATCCAGAAGAACACGGGTTTTTCATGCAGAACCAGTTCGGCACCCCCAGGGAGGACGCCTTCCGCCGCGACTTTACCATCAATGCCCTGTTTTACGACATCGCCGACTTTTCAATCATAGACCATGTCGGCGGGCTCGACGATCTTGAGAAACGCCAGCTTCGCGTGATCGGTGACCCAAAGATCCGATTCGAGGAAGATCCGGTGCGCATGTTGCGCGCGCTCGAGTTCAGCGCCCGTCTCGATTTTTCCCTCGACGACAGCACTCTCGCGGCGATCACCGCGCAAGCCCCGCTGATTGTCGAAGCGGCAACGGCCAGAATCCGCGAGGAGCTTCTGGAACTTTTCCGTCACGGCGTCGGCGCAGAGGTCTTGCAAAAGGCCCAATCGCTCGAACTGATGCAGCCGATGATGGGTGGCTACGCACCCGGGGGAACGACCTTCAAACTCCTGATGGAGCTTAACCGGTATTTTCGGAAGCTCGGCAAGGTCGATGAGGCAATGCTCCTCGCCGCACTTTTTATCGATCATTTCTGGCAGAAATGCCCTGTCAAAGCATCCCTTCCGATCAACGAGATCGTGCAGTCTGCCGGACATCTGTTGACTCCCTATTGCAGCCATTTCCACCTGGCCCATGGTCTGCGCCACCAGGCTCGCGAGTTGCTGGCTGGATGCTACCGCTTTGCCCGCGGACCGGGCCATCGCGGCCAGAAACGCTTCCTGCACAACCCCGGCACCCCCCTCGCCCTGGAAATGTTTCGCCTCTGGACAGAGGCCAGCAACGGTGACAGGGAGCTGTTGAAAACCTGGCAAAAGGCGCTGCATTCACCTGAAGAAGGAGCCCACCAACCGCCCAGTGACGCAACCCGGCGCACCCGCCGGCGACCGCGCCGGCGACGTCATGGCAAACCGGCATAACTCCACCCCTAGATCTTTTTCAGTAATTGTTTCAGATAGGCCTGCTCGGATTCATTTAACGGTCGATCTCTGAACACTGCCCCCTGGTATACCTTTGCAAACTCCCGACACCGATCATCATCAAGCCGCTCGCCGAGTTCGGTCAGCCCGCTGGCAGGGGAAACCGCAGCGTTCCCGTAACGTTTGCGGACCCGGGCCCTGAAGCCTTCCAGCAGACGCGCCTCAGGAGAGAGCCGCTGCCTTCGTCGCAGCAGCATCCCTGCAATCAGGCAGGGGACCAACCCGACCATCCAGAGAGATCGTTTGATCTCGAATTTTCCTGCCCGGATGCCGCGGAACTTCTCGCGGGTTTCATTAAAGGCCTCCATCTGGCGGGCAAAATCAAAGAGCAGAACAGTCTGCACCCAACGGTAGTTGAGACTGTCTATCAACTTCTGCAGCGCCCCCAGGCTGGCCGCCCCACGGTTATTCAGAGCACTGGAAGCGTTGATCGCCCACTGGCTCGGGTCGATGCGGACCCAAAGGTTATCCTCGGTCAGGACTTCGACCCAGACATGGGCCGTGTCTTCGGTCACCAGGAAATATCCGCCAAGAGGATTGTATTCCCCGCCATAATACCCCCCGATCAGGCGGGACGGTATTCCTGCCAGCCGGGCAAGAGTGACGTAAGCCGAGGCAAAAAACTCGCAGTAGCCGCGCTTCTTGTCGAACAGGAATTCATCGATCGGGTCCGGCCCCCCGGGCAGATCATCCTGGGCATAACTGAGCTGCTGATTGCGAAAGAAGTCGGCCAGGGCGTCCCGCCGGCCCCGTTCACTGGTCGCGCCGTTTATGATCCCCGTCGCGACCTGCCGCACACGTTCGGAAATCTGTGCCGGCAGCGTCAGGTAAAAACCACGATTGACCTCGCCCAGGACCTTGAGATCAGCACCGGGGTGACTGGTTTGTTCAAGCCGGTAGGGATGGTCAAGCGCTGACTTGGATACAAACACATAATCGTCATCGCTCGAATTTCGCGGACCGGAGACCCGGGATGGCCGATCCAGGGTGATCAGGTAACGATCGGACCTCGCTTCCGGATAGATCGTCACTGTGACCACTCGCTCGCTGCCGATAATTTTGGCTTTCTCTTTCGGCGGTTGGGCGCGAACCCAGGTGCTCCCTTCTGGTTGGTTAAGCACCAGCGCCCGCCAGT
Source organism: uncultured delta proteobacterium (assembly GCA_963715335.1). Lineage (GTDB taxonomy): Bacteria > Desulfobacterota > Desulfuromonadia > Desulfuromonadales > BM103 > JAFDBW01. Next base: position 205,768 of record CAVQRZ010000001.1, read on the forward strand.
AGAGATCGTCAGGAGCTATATTTTCGACCTCCGCACGGAAGGCAAGGTTCTTGTTTGCCGAGATCCGGGCATAGGCGCCAGGTTGCACACTTTCCGCCAGGCCGACGTTGGCGCTGCCACCCGGGTTGAGGAAACTCCAGAGCGGGAGACGGGTGCGCGGCAGAATGAAAAAGAAGATCAGCATGAGGAGCAGGGAGACGACAGGCATTATCAGGCTGACCTTGAGCAGCTTGTAAAGATCTGCCCGGGGCAAGGCCAGGCGCTTGTCAGTTACGAATACAGTCAGCAGAACCAGGCCGAGGGTGACGCTGAAGATCATCAGCACCAGATAAGTCAGGAAGCTGAAGCCAAGGCCGAGGTCCAGACTGATCAATGATGACCCGGCAAGGATGAAGAGTGCCAGAACAAAGATCTGCAGGTAATCGCGGGCTTCTTTTGGTGTCAGCAGGCGAATGACCAGCAGAAGAATCATGGCCTGGGCAACCGGTGTCGCCACGTCGGCCCTGGTGATCTGAATCCCGTAAAACACGATTCCGGAAACGGCAGCCAGCGTTGCCGTCAAGGTGTTGAGCGGATATCTTTCGTGACGATCGCACCAGATCCCACCGAGGACGCCGATCACAGCAACCCCGATCACAAAAGGAGACAGATATGGCAGCACTGGCGCCAGGGCAAGGCTGGCGACGATACTGCCGAGCAGATTCAGCAGTGTTTTAATCCGTACCATGGAGAGCCAGCACCTTGAGAAGGATGAGTTTGTGTTGTCGGGTAGCGCCGGGAGGGATCTCAATCGCTCCCGACTTGAGGCCGACCGGCCGGCCGGAACGCAGCAGGCGGGTGACCAGGTAGGCGCAATGGCTTAATCTCTGCTCGAGACCCGTTCCCGGAATCGCGTCCAGATCGATGGTAACCGGGGTGTGTGAGGCGGAGGAGAGCTCCTTGACCTTGAGACGATTGTGCCGCGCCGAGAGCTTCCAGTGAATCAGCTTGAGCGGTTCGCCGCCGCGGTAATCGCTGATGTGGCTGACGTCGCCCTCCTGCCCCTTCATCCAGTGCGCATGGGCCCCGCGCATGCCGCCGGGGTCTGGCCGCTGTACGTCATTGCAGGGCAGGGGTCTGGGGAAGACCGTAACCTGCCGATCGATCGGGATGACCAGGCTGCGGATAAAAAAATTGATCGGGAACCGCGACCTGACGGTTGCCGTTTCCAGCTGCTTCTGCCCGCGACCGTTCAGGACGGCTTCAAGACATTTGCTCTTCGATTGCCCGGGATCAACCAGCGGGAAGAGCACGGCCTGTTCGCCGAGTGCGACCTCCATCAGGAAGACCGGCAGCCAGCGCCGGTTGTTCTCCAGGTTGATGCTGAACAGGGTGGGCAGGCCGTCGTAGACCTCATCGGGAGGGGTGCAGCTGATCGTAATCTTCGACAGGTTCCACTTGCCGAGAATTCCCGAAATAGCCATGAATCCGAGCAAGGCGGAGACCAGCAGGTAGATCAGGTTGTTACCGGTATTAACCGCGGCAAAACCGAGCAACAGGGTGATAACAATATAAAGGACCCCGGCCCGGGTCAGCTTCAGGCCAAAGGAACCGGCACTTCGTCGAGCAGCGATTGCAGTAACTCCTTGCGGTCCAGGGTTTCGTTCTCCGGATACATGATCAGGCGGTGAGCGCAAACCGGCACGAAGAGCGACTTGACATCCTCGGGGAGGACATGGTTCCGGCCAGCCAGAAAGGCATGGCTGCGCGCTGTTTCTGCCAGGTTGATGCCGCCGCGGGTCGACACTCCCGCGAGCAGCATCGGATGCTCACGGGTTGTCCTGATCAGCAGATAGATATATTCCGTGATCTTCTCGGATAACTGGACTGTGCTGCGGATCGCCTCGCGCGCCCGCAACAGTTCGTCGATCGACAACAGAGGTTTTATCTCCCGGATCCCCTCCCTGATGCTGCCAGTCTGGATAATCTTCTTTTCCATCGCTTCCGGCGGATAACCGATTCCCGTGGTAATCAGAAAGCGGTCGAGCTGTGATTCCGGCAACGGGTAGGTGCCGACCTGCTCGACCGGGTTCTGCGTGGCAATCACCATGAACGGGTCGGGCAGCCGGTAGGTTTTCCCTTCAATCGTCACCCTGTGCTCTTCCATCGCTTCGAGCAGGGCGCTCTGGGTCTTTGGCATCGCCCGGTTGATTTCGTCGGCCAGCACCAGGTTGTTGAAAACCGGTCCTTCCATGAAATTGAACTGGTTATTGTTGCGGTCATAAATCGAAAGGCCGGTGATATCCGATGGCAGCAGGTCACTGGTACACTGGATGCGCCCGAAAGAGAGTCCCAGGGCGTGGGCCAGGGCCAGGGCCAGAGTCGTTTTGCCAAGCCCCGGAATATCCTCGAGGAGCAGGTGCCCCCCCGAAAGCAACGTCATCATGGCCAGCTTCAGGGCCTTGACTTTGCCCTTGAGATAGCGATCGGCAAGGGTATCGATAACATTCAGAATTGGCTGGCGCGGATCATTCGACATGGGAGATTCAGCTCCTTGAGTTTCATTTTAACCAGGCATGTATCGCCGGCGAAGATATTTGAAGGCTTCCATGATCACCAGCAGAGAACCGGCCAGTGCCAACAGACTGAGCCAGGTGTCGAAACTGACCGGCGCAACACCGAGGACTCTCTGCATGAATGGCCATTGCATGGCCAGCACGTGCACGCCCTGGGCAACCAGCACCCCGCCGATCAACAGCAGATTGCGCTTCAGCGGAACGCGGAAAGCCGAAACCCGCTCAGACCTGCAATTGAAAACGTGGACGTTTTCCAGCAACACCATCAATAGTAGCACAAAGTTACGTGCCTCATGCACCCCCATCTCCTGAGCGAGCAGCCACGCCCAGGTAAAAAAGGCCAGCGTGCCCATGGCCAGACCCGAAACAATGGTTTGTGTCACCATCAATCGGTTAAACAGACCTTCATCGGTCGGTCGGGGCGGACGCGACATAACCCCCGGCTCTCCGCCTTCAAAGGCAAGGGCGACATCCTGTATGCCGTTGGTCACAAGGTTCAGCCAGAGCAGCTGTACCGCCCCGAGGGGCAGCGGCAAACCTGACACCAGGGCCAGGCTGAACAGTACGATTTCAGCGCCGCCGGTCGATATCAGCAGATAGACAACCTTGCGGATGTTGTCATAGGCGAACCGGCCTTCTTCGATACCGGCCACCAGGGAGGCAAAATTGTCATCGGCGACGATAATCGATGCCGTCTCCTTGGCCACATCGGTGCCGGTCCCCATGGCGACGCCGATGTGAGCTTTGCGTAGTGCCGGGGCATCATTCACACCATCACCGGTGACCGCGGTGAAATGCCCCTGACGATTCAGGGCCTCGACGATCGTCAGTTTCTGCAGCGGTGTGACCCGGGCGAAGACGCTGATCCGGTTAAAATCGTCCTGCCATCCTGGACTATCCAGATCGATCGATTCGAGCTGTTTGCCGGTCAGCATATCCGCTTCACTCGCGGCCAGTTCAAGCTCCCGGGCGATACCGAGAGCTGTGGCCGGATGATCGCCAGTCACCATGACCACGCGAACTCCGGCCCGGCGACATGTGTCAATCGCGTCCCGAACATCGTGGCGCAGCGGATCAATAAAAGCAACCAGGCCAAGCAGGGTCAGGGGCGGCAGATGCTCGGGCACTGACAGTGGCTGGTCCGCCACGCTCGCCAGGGGACCTTTGGCAATCGCCAGGACCCGGTAGCCTTCACATCCCAGGCGCAGGGTCTCTGCTTCGACCTCCAGGGGATCGATCGGCACCGGCCCATCAGCTCCGGCCACCGTATCGCAAAAATCGACAACCTGTTCGACCGCTCCCTTGACGATGCAGGAGGCGTCTTCGCCATGGACGAAACGCGCAGCGTAGCGTTGCTCAGATTCGAAGGGAATCTCCCCCAGCACGACGTGACGATCGGTTTCCGCTTCGGGATCAAGGCCGAGCTTGTGGGCCAGGGCCAGCAAGGCCACGTCCACGGCATCGCCCTGATGCAGCCACTCGCCGAAAACAAAGCGCAATGAGGCCTCATTGCACAGGATTCCGGCCAGTGCCAGTTCGCGCAGGCGGTCCAACTCCAGGGGCTCCGGCATAGAGCCATCAGCACGGGTAATCTCCCCCGCCCCGGCATAGCCCTCACCGCTGACCCGGTAGGAGCCCACTTCAGGCAGCCAGACCTGGCGGACAGTCTGACGGTTCACCGTCAAGGTGCCGGTTTTGTCACTGGCGATACAGGTACAGCTCCCCAGCCCTTCAACAGCCGTCAGCTTGCGGACAATGACGTTGCGGCGAGCCATCCTGGTGGTCGCAATCGACAGGGCGACGGTCATCGCCACCGGCAACCCCTCCGGGATTGCCGAGACCGCCAGGGCGACGGCCATCAGGAAGACTTCATCGAATGGCGTGCCCTGCCAGAAAGCAGCAATGGCGAGCAAAACCACGAAGCTGACCACGAGGTAACTGACCTGGCGGGCGAACTGCTCCATGCGAATCACCAGCGGCGGTTTGGCCACTGCCGTGGTGGCAACCGCGGTCGCTATCGAACCGATCTCGGTCCATTGTGCCGTCGCAACCACGACGCCGAGCCCCCGCCCCCGGGTAACGCTGGTGCCGGCAAAGGCAAGATTGCCACGCTCACTCACAGGCGTTGCCGCGGGACAAACTCCAGACTGCTTGACGACCGCTTGGGATTCTCCCGTCAGCAGAGATTCATCAACGGACAGGCTGTGGATATCCAGCAGACGCACGTCAGCCGGGATCCGGTCCCCCGACTCCAGGACAACGATATCTCCCGGAACCAGGTTCTCCGCATGAAGGTCCTGGACATGGTTGTCACGCCTGACTCGACAGGAGATTTTCAGAAGTTGCTGAAGTGCCGCTGCGCTACGCTCAGCTTTCCATTCCTGGAAAGTCCCCAGCATGGAGTTCAACAGGATCACGGCAAAGATAAATCCGGCATCCGTCCATTCACCGATGGCCATAGAGACCAGGCCGGCGGCAATCAGGATGTAAATCAACGGGCTGAGAAACTGGTGAACAAAGATGGTGGCAAGACCGGGCGGCGGCTTGCCCGGCAGCAGGTTGGGCCCGTATCGATCAAGTCGGACGACCGCCTCGCTGTTGGTCAGACCCTGCCGGCAACTTCGCGTCCTGGCAAGAACCTCGGCATCTTTCAAAGCATGCCAGGAAACGTTCGAGGAGGTGGCCTTGGCCACGTTCCTGGTCATCATCTCCTCCCGGCGACCACAAAAACCCGATACGATCATTCGATCACTGAAACCCTTGCATCAAAATTATATCAGGTTGTACGGGACTTACTTGCAGGCAGAGCTTCAGCATAGTTGACGCACTTGTGGCGCTATGGTTAAATCCTATCGTTGAAAAAGGAGTTTTACACGTCATGAATACCGCCTACCTCGGGCTCGGCAGCAACCTCGGCAACCGGATGGCTTTTTTGCGAAGCGGACGCGATACGTTGGTGAACCGGCCTGATGTCGTTCTTGTCCGGACGGCTGGCGTGTATGAAACCGAAGCGGTAGGCGGTCCGCCGGAAAACCCTCTTTTCCTGAACACGGCGCTGCAGATAGAGACATCTCTGGATCCCCAGCAACTGCTCGCAACCTGTCTGGCTGTCGAAGATGAATTCGGACGCTCCCGCCCGGTACGCTGGTCGCCGCGGACCTTGGACATCGACATCCTGTTTTACGCTGGCCAGGTCATTTGCGAAGAAAACCTGGCCATTCCACACCCCAGACTCCAGGAGCGCTCATTCGTCCTTGCACCTCTCCGGGAGATTGCGCCCGACCTCAGGCATCCGCTGCTTGACCAAACCATTAGCGAGCTGGCCGCCGGAAGCGCCGGCGTCGAGGAACTTGTGCCGATGCGCACAAATTGGTGATTGAGATGCTGGTTCGTCTGCTGATCTGGCTGATTGTCGGTTTCCTGGTTTACACGGTATTCCAGATGATCAAACAGGCCACGTTGAAGCCCCCCGGCACACCGGCCGAGAAAACCGGTCGCGGAGAGGAAATGGTCCGGGATCCGGAATGCGGGACCTACGTGCCGCGCAACGACGCCATACCAACCCAGACAAAGAGCAAAACCTGCTATTTTTGCTCGACAGAGTGCCGGGACAAATACCTGGAACGCAGCTGATGGCTGTGGAACCTTTTGTACACAACCTGATAACTAAGGAGCGAATAGATGAAGTTTTTTATCGACACAGCTGACGTCAAGGAAATTGCGTTGGCAAATGAACTGGGCCTCGTCGACGGGGTGACCACCAACCCATCGCTGGTCGCCAAAAGCGGCCGGGACTTTCACGACGTGCTTAAGGAAATCATCTCGCTGGTCAACGGGCCGATTTCCGCGGAAGTCGTTGCAACAGACGCCGCGGGGATGATCAACGAAGCTGGAGTCCTGGCGAAACTCGACCCCGAGAAGATTGTCATCAAGCTGCCCTTGACCGAAGAAGGGCTAAAGGCGACCAAGGCCTTGAGTCAGAAAGGGTTCAAGACCAACCTGACCCTGATCTTCTCCCCTCTGCAAGCACTGCTCGCAGCCAAGGCCGGCGCAACCTATGTCTCCCCATTCATAGGTCGGCTCGATGATATCGGCCACGAAGGGATGGAATGCGTCGAGCAGATCCGCACCATCTTTGACAATTACGGCTATGCCACAGAAATTATCGTTGCCTCGGTACGCAGCCCGCAGCACGTCCTGCAAGCCGGGATGATCGGCGCCGACATCTGCACGATACCCTACAGTGTCATGCTGCAACTGGCCAAACATCCGCTCACGGACATCGGTCTGGAGAAGTTCCTCGCCGACTGGCAGAAACATGTTGCGAAATAGGCTTCTGCCCATACGTAGAAGATTCCTTCTACTCGCAGCAGTCCTGCTTTCAAGCACATGTTTCGCAACCGTTGCTTTGGCAGGAAGCACTGCCATGGAAGAAGCCGAACTATGGGCAGATGTCTCTGAAGAGATCAACGAGGCCCCGGGCTATGCAGACACCAAAGATGCTGATCGCAAATGGGCGATCAGCGTCGGAGTGGCCGCTCGCGTTGTCCCTGATTATGAGGGTTCAAACGACTACGGTTGTGATTTTGGTCCCAACATTTCTGCTGCCTGGCGGGACACGATCTTCTACAAGGGGAGAACCCTGGGCGCCAATCTCATCCGCAAGGAAAACTTCAAGGCCGGCGTGATTCTGGCCAAGGCTTCAGGACGCGATGAAGACGACAACGACAAACTGGAAGGGCTCGGCGACGTTGACGGTGGCCTCGAGGTCGGAGGGTTCGTTTCTTACAAGAACAAACCGTGGCGTTTCAAGGCAGAAGCCCGACAGGAAGTCGACTCCGGGCACGAAGGCGCACTGGTGGAGCTGAGCGCCGGCTCGGAACTGACGTTTGCCAAAACACGGGTTTTCATCGAACTCGGCACAACTTGGGCGAGTGACGACTACATGGAGAGTTTTTTTGGCATTGATTCACAACAATCCGCAAACTCGGGCCTCGAAAGACACAGCGCGGAGGCAGGCATTAAGGATATCAATATCAGCGTTTCTGCCGGCTACCCGATTACCAATCGCTGGCGAATCGGCGCGACGATGGAGTACAAAAAACTCCTGGGCGAAGCCGCAGACAGTCCCATCGTCGATGACAAGGACCAGTTTGTTGCCGGAATTGGTCTTTCCTACCACATGGGCTCCAAGTACCTCCCGGAGGAATTCAGATAGAAAGCAAACAGCACCTGGGCGCTGCTGTAGGGACACCTTAACTGTTTCACCGAACATGTCGCCCAAAGGGGCTATTATGACTCGGGGTGACAATCAGGACTATGTTTTGCGGTCCTATCTTTTAAAGAGTGTCATTCCCTTGAGGTTTATGTGGCCTAAATTTGGCCATGAGATTCATGATGCATCCCTAAAAATCCCTGTTATAATAACCTTCATTCTTCACAGTTCACTTACATCAAAAAACATGGAGATCTCAGCATGAAAAAATTGTTCGTTATGTTACTCGTTGTTTTGCTCCTAGCCGGCTGTACACCGCCGCAGAACAACCAGGAAAAAGGCACCCGCTACGGCGCCTTGGGCGGTGCTGCCGCCGGCGCCCTGCTTGGGCAGGTGATCGGTGGCAATACCAAGGGCACGCTGATAGGCGCCGGCGTCGGCGCTCTGGCCGGTGGCGTAATTGGCAACCAGGTTGGCAAAAGCATGGATGAACAGGAAGCCGCCATGCGTCGCGAGTTGGCTTCCGTCGAAGCGGCTAATATCCAGCGCAACGCTGACGTTCTGGCGGTCACCTTCAAGTCGGACTACCTGTTTGCAGTTGGTTCTGCCAACCTGAATGCCGGGGCTTTCGACGAGATCAGCCGGGTCAGCCGGGTCCTCAACCAGTACCCAGACACCAACATCCAGGTTGCCGGGCACACGGACAGTACCGGTTCCGAAGAATTCAACCAGACTCTTTCGGTGAATCGTGCCGAAAACGTCAAGAATGCGCTGGTCGGTCAAGGGGTTAACCCCGGCCGAATCACTACGATTGGCTTTGGCGAATCGGCACCGGTCGCAGACAACAGCAGCGAATCCGGACGGCAGCTGAACCGGCGGGTTGTCATCACAATTAGACCCAATAATGCATAAGATCGAACACCTTAAAGGAGAGAAGCACATGCGTATCAAATCTGTTTTGTTGACCCTCCTGTTGCTGGCCATTCCGTTCCTGTCGATGGCCGAGGATTCCAATGTTTTGCGCAAGCAGATCATGATGGATCAGAAAAGGTTGATCGTCATGGAAAACATGGACCTGACCGAGGCAGAAGGCCAGGCGTTCTGGCCGGTTTACGAGAAGCACCAGGAAGAGCTGTTCCAGGTCAATCAACGCGGCGCGAAACTGATCCTGGCCTATGCCGCCGCCTACCAGACCCTGACCGATGAGCAGGCTTTGAAACTGATAGATGAATACTTTGACATCCAGGATGCACGCCAGCTGGTCATGAAGAAAATGGCGAGTGACGTGGGTAAAGTTCTGCCTGGCAAGAAAGCCTTCCGGTATCTGCAGATTGAATCGAAACTGGCGGCGATTGGCCGCTACGAACTGGCGAAAGAGATTCCCCTGGCACAATAGTCAAAGTGAGGATGCCCCGGACTTAGCTCCGGGGCATCTTCATCGTCATGACAATTCTGAAACAACCGTCATTCCTCTTTGTATATGGACTTTCCCTTTATTTTTTAAGGCTTAACTTGATGGCTTGGCGCCTTGGTGGCTCGTCTTATCTGGTTATCGGACGTTTCAACAGGGAACACAAAGGCGTCCGTTCCCTCGCTCTAGTCATCACAACAACTGGCGGCTTTCCTGGAGACCCAGAACGCCCGCCCGATCAGAAACAGCAACACCACCGCCGCCAGGTTTCCCCAAACGCTCACGGCATGGGCCTCCGACGTGGTCATCCAGCGGCTGATATCCAGGCCGGCCCAGGCATAGAATTCATTGACCAGCCAGCCGAGCACCAGCGAACAGCATGCTATCACGGACAGGTAAACCAGCGTTGCCCGGCGCCCCCAGAAGCGAGCGACGACCGTCAGGGTTGCGGCATTAGTCGCCGGGCCCGCCAGGAGAAAGACCAAGGCTGCTCCCGGGGATAACCCTTTTAACACCAGCGCTGCAGCAATCGGTGTCGAAGCACTGGCACACATGTAGAGCGGAATGCCGATCAGCAGCATCAGCACCAGCGAAGCGGCCTGATATTCAAATAACATGGTAAAAAACCCATCCGGGACCAGTGCGGTTAACAACCCCGCAATCAGCACCCCGAGCAACAGCCAGCCGCCGATATCTTTAAGCAGTTCACCGAACGCGTAACGAGTACCGTCGACAACCCGGGACGTCAACGATGCTTTTTGCTTCTCCGCAGAGGCACAACAGGCGTCGGGGCAGTCACCGTCGCTTCGGACAATATCCAGTTCGGTCTTTTCTTCCGGCAGCAGACCGATCAAGATACCGGTAAGAGTTCCGGTGATAAAGGCGGCGATCGGTCTAACGACCGTCATGACCGGATCCAGCAAAGCCCAGGTGATGGCAATCGAATCGACGCCGGACTCCGGAGTCGACACCAGAAACGCCGCCGAGGGCCCGCGCCCCGCACCCTGCCTGCGTAAACCGATCGCCGCCGGGATTACGCCGCAGGAACAGAGCGGCAGGGGAACCCCCAGCAACGAGGCCTTGACCACTGCAGCAAACGAGCTGCCGCCCAGATGCCGGGCGACAGCATCATCAGGGAGCAAAGCCTTGATCAAGCCGGCGGCCAGAAAACCGAAGATCACATAGGGAGCGGCCTCGGTAAAGATATGCCAGGTCTCCATTATTAATCGTGTCACGAAATTTGTCATGAACCCCTCTCGGTTATTGCCTCCCGTTAAAGGAGGTTGCGCGTCCGGCCAGGAGCTTGCCTGCGACCAGCAACAAGGGCGTTCCGTGCATCAAGAGATCGAAGATATCGATCGGTTTGATCAACTGGCCAGCAACCAGCATCCGCAGTTTCTCCATCAGGTGCGGCTCCGGCCGAAAAGGCGCCAGGCCAAGGACGACTGCTACGGGCAGCAGAAAAACCCAGGGGATTCTCGTAAGCAAACGGGCAATCATGATTCTCCTCTCGCCTCGACTCAAGACCTTATTCCTGAGAAGGCTGATTGAACCGGTCCAACAAACAGGGTAAGCTGTTAACAGCTTGCAACACTCAACAACCGGTAGGGGACCATATTATGAAATTATATCTGATGCAGCATGCGCTTGCCTACTCGTCCGAAGAGAATTCTGAAAGGGTGCTCAGTCCGGCGGGTGTTGAGCAGGCCAAACAGTCCGCACACGGCATCAGGCGCCTCGGACTGGAGTTTGACCTGATTATGACCAGCCCCAAGCGTCGCGCAAAGCAGACCGCTGCACTGGTTGCTGAGGGAGTTCGCTACCCGTACAGTGATATTTTGACAACCGAAACGCTCATGCCGGACCAGGAGCCTGATGCATTGCTCCAGCTCCTGCAAAGGGAATCGACCGACAGCAGCATTCTGATTGTCGGTCACCTGCCCCACCTGGCCCACCTGGCTGAAACCCTGACTCAGGGAGGGGACCTGATCTTCGAGAATGCCGGGTTGACCTGCCTGGAGATGACGGGTCCCAAAACCGCCAGCCTGGAATTTCACCTGCAGGCGCGACACCTGACCATGTAGGTCTGAATCACGGCGCATCGCCCATCTTGTCTCTGCGCCATGGGAGTTTTATCCGGACCGTATAGACGCTGAAGTCGCCGATTTTAGAATACCCCCTCAGCAAAGATCAACTTCAATAAATTTATCTGCTTACAGAATTTGCCTGTATCCTTTCTCCAGTAAAATAGCGTTTTGTTTTCCTGGCGGATTATTGTATAAAGAACGTTGCCTCATAATTTGAGGCGACGTTTTGCGTTTCTATGGTCAGAATATTTCTGCACATTTCAGGAGGTGACACGATGGATCTGCAAGGATTGAAGCGTCACGGCCGGTTGGGTGTTGTCTTGCCTGTCCTGCTGGCAATGTTATGGGGGACACCGGCAGCGGCGTTCCAGTTCGACTTCGGGGAAGTAGAGGGGAGCCTGGACAGCACCCTTTCGTATGGCATGAGCTGGAGGGTGGCGGACCGCGACGATGATATCGTCGGCACGGCCAATGGCGGCACAGCCTATTCCGTCAACGGTGACGACGGCAACCTGAATTATGATGACGGCAAGCTGATCAGCCAGGTCGCCAAGATCACCAGTGACCTGACCCTCAATTACAAAGACTTCGGGCTGTTCGTACGTGGCACAGCCTTTTATGATTACGAAAATGAGGACCGGGACCGCGAGCGCACTGAATTATCAAATGACGCCCTCGACCTGGTCGGCAAGGACGCCAAGCTCCTCGATTCCTACGTCTGGTGGAACTTCGCGTTAGGCGACATGCTCGGCCAGATACGAGTCGGCGACCAGGTGGTGAGTTGGGGGGAGAGCACCTTCATCCAGAACAGCATTAACACCATCAACCCAATTGACGTAAGCAGCATTCGTCTACCGGGCTCCGAACTCAAGGAAGCGCTGGTCCCGGTAGGGATGGTCTCGGCCTCGATTTCACCTACCGATTACGTGACGCTCGAAGGCTTCTATCAATACGACTGGGAAAAAACCGAAATCGACCCGCCGGGCAGCTACTGGAGCACCAACGACTTCGCCGGCAAGGGCGGCAACAAGATCATGCTCGGCTTTGGCGACGTGTCAGATTTGGGGACCAGCTTTGCGGCGTTAGGCGGGACTATGGGACAATTTTAGGGGTCGACACCTTTCGAAAAAGATTTCCTCGCGGTGAAACGGATTGGCGACGACAATCCTTCCGATGATGGCCAGTTCGGTTTGGCCATGCGCGTGGTTGTGCCGCAATTGAACGAAACCGAATTCGGCTTCTACTTTATTAACTATCATAGCCGCCTGCCGATCATCAGCGGCAGGACGGGAACCGCAGGCCGGGGTCGATGCTGCACAGCAAGTATTGGACCACTGCGGTGACGCCCAATGTTGCGCCTTATCCGGTGGCAGTCAAGTACTCTCAGGCTCTCCTGACCCATCGCAGATCCTGGGCCAAAGTGCGCGCCGTCAAAACAATCGGCAGCATCGCGCTCAACGAGTATTCCCAGACGGCAAACTACTTCCTGGAGTACCCGGAAGATATCAAGCTCTATGGCGTCAGCTTTAACACCCAGCTGAGCGGCATCGGCATGGCCTTGCAGGGCGAGTACTCATACCGTGATGATGTGCCGACTCCAGGTCGATGATGTCGAACTGCTGTTGGCAGCTTTGTCGCCAGTCAGCGCAGTTACCTCTCCAGTCGTTGGCGGACTTATCGCCCTATGCAGCGTATACCGACAATCAAATCGGGGTTTACACACCGGACATGGTTATTCACGGTTATGAAGAACTCGACATTTCCCAGGTGCAAATGACCGCGACCCAGACCTTCGGCCCGACCTTCGGCGCCGACCAGTTTGTCATGGTCGGTGAAGTCGGCGTGACCCATGTCCATGACATGCCCTCCAAAAACAAGAACCGCTTTGAAAGCCCGGCCACCTATGTCACCGGCAACCCGACCCAGGCCTGGGGACCTGCCGTCCGGATCCAGACAATACGGACCCTGCGGCAAGCCCTTGGCGGAGCCCATTCAGGAAAACCGGCAGAACCCAGTGATGCCTTTGCTGATGCAACCTCCTGGGGTTATCGCGCGGTTGCCAGGCTGGATTACAACAATGCGATTGGTGCCGTAAGCCTTTCGCCACGGATTGCCTGGTCCCATGATGTCGATGGCAACTCTCCTGGCCCCGGTGGCAACTTCCTCGAAGGATCGCAAAGCGATCACCTTCGGTCTCGGTGCCAGCTACCTGAGCACCTGGTCAGCGGATCTGAGCTACACCGACTTCTTCGGTGCCAACCAATACAACCTGATCAACGACCGGGATTTCGTGGCTTTCAACATAAAGTATTCCTTCTAATCCTTTAAGGAGGGAGAAGAATGAAAAATCTGACTATCAAGACATCGATACTTATCATGGCCGGACTATTCCTCGCAGGTCCGGGCTTTGCGGCCATCACGGCCGATCAGGCCGCTCGTCTCGGCCAGGACCTCACGCCGATGGGCGGCGAAAAAGCCGGCAACGCCAGCGGCACGATCCCGGCCTGGGAAGGCGGCATCACCGCCCCGCCGGCAGGCTATCAGAAAGGGATGCATCACCCCGACCCCTTTGCTGCCGACAAGGTGCTCTTCACCATAACAGCCGACAATATGGGTCAGTATGCCGACCAGCTGACCGTCGGCCAACAGGCGATGCTCAAAGCTTATCCAAGCTACAAGATGAACGTCTATCCGCCCCATCGCAGCGCCTCGGCACCACAACGCATCTACGATGCCACCAAGGCTCTTGCCACCAAGGCTGAGCTGGCACCAGGCGGCAACGGTGTGCTCGGCGGCGTTAACGGCATTCCCTTCCCGATACCGCAAAACGGCACCGAGGCGATCTGGAACCACATCCTGCGCTGGCGAGGGAACGCCTTCGACCGCAACTTCGGCGTTGCCCCGATGACCCGCAGCGGCGACTACACCATGGTCGAGTTCAACGAAAAGGGCGACTTCCGCTACAGCCAGGAAGGGATGACCGAGGAAAAGCTGGAAAACGTCATCGCCATGTTCAAACAGGAGATCTTTGCCCCGGCCCGGGTTGCCGGCCGCATCCTGCTGGTTCATGAAACGCTCGACCAGAACAAGGAAAACCGCCGGGCCTGGCTTTACAACCCCGGCCAGCGCCGCGTGCGTCGCGCACCGAACGTTGCTTTTGATAACCCCAAGGAAGGCGGCGACGGCCTGACCACCAGCGACACGGTCGACATGTACAACGGCAGCCCCGAGCGCTACGACTGGACCCTGGTCGGCAAGAAGGAGCTTTACGTCCCCTATAACAGCTACCTGCTGCACAGCGACCAGCTCAAGTACAAGGACATCCTGACCCCGCTGCACCTGAATCCAGAATACCTGCGCTACGAACTGCACCGCGTCTGGGTGGTTGACGCAACCCTCAAGGAAGGGATGCGCCACATTTACAAGAAACGCACCTTCTACATCGACGAAGATTCCTGGCAGATCCTCGCCATGGACCAGTACGACAGCCGCGACCAGCTCTGGCGGGTTTCCGAGGGGCACTGCATCAACTACTACGAGGTGCCGACTTTCTGGTCGACCGTTGAGGCCCACTACGATCTGCAGTCAGGTCGCTATATCGCCATCAACCTCAACAATGAGCATTCAGAGTATAATTTCGATGTATCATTCGACAACAGTGAGTTTACCGCAGCGGATCTGCGCCGTTCCGGCAAACGTTAATCACGCGTTACGTTAACTGACGGCCGGGCCTCTGGTCCGGCCGTTTTGTCTTGAACGGATATGGCGTGCACGACCTGAGCTCGAAAACTTCTGGACTCAACCTCCCGACTCCCCCTGCTGACAGGTCTGACTCTGCTTGTCCTCGTCCACACTCACTCCCCGGTCCCGGCTCTGGCCACGGAGAGTCAAGTCATGCCGCTGGCAGACAAATCTTTATTGCTTGACGGACAACTGATCGGCGACAGAATCATCGTGGTCGGTGAACGGGGACACGTCCTGGTCTCCGAGGACAACGGCAGCTCATGGCAGCAGCAGCCGACGCCGACCCGGGCGACCCTGACCAGCGTGTTCTTCATTGACCCGGCCAACGGCTGGGCGGCAGGCCACGACAGCCTGATCCTGCGGACCAGCGATGGCGGGAGGCGCTGGCAGGAGGTTTACAGCGCCCCGGAGGATGAGCGACCGATCCTTGACCTCTGGTTCAAGGACGCGATCCACGGCTACGCAGTCGGTGCCTACGGGCTGTTTCTGGCGACCCATGACGGCGGCAGGAACTGGGCCCCTGTCGAGTTTAATCCCGCCACCCTGGTCCTTGACAACGTCGATCGTGATGACCCCTGGGGCGAACAGGAGGAGGAAGAGGTCTGGGTCGACTTTCACCTCAACCAGATTTCGGCGACGGACAATGGCCGGATCCTGATCGCCGCCGAAGCAGGCAAAATCTACCGTTCGGACGACGGTTGTCGTTCCTGGATCAGTCTGCCGTCCCCCTACGAAGGCTCTTTCTACGGCAGTCTCCCCCTGGGTCGGGGAAAAGTCTTGCTGTTCGGTCTGCGCGGCCACCTGTTCTTTTCCGAAAACACCGGGACCAGCTGGGTCGCCGTTGAAGGCAACACCCAGGCCACCTTGAACGATGGCATTCAGCTGAACGATGGCCGGATCGTCCTGGCAGGACTGGCCGGCACGCTGCTGATCAGCGAGGACCAGGGGCAAAGTTTTCAACTGTACGCCCAGGCAGACCGCGCCGGCATTGCCAGGGTGCTCCAGGCCAACGACGGTTCCCTGATCCTGATCGGCGAGATGGGCGTCAAGCGTCTCAACCTGCCAGAATTCAGCGAGGAGGTGGAGAAATGATCTCGCCACTCCTCGACCGGATCGAGAATTTCATCTTCGGCACACGCCCACTGATCATCGGCGTCTTCGTTGCGATTACCGTAATCATGGGCTACGGCCTGACCAGACTGCATGTCGACGCGGGCTTTTCCAAGCACCTGCCGCTGCAGCACGAATACATGCAGACCTTCATGGAGTATCGCAGCGAGTTCGGCGGGGCCAACCGCGTCCTGGTCGCCCTGCGGGCCCGTGACGGCGACATGTTCACACCGGAATTTTTCAACGCATTGCGCCAGGCGACCGACGAAGTCTTTTTCATCGACGGCGTCGACCGCAGCCGAGTCAGTTCGCTCTTTACCCCGAACGTGCGATTCACCGAGGTCGTCGAAGACGGTATCGCCGGCGGCAACGTGGTTCCGGCGGACTTCCAGCCAACCACGGAAGGGCTTGAACAGGTCCGCAAGAATATCCTCAAGTCCGGGATCGTTGGCCGCCTGGTCGCCAATGACTTTTCTGCAGCGATCATCAGCGCCCAACTGATTGAAACGGACCCGCAAACCGGCAAGAGGATAGATTTCATCGAAGTCGGTCATCAGCTCGAGGCGCTGCGTGACAAGTTTGAAAATGACCTCATTGAGGTCAACATCATCGGCTATGCCAAGGTGATCTCCGATATTGCCGATGGTGCAAAGCGGGTGATCCTCTTCTTCGTCGGCGCCTTCTTCATCAGCGGCGGTCTGGTTTACAGCTTCACGCGCTCACACCGGGTTACGGCCATGGCCATAGTCTGTTCACTGATTGCCGTGATCTGGCAACTCGGTCTGCTCTCCCTGCTCGGCTTCGGTATCGACCCGATGGGGATTCTGGTGCCGTTTCTGATCTTTGCCATAGCGATCAGTCACGGTGTACAGATGGTCACGGCCAACCGGGCTGCCATTTTCGAGGGCGAGGATGGTCTCACCGCCGCACGCAAAAGCTTCCGCAGGCTTCTCCTGCCCGGTGGCGTCGCCCTGATCTCCGACACGATCGGCTTTATCACCATCATGCTGATCGATATCGAGGTTATCCAGCAAATGGCGATCACCGCCAGCCTCGGTGTGGCGACCATCATTTTCACCAATCTCATCCTTTTGCCCATCCTGCTCTCCTATATCGGTTTCCCGGCCGACTACCGGCAACGCCTGCACGACAGGATTGAGCGCATGGACCGGTTCTGGATGCGGGTTGCACTGATTGCCAAACCATGGCCGGCGGCTGCCCTTATCGTTGTCGCGGTGATACTGCTGGTTTTCGGTGCCAAACGCGGCAGCGAAATCGAGATCGGCGATTTGCATCAGGGGGTTCCCGAACTGCGCCCGTCTTCGCGTTACAACCAGGACAGCAAGGCGATCACCGAGCACTTCTCGATCGGCGTCGACGTCCTGAACGTGATCGTCGAAACCGTTCCGAACGGCTGTATCGAATACGCCGTGATGGAAAACATCGACCGGTTCGCCTGGCAATTGACGAATACCGCAGGGGTCCAGTCGGTAATCGCCCTGCCCGAGATTGCCAAGGTGATCAATTCCGGCTGGAGCGAGGGCGCGCTCAAGTGGCGGGTCCTGCCCCGCAACCGGCAGGTTCTGGTTGAAGCGGTCCAATATGTACCGACCAGCAGCGGCCTGCTCAATGCCGACTGCTCAACGATGCCGGTCATGATCTTCACCCGGGACCACAAAGCCGAAACCATTGCCCACGTGGTGGATACGATCAAGGCCTACCAGAAGGAGAACGGCACGGACCAGATCAGGTTCCGCCTGGCAACCGGCAACATCGGCGTCATGGCCGCAACCAATGAAGAAGTCTCTTCGGCGCAGTTCCCGATTCTGATTTATGTCTTCGCCGCGATTATTATCCTCTGCCTGCTGACCTTCCGCTCAGTCAGGGCCACCCTGGCCATCACCCTGCCTCTCGGGCTGGTTTCTCTGCTGGCCTACGCCCTGATGACCCAGCTGGAGATAGGGCTCAAGGTGTCCACCTTGCCGGTGGTGGCGCTGGGGGTCGGGATCGGTGTCGATTACGGAATCTATATTTACAGTCGCTTCCAGTCGCACCTTGATGAGGGGATGACCATCTACCAGGCCTACCATGAAACACTCAAGGTCACCGGCAACGGTGTCCTGGTGACCGGTGTCACCCTGGCGATCGGCACGGCGACCTGGATATTCTCTCCCCTGCAGTTCCAGGCCGATATGGGGATATTGCTGACCTTCATGTTCCTGCTGAACATGCTCGGCGCCCTGCTCCTGCTCCCTGCCCTGGCAAGCTGGCTGCTCAGGATCACCAGGCGCAGCTGATTGAAATGTTTTTACTTTGACCGGATGGAACGGATGACCCCTACAAGCGGCTGGCAACCTCATGCAGAATCGGTGATTGCCGCGATCATGGATACCTGTCGCAGGTTCGCCGAACGACCGGCTTTCATCTACCGGGTCGGCAACCAGGAACTGACTGTCGATTATGCCAAGCTGCGGGAGGACGTCATCCTCCTGGCCAGGGCTTTTGAAGATCGGAAAATCACTCGCGGCAGCCGCGTCCTGCTGCTCTCAGATAACCGTTACGCCTGGATCGTCACCGACCTTGCACTCATGGCCCTCGGTGCCGTCAGCATTCCCCGCGGCAGTGAAACACCGACCCAGGAGCTTGAATACATCCTCGATCATGCCGAGTGCGCATTCATAGTCATCGAAACTGACATACTGCTTAACCGTCACCAGGACATGCTCAGCGCCCGCAAGGAGATAAAAACCGTCTTCCTGGTCGAAGGCAGCGACAAACACACCTTGTTCAGCCGCATCTACGCCTACAATGATATCCTCAAGAATCGTACCCTGAGCCATGAAGATTTCGACCGCTTTGACCGTATGGTGTCAGAGATAACACAACACGATCTGGTCACGATTATTTACACTTCGGGAACAACCGGCAATCCCAAGGGAGTGATGCTGAGCCACCGGAACATCCTGTTCAATACCGAGACCCTGCCACCGATAGTTGCCCTGTCGGAACAGGATCTCTGGGTCTCCATTCTGCCAAGCTGGCATATTTTCGAAAGGGCCCTGGAACTGCTCGCGCTGAGCTGCGGCAGCTGCATTGTCTACTCCAACCTGAAGACCTTCGCCAATGACCTGGTAAACTACCGGCCGACCCTGGTGGCAACCGTGCCGAGGCTTTGGGAGTCCCTCTACAACAAGGTCATTGCGACCGTCGCGCAACGTGGCAGACGTGCCCGGACTGTCTTCAACCTGTTGATCAGGATTTCAGTTCGTTATCGCCGCGCGCAACGTCAGCTGCGTGGTCACCTGCCGCGCTTTTCGGAGCTCAGCCGGACGGCCCGGTTCGCTGAAAAGCTTCAGGCTCTTATCTTGCTGGCATTATTGTTTCTCCCCTTCATGCTGGCACAGAAGAAACTGGCCCCGTTAAATGAGAAGTTCGGTGGCCGACTGAGGATGGCCGTGAGCGGCGGTGGAACACTCCCCGGTTACCTGGAAAACTGGATCGATGCGATCGGCATCCGCATTGCCAACGCCTACGGCATGACTGAATGCGCCCCGGCTATCGCCGGGCGCGGTTACAACAGCGAGATCTACGGCACCCTGGGTCGGCCGATTGCCGTGACTGAACTTCGCCTGGTCGATGATCATGGCCGGGAGGTTGAGCCGGGAGTAGAGGGAGAAATCGAAGTCCGCGGGCCACAGGTTTTCAGAGGCTATTACAATAACGACGAAGAGAATCGCAAAGCCTTTACCGCCGATGGGTTCTTTCGCACCGGGGATCTTGGCAAACAGACGGTTGGCGGCGAACTGATTCTGACCGGCCGCTCCAAGGAAATCATCGTTCTCGCCAGCGGTGAAAATATTGACCCGTCCCGCATCGAGGGAGCGATCGGCCAGCTGCCTTTCGTCAATGATGCTGTGCTGGTTGGCCAGGACCGCAAGGGCCTGGCCGCCCTGATCGTGCCGGATTGGGACAAGTTGAAAGACTTTGTTGCAGAACGCTTCAACCACATATCGGAAAAGACCGAAGACCTGCAGATGGACACGGCCCTGCGCGACCGGATCAAAAATGAGATCAACCGGATATTACAGCCGAGAAACGGTTTCAAACCCTACGAAAAGTTGCAGAAGATCGATTTTCTTCGCCACGAGTTCAAAGTCGGCGAAGAATTGACCAACACCTTCAAGAAGCGTCGTCACATCATCGAAAGGAAATACCGGGAGCTGATTGACCGGTTATTTAAATAATCGCGTTGCCTGCAGAAGCTGATCGCGAAGACTGTGTTGCTAAAGATCCGAGTCTGATCGTTGACGAGGACAGGTCAGTCCAATGATCTGACTGATTCGGGTCGATCAGGCGTCATACCACTCACAGAGCGTTCCGAGGTAGCGCGAACCGATCTGTTCGCTCGCCAGGGTCCGTTTGACCGGCGGCAGCTTCAGGATAACCCCCAGCATTGCCGCCAGGGCACGATGACTCCAGAGCAGCTGGTTATCAAAAATCAGGTTCTGCAGTTTGCCCCTCTCAATCGCCATCAACACCGCCTTGTGCGTCGAGTTGACCGGGGTGAGCACGCGTTTCTCCCGTGGCGGCAGGGTCAGAGCATTGATCCTGCAGTTGCGGACACAGACCCCACAGCCCAGGCATAGCTCTTCGTCGATCACCGCCCGTTTGCGTCCCGTGCCATCCGCCTGTTCGGTTTCCAGCGAGATGACCCGAACCGGACAGACGTTCAGACAAAGACCGCAGCCGCTGCAATGTTCTGCCACCCTGGCAATGAAATTGCTCGTGTGCACCGGATGCTCGTGACCGAAACGCTGTGCGGCTATCATCGCCTCGCAGCAACAGGGGCAGCAGTTACAGATAAAGCTTACGCTATTCTGGACATTTTCACCGAACTGCACCAGGTTCTGCTCCCACGCCTTATGCAAAAGCTCTTTGCATTCGCTCCGCTCAACCCGCCGGGCAGATTCGCTGCGGATCAGCGACGTCGCAACGGTATTGAACGTCATGCAGATATCCATTTCGGCATTGCACGCCTTGCCCTGATGCTGGCGCTTGTGTCGACAATAGCAGAGACCGATACCGATATCTTCGGCGGTTTCGATCACCTCCGTCGCCCTTTCATAGTCAAGGACATGCAGGGCGTGCTCGCTACAGACAGATTCCTCGAGCACAAAAACCCGTCCCAGCTGGGTTTTGCCGGACAAAAAAAGCTGTCGGATAAAATCGTCTTCGACGGTAATGTACTGCTCGTAGAGTTCACTGAGCAGTTTTTGATCGATATCCCCCCGGGTGCGCATCAGGGCGAATTCGAAAAAGCCGGCCATGGGCGGCGGGATGACATACTCGGTTTTGTCATTGCCCTTGATGTCAACCAGCAGGGCGCGGCCGGCGAGGCGTTGCAGGGTCTTTTCCGCCTCGGCAACCGGCACCTTCCAGTTTCTGGCCGCAAGCTCGGCGGTAAACGGTTTGATCGGTAAGCCGGCAACCAGTTCGGCTTCTTCTGTGGAAAAGAGTAATGCGAGAATCTGGTAAAGCAGTTCGGAGGGCGGCGCCCCCTGCGGGAAAAGATTCAGACGGGTGGTAAGTTTTTCGTAACTCGATCGAGGCGTGCGATGGGCCATCGGGGACCTCCGCCCTGGGATTCATGGAAGAGGGTCAGGCTGACATAACGGCGTTCCGCGTGGATTCCTTGACCCGGTACATTGCCTGGTCGGCGAGACGGATCAGGCCATCTTTCGAATCCGCATCATCGGGGAAAGTGGCAATGCCAAAGCTGGCTGTCAATCGGAAAGAAACATCATGGTCATCGAGGAAGTCGTATGCGCGGAACAGCTCGCAGAGCTTGGTTGCCAGCGTCACGGCGCCGCGCTTGCCGGTGTTTGGCAGGACGATGACAAACTCGTCACCACCGTAACGGGCAGCCTTGCAAATCTTGCGGATGTTGTCCTTGATCAACTTGCCGACTTCGCTGAGGGTGCGGCTGCCCACCATGTGCCCGCAGGTGTCATTAACTTTTTTGAAGAAATCGAGGTCTATGAAGATCAGGGACAGCTTGCCACCAAAGCGACGCACCCTCTCTATTTCCTCGTCGATCAGGGTGTGCAGATACCGGCCGTTGTAGAGCCCGGTCAAATCGTCAGTGATGACCAGCTCACTGACCCGCATGAAATTACGTGCGTTCTCGATGGCGATCGCCGCGTAATCGGCTATGGTGGAAAGAATCTGCAGGTCTGCATCCCTGAAAATCCTTTCATTTGGTCCGTTTACCAGTTCAATAACGCCGAGAATTCGGTCCTTGCTGCGAACCGGTACGCAGAGAACTGACTGGGTGATAAATGAAGACGCCCTGTCAAACTGATCGGAAAAACGCTCATCTTCATTGACGTCGCCGATCATCAGGGGTTCGCCATGCTCGGCGACCCAACCGGCGATGCCATGGCCCGCGGCGACCTTCATTCCCTTGAGCTTTTCCGCCGCCGGAGAAACCGCTATTTCAAAGGTCAGGTCTCCCGTTTCCTCATCCCGCAGCATCAGCGACCAGGCCTGAGTGTGAAGCAGGCGGCTGACATGATTCATGATCACGGCCAGGATGTCTTTCAGATCGACAGTCGACGTCAGAGCCTTGCCGATCTCGATCAGAACTTCAAGCTCACGGTTGCGCCGTTCCAGCGTTTTCAATAGATGGACGTCAGTAGACAATGCGATCCCCAAGTATCGATTGAAATCCGAACTCTATCATTCACAATTAACTGTCGCAATCTAGCATATTTTTCAAGCAAGGTCACGTACTTCGAGCGATAACTCGAAACATCGATCCTTCTGCACAAAAAATGCAAAGCTCAATCACTCTGATATACTGGTTTTATTAAAAACAACAAATGGTTAGTCATGACAGACGGATTGCTGGAAAACATAATTCATCTGGAAAAACAGATTCAGGCCAACGTCGCCGCAGAGCAGGTTCGTGCCGGGCAATGGCAGGAGCATGAACTGGCAGCCCTCGAAAGCTCGCTGGCCGAAGCACGAGCCGCAACCGGAGAGCAGCGCGCGCAGGTTCTGGCTGAGGAAAAAGCCGAGCTTCTGGGCGAAGGGGCGGACATCGAGGCTGCCGCAACAGATTGGTGCCAACGTCTGGCAAAGCTGGACGACGCGGCGTTAGCAGAAGTTTTGAAGCGGCATCTGGCAGGGGTACTGCCGGGGGGTGATTATGATCATCCGCATGGCCAAAGTTGAGATCGTCGGCCCCAAACAGGACCTTTTGAACACCCTTGACCTCCTCCATAACCGGGGGATCTTCCAGCCTGACCCGCAGCTCATGGAGCAGGTCGTGCTGGCCGAAGATGATCGACTGCAGAGCCTGGTCCTCGATGAGAATGAACTGCGTGAGCGCAGTTTTTTTCAGGGTCTGCAGGAGCGCGTCAGCAGTCTCCTGGAACTTCTCCCGGAAGTCGGCAACGGCAGCTCGTCATTGCAGCCCTTGCCGGTCATGGCCCTGCTCGATGAACTCGTCGATCAACATCTTGCCACGGTCCGGGACCAGGTCGAGATACTCAATGAATGTCGCAGAAATGCCGAAGACCTCCAGCACGACCTGAGTTTCTGGGAAGCCCTCGAACCGTTACTGGAAGATCTGCCGAAAAATTCCAACCTGGAGCTTTTCGGGGTGACGATTCGCGATGCCCGCCAGCTGCATAATCTGGAGAGCCTGCTGCAGGAGCGCACCCGGGGGAGGTGTCATATCAGCAGCACCGCGACTGCGGACGGCACTCTGATCGGACTGATTGCGACGGATAGAGGGACGGCTGACAACCTGCGTGAGGCCCTTACTGCGGAAAGAGTCCCGGAGCTTCCCATTCCTGAAGAGCTTGCCGGCCTGCCCCTGGCGCAGCGCATCGCGGCACTGCATGACCAGGTGAAGACACAACTGGGCAAATGCAACCAGCTCGAGGGACGGCTGATGGAAATGTCACGCCGCTGGCGGCCAATATACCGTCAGGCCCTGGCCTGGCTCGAAGAACGACTGGCCCTTTACCGTGCCACGGCGACAGCTTACACCACCCGGCTCTGCTTCATCGTCCAGGGCTGGATGGCCAATGATGAAGTCGACAGCCTGCATGACGATCTGAATCGTTCTTTTGCCGGCCGGGTTGTGCTTGAGCAACAGTCGATCCTCGAGGAAGATCTCGACCAGGTCCCGGTTATGTTGCGCAACCCCGGCTATTTTGCGCCGTTTGAAATCCTGTCGCGCCTGCTGCCCTTGCCGAAATATTCATCCTACGACCCGACCCCCCTGATCGGCCTGTTCTTCCCTGTCCTGTTCGGCATGATCCTGGGCGACATCGGCTACGGCACGATCCTGATACTGCTGGCATTCTTTCTGGCCAGGCACTTTCCTGCCCATACGCTGGCCAGTGATCTTGGCAAAGTTCTGGGGATTGCCGCTCTTTACACGCTGGTTTTCGGGGTTCTTTACGGTGAATTTTTCGGCGACCTCGGCGAAACCTGGCTGGGCTTGCATCCGGTCTGGTTCGATCGCGGCAAGGCCGTGGTACCGATGATCGTCTTTTCGCTGACGGTCGGCGTTGTACACATCCTGCTCGGCATAACCCTTGGAGCACTGACGGAGCTGCGCCGTCACCAGCCACGCAAGGCGCTGCTCAAGTTGGCCATGCTGGTTGCCGTGATCCTGATAGTTTTGGCACTGGTCGGTTGGTTCTACCCGCAATCCTGGCTGTCCACCGGACCCCTGCTGATCGGCGTAGGCATCCTGATGCCGGTTCTGATCGCTGCAGAGGGATTGCTGGCGCCACTTGAACTGCTTAAAACCATGGGCAATATCATTTCCTACGTCCGGATCATGGCGATCGGCTTCAGCTCGATTCTGCTCGCCATGGTTGCCAACCGACTGGGCGGCATGACCGGCGACATCATGGTTGGCATCCTGGTTGGCGGGACCCTGCACGCGTTCAACCTGCTGCTCGGGGTTTTCGCCCCCACGGTGCATTCGTTACGTCTGCATTACGTGGAGTTCTTCAGCAAGTTTCTCGACCTGGGTGGACGTCGCTTCGAGCCCTGGCAGAAACGTCGTCCCTGAACAGGCGACATGGCACAAGGAGGTGCACATGGAAAAAGTCTGGATCGCATTTGCCGCCGCACTCGCCGTAGGCATCCCTGCCCTGGCCACGGCTTGGGCGCAGTCGCGGATCGGCGCTGCAGGAGCCGGTACTCTGGCGGAAAAGCCTGAATTGACCGGCGCAATCATCATCCTGGTCGCCATTCCTGAAACCATGGTGATTCTCGGCTTCGTGGTCGCCGCAATGATCCTGCTGATGTTGTAGATCATGGGCGAATCAGAGCTGAAAATGGCCCTGCAGCATGAAGGTGAGGCGCGCGCCCGTGAATACTGGCAGCAAGCCGAACTGGCTGTCGCAAAACGCCGTCAGGAGATCGAGGCTGAACTTGAGCATCTGCGCGATGAAACCGGGCGTTCACTGCAGGCAGAAGCTGCAACCCTGCGGAACAAGCTGCTTTTCGAGGCACGGGCGAGAGCCACGGCAGACAGGCTCCGGGCGGAGGCGGCCATGGAGTTGCGCCTGCTGGAGATGGCAGGCCGGGTTCTGGGTGAAATGATCGACGGTTCCCGCCAGGAGCTGTGGCAAGCCCTTTGCGGTGAGCTGCCGAAATATCGATGGATGAAGGTCAAAGTCCATCCGCAAGACCTGGAGCTCGCCCGAGAAGCATTCCCGACTGCAGCGGTTGACTGTGACGAGGCCGTCGGTGGAGGACTGATAGCGAGCGATGCGGAGGGCACGATCCGCGTCGACAACTCCCTCTCTTGCCGAGTGATGCGGGCCTGGCCAGAGCTTCTGCCGAACCTGATGAAGGATCTTCGCGAACGGGTGGACAACGATGCAACTTCTGGCAACGACTCGACCTGCTGAACTGCCGACAGATGCCCTGCTGGCACGTCTTCGCTGCCGTCGCGCGGCAGTCGACCTGGCCTCCGGGAGAGACCCCGGGGGCTCTCCGGGAGAGATCGTTGACTGGGTTTACCGGCGGCTCAACAGACAGCTGCGCAAACGTCTTGGCCCGTTCCTCGACCTGCTGGCCATGCGCAACCTGGTGCTGGTCCTGCGCTATCGCCTGGCTGAAGAAAACCCGCCGGCCTCGCTCCGGCAGAATGCCCTGCTCGCCAAACCGTTGCAGGAGTTGATCGCGGCAACGGACGCTGAGGCCACTATCGTCCGGCTCGAAGCGGCTCTCGAGAGAGATTATCCGTTTGTCGACGGACTGGCTGCAACCTGGCGCAGCCAAGGTCCCGGCGGAGTTGAACAACAACTTGCCAGCGGCATCCTGCAACACGGGCTGAACCGTTCGGGCAAGGGCATTGTCAACAGGATTTTAAGCTACCAGATCGATATGCGTAATTGCCTGGTCGTCAAGAAGTACTGGCGCTGGCAAGTCAGCCAGACGCCTCAATTGACCGCCGGTGGCGCAATCCCCGTTGAACGGCTGGACCGAATCTGGGCAACCCGTGACGAAGGCCGCCTGGCCGCACTGGTCGGAAAATTGGGCGGGATGCCGGTCCGCAATCTGGAGGCTGTCAACGTCGAACAGAGCCTGATTAACGGCTTGACACGTCTCTTGCGACAGGCCGGGCGCGACCCGCTCGGGTTGGCCGTGATTATCGAATATCTCTGGAAAACCCAGCTTGCCGCACAGAACAGATTATTGCGGAGCGTCCTGGCCGATGATCGGCAAGAGTTGCTCGAGGAGGTCCTGATGCTATGAAGGAGATCCTCTTCATGACTCCGGAAGACAGTGCCCCCGGCTTTGCCCTGACCGGTGTCCGCCAGCAGGTTTTGAGCCCGGACCAGGCCCTGGAAAAAATCCAGAGGGCCTTTGCAGATCCTGAGATAGGTGTGCTTGCTGCGGACAACCGGCTGCTGGAAAAAATTGATCCGGTCCGGTTGCGCGAGTTGACCGAGCGTTGGGCTGGCGTCCTGGTCACACTCCCGGCACCGGCCGGCCGGCGCGCGCCACCGGTTGACGAGCTTCAACGCCTGGTGCAGAGGGCTCTCGGCTACCATGTGAGGTTGCAAAAATGAACGGCAAGGTCACCAGCATCAGCGGCGCAACGGTTTGCGTGGATCTGCCCGATCTGAAAATCGGTGACCGGGTGTTTGTCGGCATCAGCAAACTGACCGGTGAAGTGGTCCGTCTCGAAGGCGATATCGCCACGGTCCAGGTTTTCGAGGACAATCGCGGGCTCGGTATCGGTGAACCGGTCATGACCGCGCAAGGGCCCTTGACGGTGCGCCTTGGCCCGGGCCTGCTCGGCGGCGTGTTCGACGGGTTGCAACGCCCCCTGCACAAGCTGCAGGAAGACAGCGGCGATTTCATCTCCAGCGGGCAGGACCCTTTTCCGCTCGACTGTCGCCGGAGCTGGGATTTCCATTCCGAATGCTCGTCCGGCGTCGCCCTGAAAACCGGCGAGGTCTTCGGCACGGTCCGGGAAGGCCATATCGATCATTTGCTGATGTCCCCGCAGGACGGCACGCTGGCGCGAATCAACACCGGAGAGCTGCAGCTCGAGCAACCGGCTGCGCACTTCGAAGACGGCCAGCCGCTACTCGGCTGGCACAGCTGGCCGGTGCGCAAGGCACGGCCGATCCGGCGTAAACTGCCACCGGCGACGCCATTGGTCACGGGCCAGCGTTGCCTCGATTTTCTCTTCCCGATGCTCAAGGGTGGGATTTCTATCGTCCCGGGCGGATTCGGCACCGGCAAGACGGTGCTGGAACAGACGATTGCCAAGTTCGCCGATGTTGACGTGGTCGTCTACGTCGGCTGCGGCGAGCGCGGCAACGAGATGGCCGGGCTGCTCGACGAATTCAGCGAGCTGCAGGACCCCCGCAGTGAACGGCCGCTGATGGAACGGACCATCATCGTTGCCAACACGTCGAACATGCCGGTCGCAGCGCGCGAGTCATCGATCTTTACCGCGGTGACCATGGCCGAGTATTACCGCGACATGGGCCTCGACGTGCTGTTTCTCGCCGACAGCCTGTCGCGCTGGGCCGAGGCGCTGCGTGAAATCTCCGCGGCTCTTGAAGAGATGCCGGGAGAGGATGGCTATCCGACTTATCTCGGCTCCCGGCTTTCCGGTTTTATCGAACGTGCCGGGGTGGTGGAAACGCTCAGCGGTGCCAGCGGTTCGTTGAGCATGATTCTCGCCGTGTCGCCACCCGGATCAGATTTCGCCGAGCCTGTCACCCAGGCCTGTCTGCGCGTCGCCGGCGCCCTTTACATGCTCGACACGCAGCTTGCCCATCGCAGGCATTTCCCGGCAATCAACTGGAGTCAGAGTTATTCCCTGTACAGCGATACCGCCCTGGCCCATTTCACCGAACAGCATGCAGAATGGGCCAAGCTGCAAAGTCGTTGTCGTGACATCCTGCAGCGGGAAGAGGCGTTGCGCGAGGTGGCGGAAGTGGTCGGTATGGAAGGGCTGCAGGATGCGGACCGCCTGCTGATGAGAACCGCAGAAAAGATCCGCCTCGAGTTCCTTTGTCAGAACAGCTTCACAGACGATGCCTACGCGACGCCGCAAAGCACTCTTGAGCAGATAGCCGCGCTGATTTCCGAACACGAGCGGCTCAAAGCAGGCCTCACCGAAGGGATTCTGCTCGATGAACTTCTCAGAGAGGACGACGATGCGCCTGGCTGAACATCAATACAGTTCGATCAGCGCGATCCGCGGGCCGCTGCTGTTCCTTCACCGGGTTTTTGCCGCCCGACTCGGCGAACTGGTGCGCATTGAGACGCCGGACGGGCGGACCCTGGGCGGCGAAGTTCTGAAAATCTCCGGCGAGCAGGTGCTGATACAGGTCTTCGGCGGGACCCAGGGGCTGGATACGCACAACACCACGGTCAGCTTCACTGATGCGGTCATGCGCGTTCCGCTCGGCTCCGGCGTGCTCGGCAGGGTCTTCGACGGCTCATTCAGGCCACGCGACGGCCTGCCCATGTTCGTTCCGGAATTCCGCATGCCGGTGCTCGGCGCGCCGATCAATCCGGTGGCGCGTGCTCACCCGGTCGAGTTCATCGAGACCGGATTTTCAACCATCGACGGTCTAAATACCCTGGTCAAGGGGCAGAAACTGCCGATCTTCTCATGCTCAGGCCTGCCGGCCAGGGAGATGACCGACCAGATCCTGCGCCAGGCCCGTCTGACCGATGGCGGCAGCTTCGTCCTGGTTTTCGTTGCGCTCGGTCTGACCCATTTCGAGTACCAATTCTATCAGCAGACCCTCGAGCACATGCAGAGCCGCTTCGTCGGCTTCATCAACCTCGCCGACGATCCGGTGGTCGAGCGCCTGCTGGCTCCCCGTCTGGCGCTGACTGTTGCCGAAGACCTGGCCTTCCGCCAGGAGATGGACGTGCTGGTGATCATCACCGACATGACCAACTACTGCGACGCATTGCGTGAAATTTCCACCGCCCGCGAAGAACTCCCCGGCCGGCGCGGTTATCCCGGTCATATGTACTCCGACCTGGCTTCCCTTTATGAACGGGCCGGGCGCATCCACAACCGCAAAGGTTCGGTCACCCTGCTGCCGACCGTGACCATGCCCGAAGACGACATCACCCATCCGATCCCCGACCTGACGGGCTACATCACCGAAGGCCAGATCGTCCTCTCCCGGGAACTCCACCAGAAGGGGATTTATCCACCGGTGGATGTGCTGCCGAGCCTGTCCCGCCTGATGCAGCACGGCATCGGCAAGGGACAGACCCGCAACGACCACCGCGACCTGGCCAATCACCTTTACCGCACTTACGCCAAAGGCTGCGACCTGCGCCGCCTCGAAGCAGTCGTCGGCCGCGATGGCATGCTGGCCGATGACCGCAGACTGCTTGATTTTGCCGACCGTTTCGAAACCGATTTCGTTCATCAGGGGAAGCTACGCCGGACCATCGACGAGACCCTGGATACCGCGCAGAAGCTGATAGACGAGTTCCGGGAGGTGGCGCGATGATCCAGCCGACCAGGACCAACCTGCTGCAGTTGAAAGATCGTATGCGCGCCGTCGTCAACTGCACGACGATCCTCAAGGGACGACGCCAGGCACTGATCAAAGAGTTTCTCAAAATCACCAGACCGCTCATAAAGTCACGGGAGGAACTCAGCCTGGCCTATGCGCGCGCCATTGATGCCCTGTACATCAGCAAGGCCCGCGAAGGACCGACTGCCGTCGATGCTCTGGCTGTCGCCAATCGGCGCGAAATCGCTGTCGAAGTTGCCGAGGGGAACCTGCTCGGCCTGCGCTTTCGCGACCTGACCAGGCATGAAACGGTTGCCCGCAGTTTCGAAGAACGCCCTTACGACATGCTCGGCAGCTCACCCTGGCTTGACGAAGCGATCGAGGAATTTGAAGGAATCGTTGAGGAGATGCTGTCGCTGGCTAATTTTGAAGGGAAGTTCCGGCGCCTGGCCGAAGAGCTGGTGCGTCTGACGCGGCGGATCCGGATTCTCGAAGAGCGGATCGCGCCTCAACTGCAAGAGGACATCCATACCATGGCCCAGTACCTGGCCGAACGGGAACGCGAGACTTTTTTCCGGCTGAAGCGTTTCAAAACTTACTCAGAGCGCCACGCCGGACGGTAAGCGCCGCACCGTTACCTTGCCCGCTACTCAGCCGATCGGGCCAACCGGTACGTTGCCGACCATGATCTCCCGGTCGATGGTCGTCTGCAGGTAATTCTTCTGCTCAACCAGCTTGGTGACGACATTGCCTTCACCGAGAATGATCAGCGATTTTTCAAAGTCCTTCCCCCAGTTGCTGTCTGCCAGGTCCGGTTCGAAACAGACGATCCTGCCGATGCCTGCCTGGACGATCGCCTTGGCGCACTCGATGCAGGGATACCAGGGCACGTAGATCGTGCAACCCTTGGTTGAGACTCCCAGCAGAGCAGCATTGTAGATCGCATTGCGTTCCGCGTGCGAGACCCAAAGATATTTTTCGCCCGAGAGCGCATCGTGACGCTCCTCAACATCATCGTTCACCCCGCGGGGGATGCCATTGAACCCGGTTGAGCGGATTTCGTTGTCGGGCCCGACGATGACCGCGCCGACTTTTCTGCCGCGATCCTTGCTCCAGGTTGCTATGAGTTGGGCCAGGGCCATCCAGCGATTGTCCCAATTGGTGCTCGCCATCTTCTTCTCCTCGGACGGCCAGGGCCTGACCGCTACAGGGATCCCTGCGTCAGCTGCACTTGGAGTCGCCGCAGTTCAGGCAGGTCAGACAGCCATCCATGATAATGACGGCTTTGTTGAAGCACTTGCCGCACATCTTGGCATCCGCAGGAAAGGAGGCATCTTGTTCAGGCTGCGGCTGTCCCTTGAGAATCGCGTACTCAGCGCGCTTGGCCTGCAGCATTTCCCGGTGGGCTTCAGGCATCTGCTTTTCCTCGAGCAGCCCGATCATCCTCATGTGCCTTTCGAGGACATAGCCGATCTCGGCAACGATCGACGGCATAAAGCCTCCGCCCCCCGGTTTGAAGTAACCGCCCTGGGGATCGAAGACCGCCTTCATCTCATCGACCAGGAAGGTGACGTCACCGCCTTTGCGAAACACTGCCGACATGACCCGGGTCAACGCCACGACCCACTGGAAGTGATCGAGGTTCTTCGAGTTGATGAAGATCTCGAAAGGCCTGCGGATCTCGTTTTGCGTACCATAATTGAGCACCATATCGTTGATGGTGACATACAGGGCATGCTCGCTCTGCGGGGTCTTGATTTTATAGGTGGCGCCGACCAGCATTTCCGGGCGTTCGACATGCTCGTGCATGTCCTCGATCTTGTCCTGCTCAGCCTGCGCCGCCTTGGCTCTCTGTTCCTGGAGGTTAATGACCTCGTAGGAAACGATCTTCTTATCAATGGGATTCGACATTTTTTCAGTCCTTGTTACAGTTTGCCGTAGTAGCCCTCCTTGAGGGCGTCGAACAGATTGGCCGCGGTGTGGGTCTCGTTGTCGTATTCAACTTCCTGGTTGCCGCGGAATTCGACCACAGAGCCGTCTTCCAAGGTAAAGCGATAGAGTGTCTCCGCCAGGTCTTTTTCCTGGACCAGGACCCCCTGGAAAGCTTCCGGGTTGTAACGGAAAGTCGTGCAGCCTTTCAAACCCTGCTCGTAGGCGTACAGGTAGATATCCTGGAAATCCGCATAGGGGAAATCACTCGGCACATTGGCGGTCTTGGAAATCGAGGAATCGATCCACTTCTGGGCCGCGGCCTGGATATCCACATGCTGTTTCGGCTTGATGTCGTCCGTGGTGATAAAGTTGCCGGGCAGCTGCCGGTTCGGATCCTTGCTGCCTGGCATGGCCTGCGGATTGACCAGCTCCCGGTAAGCCAGCAGTTCATAGGAGAAGACGTCGATTTTCTCCTTGCTCTTCCTGCCGGGACGGATCAGGTTGCGAGAGTAGTGGTGCGCGAAACTCGGCTCAATACCGTTGGAAGCATTGTTGGCGATTGACAGCGAGATGGTTCCGGTCGGTGCGATCGAACTGTGATGAGTGAAGCGCGCGCCAACGTCGGCCAGCTCTGCCACCAGTTCCGGCGCTTTTTGCGCCAGCTGCTGCATGTAGCGGCTGTAGCGGGAATGCAGGACGCGACCGGGGACCAGGTCACCCACCTTGATGCCGTCGGCGGCCATCTCCGGCCGCTTGCGCAGCATTTCTGCAGTGACCGTATATTCCTCGACCAGCGCCGGGGCCGGGCCTTTTTCGCGGGACAGGTCAAGAGCTTGTTGCCAGCCGGCGAGTGCCATCTGCAAGGTGACTTCCTCGGTGAACGCGATTGACTCAGCGTCGCCGTATTTCATGCCGAGCAGGGAAATCGCCGAACCGAGACCAAGGTAACCCATGCCATGGCGGCGCTTGCCGTAGATTTCGCTGCGCTGTTGCTCGAGGGGCAGGCCGTTGATCTCCACCACGTTATCGAGCATGCGGGTGAAGACCGCGACCACTTCGCGAAAACGCTCCCAGTTGAAACAGACCTCGGCGGTAAAGGGATGCTCGACAAAGCGGGTCAGGTTGATCGAACCGAGCAGGCAGGAGCCATAAGGTGGCAACGGCTGCTCGCCGCACGGGTTGGTGGCGCGGATTTCCTCGCAGAACCAGTTGTTGTTCATCTCGTTGACCTTGTCGATCAGGATGAAGCCCGGTTCGGCGAAGTCATAAGTGGAAGCCATGATCACGTTCCACAACTGCTTGGCGCGGATGGTGCGATAAATCCTGCAGGCCACCTGGCCGACCTCGTTCTGGATGTAATCTTCTTTAACCGGCCAGTCCTTCCAGAGAATCCGGGTCGAATCTTTCAGGTCCAGCCCGTCACGCTCCCGCTCCTTTTCGGTCAGGGGGAAGCAGAGCGGCCAGTCAGCGTCCTGTTTGACCGCCTCGACGAATTCATCGGTAATCAGCAGAGACAGGTTGAACTGACGCAGGCGTCCATCTTCCCGCTTGGCCTTGATGAATTCGAGCACGTCCGGATGGGAAATATCGAAGGTCGCCATTTGCGCGCCGCGCCGACCACCGGCCGAAGCAACCGTGCGACACATGCTGTCGTAGATGTCCATGAATGACAGCGGACCAGAGGTGTTGGCCCCGGCGCCGTTGACAAAGGCGTTGCGCGGCCGCAGGGTCGAGAAATCATAGCCAATACCGCAGCCCGCCTTCAAGGTCAGGCCGGCCTCGTGCACTTTGGCCAGGATTTCGTTCATCGAGTCGCCAACCGTAGCGGAAACCGTGCAGTTGATGGTCGAGGTCGCCGGCTTGTGTTCGAGCGCTCCGGCGTTGGAGGTAATCCGGCCAGCCGGAATCGCTCCGTTCTCCAACGCCCACAGGAACCGCCCGAACCAGTGGCGTTGCTGTTTCTCGTCTGTCTCAACGCCCGCCAGCGCTCTGGCAACTCGTTCATAGGTTGCGTGCAGATCTGCATCAACCGGCTTCCCCGTCGCATCCTTGAGCCGGTACTTGCTGTCCCAGATCTCCCTGGAGGCCTCCTGCCAGGGGATCTCCGTCGGCTCGGCCGCTATCTTGATCACGTTTCCTTCCATCAATCCGTATCCTTTTGCGTCCTCTTAATAGGCCTGGTCCGGACAGAACACAAAAGCATGTCCCAATATCCGGAAGACCCCGCATAACAGAAAACTACTATATATTGTAGGGTCATGACTATACCCTACAATATCTGGGCCTGCAAACCGAAAAATTAGCCGAACATTCAAAATTTTGGCAAACCGCTCAAACCACAGCATTTTTTTGATTTATCAATTATGCCGGGAGGGGGGTACCGGCAATCCCCGGTTGAGAGAGTGAACATCATCATGCTGGCAGGTGCGGATTGGCGGGAAACCGGCTGGGGACGGGGCGTCGGACAGGAACTCAGGTCGAGGGGGCCGATATTCTGACCGGAGCCGCCCGCTCCGACCATTTTTGCCACACCTTCTTGTAAGGGATGGTGCGAAAATCGAGACTCATCCTTTCCTTTCTCTCGCCTGGCTCAAAGCCCTGCTCGAGGACTGCCGCCTCGATGGCCGGCATATGCATCGCTCCCCAGGGGATGATGATTGTTTCATAACGCTGCAAGGCCTTTGACAAGCTGATGATTACTGCATCGTTGCGCTTGTCGAGAATATCCGTCATGACAACGGTGACCCGTTCCGGGGTCATGTTTTCATCTGCCCAGGTGGTATATTCGGCGAAAACTTGGGCCACTGGCTTGCCGCTGAACAGGGTCCGGCCGATCGCGTTGAGGAATTCGATCGTCTGCGGATCGAAACGGCTCAGGTCTATATCGGCCCAGGCGATATCCGGTTTATCCCGACCCCCTTGCGCAGCCTGGTCCGGATCATCCAGGTCAACCAGGTTGCCATCGATCTGCATCTTATCCTGGGAGCTTAGCCCGATGACCCCCGCCAGCTTGCTATAGTTGAAATTGTGCTCCAGCAACCGGTCCCGATCTGTCACCCCCTCAGTGAGAATAACTGTCGCATCGGTCGAAATTGAATCGGCCAGGTCTGCGTAGTACTCCTCCTTGCCGATATGTATCATCCCCGCCAGGCGAATCTCTTTGGACTCGCGATGGTAGCTGCGCTCGGCCATATAGATGCCAACCGGGCTGAGACGAAGGAAACCGGCCGTCCGCTCCTCAAGATAGTTACCGGCCAGAGCCAGGCAGCCATAAAGCATTACCAAGGGCGTCAAAAGCAGGTTAATCCCCGTGAAGCCCAGGGTATTGCTCAGGCTGAAGGGGTTGGTCTGGAAGAGCTCTTGCGGCAGCAGAACCCGGCCACGGAGGAGCGCAATGGCAAGTAGCCCGGTTGCCGCCTGGCCGATGGCAGCGAGCAACGGCAGCGACGCGCGGTCGATCACACCGGAGAGTGGCCACATCGCCACGGTGCACCAGGCAATGTAAAGGGTCATCGGTAAAAAAACCCGCTTGGGCAGACGCCGGTCTATCCCCAGGCAGACGTAAACCACCATGCTCAAGGCGATCGTCACAAATGCGACCAGCAGGCGCCCACTGGTGAAAAGAGGGTAGGGCGACCCGACGACAACAAGGAGTTCATCGACCAGTGAGAGACCGGCATCGATCAGGAAGATAATCAGGTAAAAATTGGCAAAGCGATGCACAATAAACTCCTTGCTGCGGAAGAAAAGCGATGCCCATTCTAGACTTTTTTAGCTGGCAAATGAACAAAAAGGTCGTCGGCAGGGTATATTGGGAAGACATATACCCATCAACGAATGGAGGGTTACATGAGCTTGGAGCTTTTGCGGGGTACGCTGGCATGGAGCGCGGTACTGAATATGGGTATCCTGCTCTGGTGGTTTCTCTTTCTCACCTTCGCCCACGACTGGGTCTACAGGGTACACAGCAGATTCTACAAGATTCCGGTCGAACACTTCACAACCATCCACTACGCCGGGATGACATTCTACAAGATCTGTATCTTCACCTTTTTTATCGTCCCCTACCTGGCGTTGCGGATCATGTCCTGACCACCATAAATATGGGGGAGGCGAGCCTACTTCGAGTAGAGCTCGACGATCATTTGTTCATTCGCGGCAACCTGGATTTCGTCGCGCTGCGGCAGGCGGTTGACCGTTACGGTCATCCCTTTCTGATCAAGCGTGAGCCATTCGGCTCCACCAAAACGCGGATTTTCCACCAGGTAGCGTGCTGCCAGCTCTCTGGATGACAAACCGTCGCAAACACTGATCACGTCACCGGCCCTGACCCGGTACGACGCAATATCCACCCGGCGGCCATTGACCTTGAGATGACCATGATTGACCAGCTGCCGCGCCTGCATCAGGGTACAACCAAGCCCGGCACGAAAAGCGATGCTGTCGAGACGGGTTTCGAGCAAGCTTAACAGGTTGTCTCCGGTCACTCCGCGCATCTGCTGGGCCTTGCGAAAGGTCCGGCGGAACTGCTTCTCGAGCAGGCCGTAGGCGTGACGCAGCTTTTGCTTTTCGATCAGCTGCTGGCCGTAGTCAGAGACCTTGCGCCGGGCCTGGTTCGGGCCATGTTGACCGGGGCCGTGGCTGCGACGTTCGAGCAGCCGGTCATACTTGGGGTTGCCGTATATATTGACGCCGAACCGGCGAACCAGCTTGCCTTTCGGGCCTGTAAATTTAGCCATAAACTTGATTTCTCCTGGAGGTTATTGAAAACGGTTTTCATTACTATTAAATGTGACCGTTTTTGTCAACTTTATTCTGCGCCCTTGTCATTCCGGCTCAAATAGGTATAGATTGATCTGCATATGCACAGTATGCACGAAGATGGCCACACGTTAGTGGTCAACAAACCGGTTTGCAGCTGGTGCAGGGCAACCAGACAGGTTGAGCAGGATGAAATCACTCAGAGAGCTTTACCGTATCGGCAACGGGCCATCGAGCAGTCACACCATTGCACCACGCATAGCCGCCGAAAAGTTTCGCGGACGACACCGTGGCACGACCGGGTTCCGCGTCACCCTCTTCGGCAGCCTGGCCGCTACCGGACGAGGACACTTGACCGATAAGGTTCTGGGTGAAGTCTTTGACGACGTCGCCTGGGAACTCATCTGGAAACCGGAGGAGAACCTTCCGCTGCATCCAAATGGCATGTATTTTGAGGCCTTGGCAGATGACAACAGCGTAATAGACAAATGGGAAGTCTACAGTATCGGTGGCGGCGCGCTCCGTGAAGTCGGTGAACCAATTGACAGTACTGACATCTACGACCTGAACTGCATGGAAGCAATCCTGGCGCGATCGAAAGAAATCGGCGAATCGTGCTGGGAATATGTTGCCCGCTGTGAGAGTGATGAAATTTACCCCTTCCTCGAAGAGGTTTGGGAAACGATGTCAGCTTCCATTGAGCGCGGGCTGGATCATGTTGGCGTATTACCAGGAGGGTTGGGCGTAGAGCGCAAAGCCCAGGCGTTTAAACGTAAAGCCTCTCTCTATGGCCCTGACTTCAAACACAACGGTCTGCTCTGGGCTTACGCACTGGCCGTTTCCGAAGAAAATGCCGCGGGAGGGGTAATTGTTACCGCACCAACTTGTGGCGCAAGCGGGGTTTTGCCGGCGGTTTTGCGTTATCTGTTTGAAAGCCTTGAGTGCCGTACCGAGGATATTCTACGCGCCTTGGCAACGGCCGGTCTGATCGGTAATCTGGTCAAGCACAACGCTTCCATTTCGGGCGCCGAGGTGGGTTGTCAGGGTGAAATTGGTACAGCCTGCGCCATGGCTGCGGCAGCCGCCACCCAAATTCACGGTGGCACAATCCGGCAAATTGAGTATGCTGCCGAGATGGGCCTCGAGCATCATCTTGGGCTGACGTGCGATCCGGTCAATGGCCTGGTACAGATCCCTTGCATCGAGCGCAATGCCCATGCTGCGACGAGGGCTTTGAGTTGCTGTCACTTTGCCCTGCTGTCTGGTGGAGACCACAAGATCACCTTTGATGAGATCACCAGAGTCATGAAGGAAACCGGTCAGGCCCTGCCTTCACTATACCGGGAAACCGCTGGAGGCGGCATTGCCCAGGTATACCGGCAGCGAGCTCAAGACTGATATCAATAGATCCACGATCTTTAACCACAAGGAGAACATGTCATGCGAATTCTTAGCAGCACAGTTGCGTTGGCACTGCTGGCGACTCTCACTCTGCCATTCACCGGCTGCATGCCATCAGCGGGTCGGCCCTTCCCGGTACAGCAGGTTCGGCAGATAGAGATCGGCACCACCACCAAGGCCGAGGTTCAGAAGATGTTCGGTGATCCCTGGCGCACCGGCATCGAGGACGGGTTCCGGACCTATACCTACGGTGAATACAGCATCAAGATGAGCCGCGACCTGGTCATCAGATTCGATAACAAGGACGTCGTCAAATCATACAGTTTCAGTTCTTCGTATCCCCAGGACGAGAACCTTTAGTCTCAAGCAGACCTCAGTCTTTTCATGTTTTGCTTTTGACTGGATTAGTGACCCGACATGGACATCGCCTCACTCACCACCTACCTGCTCGCCATCACCCTGCTGACCTTAACTCCAGGGGTCGACACCATGCTGGTGATCCGCAACACCGCCCGTGGCGGCTGGCGCGATGGTGCTGTGAGCAGCCTCGGTATCTGTTCAGGCCTTTTTATTCATGCAGCGATTTCCGCCGTGGGCATCTCGGTTATCCTGCTTCAGGCGGCATGGGCCTTCAGTGCCTTGAAACTGGTTGGTGCCGGGTACCTGGTCTGGCTGGGATACTGCAGCTGGCGCAAGGTCATCAAAAAGGAGACCTTTGCCGTTGCAAACGGTGAAGCCTGCGCGGGGCATTGTTTTTTCTCGGGGCGATCACTTCGGGAAGGGTTCCTCTCGAATGTCCTCAATCCCAAGACGGCCGTCTTTTACATGGCTTTTCTGCCGCAGTTCATCAACCCGGCCCATTCAGCTTTGGCCCAGTCGTTGTTTCTCGCCGGGCTGCATTTCATTATCGCCATGATCTGGCAGTGCCTGCTGGCGCTGATGGTCAAACAAGCCAAAGGGTGGCTGCAGCGCCCACGGGTCAGCCAGGGGTTTGATGGGGTTACCGGGACGGTGATGATTGCGTTGGGGTTGCGGGTTGCGGCGGAAACTTAAAAATGGGTTGCATGTGTTATCAGGCTTTTCCCTTGTAGATCACACGGCAAGGTCAGGCCCTTTGACACAGGGCCGGATCCCCATTTCAGCAGGTTCTTGAAGTCACAGACATCCGGCAAAAGAGATGCCCTCCGCAAGGAGAAGGCACTTTTGCATACTTTTGTTGCCGGACAAAAGTATGGCGTCGGGCGGGACGCGACCCGCCGGGTTTGCCTTTGATTCTGGTCTGAAATCGTTCAAGATATCCTACAGACACTCCCCTATCCCCTCAGCATAACTGATCGGCGCCAGTTCAAACGTCTGCGCCCACTCTCCCGGATCACAGACATTCCCCTCGACCAGCATCTGCAACTGGTCCTCGGTAATCGGGAATTGCTCAAAACCCTGCAGCATCTTGATCATCGGCTTGATCATAAAGAGCGGCTGGTGCATTTTGGTCGCCTGTTCTCGGCCCATGGCCCGGGCAGTCAAATCAAGGATTGTATCGTAGGTGTAACTTTCGCTGCCGCCCTGGTGATAAGTCGCACCGACCGAGTTCGACATTTGCAGGGCCCTGACGAAGCTCTCTGCCACCTGGGCAACCGACACTGGCTGCATGCGGTATTGGCCGTCACCGATCACGGGTACGACCGGTACTCGACGAATCAGCTCGGTCAGCATCTTG
Source organism: uncultured delta proteobacterium (assembly GCA_963715335.1). Lineage (GTDB taxonomy): Bacteria > Desulfobacterota > Desulfuromonadia > Desulfuromonadales > BM103 > JAFDBW01. The sequence goes on from CAVQRZ010000001.1 coordinate 245,752, forward strand.
ACGAATTCACTGCCGTGGCCGAAGATCAGCGAGGGGCGAAAGATTGTCCAGTCCAGCCCACTGTCACGAACCAGCTCCTCAGCCTGCCACTTGGTTCGATGATATACGGTACTACCGTTTTCACGTGTACCGTTAGAGCTCATGTGCAATAAACGCCGTACCCCCTGTTCGGCACAGGCATCGAGAATGTTTTCCGTCGCGGTCACGTGCATTTTCTTGAAGGTAATGCCGCGTCCGGGGAACTCGCGGATAATTCCGACCAGGTGAATCACCGCTTCACAACCATCCAGGGCGCCGACCAGACTGCCGGCATCGGTGACATCACCACTGTGAACCTCGACCCGCTCTCGTTCCGGGAGTTTGCTCTCTGAGCCTTCCCGCACCAGGACTCGCACCGCATGCCCCGCCTGCAACAGTTGCCTCAATATCTCTCGACCAACAAACCCGGTGCCACCGGTCACAAATACTTTCATAATTTTGCCTTTTTAATTGCTTTTTCCCGCCGCGCGCTTCGCGTCTCTATCCTTTAATTACCGCCATCGGTTTCAACCGGGCGACAATATGTCCGATGCCAGCCCGGTGCACCACATCCACAACCTCGGCAACGTCCTTGTAGGCATCCGGCATCTCCTCGGCGACCGTCGCGCGACCGGCAGCCCGCACCAGGACTCCGCGTTCAGCCAGCTCCTTGATCAGGTCGTGGCCGCGCGCGGCCTTTTTCGCCGCTTGCCGTGACATCACCCGTCCTGCGCCATGACAGGTGGAACCGAAGGTTTCCTGATAGGCGCCGGCCGTACCGGTCAAAACGTAGGAGTAGCGCCCCATGTCGCCGGGGATCAGAACCGGTTGGCCGATCTGGCGGTATACCTCCGGAATCTCGGCGTGCCCTGGTGGGAACGCGCGGGTTGCCCCCTTGCGATGCACACAGAGGCGACGCTCTTTACCGTCAACCTGGTGCTTCTCCCACTTGGCAATATTGTGGCAAACGTCGTAGATCACACCGAGCCGTAACTCGGCCGGCCCCTTGTGCAGGACCTGCGCAAAAGTTTCACGCACCCAGGCGGTAATCATCTGACGGTTGGCGAAAGCAAAGTTGGCAGCACAGGCCATCGCGGCCAGGTAGCTTTTGGCCTCGTCACTCTGCAGGGGAGCGCAGCAGAGCTGGCGGTCGGGCAGGGCGATGCCGTACTTGCGAGCGGCCTTGAGCATGATCTTGAGGTAATCGTCGCAGACCTGGTAGCCCAAACCCCGGCTGCCGGTGTGAATGCTGACCGTAACTTGCCCGGGATAGAGACCGAGGACCTCTGCAGCTCTCTCGTCGTAAATTTCCTCGACCTGCTGGATCTCGAGAAAGTGATTGCCGCTGCCAAGAGTCCCCAACTGGGCACGACCGCGTTCCAGGGCACGCTCTGAAACCATCTCCGGATCGGCACCGGCAATGACGCCCTGTCCCTCGATGCGGTCGAGGTCGCTGGCTTCGCCAAGGCCCTGTCCAACGGCCCAGGCAGCGCCCTTGACAAGGACTTTTTTTGCTTCGCCGACAGACAGCTTGAAGTCCCGGCGATGAGAACCGACTCCGGACGGGACATTACGAAACAGTTCGTCGGCAAGTTTAGCGAGGTGCGGTCTGATCGCGGCAGCGTCCAGGTTGCTGCGCAGCAGCCGCACACCACAGTTGATATCATAGCCAACACCACCCGGGGAAACGACTCCGTCATCAGCATCGAAGGCTGCCACCCCGCCGATCGGGAAGCCGTAGCCCCAGTGAATATCGGGCATCGCCAGCGACGGGCCGACGATACCGGGCAGAGTGGCGACGTTGCAGACCTGCTCAAGGGCCTGCTCCCGGCGCAGCTCCTGCATTAACTTCGCCGAGGTAAAGACCAGGCCATCGGTACGCATCGCCCCCTCGCGTGGAATCCGCCAGCGACAGGCGTCGATCTGCTGAACCTTGATACTCATGCGCTATCCCTAAAGATCGACATAAACCATGGCACGCCAACCTTCCGGAACTTCTTCCAGGCAGGCCTGGTGATAGGTGACTGACTTGACCTGCCGTTCAACTGCGTGACGCAACGGGTTGAAAGGCTCTCCTGAAACAGTCGCCCTCAGATCTGTCGCGGTAAGCATGTCAATGCGGAACCTCGCCGGAACCAGATTGTCTTTTTCACTCCAGTAGGCAACCTCATTCAGCCAGCAGACCAGCAGTTCGGTCAGGTTTTCGGCGTGTGCCGTGATCTCCGCATCAAACTTCGCCAAAGCAGGGCTCTCGCCAAACATCAGGGCTTTCAGTCCTTGCGCCATATCCTGCAGTACCATTGCGGGAGAATCCGCCCGCGCTTCGATCCCGATATCTGCGGTGTGTTCAATAAGTTTGTACATATTTCATGCCCTTCACAATTGGCCTGTTAATTATAGCAGCAAGATTGAAATTAGCTGGTTGAAATAATTTGTTGCAGATCTGGCACTTTTATAAAAATGAGATATATTTAATGACAATAAGTACGGGGATATACCGTAAAATACTTCCCCGCTGGCAGGATGAAAAAATTTTCAGAAAGCCTATGTTTTTACTTGACAAAACGCTGTTCTAACCTCTATCAAGGGAGAAGTGTTTTTCTCAAACACGTCTTTGCCTTACATCATAATATATTGAATTTAATAGGTTTGCGTCTTTAGTCACAGACACCGATAAGGAGGTCGTTCCATGAAAACTGACTTGGATGTCACCCCACGGATTCCCGAGGAGATTCTCCAGCGCGTGGAGGCAAGAGGGATCAGCCGTCGCGCCTTTATCAAGTTCTGCACGGCAACAACCGCAGCCCTGGCATTGCCGATCACTATGCTGCCGCAAGTCGCCCGGGCCATCGAAGACAAGCGGCCGCCGGTCATTTGGGTCGAATATCAGAGCTGTTCCGGCGATTCGGAGGCTTTCCTGCGGGCCAACCAACCGACCGCCGGCGAAATCATCCTGGATCTGCTATCGATCGAGTATGCAGAGGTAATCATGGCTGCCGCCGGACACCAGGCTGAAAAATCCAAGCATGACGCCATGGAGAAATACAAGGGCCAATACATCCTGATCGTTGAAGGATCAATCCCAACGGGAGCAGCGGGCGGCTACTGCACAGTCGGTGGACAAAGTGCAGTGGAAGATTGCAAGAAGCTGGTGCAGAACGCCGCAGCCACGATCGCAGTTGGGTCATGTGCCACTTTCGGCGGCATCCCTGCCGCAGCGCCGAATCCGACCAACGCCAAGTCTGTCAGTGAGATTGTCCCGGGGGCCACAATCGTCAACCTCCCCGGCTGCCCGGTCAATGCCGAGAACCTGACGGCAACCATCGTACATTTCCTGACCTTTGGCAAACTGCCGGCGGTCGATCGTCTTGGCCGTCCCAAGTTTGCCTACGGCAAGCGCATTCATGACAACTGCGAACGCCGCGGCCATTTCGATGCCGGGCAGTACGCGGAAGCGTTTGGCGACCCCGGTCATCGCCAGGGCTATTGCCTGTACAAGCTTGGCTGCAAAGGACCGGAGACCTTCCACAACTGCCCAACCATCCGTTACAACGAGGGCGTGTCCTGGCCGATTATGGCAGGCCACGGCTGCATCGGTTGTTCCGAGCCAGGGTTTTGGGACACCATGAGTCCCTTCTACCGACGCCTGCCCAAGGTTCCCGGTTTTGGCATAGAAGATACTGCTGACAAAATCGGTATCGGCCTGGCGGCGGCCACCGCAGTCGCATTCGGCATCCACGGGGTGGCGAGCTGCTTCCGCAAGGGTGATGCCATGGGTGAAGACAAGGTCATAAAGGAGGAATAAACGATGGCTAAAAGAATTGCCGTTGATCCAATTACCCGCATAGAAGGCCACCTGCGTATCGAAGCAATGATCGATGGTGGCAAGATCGTCGATGCCTGGAGTTCATCCACGGCTTTCCGCGGCATCGAGACGATCCTCAAGGGTCGTGACCCTCGTGATGCCCATCACTTCACCCAGCGGTTCTGCGGGGTCTGCACCACGGTGCACTCCATGGCCAGCATCCGCGCCGTGGAAGATGCCCTGAACATCCAGATCCCCGACAATGCCCGCCTGATCCGTAACCTGATCATGGGCATCCAGAACGTCCAGGACCACGTGATTCATTTCTATCACCTGCACGCCCTCGACTGGGTTGATATCGTCAGCGCTTTGTCTGCCGACCCGGCAGCCACGGCCAAGCTGGCGCAGTCGATCTCCAACTGGCCGAATTCGAGTGTGACTTATTTCAAGGGCGTCCAGGACAAGGTCGCCGCGTTTGCCGGCACCGGCCGACTCGGCCCCTTCCAGAATGCCTACTGGGGGCATAGCGCCTACAAGCTGCCGCCGGAAGCGAACCTGATGGCCGTTGCCCATTACCTTGAAGCCCTGGAGTGGCAGAAGGATGTTATCAAGATTCACGCCATCCTGGGCTCGAAGAACCCGCATCCGCAAACATTCCTGGTCGGCGGCATGTCGATACCGGTTGATCCTGACAGCCAGAATGCCATTAACGCCGACAAGATCGCCTATATCCGCAAGCTGCTGCGCAAGGCCCGTGCCTTCGTCGAACAGGTCTACATCCCAGACCTGCTGGCCGTCGCGCCTTTCTACCTCGACTGGGCCGGGATCGGCGGCGGAGTTGGCAACTACCTCTCCTACGGCGACTTCCCGATGGACAACAGCCCCGGCACCGGCAGCCTGTTCTTCCCGCGTGGCGTCATCATGGGCAAAGATCTGGCCAATGTCATGGCGATGGATGAGAAGAAGATCTCCGAGTACGTCACCCACTCCTGGTACAACTACTCCAATGGTGACGACAAGGGGCTGCACCCCTACGAAGGTGAGACGAGCAACAACTACACCGGCCCCAAACCACCCTATGAGTTCCTCGATACCGACGGCAAGTACTCCTGGGTCAAGGCACCGCGCTACCTGGACCAGCCGATGGAAGTTGGCCCGCTGGCGCGGGTGCTGGTCGCCTACGCCTCTGGAGTCAAGGAAGTCGTCGACACGGTCAACTTCGTCCTCGGCCAGCTGAATGCACCTGCGTCCGCGCTCTTCTCGACGCTCGGCCGCACAGCCGCCCGCGGTATCGATGCCCTGCTGCTTGCGCAGAAGAACGAGCTCTGGCTTGACCAACTGGCTGACAACATGGGCCGCGGCATCCTCGACACCTTCAACAAGGAGAAATGGGATCCGTCCACCTGGCCGAAAGAAGCCCAGGGCTTCGGTTACCACGAGGCCCCGCGTGGCGCACTCGGTCATTTCATCCGCATCGAAAACCAGAAGATCGCCAACTTCCAGGCGGTAGTCCCCTCGACCTGGAACGCCGGCCCGCGCGACGCAGCCGGACAGATGGGCCCCTACGAGTCGAGTCTGATCGGCACCCCGATTGCCGACCCGGAAAACCCGCTGGAAATCCTGCGGACTATCCACTCCTTCGATCCCTGCCTGGCCTGCGCCGTGCACGTTATGGACGGCAAGGGGACGGAGATCGTCAAGGTTCGGGTCCTCTAAAGGAAGGAGGCGCACACCATGCTTGAAATACGTTACGTATGGCAATGGCCGGTTCGCATCTGCCACTGGGTCAACGTGATCTCCATGATCATGCTTTCGATCACCGGCTTTTACATCGGCAGCCCCTTCATGACGGCACCGGATTCGTCGATGTTTATCATGGGCTGGATGCGGTTTTTGCACTTCGCGTTCGCCTACCTGTTCACCGTCTCGGTGGCAGCCCGCATCATCTGGATGTTCATCGGCAACCACCATGCCTCATGGAAGGCGTTTTTCCCCTGGGTGACCCCCAAAGGAAGGTCCGAATTCATCAAGATGTTCCGCTATTACACCTTCACCGGCAAAAAGATCTCCTACGAGGTTGGTCACAACCCGGTAGCGGCAACGGCTTATGTCGGCATCTTCGCCCTGTTTATCTTCCAGATTGTCTCGGGATTTGCCATGTACGGCCAATTCGCCCCCGGCGGATTCTGGGATGGCATCTTGGGCGGGCTCAACATACTGGTCGGCAATCAATGGATTCGGCTCCTGCACCACGGTGTCATGTGGCTGTTGGTCGGCTTTATCATCAACCACGTCTACAGCGGCTGGCTGATGGACGTGAAAGAACGCAACGGCACCATGAGCGGCATCTTCAGTGGCTACCGTTTCATTGACCCGGAGGAACTTTAATGTCAATCCTGGTCCTCGGACTGGGCAATTCGATTATGACAGATGATGGTTTCGGGGTGAATGTGGTCAACGCGCTTTCATCCCGTTACCATTTTCACGGCAAGATCCGCCTGATTGACGGTGGCACTCTCGGTCTTGACCTGCTGCCACATCTGGAAGAAGTGGAATCCCTTCTGATCATCGATGCCCTCGACATGCGCGACAAACCAGGCTCGATCTTCCGCCTGGAAGGCGAAGAGGTGCCTCGGGCATTCGCCAGCAAACTCTCGGTTCACCAGATGGGCCTGCAGGATCTGCTTGCAGTAGCTGAACTGCAGGGCCATGTACCAACCCGCCTGGTGGTCTGGGGTGTTCAGCCTGCAAGCATCGAGATGGGGACAGAACTGACCGCGATGGTCGCATCTGCGGTAGAACCGGTCATGCAAAAGGTGCTGGGGGAGCTGCAATCCTGGGATGTTGCATTCGAAGCGCGAGGCGGGCAGTGAGAGGTGCGCGGCGGGCGGGCCGCCAGATGTTACAGCTCATCATCTTGTCAGTGCTGCTGTGTGGCTGCGGCCAGGAGCGACAAGACTATCCCCAGCGACAGATGCCGCAGGGGTTGATGGAGGACAGCGCGCAACTGGCCGCCGGTCACGCTCTGTTCGGTGACAAGTGCGCCAGCTGCCACGGCAAGCCAAGCGAAGGACGTTCCAGCCGAGCGGTTTTTTTTCAGCCGCCGGCGCCGGATTTCACCGAAGCCCGTTTCCGTGACAGCGACCCTGCCTACCTGTTCTGGAGGATTGAAGCCGGCAAGACCGTCGAGCCCTACCTTTCAAGCGGTTCGGTTATGCCTGCCTGGCGCGGGCTGACAGACCGGGAGATCTGGCAGCTGGTAGCCTATTTGAAAACCCGCGCAGACTAAGCACAGGAGGCTTCCTGTAGAAGACAAAAAGGGCCGGGGTTATCCGGCCCTTTTTATCTTGGATTTTCTGTAAAAGGCTATTCGTTCCAACCCTCCGGGTGCACATCGCCGATCTGCTCCCAATGCTCTGGGGAACGCCACAGGCTGGAGATGATCAGTTCGCGCATACGCAGGAACTCCTTGGGGAGTTTATCAAACATCTTCAGGAACAGTTCTTCGTGGGAAAGGACCTCGGCCTGCCAGAGATCGCGATCGACTGAGGTCAGGGCGTTGAATTGTTCGCGTGACACCTCGAGGCCCTCCCAATCCATGTCTTCGTAGCGGGGCATCCACCCCAGGGGGCTTTCTACGGCACCGGTCCGACCCTGAATCCGTTCAATGATCCATTTCAGAACGCGCATGTTCTCGCCATAGCCCGGCCAGGCGAATTTGCCATTCTGGTCCTTGAGGAACCAGTTGACGCTGAAGATGCGCGGCGGCTTGGCCACCGAGCGCCCGACCGACAGCCAGTGGCCGAAGTAGTCGGCCATGTGGTAGCCGCAGAACGGCAGCATGGCAAAGGGGTCGCGACGCACGTTGCCGGTGGCTCCAACTGCAGCAGCGGTAGTTTCCGAGCCAAGGGTGGCGGCGAGATAGACACCGAAGTTCCAGTTGAACGCCTGGTAGACCAGCGGGATGGTATCTTTGCGGCGGCCACCGAAGATCATGGCGCTGAGTGGCACCCCCTTGGGATTTTCCCAATCGGGGTCGATCGACGGGCACTGGCTTGCCGGTGAGGTGAAGCGTGCGTTGGGATGGGCCGCCGGGCGACCACAGTCGGGCGTCCAGGCGGCCCCCTGCCAATCGGTCAGCTTCTCTGGCAGTTCATCGGTCATCCCCTCCCACCAGACATCACCATCTTCGGTCAGCGCCACGTTGGTGAAGATGGTGTTGGCGGCACAGGACGCCATGGCGTTGGGATTGGTCATAACCGAAGTCCCCGGGGCAACACCGAAGTAGCCGTACTCGGGATTGATGGCGTACAGCCGGCCGTCGCTGCCAGGCTTAATCCAGGCGATGTCATCACCGATGGTGGTCACCTTCCAGCCCTTGTCTGTAAACCCTTTGGGCGGAATCAGCATGGCAAAGTTGGTTTTTCCGCAGGCGCTCGGGAAAGCGGCCCCGACGTAGGACTTCTCCCCCTGCGGTGACTCAACGCCGAGAATCAGCATGTGCTCGGCCAGCCAACCTTCGTCATAGCCGATCTTCGAGGCGATGCGCAGCGCCAGACACTTCTTGCCGAGCAGGGCGTTGCCGCCATAACCGCTGCCAAAGGACCAGATTGAACGTTCTTCGGGGAAGTGGACGATGTATTTCTCTTTGTTGCAGGGCCAGGAGACATCCCGCTCGTCCGCTTTTAGCGGAGCGCCGATCGAGTGCAGGCAGGGGATGAAATCCCCGCCGCCAAGGACGTCGAGCACCGCCTTGCCCATGCGGGTCATGATGCGCATGTTGACGACGACGTAAGGTGAGTCGGTGATCTCGACGCCGATTTTGGCAATCGGTGAGCCGAGCGGGCCCATACTGAAGGGGATGACATACATGGTCCGCCCCTTCATGCAGCCCTTGAAAAGTTTCCGCAGCTTGTCCTTCATCTCTTTCGGCGGCATCCAGTTGTTGGTTGGGCCGGCATCGTTTTTGGAGATACTGCAGATGAAGGTGCGGTCTTCCACCCGGGCCACGTCGATCGGATCGGACCAGGCCAGGTAGCTGTTGGGGCGTTTCTCCTGGTTAAGCTTGCGGAAGGTTCCCGACTTGACCAGCAAGTTGCACATCTCGTCGTATTCCTTCTGGGACCCGTCACACCAGTGGATGCGCTCCGGCTCACACAGTCCCGCAACCTCATCGACCCATCTCAGCAGTTTGTCGTTCTTGGGAATTTCAAAACTCATTTTTCTTGCCTCCCGTCGGATGGTTTTCTGTATGTCCAGTCAATAATACCCTACCATGTTATTTACTGTTGGCAGTGTGCCACGGCGATATTTAACAAACGATGCAAAACGGTGGTGGCGCAACCCCAGCCTGGCCACATTTTTCTTGATAATAAAACTGAAATATACACGTCCGGCTTTCATTTTCACAACAACAAATTCAGCCCTAGATAGAACCATTGGAAATTTATGATTCTACAATAACCAGGCGTAAGCGCCATTTTTACTTTTTTATCCTCGCTAAATTTGTTAAAGTGCCGCAGCTATTTGTAACGACAGGGATAATGGCCGTGATTGTTCGCCTGAAAACCGCGAAAAACAGCTTGATTTTATTTGGCAGCTTACCCGATAGCTTCCACGATTGGTCAGAAATAGGTCTTGTCAGAAGGAGATAAACGCCGGCTTGTCACCCTAGTTGTTATTGTGACAGGCCTTTTTTTATAAATACCAGGACAAAAACCAGAGGAAGTTAAGAGCTTCCAAACCCAGGGAGTCACATAATGTCAAACCTTACTGCTCAGAGTCTCGGACTGAAAAACATCGGCACGATTCGTCACAATCTTGATTATGACGAACTTTTCGAATTGGAAGCCCAAAACTCCGAAGGGGCAATCTCGGAAAACGGTACGATGATGGTGGACACCGGCAAATTCACCGGTCGTTCCCCCAAGGACAAGTACTTCGTTCATCAGAAACCATCCTTTGAAAATATTGCCTGGGGTAAAATTAACCAGTCGATGGCGCCAGAAGTTTTCGACGAGCTTTATAGTGAGGTTATCGATTATCTCTCCGGCAAGGATCTTTATGTAACCGACGGATTCTGCGGTGCCAACGAAAAGACCCGCACCTCGGTCCGCTTCGTCACCGAGTTCGCATGGCAGTCTCACTTTGTGAAGAACATGTTTATCCGCCCGGGACAAAGTGACCTCGACAACTTTGCGCCCCAGTTCACCGTGTACAACGCCTGCAGCCTGACCAACGAGAGATGGGAACAACACGGCCTCAACTCCGAAGTGTTCGTTGTTTTCAACATCGAGAAGAACGTTGCCATCATCGGTGGCACCTGGTATGGCGGCGAAATGAAAAAGGGCATCTTCACCATGATGAACTACTGGCTGCCGATGCAGGGAATCCTCTCCATGCATTGCTCCGCCAACGTCGGCAAAGGGGGTGACGTGGCCCTCTTCTTCGGCCTTTCCGGCACCGGCAAGACCACGCTCTCCACCGATCCCCATCGCAGGCTGATCGGTGACGATGAGCACGGCTGGGATGACGACGGGATTTTCAACTTTGAGGGCGGCTGCTACGCCAAGTGTATCAACCTGAGCGCTGAAAACGAGCCGGAGATATACAAGGCCATCCAGCGCAACGCCCTGCTTGAAAATGTAGTCGCCGATGAAGACGGCGTGGTCGATTTTGACAGCGACGCCAAAACCGAGAACACCCGCGTCTCCTACCCGATTGAGCATATTGACAACCATGACCCGAGTCTCAAGGGCGGGCACCCGAAAAATATTATTTTCCTGACCTGCGATGCCTTCGGCGTCCTGCCGCCAGTCTCCAAACTGACCAAGGAGCAGGCAATGTACTACTTCCTCTCCGGCTATACCGCCAAGGTCGCCGGGACCGAGCGAGGCGTCACCGAACCGCAGGCAACCTTCTCTTCATGTTTCGGCGAAGCGTTCCTGCCGCTGCACCCCACGGCGTACGCCAAGCTGCTCGGCGAGAAGCTGGAGAAGCACAGCGTCAACGCCTACCTGGTCAACACCGGCTGGGTCGGCGGCGGCTACGGCGTCGGCAAACGGATGAGCATCAAGGCAACCCGCGCCTGCATCGATGCCATCCTCGACGGTAGCATCAAAGACGTTGAGTTCGATCAGACCCGCTGGTTCCGGCTCAACATCCCCAAGACCCTGCCGGGCGTCGATACCAACCTGCTCAACCCCCGCAATTCCTGGGCCAACAAGGAAGCCTTCGACAACACCGCAAACAAGCTGGCAGGGATGTTCATCGAGAACTTCAAGAAGTACACCCGTGGCAATGACGGCTTTGATTACACCCAGGCCGGCCCAAAGGTCTGATCCCAAGCTACATAAGTCATCAAAAGGGCGCCCGACGGGGTGCCCTTTTGATTTTAAGGAGTATGGTGATCTCTGGCCTGTTCCCTGCGGATCGTAAACAGGGCCGCTGTCGCCACATTACTTCCGGATCGTGATTAGACTCCGGGATGTCAGCTCTTAATATATGTCGTATTGACAAGCAGTCCATGCTGGATAGATTTAACTAGGGTTATTAAACAAGGGGGACGGGATGCATCTTGAAATATTCACTACTGGTGGCACCATCGACAAGGTCTACTTCGATGCGAAAAGCTCTTTCGAAGTCGGTGATCCGCAGATTGTCGAGGTGCTCCGCGAGGCCAACCTCTGCATCGATTACCGGGTCACCCAGATCATGCGCAAGGACAGCCTGGAGTTGACCGATGCAGATCGTGAAACGATCCGCCACAGCGTAGAATCATCGGAAGCCGGAAACATAGTCATCACACATGGCACCGACACCATGATCGACACGGCCAAGGCCCTGGCACAGGTTGCCGGAAAGACCATCGTCCTGACCGGAGCTATGCAGCCCGCCCGTTTCCGCCGCACCGATGCGGTTTTCAACATTGCCAGCGCGATGATGGCGGCACAGATCCTGCCTGCTGGAGTTTATATTGTCATGAATGGACAGGTCTTCGATCCAAACGCTGCACGCAAAAATGTCGCGCTGAACCGCTTCGAAGAAGTTTGATGGCGCCTTCAGTGGCTGGACAGGTAGCGCTTGGGCGGCGGGGAGTCGATGCCAGGGGCACTCTTCCCTTCCCGCTTCGGCACGCAATCCGCGGGGCGGGCATAATCCCAGAAAGGCCGATCCGCCTCACGCTCCGCTTCGGCACGGCTGATGCCGATATCCTTGGCAAGGACCTCGCTTAGCCGGCGCAGTTCACCTCTCTCATGGGCAACCTCACGCCACACCCTGATTTGTTTCCAGCCTCTTTTAAACAATCCTACGAGCAACATGCTTCAAGTCTCCTTACTGTGTGTTGACTTCACTATGCGCCTATGATATTGATTTGTAAAATGAATTTATTTTATGTTTTATATCAATTATTTTGATGACTCGTGGCATGGAACTGCAAATCGATCTCTTAAAAACCTTTCTCGCCATCATCGACACAGGCGGCTTTACCAGCGCCTCGCAGCGCGTGCACCGGACGCAGTCGGCGATCAGCATGCAGGTCAAGCGGCTCGAGGATACCATTGGCCAGCCCCTCTTTGAGCGGACCGGGCGCAGCTTCCGGATCACTGCCGAAGGCGAGGCCCTAATCCCCTATGCCCGGCGGCTCCTCAAGCTGCACGATGAGACCGTTGCGGCGATGATCAAGCCGAACGTCGTTGGCTCTGTGAAAATCGGCATCATCGACGATTACGCCCTGCGCTTCCTGCCCAACATCCTTTCCCGCTTCGCCGCCGCCTACCCTCAGGTACAGGTGACGGTCCGCTGCGAGCCGACTTCGCTGCTGGTTCCCGCCCTCGAAAAAGGAGAACTCGACCTGGTGCTGGTCAATGGCAATCCCGGTGAAGATGGTGAAATAATTCGTCATGACCAGGCCATCTGGGTGACCTCGGCGAGCCACCTGACCCACGAAGAGGACCCGCTGCCCCTGGCGGTTTTCCATGCCGAATGCATCTTTCGCAAGTGGGCCCTCGATGCCCTCGATGCAATCAATCGTCGCTACCGCGTCGCCTACCAGAGCCCCAGCGTCGCCGGCATCGTCGCCACCGTTTCTGCCGGACTGGCTGTCGCCATCCTCTTCGACAGCGTGGCGCCCCAGGAGTTCCGTCGACTGAGAGGCGACGACGGCTTTCCAGAGCTCCCCGCGGCCAAGATCATCCTCAAGCGGGCACCAGGCCGCGGCGCAGCGGCCGTAGAATGCATGGCCCAGCATATCCAGGAAGGGATGCGCTAAAAAAACCGGGGACACATCGCATGATGTGTCCCCGGTCTCGATATACCTGACAGGTTGCCTGGCCCGCGGGCCTAGAGAATCTGGCTCAAGAATAGCTTGGTCCGCTCATGCTGCGGGTTGTCAAAGAACTCGTGTGGATTATTCTGTTCGACGATCTGCCCGTCATCCATAAACATCACCCGGTCGGCGACGCTCTTGGCAAAGCCCATCTCGTGGGTAACCACCAGCATCGTCATCCCCTCTTCGGCCAAATCGATCATGACGTCAAGGACCTCCTTGATCATCTCCGGATCAAGTGCCGAGGTCGGCTCGTCAAACAGCATCACCTTGGGCTTCATGCACAGGCTGCGGGCGATCGCCACACGCTGCTGTTGGCCACCGGAAAGCTGGCCGGGGAATTTTTTCGCCTGCTCGGCAATATGCACCTTCTCCAGGAACATCATCGCCAATTCTTCAGCTTCCTTCTTCGGCGTCTTGCGCACCCAGATCGGCCCCAGGGTCAGGTTGTCGATGATCGAAAGATGCGGGAAGAGGTTGAAATGCTGGAAGACCATGCCGACTTCCGTGCGAACTTTTTCAATGTTCTTGATGTCGTTGGTCAGTTCCGTACCGTTGACGATGATCTGGCCGCGCTGATGCTCTTCAAGCCGGTTGATGCAGCGGATCAGGGTTGACTTGCCGGAACCGGACGGTCCGCAGACGACAATCCGCTCGCCGAGCTGCACGTGCAGGTTGATATCACTGAGGACATGAAAATCCCCGTACCATTTGTGCATGCCGTTGACTTCTATAATCGGTCTGTCAGCGGGGGTCACGGCAGCTTGTTGTTCAATTTCGTTCATAACACTCTCACAGTATACGGCTTGCCGGCCTTAACGACCGGTGTGCAGTTCTTTCTCCAGCTTTCGACTGTAATTCGACATCGCGTAGCAGCAGATGAAGTAAAGGACCGCCAGGAAGATATAGGCCTCGGTCGAGTAGCCGGTCCACTTCGGGTTCGACAGGGTAACCTTGGTCGTCTTCAGCACATCGTACAGGGCGATGATCACAACCAGTGAGGTATCCTTGAATGCGGACAGCAGAATGCCGACACTCGGTGGGATCACGATCTTCAGGGCCTGTGGCAGAATAATCTGCCGCATCGTCTGGCTATAGTTCAGACCGATCGAGTCAGCAGCTTCGAACTGGCCGCGCGGCATGGCCTGCAGTCCGCCTCGCACCACCTCGGCGATATAGGCCGCAGTGAAGAGAATGATCGCCGCCTGGGCGCGCAGCACCTTGTCGATCGTCACCCCTTCGGGGAGAAACAGCGGAAACATCACCGATGACATGAACAGCAGGCTGATCAACGGCACCCCGCGAATCATCTCGATATAGACGACACAGAGGGTCTTGATTGCCGGCATCTTTGACTGCCGGCCAAGCGCCAGAAACACTCCGAGCGGGTAAGCGGCGACCATGCCGAACAGGGAGAGCATGAAGGTCAGTGGCAGGCCGCTCCACTGGGCAGTTTCAACCACCTGCATACCAAAGACACCGCCATACATCAGGGTGCCCATGACAATCAGCCCAACCGTCCAGTAGATACCGAGAGACTTCTTCCAATGCTTGCGATTCCGGGAAAAGATCACCAGGCCAAGCAACAGCGCCATGGCGAGACCCGGCCGCCACTGCTCACCATCAGGGAAAAAGCCGAAGATGATGAAACTGATATTTTGCGGGATGATCGACCAGCAGGCACCTTCGATGTCACGACAGGCCTCTGCCGGAGAGTTCCAGACGCTGTCGATGAACGCCCAGCTGAAAAACGGCGGCACGACCTGCCAGAGCAGCAGCAGCACTGCGATCGTCAACAGCGAGTTGAACCAGCTGTTGAACAGGTTGCCCCGCAGCCAGCCGATCACTCCGACTTCGGTAATGGGGGGCTTGAGATATTCGCGGGTCGAGACTGGAGGATTGGTCATGAAGTCACCTCTCCACCAGGGCCATCTTCTTGTTGTACCAGTTCATAAATACTGACGTCGACAAGCTGAAGAAGAGATAGACCAGCATGATCAGGGCCACGCCCTCGATCGCCTGCCCAGTCTGGTTGATCGTGGTGTTGGTGACCGCCACGAAATCGGCGAAGCCGATGGCGATCGCCAGCGAACTGTTCTTGGTCAGGTTGAGCATCTGGCTGGTCAACGGCGGAATGATCACGCGCAGCGCCTGGGGCAGGACCACCAGGTGCAGGACCTGACCGGGGCGTAAACCGACCGCCATGGCAGCCTCAACCTGGCCGCGACCGACCGACTGGATACCGGCGCGGACAATCTCGGCGACAAACGCCGCCGTGTAAAGCACCAGGCCCAGCAACAAGGCGCTGAACTCGGGGCTGACTGTCACCCCCCCCTTGAAATTGAACCCTTGCAGTTGCGGTACATTCATGGCCGTCGGTGCGCCGTAGACAAACCAGACGAGGAGCGGCAACACCACCGACAGCGCAAGGGTAACCCGGACTGCCGGGAAGATCTGCCCGGTTCGTGCCTGGCGCTGGCGCCCCCAGCGATTCAACCCCCAGCCAACTGCCAGGGCAATCACGAACGCCCAGCCCATGGCGGCATGGGCAGCATGTGCCTCCGGTACGCCGAAAATCAGCCCGCGGTTGCAGAGGAACACCCCGCCAAACGGGTTGAGTGCCTGACGTGGCGACGGAAAAGACTCGTAGAAAATGGCATACCAGAAAAAGAGCTGCAGGAGGATCGGGATATTCTGCATCAATTCGATATAACCCGCCGCAAGTTTTGACAACAGCCAGTTGCTGGACAGGCGGGAGATGCCGATGATGGTGCCGAGGATCGTGGTCAGGACAATGCCGATGAAGGACACCTTGATCGTGTTCAGGGCACCGACCAGCAGGGCATCGGCATAACTGTCAGCGGCCGAATACTCGATGACCGACTCACCGATCTCGAAACCGGCCTCCTTGCCCAGGAAACCGAAACCGGTGGCGATCGATTGTCGTTCGAGGTTGGCCTGGGTGTTGGAGAACAGATAATAGCTGACGAAAGCAACCAGCAACAGGGCCACAACCTGGAACACGATGGCCCGCTTGCCCGGGTCGCGCCAGAAAGGCACGGACCCCGGCCGCAATTTCGCGTCTATCGTATTGTTCAGCTCTTTGCTCTTCAAAGAATATCCTGTTCAGACCAGAACCGGCCACGCGGGAGAAGTCGCCAGAATCAGCATAACAAAAACGGGGAGATGTCGACAAGCGACATCTCCCCGGTCCAGCAAAAAAGCTGTTACTTGAAAGGCGGCGAATACATCAGGCCACCATTGGTCCACAGGCCGTTCAGGCCACGTTCGATACCGAGGGTTGTCTTTACGCCAACGTTGCGTTCAAACACTTCGCCGTAGTTGCCGACCTGCTTGACGATGTTGTAAGCCCACTTTTCATCGAGACCAAGAGCGGCGCCGTTGCCTTCAATCACACCGAGGAAGCGCTGAACCGTCGGGTCATTGCTCTTGAGCATTTCATCGACGTTCTGCGAAGTGATGCCAAGTTCTTCTGCGTTGATCATCGCGAGGACTGCGAAGTCAACGACGTCGCGGAATTGATCGTCACCATGACGCACGGCCGGAGCCAGGGGCTCCTTGGAGATGATTTCCGGTAGGATTGCATAATCTCCGGGATTCGGCGCAACCGCACGAGTCCCTGCCAGCTGCGAAGCATCCGAGGTCAATACATCGCAACGACCGGCGAAGAAGGTCTTGGCCAATTCGCTGGTCGACTCAATGACGACCGGCTTCCAGTCCATGCTGTTGCTGCGGAAGTAGTCAGCGGCATTCTGCTCGGTGGTGGTTCCCGGCAGGACGCAGACTGTTGCACCACCCAGTTCCTTGGCGCTTTTCACGCCGAGCTTTTTCGGCACCATGAACCCCTGACCGTCATAATAGTTGACCGTGACGAAGTTCAGGCCGAGTTGCGTTTCGCGACTCAGGGTACGCGTAGCGTTACGTGTCAGCACATCGATCTCACCCGACTGCAGAGCGGTGAAACGCTGCTGGGCGGTCAAGGGGGTGTACTTGACCTTGCTGGCATCGCCGAAGATTGCTGCGGCCACGGCCTTGGCGGTGTCGACATCCAGCCCTTTCCAGACGCCTTTTTCGTCAGGCATACCGAAACCGAAGACCCCCCCGTTGACACCGGCCTGGACAAAGCCTTTCTTCTTCACGGCATCAAGGTCCTTACCGGCAAAGGCGAACCCTGCAGCCAGCAACGAAAGAATCATTACCAATACTGTCAGTCTGCTCACTTTCATTTGTCTGTCTCCTCAATTTTGAAGGTTGGAAAACTACATCCAGCAGGATGTATGGAAAAGTTATAAGTACAGAGAATTAAATATACTTTGTATTTTGCATCTGTCAATTGTGGGTGGAAAAACAATCAGGACATCAGGCAGATTAAGCGCCTTCCCACCAAAGACGACAAAAAGGCCTTTGCCTGGATGGAAAGCGGTGCAAGTCAGGAGAAGGATTTGTACCTGCTCAGCATCAGCCTGTTTAAACCTGCCACGGCAGGCTCCGCCGCATAAAAGTTATCGCACCGGATTGTCTAAACGGGTTAAATCTGCCAGACTGTTACACTCTCCAGACCAGCAAGGACGTCCTGACATGTGCCTGATCCTGATCGCCCATCACTTCACCGAGCAGACGCCACTTCTGGTCCTGGCCAATCGCGACGAATACTACGACCGGCCGGCCACGGCAGCTGCGCCATGGGATGAGTGCCGCGAGCTGATTGCCGGCCGGGACCTGGCCTCCGGCGGCAGCTGGTTCGGCGCCAGGGGGTTGCGCTGGGCAAGCGTTACCAACGTTCGGGAGGGCATTGAACACCGCCACAGCCACCGGTCACGTGGCTGGCTGGTGCGTGATTACCTGCTGTCAAACCTTTCCGCTCAGGAATACCTGGCAAAGATTGCCGATCAAACCGCCGAACATGCCGGGTTTAACCTGTTGCTAGGCCACGACCAAGAGCTCTGGTACTGCTCGAACCGTGGTCCCGTCGCAGAGCGGCTCAAGCCGGGGATTTACGGTCTGAGCAACCACCTCATCGACACCCCCTGGCCTAAGGTCAAACACGGCAAAGCAGCTTTACACGCGCTGATGAGTTCTCCACAGATCGATCTCAACCAGGGTTTTGCTATCCTTGCCGACACAACGCTGGCAGACGATGCCAAACTGCCTGATACCGGCATACCTCTTGAGTGGGAACGCACACTGTCCGCAACCTTTATCAGTGCCCAAAATTATGGCACGCGCTGCTCGACCCTGCTGATGAGAACAATTGGCGGCAGCCACAGCCTCATCGAACGGCGCTTTACCGGTTCTCCCGAGAGCTGGGAAGAGAGCAGCTTTTCCTGGACCGTGCAGGGGAGTTTGCTTGACAGATAAATTTTCTTAAAGAAGAATGGCGCGTTACCATCTCGAGATCAGCAGCGGGAGGAATCCATTTGAAGCTCAAGGACCTGGGCGAATTCCGGTTGATAGAACACATTCGCCAACGGGCGCCCGTTGGCGGCGATGTCCACCGCGGCATCGGTGATGATGCCGCCGTAGTCACCGTGCCCGAAGGCCATCACCTGCTGACCTCGATGGACATGTTGATCGAGAGTGTTCATTTTCGCCGGGACTGGACCACCCCCGAAGATCTTGGTCACAAGGCCGTGGCCGTCAACCTCAGTGACCTTGCCGCCATGGGCGGGACTCCCCGCTACCTCTATTTGGGACTTGCCTGCCCAGGGGAAACCTGCCTGGAAGACATTAAGGCTTTTCTCAACGGCGCCCTGGCAGAAGCGGAGCGCTACAACGTCGCACTGGTCGGTGGTGATACCTGCCGCAGCCCCGGGCCATGGATCATTTCAGTAACGGTTGAAGGCAGTACAGAGGCCGGTCGTGCGGTCGGCCGCGACGGCGCTCGACCCGGCGATATCATCATGGTTTCCGGGACCCTTGGCGACAGCGCCATGGCCTTGCATCTGCTGCAAAATAACCGGGTCCCCGGCGAGGCGTTGTCGGCCAGACACCACCGGCCGACGCCCCGGGTGGAACTCGGCCGCCGGCTTGGCAAAGAACGCATCGCCACGGCCATGATCGATATTTCCGACGGCCTGACAGGAGACTTGGAGCACATCCTGCAAGCATCTCAGCTAGATGGCTTGATCGAAGAGCAAAAACTGCCCTTGTCAGACGCATTTATACATCTTGCCGAGAATGAGCCGGCGCTGCGGGATCTGGCGCTCTTTGGCGGCGAAGATTACGAGCTCCTCTTTACCGCAGGCCCGGAACACGAGGCCGCAGCCCTGGCACTGGGGGCTGAACTGGATCTTCCGGTTACCCGCATCGGAGTCGTCCAGAGCGGTTCCGGAGGCCTTTTACTCCTGGACGGAAAGGACGGGCTACGGCCCATCCTTGTCAGGAGTTATGACCATTTTTGTCGCACCTGCAGCGAAGTCGAGACGACATGACTGAATCATCCAGGCAAATATGGACAGGAGACAGTCTCACCGATGCCGAATTTTCGGCCATCATTGAGAGGTTGCGCAAGCTGCGCCAGTTCGATCTTGGCCAGTACAAAGACCGCTGCGTCAGGCGCCGCATCGCCAAGCGATTGCGGGCCTGCAAAGTAGATGAATTTGCCACCTACCTTAATCTTCTGGATGTCGACCCGAACGAACTCGACACCCTCCTGGCAACCATATCGATTCATGTGTCCCAGTTTTTCCGCAACCCCGACACCTTCCGGATCATCGAGCAGAAAATCCTGCCGAGCCTTTGCCGCCAGGCCCGGGCAACCGGCCAGAGCAAACTGACCCTGTGGAGCGCCGGCTGTGCCGCGGGCGAGGAGCCTTACTCCCTCGCCCTTCTGATTGACGATCTGTCGGTGGACGATCTTGAAATCCGGGTGCTGGCGACCGACATCAGTGAACCGGTCCTGGCAACGGCCCGAGTCGGTTGTTTTGACATCTCCCGCATCAAAGAAATCCCGCCGCCGGTAATGAACAAATATTTTCGTGCGGAGGGAAACCGCTACCGACTGATTGAATCAGTACGGAGCCGGGTGGAATTTCAAAACCACAACATCATGACTGACAGCGAATATCCCGCAGCGGACCTGATCCTCTGTCGCAATGTCCTGATCTATTTCAGCCGCCCCGAACAGGAGAAGATCCTCCTGCGCTTTGCCGCGGCCCTGCCACCGCAAGGCATCCTGATTCTGGGCCGATCGGAGACAATAACCGGCGAAATTCGCCATTACTTCAAATCGGAATTCCCGGTGGAGCGGGTCTATCGCCGCACCGCAGAGCCCATCAATCTGCCTGGGTTTGAAGCTTTGGCAACTGAACAAGACTCTCGATTGATGACTACCCGGTAAGGAGCAGAATCATGCGCATTGAAATCAGTTACAAATTTATTATCGGCTTTATTGTCGTGGTCGTATCAGGGATCCTCGTCAATCTCGCGGTTCCCTATATCGAGGGGATAGAACCTGAATTCCGGCAGGTCTTTTCGATTTTCTGTTCATTGGTGGTCGGCCTGATCATCGGCTCGGTATTCTCCCGCGTATTCTCCAACAACATCCGCGGCTTGACTGCGGCCGGAGACCGGATCAGCCAGGGAGACCTGTCCGAGGATGTCGAACTCAAAGGCAGGAGATTCCCGGACGAGACCAGTGACCTGGCCGAGGCCATGAACCAGTTCCAGGGAAGCTTGCGCAACCTGGTCGGGGACATCCGCAACATTGCTTTCCGCGTTGCCAGTTCGGCGCAGAATCTTTCCGGGACATCCCTGGAAATGTCGGCCTCCGCCCAGGAAGTCGCCAGGGCCACCGACCAGATCAGCAAAGGCGCCGAGACCCAGGCCGAGATGGTCGAAGAGTCAACCCGCCTGTTCAAGGAAGTAGCGGTCTCGATTAAACTGGTGGCCAGTTCGGCCAAGATGGTGGCCAACTCGGCCGACCAGACTCTGGAAACCGCACGCAGCGGCAACGACATGGCCGGTTCCAGCCTCGATAGTATCCGCCAGGTCCTGACCGAGGCAGAGAGCAGCGGCAAGCAGATGGTCAACTTCGTCGCCCAGCTGCAGAAAGTCAGCAAGTTCGTTGAGGTCATCAACGGCATTGCCCAGAAAACCAACCTGCTCGCCTTGAATGCAACCATCGAGGCCGCCCGGGCCGGTGAATACGGGCACGGCTTCGCCGTAGTTGCCGAAGAGATCCGCAAGCTCGCTGACTCAACAACGACCTCGGCCGGCGAAATCACCAGCCTGGTGGAATCGATCCGCGAGGAAGGACAACAGGTCCAGTCTTCGATGGCACAAGTGATCGAAGAGATGGAGAGCGGCCGCGAAGCGGCCGATCGCACCAACCAGGCCTTTTCGGAAATTACCCGGAACGCCGAGGGAACCCGCGCCAAGGCCAGCAGTATCGCCGAACTGGCGGAGCAGCAGATCAGTAGCGCCGAACGAATTACCCGGGCAATCGATGAAATCGACAAGGTCGTATCCGACAACGCCGCCGCTACCGAGCAGGTTTCCGCGGCGACTCAGGAGCAGTCTGCCGCCATGGAGGAGATGGCTCATTCCGCCCAAGAGCTTTCCAACATGTCCGAATCAATGCTCAAGATCGTCAAGCAATTCAAACTGGTCAAAGCAGAAGAGCAAGATTGACCCCATGGCCCTGGTCCTGATTTACAAACTTGGCGACAACCGCTACGGCCTTGAGATTGATGCCATCCAGGAGATCGTCGAGGAGCCGGTTTTGCACTACGTCCCGCGCGCCAAGGGGGTCCTTACCGGAGCCATTAATTTCCACGGCCAGATCCTCGCGGTTATCGATCTGCCGGCACTGTTGGGGTTTGCCGGGGGCCGGCACGACTATCGCCACCTGGTCCTGACCCCCGAGCACAAAGCTCTGGTGCTCACAATCAGTGGCGTTGAACGGATTGTCAACCTTGAGATGGAACTTCTTCAGCCACCTCCGGAAGATGATGCTTGCCCCGCCGTGCGAGGGGTAATTGATCTCGACGAGACGACAATCAACCTGCTTGACACCGATCAAGTAATCAAACAACTTGAAGAGATTCTTTCTGAATAGGAGGCAAACATGGCTTTACGGGTGATGGTTGTCGATGACGCCATTTTCATGCGCAACATGCTCAAGGACATTTTCGTCCGTAACGGCTACGAGGTCGTCGCCGAAGCGGACAACGGTGAAACCGCCCCGCAGCTTTACCAGGACACCAAGCCAGACCTGGTAACCATGGACATCGTCATGCCGAAGAAGAGCGGTATTGAGGCGTTGCAGGAAATTATGGAAGACGACCCGCAAGCCCGTGTCGTCATGGTCAGCGCGCTCGGGCAGGATTCACTGGTGCTCGAGGCCGTCGAGGCCGGCGCCAGAGATTTTATCGTCAAGCCTTTCAAGGAAGAGAAGGTTCTCGAAACCGTCAGGCGGGTTACCGGACAGGATTGACAGGAACCGGGACTGACTATGGACATGTCCAAATACCGGGAGCTTTTCCTTAGCGAAACCCGGGAACATATCAACAACCTGAATCAGCTGGTCGTCACCCTTGAACAGGAGCCAGGCAACCGGCAGACGATTGATGCCCTGTTTCGCGAAGCACATTCGATCAAGGGAATGGCTGCAACCATGGGTTTCGATTGCACCGCCCGGCTGTCGCACCGCCTTGAGGATCTGCTCGACGGATTCCGTGCTTCCGGCGACGTTCCTTCGGCGATAGTCGATTACCTGCTCGAAGGCATTGACCTCCTCGATGGGCTGCTGGACGACCTGCAGGCAGGTCGATCAGAGCGCAGCACCGAAGAGTTTTTGGCCAAACAGCCGATTGCTGCCGCAGACCGGAGCGAAGAAGGGGCGGGGCGGGCTGTGGTCGGGGCCGCCAGCGAGCGGGTGGAAGAACCCGAGACATTCCAGGTCCTGGTCGAACTGGAAAAAGATACTCCGGCCGCGGCCGCTCGCGGCATACTGATCCTGCGAGAGTTGGAGAAGACCGGCAAGCTGAAAACCAGTAAGCCGGACATGGGCGAATTACGCAAGGGGGCCCCTTGCGAGCAGATCCAGGCCTGGTTGAGCTCCATTCTGGACAAAGAACAGATTAAGGCCAATTTGCTTAAAATCAGCGGAGTGGCCAAAGTCCAGTTTGTTGAGGATCGGCGCAATGACGAGCGACGGCATCGCAACGCAGGGGACCGTACGATTCGGGTGCGCACTGACCTGCTTGATCAGTTTGTCAACCTGACCGGTGAATTGATCACTCACCGCAACATGCTGAAAATGGCGAGCGACAGACGTGACTGGGATAAGCTGAACACGGCACTCGACCGGGCCGGAAGACTGATCAGCGACCTGCACCACAACGTTCTCCAGGTCCGCCTGATGCCATTGCAAAGTATCACCGGACGCCTGCCGCGCATCGTTCGCGACCTGAGCCGGAAATCCGGCAAACAGGTCACCCTGCTGCTCAGCGGCACCGATGTCGGAATCGACCGCGTCATTCTTGAAGAAATCACCGATCCTCTGATCCACCTGGTACGCAACGCGGTGGACCACGGCATCGAAGAAACTGGAATCGTCACCGTCTCCGCCCGCCGTGAAAAAGGGTTGATCCTGGTCGAAGTTGCAGACGACGGCAAGGGAATGGACCCGCAAACCTTGCGTCGGAAAGCTGTTGATCGCGGCGTGATCAGCCAGGCCCAGGCTGACAGCATGAGTGACCGAGATGCCCTGATGTTGGTCTGCAAGCCAGGGTTCTCAACCGCTGAAGAAGTAACCGAAACCTCCGGTCGCGGCGTGGGCATGGATGTGGTCAAGGCGGCTGTTCGCAATCTTGGCGGCACTTTGGATATCGTTTCCGAAACCGGTGCGGGCACCCGATTCCAGCTGCGCCTGCCACTATCGATTGCGATCATCAAGATCCTGCTGGTCAGTTGCGCAGGCCGCACCCTGGCCATTCCGATCACCCGTGTCCAGAGAACCCTCGATCTGCCAACCTCAGAGATAGAAACCTCAGGACAACACCGCGTGTTTCATCTCGATGATGAAGAGCTTTACCTCTATTCCCTGGCAGAGATGCTCGACCTGCCGCAGGCCGCAGCCGGCGAAACCACCTGGACGATCCTCACTGAAGTTCGCGGCAGGCGAATCGGATTGCAGGTGGATGCCTTCCTCGGCCAGCGGGACGCCTTTATCAAACCGACCGGGTTCCCCCTCAACTTTTTAACCGGGCTGAGCGGTGCAACCGTGGAGGGCGACGGCCGCGTCACTTTTGTGGTCGACACCCAGTCCTTGCTGGAAAAGCAGCAAATGCCGACCAATCCAGACCGGAGGAATTGATGCCCTTTCGTACACTGAACAACGTCCAGATGGATGTCTTGAAGGAACTCAGCAACATCGGCATGGGGCATGCCGCGACGGCTTTGTCGCAGATGATCGGCCAGCCCGTACAGCTACGGGTTCCGCACGTTACGATTACCGAAATCAGCCAGGTTCCTGACTACCTCGGCGGAGCCGAGAAGATGATGGTCGGCATCACCTTGCAGATCCTCGGTGATGCTCGAGGCAGCATCATGCTGCTCTTTCCCCAGGAAAGCGCCCATCGGCTCCTCTGTAAACTGCTCGGGGACCAGGGCAAGATTCTGATCATGAACGAACTGACGATTTCCACCCTGAAAGAGGTCGGCAACATCCTCGCGTCTGCCTACCTCAGCGCACTCGGCAACCTGCTGCACAAAACGCTGATACCCTCGGTCCCCCTGCTTGCATATGATATGGCAGGCGCGGTCGTAGACTATATCTTGATCGATCTGAGTAAATCCAGTGACCTGGCTATGCTCGTGGAAACCGATTTTACCGGTAAGTCGCCCCAAGACCTGGCCATCAAGGGGCACTTTTTCTTGATTCCTGATCCGTCGACGCTTGATTTATTCCTCGATGCGGCCGGAGAATATAAATGAGTGAGCACGTCAGCATCGCCCAGGCCAGAATCGACCGGGCGCCGATGGTACTAAAGGCTTACGGGCTCGGTTCCTGTGTCGCCGTTGGTCTGTATGACCCGAAAACCAGACTCGGTGGTATGGGCCACATGCTCCTGCCCGACCGGCCGACCAGTGGATCTCTCGGCTCAGAGAACAAGTATGTCGACGCCGGGATTTACCATATCGTTGACGAGCTGGTACGGGCCGGCGCGAACCGGGACACGCTGGTCGCAAAAATCGCCGGCGGGGCCAACATGTTTGAGACTTCCTACCAGACGTTGATCAACAGCGTCGGCGCACGCAACGCCAAAAGCGCCCGCCGGACACTCAACCTCCTGGGCATCCCGATACTGGGCGAAGAAGTCGGCGGCAACCGCGGACGCACCGTTGAGTTTGACCTTGCCACTGGTAAAATGTTGGTTTACTCTGCCCATACTGAAGAACCTTTATCCCTGTAGATGCTTAATTCCAAAGGAATCCCGCATGATAAAAAAGGGCCTTATAACCGTTCTCTGCCTCGGTATCGGCTTGGCGGTCACGGTGCCTTCTGCCTGGGCAATCGCCCTCAGCGACGTCATCAACACCCTGGAGACCCCCTTCCAGTCCGGAACCGCTGCCGAGTACCGGATTTTTGATTATTCGGCCAACTTTTTCCAGGAATCGAAAATCGCTTCACTGGATCGACGGCAGCGGGCCAATGGCCGCTTAGAGGTCGCCTTCGACTACCAGGCCGCGCAGAAGGGGCGAACCGTCCCGACTGTCAAGTTCCACTGGCAATATGACTCCCCCACCACTCAGAGAATCGTCTCTGACGGTGTAACCATGTGGGTTTACCTGCCGGAGAACAGCCAGGTCATCCAGTCGGATATCGAGCAGATCAATCAGGCCGACCAGAACGACCCGATGGCTTTTCTCACCGGTCTCGGCAACCTGTCCCGCGACTTTACGATCGCCTGGGCTACGCCGGACCAGGATGACGATGGCAATTACGTGCTGGTAATGACCCCGCGCCGCGCCTCCCCGCTGATCAACAAACTGGTTATCGTCGTCGACCATTACGCTGTGGAAAGATACCTGAACCGCAGGGCGGAGAGACCAGGAGACCTTTGGTTCCCGATCCGGTCAACCACGGTCTACGATCCGAGCGGCAACAGCACCATCATTGAATTCAGCAACCTGCACGTCAATCAGGGCATTCCCGATGCGACCTTTGTTTTTATCATGCCGGCAGGCGTCCAGGTGGTTCGACCGACCGGCAAGGAGACGGGTTACTGACCGGTACCCCTTGCCGATCGACTGCTATCTCTTGACCTGTTTCCAGAGGAGGAGACAAGTGAACCCAGAACAAGCCATCCAGTCGAACAACGGATGGCTTGTTCCGTTGTTGCCCTCTGGCACGAAGAATCCCGGATATCAAGAATCATGAAAAGTGAGCCATGAATCTGCAACCGTTCCCGAAGGCCCCGCTCGGGTTTTTCCCGACGCCAATTGTTGAACTCCCGAGGCTGAGTCGGATTATCGGCGGTCCGGCCATCTCTATGAAGAGAGATGACCAGGCCGGCCTGGCTTTCGGTGGCAACAAAACCAGGAAGCTCGAGTATCTGCTGGGTGACGCGATCGCCAGCGGTTGCGATACGATTATTACGGCCGGGGCGGCACAATCGAACCACTGCCGGCAGACGGCTGCGGCCGCGGCGCAGCTGGGCATGGAGTGCCACCTGCTCCTGGGTGGAGAAGAGCCGGGCAAACCGAGCGGCAACTTGCTGCTGGACCGGATACTCGGCTGCCAGATCCACTGGACGGGAGAAAATCGCAAGGGCGAAGATATCCCGGAGATCTTCGCGCAACTGAAAGCGGCACGCAAGCACCCGTACATTGTCCCCTATGGCGGCTCGAACGAGCTCGGAGCTCTCGCCTTCGCGGCCGCAGCTAAGGAACTGCACGAACAGCACAAAGGGCTGTCGTTTACGCACATCGTCTTTGCCTCAAGCTCCGGCGGCACCCAGGCGGGTCTGATGCTCGGCAAGAGAATACTTGGGAAGAGCTATGACATAGTGGGCATTAGAATCGATAAAGAGGACGTCTGCCAGGGGCCTTTTGACCGACACGTATTGTCCCTTGCCAACCGCACAGCCGACCTGATTGGCTTCAGTCATGAGTTCGCAGAACGGGAACTCATCCTGAATTCCAACTACCTGGGTGAAGGCTATGGTGTAATCGGCGCGCCGGAAAAGGAAGCCATCATGCTTACCGCCCGCAGCGAAGGGATATTGCTCGATCCCGTGTACACCGGACGGGCCATGGCAGGGATGATCGACATGATCCGCACCGGAGAAATCGGCAGACAGGATAAGGTCCTGTTCTGGCACACCGGTGGAACTCCGGCGTTATTTGCTTATTCAGAGGAACTCGGTCACTCGCAAAAGACCGGTTAGAACCCGTCGCCGGCCAGGGGTCGACCCGACCCTCGAGCCTCTCCTTAGCGCAAGGGATTGCATTTCACCGCTCCGGGAGGAAAGCTTTCCTCCCGGAGCGAATTTGTGCTATAACTCCCCGAATCTTGGAAGAAATCCGGAGGAATCATTTTGCCTAAATACTCTGTCAGCCTGGTTAGCCTCGGTTGCCCTAAAAACCTGGTCGATGCCGAGGTCATGCTCGGCCACCTGCCCACCGAGCGTTTCTCAATCATCACCGATGAGAGTGCCGCTGATATCATCGTCGTCAACACCTGCGCTTTCATCCGCGACGCCCAGGAGGAATCAGTCGAAACAATCCTCGAAGTCGCCGACTACAAGAAGAACGGTCGCTGCAAGCTGCTGATCGTCAGCGGCTGCATGCCGCAACGCTACCAGGAGGACCTGGAAAAAGAGCTTCCCGAAGTCGACTTTTTCATGGGTACCGCCGATGCGCCACGCATCGTCGAACTGCTCGACAGACACCTTCAAGGCGGGCCGCAGCACCAGATCGGTCTGCCTGATTACCTCTATGACCACACCACGCCCAGGGTGACTTCGTCACCCTATTATTCGGCGTATGTCAAGATCGCCGAGGGCTGTGCCAACCTCTGTTCATACTGCGTCATCCCGAGCATCCGCGGCACCCTGCGTTCGCGGACCATTGCCTCGGTTGTGGCCGAGACAAGGCGGCTGATAGACAACGGCGTCAAGGAAATCAACCTGATCGCCCAGGATGTGACTGCATTTGGCGCCGAGCGCGGCAGCGGCCCGGAGCTGCCAGCCCTGCTGCGCGAGTTGGTCAAGATCGACGGTCTGGTCTGGCTGCGATTGCTGTATGCCTACCCGGACGGCATCACCGATGAGCTGCTCGACCTGATCGCCGCAGAAGAAAAGCTTTGCAACTACCTCGACCTGCCGATTCAGCACATTGACGACCAGATCCTGGCGGCCATGAACCGCCGGGTCGACGAGTCCGACATCCGTTCCCTGCTGGGACGGATCCGTTCGCGCATCCCCAACATGACTCTGCGTACCTCGCTGATCGTCGGCTTCCCCGGAGAAACTGACGCCCAGTTCCGCAAATTGCTCGCCTTTGTCGAGGAAGGCCACTTTGAGCGACTCGGCGTGTTCCGGTATTCCCGCGAAGCCGGGACGCCCGCGGCAAAGCTCGACAAACAGGTGCCCGAACGCACCAAACTGGCGCGCGTCAAACGCCTGATGAAGGCCCAGTCGCGGGTCTCCTTGAAAAAGAACCTGGCACTAAAAGGCTGTGTAGAACCGACCCTGGTGGAAGGCTACAGCGAGGAGACCGAATTGCTGTTGCGCGGCCGCAGTGTGCGCCAGGCTCCGGACGTGGACGGCCAGGTTTACATTACCGCCGGCCAGGCCAATGTCGGCGATATCGTCAACCTCAAAATCACCGACACATCCGAATACGATCTGATCGGTGAAATCTGCGAGAGCTGACCTTGCCCTGGAATCGACCTCTTATCATAGGCATCATCGTCCTCCTGCTGGCCCTGGGGTGGCTACGCACGAACTCCGGAGGGGTGGAACAGGTTCGCCGCAGCCAGCTGATGATGGGCACGGTCGTCGAAATTGTTGCCTCGGGACAGGACGCCGGCCAGCTCGAAACAGCCATTGATGAAGCCTTTGCCGAGATGGCAAGGCTTGACAGGCTGCTCAGCCGGCACAACCAGGACAGCGACGTTAGCCGCCTCTCAAAGAGCCTCAAGGGCGGCCAGGTTGCCCCGGAGACCGCTGCCGTGATCGCTCTGGGGCTCGACGTGGCCAGGCGCAGCAACGGGGCCTTCGATATGACCCTAGGTCGTTTGAAGGCCCTCTGGGGCATCGACCAGGAGAATCCGACGGTTCCGGCGCAGGCGGCCATAGCCGAGGCCATAGCAGGGATAGGGCTCCAAGCCCTCAGCCTGGACGGACTCAACCTCGTCAAACAAAACCCGCAGCTGATGGTGGACCTCGGCGGGATCGCCAAGGGTTATATCGTCGATCGGGCGATCGTCGTGCTGAAAAAACATGGCATCACCAGCGGCGCCGTCAATGCCGGAGGCGATATGTACCTGATCGGCCGGCACCCGGAACACTCATGGCGAATCGGCATCCAGGATCCCCGTGAACAGGGCGGCATCCTGGCAACCGTAGAGGTTCATGACAAGGCCGTGGTCACTTCCGGCGATTACGAGCGCTTCTTCGAGCAGGACGGGCAACGTTATCATCACATATTCGATCCGGCAACCGGATCGCCGGCCCGCGGCTGCCAGAGCGCCACGGTGATTACCGACAGCGCCGCTCTCGGCGATGCCCTGGCCACCGCACTGTTTGTCCTCGGCCCGGAGAAAGGCCTGGAGCTGCTCGCA
This sequence comes from uncultured delta proteobacterium, assembly GCA_963715335.1. Taxonomy (GTDB): domain Bacteria; phylum Desulfobacterota; class Desulfuromonadia; order Desulfuromonadales; family BM103; genus JAFDBW01. The sequence goes on from CAVQRZ010000001.1 coordinate 275,719, forward strand.
CAATTTCCCGGTTCGGCAGGATTGATTGTCGCTGCCGACGGCACGTTGCATCCCAGTCAGGGCTGGGCCGACTACCAGAGCTCGCCATGAAAATGCCGTGGCAGGTCATGACTGGCGGGGACTGGCTGGTTGTCCTCAGCCTGCTCGGGATCGCCCTGGCAGGGATCGCCTGGCTGGCGACGGCCCCGGCAGGGACACGCGTGGTAGCGACTTGCGGCGACCAGACCTGCTTCGTCGCCGATCTCGACCAGGCCCGCTCGGTTGACCTGGATGGCCCGCTCGGCAAAACGCACCTCGTCATCGATGAAAAAGGGGCTTATGTGACCAGTTCGCCCTGCCCACGCAAAGTTTGTCTCTCCATGGGTCCGGCCAGACATTCGGGGGACCTGCTGGCCTGTGTGCCAAATCGGATCATGGTCCGAATCGAGGGCCCGTCCGGAGAGGATGTGCCTTATGACCTGCTCAGCCGTTGACGCAAAAAACCTGGCCCGGGCGCGGCGCCAGGTTTTTCTCGCCATGTTCATCGCGCTGGCGGTGAGCCTGCACATCCTTGAGTCACTCCTGCCGTCTCCAGTCCCGTGGCTGCGCCTCGGGCTGGCAAACGTCATGACCTTGACAGCTCTCTATCTGTATGACGGCAGGGCGGCATGGACCGTCAGCCTGGCCCGGGTCGGAATCGGCGCCCTGCTGCTCGGCAGACTCTTCAGCCCGGGATTCTGGCTTGCACTGACCGGCGCAATCGTCGCTACATCTGTTATGATAATCGTGCACCGAACCTGCGGCCGGCATTTAAGTCCCGTAGGCGTTTCGGCGACCGGCGCAGCGGGACATGCTTTCGGGCAGATCCTGGCGGCACGGCTGCTGATCATACAACATGAGGCAATCTGGCAGGTTGCCCCGCTGTTTTTGTTCTTCACGGTTTTCTCTGGGATTCTGACCGGCTGGCTGGCGACGGTTCTACTGCAAAGGCTCGGACAGCATCCGGCTTTTCAGGCGGCCGGCGTGACCTTTGATGAACAGCCCGGACAGGGTTGACAGGCTGAGGGGTTGGCAAGGCCAGGGCATGGCCGGTCGGGACGCGCAATGGCAGCTTGCGGATTTCAGGGCCTCGCCCTGAGCTCACGTAAAGCGTCGACCGTTACCGTGTAGACCTCCTTGCAGTACTCGCAGGTCACCGAAGCCCCTCCTTCTGCCTCGCTCAAGCGGTCCAGCTCATCGGTGCCGAGGCTGCGCAGCAGGTTGAGGGTTTGCCGCTGGCTGCAGTTGCAGGCAAACTCAAGCTCGGTACGGCCAAGAACCCGATAAGGGAAGCCCTCGAGCAGCCGTGCTGCGATCGCTTCGGGGGAAAGCCCCTGGCGAAGCATGGTGGTCATAGGCGGCATGTTTGCGAGACGTTCGGTGAGATGCTCGGCGACCGTGTCGTCAGCCTCCGGCATCAATTGCAGGAGGAACCCTCCGGCGGCAACAACTTCGGCCTGCTGGCCCAGTTCAACACCGAGTGCAACACTTGACGGAGTCTGCTCCGAGGTGGTGAAATAGTAAGCCAGGTCTTCGGCAATTTCGCTGCTGACCAGCTGCACCATGCCACGGTAAGGCTCCTTCAGGTCCAGATCCTTGATGACCTGCAGGAACCCGGCATGGCCGATGGCTCCGGCGACGTCGAAGCGGCCGTCACGAGGCGGCAGACCGGCTTGCGCCACCCTGAGAGTCGCCCTGATGTGACCATGGGCATCGGTCTCGGCCTGAACCTTTTGCAGCGGGCCGTTGCCCTCGACTGTAAGGCCGACCCGCTGCCCGCCTTTGAGGAGACTGCCCATCAGGGCGGCCGCAGTCGCCAGCCGGCCAACGGCAACCGTGGCGGTTGGGTCGGTCTGCTGCCGGCGTCGCACCTCTTCGACCAGAGCGGTGGTTGCGGCGACACTGACACGTATGGCACCGTCAAGAGTCAGGATACGAAGCATGTGATCAGTCATGAGCCATTCTCCTCGAAACGAACAGGATCCTAGCCGAAAGCACGACCCTGGTAAAGGATCATATCAAAGGCCGATGAAACCTGCAGAGAGAAAATCATGTTAGACACCCTGCCATGGCTCACCTATCTGGCACCGCCCCTGCTCGGAGCGTTGATCGGTTATGTCACCAACTACATCGCTATCCGCATGCTGTTCCGGCCCTTGTCCCCCTGGCGCCTGTTCGGCCTGCGCCTGCCATTGACCCCCGGCATTATTCCCGCCAAGCGCGGGGAACTGGCACAACGCATGGGCGAAATGGTCGGTTCGCACCTTCTGACCGCCGACGATGTCCGCAAGGCCCTGGAGAAACCGGCTTTCGATCGGGAGCTGAAAAACGCCGTCAACGACAAGCTCGGCGCATTTCTCGATCGTGACCTCGGCGCCCTTGACACCCTGGTGCCGGACAGCTACCAGCGGCGGTTTCAGGACCTGGTCTCAACCCTGCGCTCGAAGGCCCTCCGGGTGGTCACCGGCTACCTCGCCAGCGACCAGTTTGAAGCGCAAGTGCGCCGCTTTATAATCGAGAAGGGCGATGCCCTGCTGGCACGCGACCTGGAAAGCTTTCTGACACCTGCCCGTTACCAGGAGCTGAAGGGGCACCTCGACAATCGCCTGACCACGGTCCTGCATTCTGCCGAGACCGCCCAGACCGTGGAGAGATTCGTTGATCAACGCATCGAGCGGCTGCTGTTGAGTGACCAAACCCTGCGCGATATGCTGCCGACTGACCTGGTCGAAGTCCTCCTGCAGCAGGTTGAACGCGAAGTCCCCCCGCTCCTCGAGCGGTTCGGCGGGCTTCTCTACGACCCGGAGTTCCGCCAGCGCCTGGCCGAGAGGGCCAAACAGGGGATCGACACCTTTCTCGACTCCCTTGGCGGGCTGGCCGGCCTGCTGAGCAACTTTATCAACCTCGAACAGGTTTACAACAAGGTCCCCGGATTTCTCGACAAGGCCGGCGAAGAGATCTCCCGCTGGCTGCGTGAAGAGCAGACCCAACAACAGGTCGCGACCCTGCTGCGTGAACGCCTGGAGAGCCTGCTGGAGAAGCCGTTGAGCAGTTTCCTCGAAAAGGCCCCCTATGAAAAAATCGCCGGGGCCAGACGCTACCTGAGCGAACGTTCCGTCGCCGCGGTGCAGAGCCGGCGGACGACCGAGCTGCTGCTCGGCTTTGCCGAGCAGGGGCTGCAGCGGGTCAAAGACAGATCCTTCCGCAGCCTGCTCAACGAGAACCTGCCGGAGAACGGCATTGCGAAACTGCAGGCCGAACTCGGCGACCAGGTCCTGAAACTGGCCAGGTCCAGCCAGGCGGCAGAGGCGATCGACAAGGTTCTCAAGGACCAGATCGATGCGTTGGTGTACCGTCACCGGCTGGGCCGCCTGGCAGAGCGCCTGCCGGCCGATGTGCTTGAGGAGCTTGAAGAAAGCCTGTACCATCAGATCGGCGAGGTCCTGCAGAAGGAAGTCCCGCCGCTGATCGAAACCCTCAACATCGCCCGGATGGTTGAAGACAAGGTCAACCAGCTTGATATACTGCAGGTTGAGGGGCTTCTGATGGGGGTCATGAAGGAACAGTTCAAATACATCAACCTGTTCGGCGCCATCCTCGGTTTCCTGATCGGCCTGCTCAACCTCGCCGTCTGGTGGTTGGCCTGAACCATGGAGTCCATGCAATGAATTCACGTTTTCATTTCGATTGGGGACATATCAGGCGGGCCTGGGGCGACATCCTCGGCTCGGACAGGAACAACCTGCCCAGGGTGAATGCCGACCTGCCGCCTACCGATGCAGACAAGGTCAAACTCCTGATGGAAGACTGCCTGACCGGTCGCGGCGGCGAAGTCTCTGCCCGCCAGCGGGCCGCGGTCCTCGGCGAACGCTACCTGACCTTGAGCGAGACAGGACGCAGAAACTTCCTCGAAACCCTGGTAGACAATTTTTACATCGACCGGGAACAGATCAAGGCTACGGCTAAAGACCTATTGGCAATGGTCGATGACAAGAGTTTCCGCCAGGCCGCCAACCGGATGAGCGAAGTACTGGTTTCCCCTCAACAGCGACTGCTCCGCCAGTTCAACGCCCTCCCCCAGGGCGTCAAATTTCTGGTCGATCTGCGTGCCGACCTGTTGTCCTTCCGCACGACGCAGTCGAAATTTGCCAACCTGGACCGCGACCTCAAAGACCTGCTGATCTCCTGGTTCGATATCGGTTTTCTCGCCATCGAACGCATCACCTGGCAAAGCCCCGCGGCGCTGCTGGAGAAACTCATGGCCTACGAGGCCGTGCATGCAATCAGCTCCTGGAACGACCTGCATAACCGTCTTGAATCGGATCGGCGCTGTTACGCTTTTTTTCATCCCGGCATGTCCGATGAACCGTTGATTTTCATTGAGGTCGCACTGGTCGAGGGGCTGGCAACCAGCATTCAGAAACTGCTTGATGAAAGCGCCCCGGATATTGACCCGCTGGAAGCCGACACGGCGATCTTTTATTCGATCTCCAACACTCAGAAGGGACTGCAGGGGATCAGCTTTGGTCCGTTCCTGATCAAGCAGGTGGTAAACAGCCTGCGCCAGGAATTGCCGAATCTCAAGACTTTTTCCACCCTGTCGCCCCTGCCGGGGTTCCGGCGCTGGCTGACAACCTATGTCGAAGCCGCCTCGACGAGCGAGGAGCAGGACCCGATCCTGGACTCCATAGACGCAGCGGCCCGCCTGCTCGGGGTTGCCGCAGAGCCGAATGCGTTGTTCAATGTCCCGAACTGGTGGCAGAACCAACAGGTCGCCGAAGCCTTGAGGGATCCGCTGCTTTCGTTGTGCGCCCGTTACCTGCACGAACCTCGCGAAAAGGACCATGCCCCTCTCGACCCGGTCGCCCGATTCCATCTCGGCAACGGCGCCCGCATTGAACGCATCAACTGGCTCGGCGATACCTCCGACAAAGGGATGCTGGAATCGTGTGGCCTGATGGTCAACTATCTCTACCATCTCAAGGAGATGGAACAGAATATCGAGGCCTATGCGACCGGCGGGGAAATTGCTGCCGCAAAGCGGGTGCGCAACCTGTTGCGTGACGATGAAGAGGAGAAGGGCCAGTTAACCAGGCTGCGCCGGCTGATTTCACTCCGGCGCGGCAACGGGTCGAACCCTTCGCGACCAACATCAAACCCCAGCTGACCAGAGGGCAGGACAATGAATTTGAAACCGGAAGTCGTTGAGCAACTCGAGCGCGTCCTTTCTGCAGTGGAGCAGCTGCTGCCGCAAGCCGTTGAACCGATAGACTGGGCCAGGACAACTGCAGCCAACTGGCGCCGCCACTCCTTTGCCGGCTACCTGGAACCGATTGAAAACATCGAGAACACCAGCCTGGCGGAACTGGTCGGCATCGAACAGCAGAAGCAGATCCTCGAGCGCAACACCTGCCAGTTTCTGCGCAACTTCCCGGCCAACAACGCGCTGCTCTGGGGGTCACGCGGGACCGGCAAATCCTCTCTGGTGCGCGCGCTGCTGAACAAGTACGCCGGTGAGGGTCTGCGCATCATCCAGATCGACAAACATGACCTGGATTTCCTGCCAGACATTTTTGCCCAGATCGGCAAGCAACCTTATCGCTACATCCTTCTCTGTGACGACCTCTCCTTTGAACCGGACGATCCGGGTTACAAAATTCTGAAAAGCGTCCTCGATGGCTCGGTCTATGCCTCGCCGAGAAATGTCCTGATTTACGTGACCTCCAACCGGCGGCATCTTCTCCCGGAGTTTCACACCGACAACCTGGGCGCCAAGATGATCCACAACGAAATCCACCATGGTGAAGCGGTCGAAGAGAAGATCTCCCTGTCCGACCGATTCGGCCTCTGGTTGTCGTTTTACGTGTTCAAACAGAGCCTTTACCTGGAGATCGTCGAAAAGACCATCGCCAAGCTCTGCGTCGAGCACGGCATCGAGCCGCAGTGGGACGACGAGCTGGCCCGAGCAGCGATCAAGTGGTCGCACGACAAGAGCAAGCGCTGTGGACGTACCGCGATGCAATTCGCCAGGCACTGGCTGGGCCAATACATGTTGGATCTGGAAGGCTAGACTAAAACCTGGTGAGATCCAGAAGTATGGCGTTTAAATGTCCTTAGGTAATTTGAGAGAATAAATTGCAGTAATACTTGTAAGAAAGCCCCACCTTGGGATTCAAGGAGGGGCTCCAATTTCCTGTTTATCGTGACTTATGAGAAATAATAGATACGACCCCTAGAGCCAACCCCTAGGGGTCGCTTCAGCAGGGCTTGTTTTTAAAAACACAAGCCATTTCAACAATAACTGCTTCAAGCTCTTTTTCAAGGGTTAAATTGACAGCAAATTAAGAAAAGTCCCCGATCTATGAATCGAGGATTTTCGTGGTTTATAAATGGTAAATTTTCAATAAATATCTCCTGCGTAAACGGTCGTCGGTTTTCTTTACACAAACAATCATGCCTTCTAGATGTAAATAAAAGCCCCTTTAGTTTCAGAGGTTTAGAAAGTGGCATTACTCTTGCTATGATAAATTAACCTATCGCTCCTTAACTTATTGTACGATTTATGTAACGCTCTTCACCGAGAGGATAATTCACATGAGATACCAAGTGCTAACGGTTGTAACAGTAATCTCTTTAATGTTTTCTACTTCTGCTGGTGCAACATTCCTCCCGTACAATATTGGTACGATCGACTCGTACATGAGCAACTATTTCGGTACTCTTGGCACTGATTATCATGAGGTTAACTCTGATTTAGACTTTGATGGACTGTGGCAGTACTCCGCTATTGCTCATGAATCAGGTAACTGGAACATCACTGAGGACTCATCTGGGACAACTTTCACAACACAAGATTACTCAAACTGGGGGAGTTGGGAATCAGTTAATTTTGATACCGACAATATTTACTTTGAGGATAGTGATGGGCCTGTAAACATCGCTCTCGATCCGTTTACTTTTACGGATCCTGCACAATATTTCAGGATTTTTCAACTGGATACATCGACAACTCTGAATTACTTTGGTTCGTTCTCTTTGGATTTGGATATAGGAACCTATATTTTTGGATTTAATGATAATGGTTATCGGCCTATTGGTGATTCTGATTTTGACGATATGATTGTCGCCGCCGCTCCTGTTGCGCCAGTTCCCGAACCTGCTACTCTTCTCCTCCTCGGCAGTGGCCTTGCCGGCCTCTCTTTATATAATAGGAAGCGTAAACAGGTTTAAGATTTAAGAGTGCTAGAATTGGAAGCGGAGCCAGAAATTGGCTCCGCTTTTTTTGTTTTAAATATTGTAAATCTTGAGGGCGTCGTGATGTTGGTGCCAGCGCTTTACCAGTATGCCGCCATGACCAGGTGTAGGATTTCCTGAAACCGCCCATGGGAATGCTGGCAGTGAGTCTCAGGGTTTGTAATATAAGATATCGGAAAATGTCTTGGATTTTTTACTGCATTGTTTTCATGGCTAAAAATCTAACAGAATCAAAATTTACTGATTACCCTGCAATCCAGTAACGCCATCCGCCTCCCAGTAGCTATATTCCTATGAAACGGAGTAGTTAATGGTTATAGGCAGGAGACAATATTTGCCGTCTCCGATTTTAGATCAAAGACAACTTTAACTTGCTTGTTTTTAAGTTGCTTGAGGACCTGTTCAATCTTATCTTCCAAAGCACCACCGGGGTCACCCCAATCTGAACCATCTCTGGTCACAAACTCCTGAATCATATTCCGCAACGTTTCAGGATCAATCTGATCGTAAGGGACATTGACCCCTTTTTCGTGATGGGCGATTGTTTTTTCCTGAGGTTTGGATTTCATTGCGAGAGCTTAACATCCTGTACCCCTGCAATGTAAGAAAAAGACCACCAAGGATCGTTCCCTGGTGGCCATAATTTTGTCTTCCTGAATGTCTATCAATAATAAGCCGGTTTTCGTCTCAGTAATCGTGATAAATAAAACAGTTCTCAAATGCAGTTTGAACGCTTTCAATCTTGTGAGATACGGTCCTTGCCCAGTGACTTAGCCTTGTACATTGCCTTGTCAGCAAGTTGCACAAGCTTATCGCAAGATTGGATGCTGTTCTCTGTGAAGGTTGAGGTGCCTGAACTGATTGTAACCTGTTCGCCATTGAGGCCTTCAAACTTGTGTTCCCGAATTAGCGAGCTTATTCGGCCTGCCGCCTGCAGGGCTCCTTCTGAGGTAGTGTTTGGTAGGATAACCGCAAATTCTTCTCCGCCATATCGTGCTGGTATATCACTTTGCCTGGCTATGCTGTTCGTGAGTTGACCAATTGTACCGAGGACCATATCGCCTTGGGTATGACCGTAATTGTCGTTAATCCGTTTAAAGTTATCGATGTCAAAAAAGACCAGGGAAAGAGCCGTGTGATAGCGGCTCGCTCTGCTGAACTCTTTTTCCAGACAGCTGTAAAAATGCTGATGGTTGTAGAGTTTTGTTAATCCGTCCCGAATGGACATTTCCTCAAAATATTCTTGTGCGGTTTGTGTCCTCTCGAACAGGATCGCCGTTTCCAAGGCGTTTGCGGAAAGGTTCGCAACCAATTGACACAGCTTGTGGATTCTTTTGGTGACACCATCGGACAGAGGGGTCGCCATCCGCAGGAGAAAAGTCCCTATGACGCTCTCCTTTTTAATGACCGGAATGACAACGATTGAATTGAAATTAAGACCTTTAATCTGTGTCCTTACGGAGTCCATGAGAGGGTCATTTTTTATGTCATTAATTATAACGGGCTGTTTTGAATCAAGGGCCTTGTCGATTTCCGGATAATTACATAACTCCAACTTTATATCTTCATGGATCTCGAGGTCGCTACTGGCTTTGACATAAGGGATACCTTCGTTGTTGATGCTGACAATGGAGCAGCGCGCATTGCCAATCATATCCGCCATCTTGTCAACGATCAGATGAAGGATGGTCATCGGGTTGCGGATCGCAGAAATGTTTTCTGCCAGCTCAAGGAGCAATATCAAATCTCTTTGCTCTAAATCAGAATAGTAGTCTTTGGGTCTGAGGTGAGCGCCTACCCGAGCAAGGATTTCTGGGAGACACATCGGTTTTGCAATGTAATCGTCAGCGCCGACCTTTAGCCCACGAGCAATGTCTTCCTTTTTTGACAGCGAGGTGAACAAGATGACAGGGATTTTTCTAGTCTCAGCGTTCTCCTTGAGAGCACGACAGGCATCAATCCCGTCTTTTACGGGCATTTCAACATCCATGATAATCAGGTTGGGTTTCAGTGCCCTGGCATGAGAGATGGCGTCCTCACCATTTTCCCCTTCTATGATGTCGTATTGGTCTTCAAGGGCATTTTTCAGCACACTTCTGAAAAAGAGCTCATCATCAACAACAAGGATTTTTGATTTTGTCTGCACTGATATCCCCTAATATGTCCAAAGCCTTACATTAAAGATGACTTGTGAGATTACTCATTTACTGGAGAGTCTGCAATCAAAGAAAGCCCTCAACCCACAGATTGGGGCCTTTATGATTTCTGTATGGCGATGAACCTATAAATTTTATGTCGTCAAATCAACAATCTCTGCCTCTAGTAGATGTTCCTTCATATATTGGATTCCGGCTTCCATAGACAGGCTGTGTGTATATATTGAGCTTTGACCAATTGAAGAATTATTCTGAGCTTTGAAGGTAAACCAAGATTGATCTGGTGAGGTTCCTTTGCGAAGATAACATCCGTCTTCCGTGGAGGTTCTTTTTATTTTTTCGGCTGTTGCAACGGCCTCTACAATGTCCTCGAAAAATATGCTTATGAAAATTCCATTGTATGGCAACTTGAAGACAAAGTAGTACTCATTGCCACCGGCTTTTCGTATCTCTATTTGTGGGCATCCTTCTATCTTTTTCATGCAACGCTCTTGTTTTGCTTTATTGTTTTGTGAGTCATCAAGGCAAGCTTAGCAAAAAAAGCTCATAAATCTCTCACCGACGATGAAACAAAAAAGCCCCACATACAGAAAAGGAGGCTGTGGGGAAGTGGATTGTCTTATCTCTATCAACAAGATGCTGATTTCTCTTTTAAGTCGTGTAAAGTGAGATACACTTCTTCGCCTTTCAAAAACTTTAGAATATAGACCCCCATTCCTGATTTCATTATATGGTTAAGGCGCAGGGCTCCCTTTTTAGACCATTGCACCCGACCTGCTATCAGAATTATTTCTCCGTCGCGTGTTGTCAGCTCGCAATTCAGTTCGACACCAGTTTTGTAGACTATTCGTGATTCCACGAAGAAGCCTTGAGACGAGACGTCGCTCAAATAACCGATGTGTTCTAGCTTGTCGTGTCCGAACTTTATTGCGATGCGTTTTTTATTGCGTTGTTCAAGTCTTGAGTCTGGCAAGTTTCGATTCCAATCTGTGTATAAATTCTGTCTCAATAACCTAATTTATAGAGACGCCACTTATATGGCCTTGGCGCACTCGACGTTAGACATTTCACTCTGAATCCGGCTCGTTTGTCCAATTAAACTGGCGTAGGTTACGCCACAAAAAAGCGACAAACACACACGACAACATAACCAACGTGCCGACGATTAATAAAACCGACCACGACGAGAAGTGATAAATCAAGGCAACGACAACACCCATACTGGCCATTAAAATTGCAAATGTCTGCATTGTCTCCCACATCTAAAAGTGTCTAGAACAACAATTCATTTCAGCAAATCTCAGGCCACAATCTGAAGATTTTGAGAATTTCAAGATGAGGAACGATAAGGTATTGATAAACTTGTGGAAATTTTAGATGGAAAATTCTAGCTGTTTTTATTGTGATGTAGATTCAATTAGTTAAAAAGCAGAAAAGGGCCCAAAATTGTCCCTATCGTAGTGAATTTTGAGGTCGGCCTGGCAGAACAAGGATCGGAGCCGAGAGATGTCTTGCTACCCCTAAAAAAAGTAGATAGCTACCCAGTGAGATCCAAGTGACCATCATTTTGTGGGTATTTTTATTTATATTACTGCATTGTTCCGGGATGCTCAGATTGGCAGTTTTGCGGAGTTCTTACTAGCCCTGACAAATAGGAAAGGCCACCCATTTCCAAGTGGCCATGTTTTGTGGATTAATGAGCCCCCTTTCTCTTCATTCCTTGATATTAGAATCCAAAAGTTCAGTCCAGGCTGACGCTGCTAAAGCTTCGGTCAAATTTGCAATAATTGCCGACTGTGCGTGAACTGCATCTATAATCGCCTTCACCGGCTGTAATCTCACTGATGTGGTTGTATCCAGGTTAATCTCCTTCATGTGCCAGTTCGGGAACAACCTTTTTAAGTCTCCGAGTTGTATTCCAAGAGTGATTATCTTTTCATGCCGGGGATCCTTCAAAATATTAGTAAAAAGCTTGTCAATATTTTCTTCTGGGCCTTCTATGATCTGAAAAAATAACCCTCCCTTTGCCATTAAGACTCCGGTTATGTCATGTTCAGCATTATTCTTCGCCGCTTGACTTGCAAGTTTCTCAATTTCGTTGCCAGACATCTCCTCTACGAAACTGCTCATATAATGTATCCGCTTAAGCATTTGTCTCTCCTTAGGGCAGGAATTAATGAATTATCCTCTAAGAGGCGGCCAGACCCGGTTTCGTGTTACGAAGCAATGGGGTACCGCTGGGGATTCTTAAGAGAATAATTTGCTGTTTTGCTACGAGTCTCCCCAGGCGGCATTCACCACATGTCACCAAGTCGATATCTTTGATCCGGGATGACCTTCAGGTGCAGGTTCTCTGCATCATCACCTATACACACATCTCAGGGAGCTGAATAAGGTCACAGACATTACTTGAAAAATTGACCTTTGCACTAAGATAACAGATCTCCATTGTTGCAAGACGCGGTCATGACCTGATTTACGTGAAGGTTCCCAATGGTTCTCCTTTTTTAATTTTCCGAGGACGTTCATCGTCAGGATGACTTTGCGGACCAGATTCTGGCCCAGACATCTTTCAACATACCCGGATCCCGGTTCGCCCGCAGACGTTGTGCCGGGACAGGGTTGAGGTGTGGGTTGCCGGATTCGGCGACGATGAAGGAAAAGACATAGCTCGGTTCAGCGCCCATGCGCAGATCGCTGATGACGACCGAGCCGTCGGCCTGCCAGACCTTGAAAAAGCCTTTAGTGAACCAGCGCAATCTTTCTACCGGCCAGTGATCTTCCAGGCTGGCCAGCAGTTCAGCGTGGCTTTCATAACGATTCAGCGTCACCTCGCTGTAGCCGTCCAGCAACGAGTAATAACCCTCATAATAATCACCATCCGACTGTTGCGCAATGATTCGCCAGAGCAGGGTATTCAAAGGACCGGCGCTGACCAAGAGTTTGTCGTAGGTGACCGCCTGCCGTGTGAGTGAGTCTTCTACTGCCGAGGTTACGTAGGCTTGCGCAGCGACACTCCAGATTAGATAGAAAGTGGTCAGGCTTAAGGTTCCTCGATTGACCCGGTAGCCGAGGTCGCTGGTCCGGCTCATGACCAGCGCCGCGATGACGCCGCACAATAGTGGAACAGTGTACAGGGGATCGATGATGAAGATCGACCCCCAGCCGACCGGATAATCCGACAGCGGCCAGAAGATTTGAGTGCCGTAAACGGTAAAACAATCGAGCAGAATGTGGGTCATGAAACAAAACCAGACCAACGCAACCCAGCTCTTTTTGTAGCGGGCGAGTTTCGGATGCAGCTTGAGGATCAGCCAGACAATCAGCGGGGTCAACAGGCTGAGGACAAAAATCGAATGGCTGAAGCTACGGTGGTAGATGAAGTCTTTGACTGGGTCGCCAAGGGGCAAAAAAACGTCCAGATCAGGCAGGGTCCCACACGCGGCACCCCAAAGCATCGCTTTGCGGCCGACCTTGCGCCCCATAACAGCCTCGCCGACCGCCGCGCCAAGTGTGAGTTGAGTCAAGGAATCCATGATTTCAACCTACTCCCGCCAAACAGAAGAATGTAACCGACCCCAAGACTAGAGGAGCACCACAATTCATGAAATTTCAACCAGGGTTGCTCCATAAACTTGAAATTCTCCCGATCTCGTCTTCTCCAAATGGGCCGTCGAGCATCCTTTGTCCTGCCCTTGTTGCAGGTAAAATGGCCCCGGGTCATCCATAAATTCGAAAACGGCGCTGCGGCACTCAGAACCCCTTTGTTCGGATGTTACCGTCATTACCCGAGTGCGCGGCAGCGCCGTGATTGTTGATCTGACATGTAACAACCTTTGCGCATCAGCGGTTTCCGTTTCATCAAGGCCGCACCTGCGGGAAAAACAGGCCGCTGGACTCATCGTACTTCCTCCCTACTTTGCTGTTTAATGAAATGCTGGCGGATCAGCGGTGGAATCTGCTCCAGATTATTGCAGATCAGCAGGTCTGGCAGACTGCTCATCTGCTGCACCGCGTGTCCCCCGGCGATGATTTTGATTCTTGGATCTAGGCTCTTGCGCAAAGTTCTCAGGTCTTGCTTGGCCTGGCGGCTGGCATAATGACTACTGAATGACAGGGCCACCCCGGTCACGCCGAGGTCAGTGGCCAACTGAGGGATTTCTGACAATGGCAGATCTTCCCTGAGCCAGAGGACCTGAAGTCCGGCCCGTTGAAAAATAACCGCCGACAGCAACAGGCCGATTTTGTGGCGCTCACCGCTCAAGGTCAAAAATACAATTTGCGGCCGATTCTCCGTGGCTGTTTTGTCGAGTTCGAGTTTGAGAAGATTCTCCAGCTGATCGGTGATCAGATGTTCCCGGGCGATACTTAGTCGCCCGGTGGTCCAGCCATGATCGAGCAGCTGCAGCAACGGCATTACGCATTGCTTGATGAAGCCGCTCAGGCCAAGGCTGCTGCGTTGAACAGCCAGTTCGGCGGCTATCTGCTGAGAACTCATCTCTTCAATTAGATTCTTCAAGCGTTGATCGTCGGGGAGCTTTTGAGAGGTCAACGTCTCTAGAAGCTCGCGGCGATCCTTTGGACAGAGAGCAAATATTTTTCCCGGACGCTGCCCCAAATCCTGAAGTTTTTTCACGACGCGCAGCTCTTCTGCCTGATTGCGGCTATAATTACGGTGTCCATGGGCATCGCGGCCAGGAACCGGGGAACCATATCGACGTTCCCAGATGCGCAATGTGTCGAGGCCGACACCGATTTCGTGACTGAGCTGCTGAATTTTCATTTTTGTCCTAGACAAAACAGTATTTATCTGAATAATATATATAAAAATAAAAATATCAAGTAAAAATTTACCGATAAAAGGAGCCCGTGGTGGATAACAAGCTAGAGCATTTATTCTATAAGGAGACGCGATGTTCAGTTATTATCTGAAACTTTACCTACTGACGATACCAGTCTTTTTCGCCATCGACCTGCTCTGGTTGGGAGTCGTAGCGAAGAACTTCTACCAGAACAGTCTGTCGCATCTGCTTAGCCCAATGGTTAACTGGCCGGCCGCACTGGTGTTCTACTTCATGTATATCGTCGGGATTATCCTGTTCGCCGTCAAGCCCGGACTGGATGCTGGGTCTCTGGCCAAAGCGGCGCTCTGGGGGGCGTTGTTCGGTTTTTTCACTTACGCAACCTACGACCTGACCAACTTGGCGACTTTACGGCAATGGCCAATCAAGGTCGTCGTCGTCGATATTGTCTGGGGTACGCTACTCTGTACACTGGTAGCAAGCGGCAGCTTCCTGATCGGCCGCTGGCTAGAGGCCTGATACGGCTTGAGGAAAGAGATGAACCTGTTTTTACTGACCGCACTCTTACTCCTTTGCTTTATGACGCTGGTGTTTTTGCTGGCGCTCAAGCTACGGGACAACAGCATTGTCGATATCGCCTACGGACTCGGCTTCGTGTTTATCGGTTGGAGTGGTTCGGTTGCTTACGGCAGCGGCGAGGCTCGGCAACTGTTGATGCTGGCCTTGATCAGTGCCTGGGGTCTGCGACTGGCTGGCCATATTGCGAAACGCAAGCAGAATGAAGAGGGTGAAGACCCACGCTACCGGCAATGGCGTGAGAGTTGGGGGCAAACCTTTATCTGGCGAAGTTTTTTGCAGATCTACCTGCTGCAGGGAACGGTAATCTACGTGGTCGCGTTGCCCCTGCTACTGGTGATTCACGATGCTGGAGGGCCGCTCGGCTGGCTCGACATGCTTGGTGTGCTGATCTGGTTGTTCGGTTTTGCCTTCGAAGCGATCGGCGACTGGCAGCTGCTGCAGTTCAAACGTGTCACCGAGAACCGGGGGCGTATCATGCGTGACGGGCTCTGGCGACTCACCCGCCACCCCAACTATTTCGGCGAGGCGATCCTCTGGTGGGGCATCTTCCTGATCGCGCTGGGCGCTCCTTTAGGCTGGCTGGCGATTATCAGCCCGCTGCTGATCAATTTTCTGCTGTTAAAAGTCTCTGGAATCCCAATGCTCGAGGAGAGGTACGCCGGCAATGAGGAGTTTGAACGTTACAAGCAACGCACGAATGCATTTTTCCCCTGGTTTCCGAAGCAACAGGTGGGACGATGAACGATAACAATTTAAAGATCGCAGTGGTCGGTGGCGGTGTTGCGGGAATTGTCAGCGCCTACCTGCTGCAGTTGAAGCACCGGGTAACACTGCTGGAGCGGAATGACTATCTCGGTGGCCACACCAACACCATCGAAATCAAGGATGGCCCGGACAAGGGGTTGGCGGTCGATACCGGCTTTATTGTTTTGAACGATGTCACATATCCGCTGTTCCGGAAATTTCTCTCCCGGCTAGGGGTTCAAACTCGCAATTCTGAGATGTCGTTCGGCTTTCAGTGCAAGCAGACCGGCCTGGTCTACGCAGGCAACAATCTGAACGGCTTGTTCGCCCAGCGTCAAAACCTGGTCAGCCCGAGTTTCTTCCGCTTTTTGTTTGAGATCGGCCGTTTTAACAAGCAGGCGTGCAACGACCTAGATGCAGGAACGATCCCGCCAATCACTCTTGGTGAATACTTGGAGCGTGGCCGTTTCTCCAGCTTCATGGTAGACAACTACCTGCTGCCGATGGCAGCGGCGATCTGGTCGACTCCGACGTTCCGGGCGGCTGGTTTTCCCGCAGAGGCTTTTCTGCACTTCTTCAAAAACCACGGGCTGCTCTCCTTCCGCAACCGGCCGCAATGGATGACGGTAGTCGGCGGCAGCTACAGTTACGTAAAAGCGTTCCAGAAGCTTTTTAACGGTAAAATCAAGCTCAATGCCCATATCGATAAAGTCTTTCGTCAAGCTGGTGGTGTGCGGCTGCAATTTGCCGATGGCCACAGCGAAACGTTCGACCGAGTGGTCATCGCAACCCATGCGGATCAGGCGTTGCGACTGCTCGGCGACCCAAGTAATGAAGAACAGCGGCTACTGTCTCCATGGGAGTATCAAATCAACCACACAGTGCTGCACACTGACACTGCACTGTTGCCAGAGTTGCGCTCTGCATGGTCGGCCTGGAACTTTACCCGAGAATCATTCACCTCTGGCGCCCGTCCGGTCTATGTGAGTTATTACATGAACCTGTTACAGGGCTTCTCTGCAGACCGGCACTACTGCGTAACCCTCAACCGGCAGCAGGACTTCCGGCCGGGTACGGTGATTGCCGAGTTCCCTTACCACCACCCGCAGTACAGTTTTGCCTCGTTGGGCACCCAGACGGAGCTGCCAAACCTCAATGGTGTAAACAATACCTGGTTCTGTGGCAGCTATTTCGGTTACGGCTTCCATGAAGACGCGGTCCGCTCGGCGGTCGCCGTCGGGAAAGATTTCGGAGCGGAGCTATGAACTCATTGATCTACCAGGGGGAGGTCAGCCATGCCCGGCTGGCCCCGGTGAAGCACAGCTTCCGCTATCCTGTCTACTTCTATGCTTTCGATATTAATGAGCTGCCGGAGCTGGCGCGACAAAATCCGTTATTCGGCTACAATCAGCTGCGGCCAGTCGCGATCCACGACAAGGATTACCTGCAGGCGAACTCGTTGCCGCTGCAACAGAAGCTGGGACAAACCCTCACCGAAATGGGAATCAACGAACCTCTTGGAAAAGTAGTTCTGGTTACTTCGGCGCGCTATTTCAATTATGTTTTCAATCCGATCAGCTTCTTCTACTGCTACAACCCCGACCAGCAGCTCCGCTACGTGTTGGCCCAGGTCAACAATACTTTTGGCGAAATGCATCTTTACCTGCTCGACACAAACTCTGCGGAAAACCGCGAAGGACAGCTGCACTTCAGTGTCGCCAAACAATTTCACGTTTCACCATTTTTTTCTCGCAAAGGCCGCTACGAGTTTCTACTCACCGAACCGCAGCGGCAGCTCGACAACAAGATTCACTATCATCGAAATGAACAACTGGCTCTGATCGCCCGGATCCACGGGCAGGCAGAACCGCTTACCGGGCGGACCATGTTGCGCACCCTGATCAGACACCCTCTGACCGCCAGCCTGACCATGCCGCGCATCTTGTGGCAGGCGGCGAAGCTTTATTGGCAAAGGAGTCTTCCCGTGTTTACCAAGCCGGTCCCCAATCACCGCATGACTATCCGCCCGGTGCCGCCGACGCTGCTCGACCGGCTCGGCCGGATTATTACCCACAAGCACCTATTGCAGCTGCAACAAGGAGCTTTGCAAATGAAACTGCCGGATGGCGGTTTCCTGGAATACGGCGATCAAGGCTCTTCCCCACAGCGATTGCAGGTCCATGAAAACCGGTTCTTCCGAAGGGTTATGACAGGCGGAGAAATAGGTTTCGGTGAAGCATATACCGACGGAGACTGGACGACAGCAGACCTGCCGGGCCTGTTGAACATGCTGACCGCCAACGCTGAGCTGATCGACGACCGAAACCTGGTCACGTCTTTTCTTGTCCGCAGGCTCAATGTCCTGCGCCACCTGTTGCGAGCCAATACCATCAAAGGCAGTTCGCGTAATATCCGTGAGCACTACGACCTGAGCAACGAGTTCTTCGCCATCTTCCTCGACCCGGGCATGACCTACTCGGCGGCGCTGTTCCGGGGTGAGAACGAAAGCCTTGAGCAGGCACAGCGCAACAAGCTGCAGGAGATCATAGAGAAAGCTCAACTCAGCAGCAACGACCACGTATTGGAAATCGGCTGCGGCTGGGGCAGCTTCGCCATCGAAGCGGTACGGCAAACAGGCTGCCGGGTCACGGGCATTACCCTTTCGCATGAGCAGCTGGCGTTGGCCCGAGAGCGGGTGGAGGCGGCCGGGTTGGCCGACCGGATCGAGCTTAAACTGTGCGACTATCGTCACGTTGACGGGCAGTACGACAAGATCGTCTCGATCGAGATGCTCGAAGCCGTCGGCCACGCCGGGCTCAAGACGTTTTTCCAGACCTGCGATCGGGCACTGCGCCCCGGCGGGCGCGCAGTGATTCAGGTCATCACGATCCCGGACCGCAAATACGACGCCTACCGCACCAGCTCCGACTGGATCCGCAAGCATATCTTCCCCGGCGGTCACCTGCCGTCACTCGGTGCGATAGCCAAGGCGATGGCGGGCACCGAGCTGGCCATGACCAGGCTGGAGAATTACGGCCTCGATTACGCCCGCACCCTTGACCTCTGGCGAAAGACTCTCCTGGCGCAGAGACAGAGAATTTTCGGACTCGGCTACGACGAAAGCTTCTTGCGCAGGTGGGAGTACTACTTCGCCTATTGCCAGGCCGGTTTTGCCAACCGCATCATCGATCTTGCTCATTTGGAGCTGGACAAGCCGGGGCGCGACTGAAAGGTACTTCGATGTTATCGGCATCGCTGAGCAAGATCATCAATATCGTGCTTTACCAGCTTGGCTGGTTTAGCTGCGTGCTCGGAGCGGCTTACGGTTTTCCGCTCAGTGGCGCGTTTGGCGCCCTAAGTCTCGTGGCGCTTCACCTGCTGCTGACAGACGCCAGAAAAGCGGACATGCAACTGGCCTTTTGCGCCGGCCTGATCGGTATCCTGGTGGACAGCCTGCAGCAGGCCGCGGGTCTCTTTACATTTAATGCCGATCCCCGCTGGCCACTGTGGCTGCCGCTATGGGTTTTTGTTATCTGGGTTCAGTTCGCCACCCTGTTCCGTTTTTCCCTGCACTGGCTTTCCGGGCACTACCTGCTCGGTGCCTTTTTGGGCGCCGTCGGTGGGCCGCTTGCCTACTGGGGAGGGGTTCGCCTGGGTGCTGCCAGCTTTGGTGACAGCCCGTTGTTTACCCTGCTGGTCCTTGCGGTTGTTTGGGCAGGAGTGACCCCCCTGCTTCTCTGGAGTCGACAAAAACTGGCGAGCGCCGAAGGGTGTTATCGGCGCTTTTTCTGAGAGGTTCAGTCATGCGGAGATGTTTTGTTTTCTTGATCGTGCTGCTCTGGGCGGCCCCTGCTTCGACATCGGTCGATATCGAAGGTGTGAGTTTCGAACCGCGTCGTCAAGTCATGGATACAGAATTACAGCTGACCGGCACCGCTCTGTTAACCTGGGCCCTGTTCTTTGATGTCTATGTGGGTGGTTTTTATTTGCCGGACGGACAGGCCGCATCAAGCTGGACGGATGATGTTCCTAAACTTCTTGAAATAGCTTATCTGCGGAATTTTAAGGCCGAGGATTTCGCCAGCTCGTCGGATCAGCTTTTGCGCGAGAATTTGCCGCCCGAGAAGTACTCGGCTCTGGTCGGGCGGTTGAACGACTTTTACCAGCTATTCCGCTATATCAAGAAAGGAGACCGCTACAGCCTGGTCTATCACCCGGCCATCGGCACCGAGCTGCGACTCAACGGTGAACCGCTCGGCAGTGTCCCTGGCCACGACTTTGCTGTCGCCTATTTCGGCCTCTGGCTCGGGCCAAATCCGATCGACGAAGCATTTCGTGACCGTCTGTTGCGTGAGGGCAGCTAATTTATTAGGCAAGGTTGCCTATTGTTGAATTTTTAACATGACTCTGAATCCAACGAACTCTATTTTTTAACACTCGCTTCCAGTTAAGTTTTTTTTAGGTTGATCCAGAGAAAAGAGCGGCTCGCTCAGGTGGGTGCTGCGGCAGACAGGGCAGCGTCCCGGCCGGGTGAGGCGTTCACGCTTGCGAAAGACAAATTCACAATCGAAGCAGGTCGCCGGTGTCAAAACCAGTCTCTGGCCACGGGTTTTCAGGGTTTTCTGCAGGAACTGCAAATGATCGAAGACTTCACGTTCGGAGAGACTGACCAGTTGTGAGAGCGATCTGGCAGACAGCGGCTCTGCGGAGAGGGCGTGTAACAGCCTTTCGCGGGGTGTCTGCCCATGCTCAGGCGGCGGGACTATCTCTTTCATCATCTGGTAGCAGCCAACCGGATCAGGCGTCACCCTTGATGTACTTTTTGAGCTGCTTGATGACAAAATCCTTTTCTTCCAGGGAAGCCTTGACCAGGTCGCCGATCGACACCAGGCCGACCAGTCGGTCTTTTTCCATGACCGGCAAATGTCGACAGCGGTTTTCCGTCATGATCGCCATGGCCTCATCAACCGTCACTTCCGGGGTGACATAACAGATATCCTCCGACATGACCTGATGAACGAAGGCCCGGTGGGAACACCGGCCACTGAGATCAACTTTACGCACATGATCCCGCTCGGTAAAAACCCCGATCACCTGGCCCTGGTCCTTGTCCAGAACGACCAGGGCGCCGATGCCGGCGTCGGCCATCACCTTCAGGGCATCGTAAATCTTTGCGTCCGGGGCGATGCTGTAGACCTCCCGCCCTTTCAGTTTCAATATCTGTGCTATCGATTTCGTCATACCGACTCCCTGTCGACCGATTGAATTGATTGGAGAAGTTTAGCAAAAAACCGGATAAGTTAAAGTTAAAACGTCATGAATTATCCGGAGCTCGAGGAATCCGCCTTTTACCCCGCCGTTACGACCCCGCCTCGGAGAAACCGGTCTTCCAGAATGATTTCAAATTCCGCCAGGGCAATTTCATCGATACCGAGAAATTGCGCTTCTCTGCTTGTCGGCAGGACCAGGTCCGGAGTCTTCTCGAGGCCCAGGCCAAGTTTGCGGCACCCTTTGTTCGCCAGACAGACCAGGGCGACGATCGTGTCCTGGGTCTCCCGTTCCTCGGCATGATGCTCCAAAACGACCGTCCTGTAGACCTCCGGCAGGCCCCATTTATCGAACAGACGCAGGCCCTGCTCGACATGCATCGTGGAGAGAACCTCCAAGACCAATGACTGGGAAAGTTCCATCTCCGGGGCACTGTCGCTGGCGACAGTTTGCATGGCCGCAAGCAGAACCAGCTTGCCGATATCGTGCAGCAGTCCGGCGCAATAGGCGTGACCGGCAATCGCCAGATAGCCGCAACGACTCGCCAGCCATCGGGCCCCGAGAGCACACCCCTGGGCATGTTGCCAGAGGCCGGGCATGTAGCGCAAAATCAACTCCTCCTTGATGGGGCCGGCGCTACTTTGACAGGCCTCTTCAACAATCCGGACAGCCTTGTCGCAGCCCAGGCGGGTGACCGCTTCCTCAATCGACAAGGTTTTCGGCAACCCTGCATAAAAGGAAGAGTTGGCGGCACGAAACAACCCGCAGAACAATGACGGATCGTCACCGACCAACGCCCAAAGCTGGCCAGGCTTGACATCCCCGGCTGCGAGACATTCCTTGACCTGCCCGGACAATCCTGGATGCACCGGCAGACGCACCCGGTCGGCATCGATCATTTCAGTGAGTATCTCTGCCAGCGGTCTATTGGCCAAAACTATTCTCCAAGTAAACGCCGCAACTCATGCAACGGGCGCGGCTTGACCGAGCGGGGCAGCCGGCGCAGAACCTCCGGCAGGGAAACCTTACCGAGAGCAGCCTTGGCAATCCCATCTTCAAGCAGGGTCACCAGACCCGAGGTTTCAATGCTGGTCCGGCGGATTTCCTGTACGGTCTTGCGCGCAAGGACCGCCTCCTTGACATCGTCATTCAGAATCAGAAGCTCAAAGATCCCGACCCGCCCGATGTAGCCGGTGAAACGGCAGGCTGAACAGCCATGGCCGATCTGCAGGTTGGCCCCTGCCAGATCCCCGTGGGTGTAACCGAGGCGGCGGTATTCGTCGGGGGTCGGCGTATAGGGTGCGGCGCAACCCTGACAAAGCCTGCGCAGCAGACGTTGGGCAAGCATACAGGTCACCGTCGAAGCGATCAGGAAGGCCTCGATTCCCATGTTCAGCAGGCGCAACAGGCCACCGACGGTATCCTCGGTGTGAAAGGTCGTCAGCACCAGGTGTCCGGTCAAAGCCGCCTGAATAGCCGTCTCGGCGGAAAAATTATCCCGCACTTCGCCCATGACGATAATGTCAGGGTCCTGGCGAACGATATGACGCAACGTTTCGGTAAAGGTCAGGCCGATTTTTGGATTGATCGAGCACTGGGAAATGCCGTCGATCACATATTCGACGGGCTCCTCGGCCGTGATGATACTTGCCTCCAGGTCGTTGAGATGATTGACACAGCTGTACAGTGTGGTGGTTTTGCCTGCCCCGGTCGGACCGGTGACCACCATGATGCCGCTCGGCGAAGTGAGGCAGTCATCGCGAAACTTCTGCAGCATGCGCGGCGCCATGCCGATATCTTCGATGCCGAGCAGTTCACCCTTTTTGTTCACCAGCCGCAGCACAACCTTTTCGCCGTGGACGGTGACATAAAAAGAGACCCGCAAGTCGAGAGACATCCCGGTGACTGCACTCTCGTAAAAGATGCGGCCATCCTGGTGACGGCGCCGCTCGGCGATATCGGCTTCCGCCATGACTTTCAGGCGGGTCGCGATCGGCGCTGCCAGCTCCAGGCCGATCTCCTTGTGAACACCGAGCACACCATCACGCCGAAAACGGATGCGCAGGCGGTCTTTCATCGGCTCGACGTGGATGTCGCTGACATTCTGTTGCATGGCCTCATCAAAAAGACTGTTGACGATACCGATGATCGTCGAATCGTCAGCCACTTCAGTCGCGCTGCGCCGGGCTCCACGGCGATGCAGCTCGATGACTTCACGGATGACCTGACGAGTCCCGATTGCCGGTATAATCTTGCGGCCGAAGATCCGGTCCGCTGCTTCATGGTCTTCCAGATCGAGAGGGTCGGCAAAGGCAATTACGATGTGATCGTTTTCCCTTGCCACCGGGATAAAAGAATGCCGGGAAAAAACCTTGGCCGGAACCCGGGCCAGCAGGTCGCGATCAATATCAGGGAAAGCCGGTTCAACAAAAGGATAACCGAGCTTCGTCGCCAGGATTTTCATCAGCCGGTGCTCGTCGATAAAACCGTATTCAACCAGCACACCACCGAGCTTTTGTGATTTGCTCTCCTGCTGTATGGACAAAGCGGCATTGAGTTCGTTCTGGCGGATATAGCCCAGTTCGACCAGCAAGTCGCCAAGCCGAATGCTCAGGCGCTGTTCTTTAAGGACCTGGTTGAGCTGACGGTTCGTCAGCAGACGTAATTCCTGGAAGACTTCGATCAGGGACCGGTCGGAAACCAGCTTGGCTTTAACCCGTTTGGCGTAGCTCAGTTGGGTTTCGGTGATCAGGCCCCGCTCAACCAGCAGGCGGGCGACAGCATCACCGCCCGCGGAATGCGTGGACGGCTTGACTACCGGCAGCTGTTGCTGCGGGCCCCGTGCGACAAGGGGTATCGGTTCTGGCATGACATCAATCCATTACATAACATAATATTACAGGCTCAATCAGGATAACATATCTCTCCCCCGGCGCAACTCTTGGACAGGCTACGGCAGCAGAAGCCGCAAGGCAAACACCAGCACGGTGATGATCACAAAGCGCTTGATCCAGTCGTGACCTTTCTTCACCGCGTAATGCGTCGCGATCCAGCCCCCCAGGGAATTTCCGACCGCCAGGGACAGACCGAGGACATAATCGACCTGGCCGTGCGAAATGAACACGCCAAGAGCAACCGCGGTAAAAGCGAAAATCACCAGGACTTTTACAGCGTTGATCCGTACCAGGTCGAGACCATGGACAAGCAGGGCGGTAATGATCAGGAAACCGACCCCGGCCTGAACGAATCCACCGTAGATACCCACACCGAAAAAACTGACCATGAGGACGGCCGTACGCATCGGCGTCATCGGCTTTTCCTGGCTGTGGAAGCGCTTCATCGGATCGAAGACCATAAACAGCAGGACTCCGACCATGATCAGGGCGAGCAACCGGCGAAACAGCATCTCATCAACGCTAATGGCCAGGTTGGCGCCGAGGTAGCTGCCGAGCAGCGCCGGCGGCATGCAGAGCAGGGCCAGGCGGATCGGGAAGACCCCCTGACGTTTGAACCCGGTGATGGCAAAGATGTTCTGACAGAAAATTGCAATGCGATTGGTGCCGTTGGCCGTTGCAGCAGGCAGGCCGAAGAAGATCAGCAACGGCAGGGTCAGTAGCGATCCGCCACCGGCCAGGACATTGAGGAAACCCGCGACCACACCGACCAGCATCAACGCCGGGATTTGCCAGAAGTAAGGATCGATCATGCTGATTTCGACTCCAGGAGGTCACGGAGGACCTCGCCGGCCATGGTCAGGCCGAACAGCGGCGGGACGACTGAAGAGCTGCCAAGCGGTGCACGCTGAGTTTGGTAGTGGTCCGCAGCTTCTGCGACAGATCCCCGGCGACCATCCGTCAGGGGCCGGAATTCCTCTGTCGAGTAAACCGTCTTGACGCCGGCGCTGATGCCGCGTCGCCTCAGCTCCCGGCGAATGATCCTGGCCAGTCGGCAACTCTTGGTTTTCGCCAGGTCCGCAACGAGGACCCGCGTCGGGTCGAGCTTGTTGGCAGCGCCCATCGAGGAGATAATCGGTAACTTACCGACAACACAGGTTTCAATCAGGTGGAGCTTGGCCGTGATATGGTCGATGCAATCGAGGACGTAATCGTAGCCGCGCTGCAATAATTCTTCGGAATTGTCCTGGCTGTAGAACGCCTGCAGCGGCTCGACCTGAACCTCGGGATTGATCGCGCGACAGCGCTCGGCCATGACCAGGGCTTTCGGCTGACCGATCGTGCCGTTACAGGCATGCAGCTGCCGATTGCAATTGGTGATGTCAACCCGGTCGAAATCGACCAGGGTCAGACGGCCGATGCCGCCCCGAACCAGCGCCTCAACGGCATAGCTGCCGACACCGCCCAGACCGAAGACGGCCACGGATTTGCCGGTCAGGCAGGCCAGACCGCCCTCGCCGTACAGCAGCTCCAGGCGGGCAAAGCGATGGGGTTGTGCCATGCGTTTCTCCTTGAAATCAGGTTGCAGCAAATCTAGCATGAAGCACACCGCGGAGGGAAGCGCGGGACGTGATGGGCAAAAGCTATCTGAAGCTTCAATTAAACGACTTCACCCTCAGGCAAGCTTCAACACTCGCCTGGCATTTTCCGTCGTCACGCGGACTGTCTCCTCAACACTCCAGTTGCGCAGTTCCGCGACCTTCTCTACAACCAGAACCAGGTATGCCGGCCGGTTCGATTCGGCACGGTGCGGTTCGGGCGTCATGTAGGGTGCGTCAGTCTCGAGCACCAGGGCTGCTGCGGGCAGCGCCCGGACGACCTCCGGCAGTCGTCGGGCCCCCGGCCAGGTCACCACGCCGCCGATCCCGAGCACAAATCCGGCATCGATGATTCTGTGAGCCGTCTCAACACTGCCAGAGAAAGCGTGAAAAACGCCGCCGACTTGCGCAGCATCTTCACGCCGCAGTAGTTCCAGGATCCGGCCAATACTTTTGCGGGCATGGATCAGGAGAGGCTTGTCCGTCTCCCTGGCCAGACGGATCATTTCGACAAACACTTCCTCCTGCACCAGCCACGGCACGCCAGCTTGTCGGTCAAGCCCGACCTCGCCAACAGCAACCGCCCGAGGATGGGCCAGCAGGTGCCGCAGTTCCACGGTGCTTTCCGGTCGATACCGGTCCGCTGACATCGGGTGGATTCCCGGTGCAGCATAAACGCCGGGATGGCCCTCGGCGAGGGCCATTATTTTCGCCCAGCCATCCGGTGAGACTCCCGGCACGACCCAGCCGTCAATGCCGGCGGTCCGGGCGTCAGCCAGGGCCCGGTTCAAGTCGTCGAAAGCATCAAGGTGAAGGTGAGTATCAAAGGCCTTGATCATGATCTGCGGATCGTATCACAAGCTTCAGCAGGCGGACAATCTCAGTAATTTGCTTGTCGGTTCCGATTCGCATATGATAATCGTGATTGGCATTGACTCCCTTTAACGAGGTCTGTATGCAGACGCCTGCACCAGGCAGCACCACATATCTCCGCAAACTCTTTGTCTTCAACCACGGAGCAGGCCTGCTTGTCGGCGGTGGCTTTCCCTTTGTCACCTACATGATGCTGGGCGACGCCGCGCTCACCCCCAGATTTTTCCTGGTCTGCCTGTTTTCCGGATTCTGCCTCGGCGCCGCATCCTACTGGTTTGTCAGGCAGACCTTGAAAAACCAGCTGCAACAGCAGCTCCAGGCGCTGCATGGATTGATCGGAGAAACAACCACCGTCGGGTCCGGCCAGACCGTTGAAGGACTGTTCGTCGCCGTCGGCAGTACCGTGCGCAAGGTCAGCGAGCTCATCAGCCGCCTCCAGGAAACCGTCGATGAATTCGTTCCGCATTACCAGACCCTTGCCGACGCCAGCCGTTACCTTTCGGCCCGCGCCGAGGACGGTTTGCAGGCGGGGAAAAGTGCCAGGGCCGACGTTGAAGGCATGTACCAGAAACAACAGACGGTGATCAGCCAGATTGAAACGCTGAACAGCCGTTCTCAAGACGAAGCGGCCCTGTCCCGGGAGCTCTCCGCGTCCCTGGAAGAGATGGCCGGCGCACTGGAACATTCCTCGCAGAAGTTCCTCGAAACAACCCGCGATGTCGATGAGATGGTCAGCTCCATTCAGAACGCCACCAGCCAGGCGGAACAGGTGGCCGATATCACGGAGAGCACGGCCCGCGATATAGACCAGATCGGTGAAGCCCTCGATCGCCTGAGGTCTGGCGTCGCCAACAATGCCGATAATTCTGCGGCCGTCAAACTGGATGCCGAGCAGGGCGTCAAGGTGGTCCAAACCTTCACTTCTGAAATGGACCGCATCGACCAGGAGAGCCAGAAGGCGATCGCCGCCATGCAGCGCCTGACCCGCCAGACCGCAGAAGTGACCAAGATCATCGAAGTGATCAAGGACCTGGTCTCCGACACCGAGCTGCTTGCCTTCAATGCGGCGATTATTGCCGCCAAGGCCGGAGAGGAAGGCCGCGGCTTTTCCGTGGTTGCCGAAGAGATTCGTGACCTGGCCGATCGCACGACCACCAGTGCCGATGAAATCGAAAGCATCATCAAATCGATCCGCAAAGATACCGAGCAGGTGAATACCACGGTCGAATCGACCGCCCACTTCATCGGCCGCGGCAAGGAGTTGTCGCAATCGACGGCAGATGCGCTGGGTAAAATCGTTGACAGTTCCAGCCAGGCAGCCGCGGATTCCCATGCGCTTTCAAAACAGACCGCCGAGCAGGGCCTGCGCGCCCGCAGCGTGATTGATCAGGCTGGCAACAGCCTGCGTTCAGTCAAGGCGATTGTGAATACTCTCGAAAAGCAGAATGCCGCGATCAGCCGCATTGATCACGGGGTTGATGAAATGAAGTCGGCCGCCGACCAGATCGCCCGGAGCTTTGATGAACAAGTCAAGGCAAACCGGGAGTTCGACCGCAGCCTGACTGCCCGCGAGGAACAGGTCGAGGCGATCTTCGAGGCGACCCGTTACCAGATGGAGGCCGTAGAAAAAATCTTCAACCATTTCGGCCGTTCGGCAGAACGCCTGATCGCCAATGCCGGCAAGGCGCGCGTCATCATTGATGAAATCAATGCCCTCGAGTCCCTCGCCGAACAGCTGCGCGAGCTCGCATCACGTTTTCAGGGCGACCCTGTGACAGTCGGGAACGCCGCAAAAACGACCATTGTTGGGGGAAAACCGGAGGCCGTGGCTCGGGTAGAAGGTGCAGCGATTAATGATTTTGAGGTTGGTCAACCAACAAAGAAACAAAAGACAGAAAGTCCCACGACGTTCTGATCTTCAACAAACGTAAGGTGGCGCCATAACGTTGTGTCACCTTCATTCAGCAACCCGTAAAATTATTTCTTGGACCTCTAACTGAGCTTGAGTAGCAAGCTCAGGAGGACACTTTATTGCGCATATTAATGATGACAGTCTCTGGATGCCTGACCACCTAGATATTATTTGGCGATGTGCAAAGGATATTGATTTTGGTCATACTTTGCTTTTGGAAGTCAGGAAAGACGAGAGTATTCATTCGAGCCGACATTATCTCTCAGATCATTTGTTTAGGCAGAAAATGTTAAACAAAATGCGTAATAACATAACTTATGTAACAGTTTTTATACTCGGGAGGCCTACGAGGCACTACCAGAAAAATGGTCTCCAGCGCCTGAGGACATACCAACGGACCTTTACATGTGGAGAAAGTTTTTAAGAGAAAATCTACGCTTTGGAACCATCTACACCAGTTCGACAGTTTTTTTCAACTATCCGAAAAATTTTTCCGATAACGAATCCGTCAAGCGCATAGAGCAATCGTTACAACGAATACAGAACCCCCTGGAATACACATTACTTAGAGAACAAATCTTGCATTATCATTCTGATGCTAACATAAAAAAGAAAGTGAGAATCCAACGTTTTAAAAGTTGGTTAAGGCTGACATGAAGGTCTCTGCCACTAATTCGATTTCACCAGTGGACTCAAACAATAACTAAAAATCTCCCCTTTGCAGGGGGTGCTTTTTTATAAGTCACGCCCCAGGAACACGAAAACAGGTGTGTCAGGACCGAGCTCTTGACACATTTACCAACCAGCCCACTTTCATTCTTTTCTTCTTGAATAAACACCTCACCATGTCATACAATGTATTACAATATTAATGGAGGCCCTTATGCTCGCTATTCGTTTGGAAAAAGACCTAGAGAAAGAAATTGATTTGCTCGCAAAAACCAAAGGCAGCAATCGAAGTGCTGTGGTGCGTGAAGCGATTGTACGTTACCTAGAAGACAATGAAGATCTTGAACTAGCAAAGCAGGCTCTCGCAGAAACTATTAGCAGTAAATCTCTCAAAGATTTGAGGAAAGACCTTGGCCTGGACAGTTGAGGTCAGTAATTATGCTGAGAAGCAACTCCGCAAGCTAGACAAGCCTATACAACAAAGGCTTCTCGATTGGCTTGATGATCGTATCGAGGGTTGCAAGAACCCCAGGCATTTTGGAGAACCTCTGCGAGGAGAAATGGCTGGGCTTTGGCGTTACCGCATTGGAGACTACAGATTTATTTGTGAAATTCAGGATCAGCAGCTTGTTGTTTTGGCACTAGCAGTGGGGCATCGTAGAGAGATTTATCTTAGGCGCAGTTAAATGACCACTGTGTCAGTCGCAGGGGTTCTAGGATTCATGCAGATTTGAGAAATTAAGCTCATCCTATATTACCTTAGGTAATGCGAGACATTCTTTTCTCCTTAAAAGTCACGATTAACAGTACCCATTGGAAGCACACCAGAACATATTCTTAATATATGTTATCGCAACACTTTCTTTATAAGACCTGGAGGACTTATACATTTCCAGAGACTCTTCGCGTTGACCTGATTGCACCTCTAACGGGGACGGAACCCTTTTGCTGTCCACAAATATCCGGTTTATCAGCCTTCTTTGACACCAAGCTTGCGCAGAAGAGTAATCATCGGGCACCAGTTGGAAAAGGCACTCTGGAAGAGGTTCAGCCCGACAAAGGCGGTGAAGAAAAGCCAGTAGGCAGAATGCAGTTGCGACAGGATAACGCTGAACACGATGAAGAAGCCGGCGATCAGGCGCAGGTAACGATTGACGGTCATGGTTGGAATCTCCTTGCATGGGCCTCAGGGTCACGGCCGTAAATCAGCCAGTAGACGATGGGGATGACGATAAGAGTGAATGCGGTCGAGGCAAAGACGCCGAAGATGATCGACCAGGCCAATCCTGAGAAGATCGGGTCGAGGGTAATGATCCAGTTGCCGAGCAGAGCGGCCCCGGCCGTCAGCAGGATCGGGCGGAGCCGCACGGCACCGCTTTCGACCAAAGCGTCCTGCAATTGTACTCCGCGTTTGAGCGCATGATGGATGAAGTCGATCAGGATGATCGAATTGCGGACCACGATTCCGGCCAGGGCGATCATGCCGATCATCGCCGTGGCGGTGAAGAAAATCGGCGTATCGTAGCCGCCCACCGGGTGATCAAAGAGCAGGTTCAGCAACCAGAACCCTGGCATGATACCGATCATGGTCAGGGGAATCGCGCCCATAATGATCAATGGCATGGCATAGGATCCGGTTTCCAGAATCAACAGGATATAGATCAGTACCAGTGCCGCGCCGAAGGCAAGCCCCAGGTCACGAAAGACATCAAGGGTGATATTCCATTCCCCTTCGCCACTCCAGACCACCCGGGTACCGTTCGGCAGGGGATGGTCGTCGAAATGCCCGCCGATGTTGAGGATGGCATTGACCGGACTGCGACCGGCCATCTCGCCGAACACGTAGACGACCCGCTCCAGGTTCTTGTGGTAGATCGTCGGCTCGAGCGTGTCGGCCCGGAACTCCCCCAACTCGCCCAACTGCACAACGCGACCATTGGTGCCGCGCAGCGGTAGCCCGGAAAGCGCCTCGATCGAAGACCGCTCGGCACGAGCGAGACGCACCTCGATATGCAGGGGGTGACGTTCGGTTGGCACATGCACCGTACCGACCCGGTCCCCGCTCAGAGCGGTCCTCAATGTCCGGGCGATATCCGTAATGGCAACCCCGGCAAGAGCCGCCTTGTTGCGATCAGGAACAAAGGTATAGCGGGTCTGAGCATATTCCACGGTATCGTCGACATCAACCACCTTGTCTTCCGCGGCCATGCGGTCCTTGATCAGGAGGGCGGAGGCAATTTGCTGGTCGTAGGGGACTCCCGGGTCTGCATACACCTCCCCGACCAGGGTGGCAATCACCGGGGGGCCTGGCGGGAGCTCGACAATCTTGAGCAGCGCCCCGTGCTGGCGGGCAATGCGCGTCAGGTCGCTCCTCAGCCGCAGGGTAATCGGATGGCTTTGCTGGACCCGGTCGCCCTTGGCGGCCAGATTGATCCGCAAGTCAGCCAGATTGGGCGCCTGGCGCATGTAGTAATGCCGTACCATGCCGTTGAAGTCCATGGCACTGGCCGTTCCCACGTAAGCAGCGACATCCGTTACCTCGTTAACGGTCACCAGGTAATCTTCCAGAGCCCGGACCGCACGGTCGGTTTCTTCCAGGGTGCTTCCTTCCGGCAGGTCGACGACCAACTGGAACTCGTTCTTGTTGTCAAACGGCAGCATCTTCAGCGGGACCAGTCCAAGCGCCGGTAAAGACATCGAGGCAAGCAGGAGCAAGACAACCCCGCCAACCAGCAGCCAGGCCTTGCGGCGGCTGGCGAGAAAAGGCTCAAGGAGTTGTCGGTAGACGCGGTAAGTCCGGGTTTTTTCGAGGACGACCTCCTCATGTCCGCCCTTGCCATGCTCGCCTTTCAGGACATGGAAACTCATCCACGGGGTCACGGTGAAGGAGACCAGCAGCGACATGATCATGGTCAACGGCAGGTTGATCGCCATCGGCCGCATATAAGGCCCCATCATACCGGTGATAAAAAGCATCGGCAGAAAAGACAGAATCACCGCGAGAGTCGCGAGAATCACCGGCGGACGGACTTCGTCGACGGCGGAAAGGACAGCGTCGCGCGGCGGCTCCTTCTTCATCTTCAAGTGTCGGTAGATATTTTCGACATCAACGATCGGATCATCGACCAGCAGGCCGAGGGCCAGGACCAGGGCGAACAGGGTGACCCGGTTGATCGTGTAGCCAAACCAGTAGTTCACCAGCAGCGTCAGGGAGTAGATAATCGGGATCGAAACGGCAACGATCAGGGCCTCCCGCCAGCCGAGGGCAACCAGAACCAAAAGCAGGACGGTGACGACCGCAATGGTCAAGTGCATCATCAGTTCGTTGACCTTGTGATCGGCGGTCTCGCCGTAGTTTCGGGTCACCCGCACTTCGATGTCGTCGGGGATGACGACGCCCTGCAACGACCTGACGGTTTCGATCACATCTTCGGCAACGACGACCGCATTCGTCCCCTTCTGCTTGGCGACAGCGATATGCACGGCATTGTACGCGCCACTCGCCGGATTCGAGCTTCCCACTGCCGCCGGTCCGAAACGCAGCCGCGTATAGTGCTCGGCCTCGGCGTTACCGTCACTCACGCTGGCAACATCACCGAGATAGACAGGTCGGTCGTCATTGACGCCCACGACCAGCTCTGCGACTTCGGCGGCCGAGGCGAAGAAACTGCCGCCCCGCACCAGATGCTCCATATTGCCTAGCTGAAAACGGCCAGCCGGAAGCTCGAGGTTGGCGCCATCCAGGGCCCTGCTGATAGTCAGTAGGTCGATGCCACGGGCCGCGACCGCCGCGGGGTCGACAATCACATTCACCTGGCGTGGCTGACCGCCGATCAGGGTGGTGATGGACGTTTTACGCACGGCCTGCAGGCGATCAACCACTTCTTCCGCGACCCTGCGCAGGTCGTGGTTGGAAGCATGATCCGAATACAGCGCGAGGTTGACGATCGGCACATCGTCCACTTCGACCGGCTTGATCACCCAGCCGGTCACGCCCGGGGGCACCGCGTCATAGTGAGTGCTGATCTTGTTGTACAGTTTGACCAGGGACTGGATGCGGTCCTCGCCGACATAGAAACGAACCGTCACCACGGCCAGATCGGGACGGGACATGGAATAGACGTATTCGACGCCGTCGACCTGCCAGAGCAGCTTCTCCAAACGCGTAGCCACCTGCTTCTCCACTTCGGCGGCGCTCGCCCCGGGCATGTGGACATACACATCCGCCAGGGGCACGACGATCTGCGGCTCCTCTTCGCGCGGCGTCAGGGCCATTGCGGCCAGCCCGGCGATCACCGACAGAACGATCAGGATGACCGAGAGGTTGCCATCGAGAAAACGGGCAACGATCCGGGTCGGTAGCGACCGGTGTTTCTGGTTCATCGCTGAGGCTCCAGTCGTGCACCATGCCTGGCCAGTTCGAGACCGGCAACGACTATCTCTTCACCCGGCAGCAGCCCGGACAGGATTTCAACCTGGTTTGCAGAAGCCGGACCAGTCCGCACCAGGCGGTACTTAAGAACCTGGTCTTCGACCACGTAAACCGATGTCAACTGGCCACGGACAACCAGCGCAGAGGCGGGGATGCTGAGGCGATTTTGGTCGGCTTGCGCCGGGATACCAATTTTCGCATACAGGCCACCCTGCAGTTTTTCGTTGTCGGCGAGTGCCAGCTTGGCTGATACCGTCCTGGTCTTCGGGTCGACGGCCGGCACCATTGCTGCGAGCCGGGCACGGGTTTTCAGGGCAATCGACGGGATCTCGACCGGGAATTCGTCGTTGATGCGATAACGGCCGGCGACACTCTCCGGCAGTTCGACCCGAACCTGCCAGAGGCCACTGCGATCCAGGGTCAGGAGGGGCGTTCCCGGCAGGACGGTGGTTCCGGCATCAACCAGAATTTCGACAACCGTGGCATCGAAAGGCGCCGTCAAGGTTGCCAGCCCGGCCATGGTCGCAGCACCTTCCTGATTGGCAAGACCGGCAGCCAGTGCTGATTCGGCAGCGGCAAGGCGTTCATGCGCGGTATTTTTTTCGGCCAGGACCCGATCGATATTCGAGGGCCGTCAAGGCTCCCTTTTCATAAAGGCTTGCATAACGGACGAAATTCTTGTCAGCCAGCCCGGCGTGCAAACGGGCTTCTTCCAGCTTACTGCGCGCGGCAGCGACGGCAGCCAGCGCCGCTTTGAGATCGGCCCGCACAGTTTCCCCGGTGAGTTCCAGCAGCGGCTGCCCCTGTTTGACGGCCGCCCCTTCCTGAACCAGGGAGCGGGCAACCTGCCCTGCTATGCGCGCCGTCATGACGGCGCGGTCCATACTCGCCACCGTGCCCGACAGGAACCGGCTGGCGGTGGCTTCGGCACGGGCGACGACGATTGTCTGCAAGCCGCTGATGACGTCCTGCTGAGCTCTGGTCTCTCCTGGCTCAATCCGGTCGCCGCAACCATAAAGAATGAACAGTGCGGTTAAAACAGCAAGAGCAGATTTCATGGTTTATCCTCACTCTGAATCTTGAGAGCTCCAAGGAGGGTGCCCTCCTGGTAGTGAACATTGGCCCGGGCGGCCACCAGGTTAACCTCGGCTTCGGCGAGGGCGCTGCGCGAGAGCGCCAGTTCGGTTTGGACTTCAAGCAGTTCCGACAGGGTCGCCAGGCCGGCGCCAAACCTTTCCACTACGACCTTGCGCGCGGCATCAGAGGCAGCATGAGAACCGCGTGCCAGTTGCAGAAACGCCTCAGCTTCGCCGGCCTTGAGGACCGCGTCTCTAATCTCGAGGTGCACCTGGCGCATGCGATCGTCATGTTGAAGTTCCAGAGCGCGTTGGCGGGCCCTGGCCTGTTTCAAGAGGTGGGAACGTTCGTAAAAATCGAAGACCGTCCATTGCAAGCCGACCGATACGCTCCAGGCCTCGGCCTCTGCACCGAACGGGGTGTCTTCATCATGCAGGATATAGGACGCTTGCAGACCGGCCTTGGGCAGGTACGATGACCACTGCTGTTGCGCCGCAAGTTCCGACTCTCGGACCTTGTTTGACGAGGCGTCTAGGTCCCCGCGCTGCAAAACTCCGGTGACACTCGGTACCGGCAGCCAGTCAGGGGGGAGAGGGCCTGCGATGTCTATTTCCCCATCAGGTCTGCCCATCGCAACCGCCAGACGACTGCGCGCCATTGTCAGGGCATTGGTACTCGATAGCAGGTTGCGTTTTGCAGCGTAGAGCAGGACCTCGCTGCGCAAGGTATCGGCATGCAACCCGGTCCCCGCCGTTTCCCGCTCCCGGGACAGAGACATCACCTCCTCGGCCTCGTCAAGAGATTGCTCTGCCCACTCCAGACGGGTTCTGGATTTCTGGACATCGAGATAGGCTCGCAACAAAGCATAAGCGGTCTCCTCACGCTGCCTTTGCATAAGATCCGTGGCCATTTGCTGGGTGGCCGAGGCCCGCTCCTTGCCATAATATACGGCAGGATCGAAAAGAGGCTGGGTCAGGCTCAAGCGGGTTTCGAAGTCGTGGCGGTCAGGCGGATCGTTGTAGGCGTCCGCCGTCGGACTCAATTCCAGCTTCTCCTGATTGAGGTCGATGAAGAGGCTGCCGGCCGGTTCGTTGGTCGCGTAATACTGCTCGCTCAAGGTCAAACGTGGCAGATACTGACTGGCACTGGCGTGGTAAGCGGCATCTTGCGCCGCAACATCCGCCCTGGCAGCCAACAGCAGGGGGTGCTCGCCAAACGCGGCGTGCAAGGCCTCACCAATGGTCGCCTTTTCCATGTCGGCGGCCACGAGCATCGGCGAGCCAACCATGAGAAGCGAGAGTAGGATTAAACGCAAACCGTTCATGTTTTTTAATATATATATATAGATATTTAAATTCAAGAGCTTTTTCACCATGATCCCTCCAGAATGATTTCCCAAGTCATTTTAACAAAGATTGGCTATGTTTAATGGGATTGCGCACTTTTTACTTTTTCTGACAAAACCCTTTGAAATAAAACAGGGTTTGGTTTAGGATGTTGAGCCTATATTTATCAATTCTGCTTTATTAACCCCATAAAGGAGCGGCAAACATGAAACGATTGATTTTATTGGTAATGGTTCTCTGTCTCACCCTGGTCTTCGGTGTCGGCGCAGGCCTCGCCGAGGAGAAAAAAGACCCCCTGGAGGCATGGAAGCCGAAGTTTGATCCGAGCGGCGCAGAATTCACCTATATTCTGTCCAATATCTCCCATCCGGTCATTGAAGGCGTCGGTTTTGGCTACCGTCTGCGCGACCGCGTCTGGGAAGACTCGAAAGGCCGCCTGTACGTCGACTTCCGTCCCCTGGCCCAGTTGGGTGGTGAGAAGGACGTTATCAACAAGCTCAAGCTCGGCGCCGTACATGGCATGCTGAGCTCTTCGGTTGCTGCCGCAAACGTCGCTGACACCCTCGGCATCGTCAACCTCCCCTATGTCGTCGACACCTTTGACAAGCTCGACAAGTTCCGCAACACCCCGGAGCTTTGGGAGCCTTTTGCCAACAGCGCTCTGGGTGGCGGCATCATGACTGTTGACTTCACCGGTTACGGTGCCTACGGCTGGGCGACCACCGATCCGGTCAACACGATTGCCGATGCCAAGAAAGTCAACTTCCGCATCGCCGAGGCACCGGTCAACGCCGACTTCTACAAGGCATGGGGCCTCAAATTCACCGTTATGCCGTGGCCGGACGTTCCCCAGGCCCTGCAGACCGGCGTGATCACCGGCCTCGACCACACAGCGATCGTCTGCAACATCACCAAGAAGTTCACCATCGCCAAAAACTTCACCGAGCTTGACTACGCCCAGGGCCTTTTCATCCACCTGATGAACAAGCGCTGGTTCGAAAAGCTGCCCGCCGACCTGCAGCAGGTCCTGATGACCGCGATCGTCGAGGAAAGTGCCAAGACCCGCGAACTGACCCGCAAGCAACATGAAGACCAGGTTGCCAAGGCCAAGGAAGCCGGCGTCGCCTTCCACAAGCTCTCCGACGCCGAAAAACAGCAGCTGATCGACATGATTGCTCCGGTCTACCAGGCCTGGGGTGAGAAGATCGGCATGGACTATCTCAAAAAGGTTCAGGCTGACCTCAAATAATTGATTCTTTCTGCAAAAACCGCTATATTCAGCGACCGGGGAGATGACTTCTCCCCGGTCGTTTTTTATCGGCGGCAAATACTGCTCCAAAGCCTTTTCGTTGAGTAAAAATGAAAAACCTCGTTTACCACATTCATCGCACCTTCGCTCTTGTTGAAGACTGGAGTCTCTTCATTACGGTTATGGTCGCCCTGCTGGTGGCCATCGCCAACGTCGTGCTGCGCAAGCTGACCAACGACGTCAATCTTTACTGGTCGGACGAGGTGGTCCGCAAAACCATCTTCTTCACCACCTATGTCGGCTGCATCGCTGCGATCCGCAACCGCTCTCTGATCCGTATCGATGCCCTGCCGCAGCTCTTTCCGTTCATGAAAAAACCGCTGACCCTGCTCAACCATTTAGGGGTTCTGGTTTTTGCCGGTTTCATGATCCATCTCGGCTACTCCCTGACCGTTCTGGTCCGCAACGACCAGTTCGCCAAAACCGCGTCCCTGCAGATCCCCGAATGGTACTTCTACGCCGTGTTCCCGATCATGGGTGTGATGATGTTCATCCGCACCCTGATCGTCATGGTCGAGGACTGGTTCGGCATCGACCTCTGCAAACCGCCAACCAAGGATGAGGTGGCCTGATGGAGACCAACTACCTCGTCATTCTGGCGCTGCTGATCGGCTGCCTGGCCTCAACGGTCCCGGTGTTCATGGCACTCTTTTTCACCGGCATGGTCGGACTGGTCTGGATTGCCGGGATCGATCCGCAGATTGTTGTCGAAGTCCTCTATCGCAGCATGGACAAGTTTGCCCTGATCGTTGTGCTCTTCTTCGTCCTGTGCGGCAACATCATGACCACCGGCAGTATCGTCGCGAAACTGATCAAGACCGCCAACTGCCTGGTCGGCTTCCTGCCCGGCGGATTGGCCATAGCCGGGGTTCTGGCCTGTGGCTTCTTCGGCGCCATTTCCGGTTCGACGGTGGCCACCGTGGTCGCCATCGGCGGCTTTATGATCCCGGCGCTGCTCAAGCACAACTATGACGAGAAGTTCTCCGTCGGCATCATGACCACGGCGCCGATCCTCGGCGTTGTGATTCCGCCGTCGATATCGATGATTCTCTACGCCATGGTCAGCAACGACCCGCTCGAGGCGCTCTTTCTGACCGGCTTCGTTCCCGGTCTCCTGATCATCGTTTTCATGTCGCTCTACGCCTACTTCTTTTGCCGGCGCGTCGAAGCCGACACGATGCCGCGCCCGAGCTTCAAGGAGTTTTTCGCCACCGTGCGCGAAAGCATCTGGGCGCTGATGCTGCCGGTGCTGATTTTCGGCGGCATCTACTCAGGTTATTTCACCGCCAACGAAGCGGCCGTAGTCGCCTGCTTTTACGCTTTTGTTGTTGAGATCTGCATCCACCGCGACCTGAAACTTCGCGACGTGAAAAATGTCGTCATCTCTTCGGCGATCACCTCGGCAACGCTGCTGGTGATCGTCGCCGGGGCTTCGGTCTTCGGCGAGTACCTGACTTTCGAGCAGATCCCCGGCCAGATTGCCAATGCCGTGGTCGACAATATCCAGACGCCCTGGGTCTTCCTGCTGTCGGTGAATATCCTGCTGCTGATCATCGGCATGTTCATGGATATCATTTCCGCGACCCTGATCCTGACGCCGATCTTTTTGCCGCTCCTTGCGCGCTTCGGCATCGATTCCATGCATTTCGGCCTGCTGATGACTCTCAACCTCGGCATTGGCTACTGCACACCACCACTCGGCGTCAGCCTCTATATCTCCGGCGCCGTAGCTGACCGTGACCTGATCTACGTCTCCAAGGCGGTTCTGCCTTTTCTTGCAATCCAGGTTGCCATCCTGATGCTTCTGACGTTCTGGCCCGACATGGTACTGTTCCTGCCCAGGTGGGTTTACCCGACCCCTTGATGGCTTTGAGCTCTGACTGGGCCCTGTCACCAGCCAGTCACTAGCCGCTGAGAGCGGAGGTTACGATGGAAACGAAAATACTGATTCCGGTCGACGGCTCCAACACTGCAGGACGCACGCTGGTAAAAATCATCTCTCTGAAAGAACGTTTCCCGAAGCAGCTGACCCTGCTGCACGTTGTGGATGTCGACAAGCTCGCCTATCGCATGATTCCCGATTTCCAGATCGACATGATCCGCGAAAATGCCCGCAGGGCTGGCCAACTGGTACTCGATGAACGCACCAGAGCCCTTACAGAAGCGGGCTTTACGGTCGAGGCGCGGCTCGAAGTCGGCTCGCCGCGGCAAACGATCTGCAAGGTCGCAAATGAAGAGGCCTTTCAGCTCACGATCATCGGCCGGCGAGAAAGCACCGGCGAAATCCGCGACGTCCTGTTCGGCTCGGTCGCCAATTACGTTCTGCACAACGTGGCCTGTCCGGTCCTGCTCTTCTGATCTTTTCCTGCCAGAGGTGTCATGAATTTTTCCAACGATGACCTGAATTACCTCAAGCGCCTCGGCATCGTCCCCGCGAAAGCCGTGCGCCAGATCACCCTGCTGCGCACCGGGCAGATCGATATCAAACTGGAGCGCCCCTGTACTGCGGGAGACGGCATCATTCAGATCCGCCCGGAATCACACGCGCGCCTGAACATGGTGTTTGAAACCGCTGCGGCTACGGGCAGGTTGCTCCGTTTTGTCCCCGCCTCAGGCGCCGCTTCGCGCATGTTCAGGCACCTTCGCGCAGCCCGAACAGACAAAACGGGAACCCTGCACGAGACAGACCTGCAACGTTTTCTGGATAACCTGGACAAGTTCGCGTTTTACAATGACCTGCAAAAGGCCATGGCCGAAGACGGGCAGGACCTGGTTCGAGCCGTGGCAGACCGTGACTTGCCACAGATCACCAGCTACTTGCTCGACCCCTGCGGTCTCAGTTATGCCCTCCTGCCCAAGGGGCTGCTGGCTTTTCATTCCGCCGTCGATGGAGCCCGTACACCCTTTATCGAACATTTGGCCGAAGCGGCCCTGCTGAGCGGTCTTGACCGCGACGTTGACCTGCACTTCACGGTGTCACCCGAGCACCTGCCGCTCTTCAAAGCGCAACTCTCCGCCTGGCTCAAAACCCTTGAAGACACCTACGGCTGTCATTTCAGAGTCAGCTACTCGGAGCAGAAGCCGTCGACCGGCACCCTGGTTCTGGACGCCTCGGGACAGCCTTTGCGCGATGCCAAGGGCCAACTGGTCGTGCGCCACGGCGGTCACGGTGCCCTGGTAGAGAACCTCAACGATCTGGCTGCCGACATCCTGCTGGTGCGCAACATCGACAATGTCGTCCCCGATTCACGAAAGCAGACCAACCTGACCTGGACCAGGCTCCTGACTGGCTACCTCATCGAGGTTCAAAAGGAACAGCACGCCCACCTCAAAGCCCTGCAGGGCCAGCCGGACGATCCCATGGTGCGCGAGCGGGCTATCAGCTTCCTTGTCGACCGGTTGCAGAGCGAGGTGTCGCCGGCCAGCGACAACCAGGCCCTGATCAAGGAGCTGGACAGGCCGATTCGGGCTTGCGGCATGGTGGCGAACAGCGGCGAACCCGGCGGCGGCCCTTTCTGGGTACGAGACCAGCAGGGACGGATGACCAGGCAGATCGTCGAAACGGCGCAGATCGACAAAAGCAATCCCGGGCAGGCCGCGATCCTGTCAAACGCCACCCATTTCAACCCGGTCGACATGGTTTGCGGCGTTCGGGACTGGCAGGGCAGGCCCTACGACCTGACCCGCTTCGTCGATGACGATGCCGTGATCATCACCACCAAGCACCAGGGAGACAGGGATCTTCGCGTCCTGGAACTGCCCGGCCTGTGGAACGGTGGCATGGCCGGCTGGCATACCCTGTTTGTCGAAATCCCCGCCGAAGCCTTCAACCCGGTCAAAACCGTTTTCGACCTGCTGCGCCCGGCGCATCAGGGATAGCGGCGGACTTCCCGTGTGAACGGAGCACAACCATAAAAGGGGCGGCCATGCAGCCGTCCTTGCTGCTTTTACCTTTAACAAAGTTGTCGCGGAAAGTTTCTCTCTGCCTCAGGCATGCTAAACTGAATTAACTGTTCTCGCCTAAGCCCCACAAAAACAGGAGTCAGTAATGAAAGATACCTTACAGAACGGCTTGACGTTCACACACCGCTACCTGGTCCCGCAAGAGAAAACCGTGCCCTTTGTTTTTCAGGAATCCGATCTTTTCCGGGCAATGCCGCCCGTATTTGCGACGGCATTCATGGTCGGCCTGATGGAATGGGCGTGCATGGAAGCGTTGCGGCCATACATGAGCGACGGTGAAATCAGCCTCGGGACGAATATCTGTGTAACCCATTCGGCCGCCACGCCGCCGGGCATGCACGTCGACGTCGAAGTCACCCTGCTGGAAGTCAACGGCCCGCGGACCAAGTGGTCGATTGTCGCCAGAGACGAGCAGGAGGTGATCGGGGAGGGGACTCACGAAAGGTTTTCCATTGACGGAGGTAAATTCGGCAGCATCGTCGCCAAAAAAGCTGACCGAGTACCCTAGACAGCCCCGATACGGGAAACCGCCGCAGACTTGTTTGTTCCGGCCTTGGTCCGCTCGCAAACATTGAACCCGGAAACTTAGAATGCCCCGTTCCGAACATCATAATCGCCTGCTCGATGCCGTGACAGCGGATTTCGCCATCGTCCGTGGCCGGCCCCGACCGTTCGGCGTCTCATTGCTGGCTGAAGGGGTCAACTTCGCTGTTTTCTCACGTCACGCCGAAGCGATTAGCCTGGTCCTGTTTCGTCCCGGCGACCTGACCCCCCTGGTCGAATTTCCTCTCGACCCGACCATCAATCGTACCGGTGATGTCTGGCATATCAGCCTGCAGGGACTGGTCCCGGGCTTCGAATACGGCTACCGCGTTGTCAGCAACCCGAACAAGGTCTCCCCGATCCACCGTTTCGATGCAGACAGGGTTGTCCTCGACCCTTACGCAAAGGCGATTTCGGGGCCCTCCCTGTGGCGAGCGGCAAGCCGCGAAGCATCAAGACACGGCGACTGGCGCGGTCTGCTGGTGGACGACAGTTTTGATTGGGGAATGGACCAACCGCTCAACCGGCACCTGGCCGATTCTATAATCTACGAACTGCACGTCCGCGGCTTTACCCGCCACGATTCGGCGGGCGTGACCCATCCCGGCACCTTCCGCGGCATCATCGAGAAGATCCCCTACCTCCTGGAATTGGGGGTAACCGCGGTAGAACTTCTGCCGGTCACTGAATTCGACGAAGCTGACAACTACCGCAAGAACCCCCTGACCGGCGATGGTCTGCACAATTTCTGGGGCTACCATCCCTTGAGTTTTTTTGCTCCCAAGGCCGCCTATGCCGTGGAACTGACCCAGGACGCCCAGGTCCGTGAATTCAAGGAGATGGTCAAGGCGCTACATGCCGCAGGGATTGAGGTGATTCTCGACATGGTTTTCAATCACACCGGTGAGGGGAACGAAAAAGGCCGAACCCTGTCGATGCGCGGTCTGGACAACAGTATCTACTACATCGTCGATCCGAAGACCGGAGCCTACGCCAACTACTCGGGATGCGGCAACACCGTCAACTGCAATCACCCGGTGGTGCGCGACCTGATCATCGATGCCCTGTGCTACTGGGTCACCGAGATGCATGTCGACGGCTTCCGCTTCGATCTGGCTTCAATCCTTGGCCGCGGACCCGACGGCGAAGTCCTGACCAACCCGCCGCTTTTGGAACGCATTGCCGGCAACCCGGTGTTGGCCAACACCAAGTTGATCGCCGAAGCCTGGGACGCCGCCGGTCTCTACCAGGTCGGCAGTTTCCCTAATTTCGGCCGCTGGGCGGAATGGAACGGCAAGTTCCGTGATGATCTCCGCCGCTTTGTGCGCGGTGACAAAGGCATGGTTCCGGTCCTGGCCACGCGCCTTGCCGGCAGCGCCGACCTCTACCAGAAAGGCGGCCGCGCCCCCTATCACAGCATCAACTTCGTCACCAGCCACGACGGCTTCACCCTCACCGATCTGGTCAGCTACGCAACCAAGCACAACGAGGCCAACGGCGAATTCAACGCCGACGGCGACAACCACAACCTGAGCGACAACTACGGCGTCGAAGGCCCCACGGACAACCCGGACATTCTCA
Source organism: uncultured delta proteobacterium (assembly GCA_963715335.1). Lineage (GTDB taxonomy): Bacteria > Desulfobacterota > Desulfuromonadia > Desulfuromonadales > BM103 > JAFDBW01. The sequence continues at coordinate 318,737 of CAVQRZ010000001.1, forward strand.
CTCTGCGCGAACAACAGGTCCGCAACTTCGCCACCCTGCTGATCCTCGCCCACGGCGTTCCGATGCTGCTGGCCGGCGATGAGATGGGCCGCAGCCAGGGCGGCAACAACAACGCCTGGTGCCAGGACAACGAGATCAGCTGGCTGAACTGGGACCACCTCGAAGTCAACCGGAACCGGTTCACGTTTTTCCGCAATCTGATCGCTTTCCGGCAAAAACATCCGTTGCTGCGACCGCAGCATTTCGAAGGCGAGGAAAGTGGCGAGCGCCGTCTGACCTGGCATGGCCGTGAACCCGGCCGCCCCGACTGGTCGGACACATCACAGTCCCTTGGAATGCACCTGCAGGGACAATCCGGTGAGGCCGAGATTTATCTGATCGCTCATGCCGGCAAGGCTGATGCACGCTTCAACCTGCCGCCGTCAGACAACCGTTCGCCATGGCGGCTCTTCGTTGACACAGCCCTGCCGATCGGACAGGCCAGCGCAGTCCCGGGCGAAGGAGCGGTCTCTGGTGAATCAGGGGAGTTATAACGTTATGAAAAATTCAGTGGTGGTATTGGTGCGATAGGACGCTTCACTCTGCGGCGAGCAGCGACAGAGCAACCTGCAGGATCAGCACGACCGTCATCAAAACGACACAGCCGCCGATCACCAGGGCCAGGGTTATGCCAAGGGTCTTTTTGATCGTGAACTCTCCCGTCTAGGCCTTCATGAAAAGTCTGCAGCAGCAGGATCAGGAGTCAGGCAAAGGGACCAGCCAGAGCTCCTCCCGAAATAAAGATCCGAAAGGGAAAGGGGGCCCAGTTCGACCCCCCCTGCCTTCCATAATCAATAACATTCAGCGAACCTTCTACTTCACCCAGTCCGCGTAAAGCTCGGCATTAAAGCCTATGACGAACCGGTCTTTGACCCGGTAGGTCGGTGCACGCAAATTGCCGCTCGGCCCCATGGCATGTTTGAGAATCTCATCTTTTTCGGTTCTGGCCGAGGTGAAGTTCTGCACCTTCTTGCCCTTGGCAATAGCGATCGAAGCGGCATCTTTAAGCATCTGCCAGGCGGCCGTTTCATCGATTCTGGTTTGCTTGGCATCAACAACTTCTGCAATACTTACCTGCCTGCTCTCAAGAAACTCTTGAGCATTATTACAGGACGTTCACCCCTTGCGTAGATATGCCCAGTCAATTTTCATCCTGACCTCCCTAGGTTGTAAATTATGCCGTAAAGAGTATCATATCTTCCTTGTCAATTCCCAAGCGGCGGACTAGAATCGTCCCTGCCATGGAACTCTTGCAATGAAGATATGCCTGGTCGAACCCTTTCATGGCGGCTCTCACGCCACCTGGGCCGAGGAGTATGCCCGCTACAGCCGCCATGAGGTCTCCCTGCTGACATTGAGCGGGCGGCACTGGAAATGGCGCATGCACGGTGGCGCGGTCTCACTGGCAAAAACTTTTATCGCCGGCGATTTCCAGCCGGACCTGCTGCTGGTCAGCGACATGCTCGACCTGACCACCTTCCTCGCCCTGACCCGTAAAAAAACCGCCAACCTGCCGGTTGCCCTCTATTGCCATGAGAACCAACTCACTTACCCATGGTCGCCGGACGATACCGACCCCCAGCGTAACCGCGATGCCCACTATGCCTTCATCAACTACACCAGCGCCTTGGCTGCCGACACGGTTCTGTTCAACTCCCGCTACCACCTCGAGGCCCTGACCGGCCAGCTTCCGGAATTCCTCAAGGGCTTTCCGGACCACAACGATCTCGAGAACGTCGACCTGATCAAGGCAAAAAGCAGGGTCTTGCCGCTGGGCCTCGATCTGCAGGCTCTTGACAGATACCGGCCGAAACAGCCGAAACCGGCTTCCGAACCCCCATTAATCCTCTGGAATCACCGCTGGGAGTACGACAAGAACCCGGCGGAATTCTTCCGGGCGCTCTGCCAACTGCACGATGAGGGCCGGCCCTTCCAGGTCGCGATCCTCGGCGAGGCCTACCGCAATGCTCCGGATGTTTTTGATGCGGCACGACAACAGCTTGGCGACAAGGTCGTCCAGTTCGGTTATGTTAAAAGCTTCTCCGAGTACGCCCGCTGGCTCTGGCTTGCCGATATCCTGCCAGTCACCTCACACCATGATTTTTTCGGCGCCAGCGTTGTCCAGGCAATTTACTGCAATTGCATCCCGCTGCTGCCAAGCGGCCTGGCCTACCCTGAACATCTCCCGGCAAACAGACACGCGCACTATCTCTATGCCGATTATGACGCCCTGGTGAACCGCATCAGGGAAAGACTTGAGGGTCCGTCGCCGATGGACGAAGAATTACGAAACCATGTCACCCGCTACGACTGGCGGGAGCAGGCTCCACGATACGATGCTCTTTTTGAACGGCTGAAAAAACCGATTTAAGCCGACGCCTGGCCTACTCCGCAGGCTACAACATGTACCTTGCTTACAAGGCGAGAGCGAAATTGTTGCCGAAGAATTTATGTTTGTCTATGGCAGCTAACGCATTCAACCGGAACGTTTTTTGACGCGTGACACACTTTACAGACGTTGTGTGCAAACAATTCATTCACTTTGCCACCAAACACCTTTAATGCGCTGTGGCAATAGCCACAATCTTTGACCGCGCTGACAGCATGTTTCTCATGGTCAAAGGGCACAGTCCCATAGCTATTCTCATACTCTTTCTGAAATCTAAAGTTACCTCTAATGTCCGCAAAACCCTGGCTTGCGAAGACCCACAAGAAGAAGATTATGAAAATGCTTTGCTTATAAATTCCCATATTCCACCTTTATGCCGGAGGCATCCAACGGAGGCCAGCCTCGCATGCTGATTGCGGTATGTGAGTCTCCCTGGCCCTCAAAAATCCCCCTTCAGACATACCCTTATCAATATCCAGGCCTGTATTCCGAGAGGCCCCTTTCTCTGCCAATTTCTGGATGAGTCGCGCGGGGTTGCAAAATCAATTTTGCAACACTCGATTCAAAATACCCAATATTTTTTTACCTCTGCATAAAATAAGTGCCCCTCACTCAAACCCAAAAACGTTACATGCTTGCGCACAACCCATTCCTCGGAAAAAAAGAGCAACGATCCCTGGCTTTGGAAAAACCTTTTTTTCACATATAATGTAGCTCCATCAAAAAATTGAACAACTCGTCGAAAGCCCGCTTGAGCATTCTCTATTACGGGATTGTCGGCAAGGCCATGACGCTCACAAAACAGAACAGGCGCGGTTGGAAATCTTTGGTGATGCCTTCGGCGAGGTTGAGTAGTAGACACCATAGCAACGTAGCGGTATTATTTGCCGTGCGACTACATCCCGGGGAACAGCCATGAGTGAAAAGCCACTGGTGCAGGTAGAAACATCCTCCGGCGAGATTCTGCTCGAACTCGACCGAGACAAAGCCCCGCTCAGCGTTGAGAATTTCATCGCCTATGCCAATGCGGGCCATTATGATGGCACCATCTTCCACCGCGTGATCAAGGGCTTCATGATCCAGGGCGGCGGGTTGACTCCCGACATGGAGGAGAACCCGACCGGCGCACCGATCGTCAACGAGGCGACCAACAAGTTGAGGAACAAGGTCGGGACTGTCGCCATGGCGCGCACCGCCGAAATCGACAGCGCCACCGCCCAGTTCTTTATCAACACCGGGGATAACAAGTTTCTCGACCACGCCGGGCTCAAGCCGGAGATGTACGGTTATGCGGTGTTTGGCCAGGTAGTCGATGGCATGGACGTGGTCTACGCCATTGAACAGCAGGCGACCGGCAGCGTCGCCGGTTACGACGACGTGCCCTTGGAACCGGTGGTTATTACGGCCGTAACAGTCCTTGACTAGCCGGGATTTACATGGCAACCGGGTTGAGTAACTATGTCGACACATAACCCAGGCAATTATGCCGATCCGCAAATGTGCCGCCAGTGCCGCGGGCTGTGCTGCCAGGGGCATCCTGGCGTTTGGGTCGACCCGGAGCGTTTCTTCAAGGCCTTCGACCTGCCGAAGACCTCTTCACCGGAAACGTTGCACGGTTTGCTGCCGCGGGAGCTTTTACTGCGCGACATTGATGGCGTTGCCATCCCGGCACCGCAAACGCGTGAGAACGGGTGCATTTTCCTTGAGCGCGAGGGTTGCCAGTTGCCGGAGAATCGCCGTCCGGACCAGTGCCTGGCCCTTGTTCCAACCCTCGATACCCTTATTGATGGTGAAATCCGCTGCGTACTAAAAGCGGAAGGTTCGACTTTGGCTGCGATAGCGGCCTGGCGCAGGTATTGGTTGCATCGCTGAGCAACCCGAAGGGACAGGCGGTCAGGCTGTTCCTCGGGCGGTTGACAAAGTTCAACATTGATGTTTAGCAAGGGCAACGGGTGATTCCTCTGTTGCCCTTGTTTTTTGTGCTCTGGGATTTAAAGTCAAAAGCAGAACCGGCGGGTCGCGTCCCGCCCGACGCCATACTTTTGTCCGGCAACAAAAGTATGCAAAAATGCCTTCTCCTTGCGGAGGGCATCTCCTCTGCCAGATGTCTGTGACGTCAACAACCTGCTGTGATGGGGATCCGGCCCTGTGTCAAAGGGCCTGACCTTGCCGTGTGATTTACCAGGGAAAAGCCAAAACAACCCCTATCTACCAAGTCTTCACAGCAGGAGAGGCTCTCAAGGGCCTCGGCTCCTGCGGGGGAAGCGTAGGCTCCTGATCGTTTAGAACCATCCGGATTGAGGTTGCCGCCATTACGAGCCAGACATGCCCAGCGCAGCGCAGGCCTTTTTCTGCTTACTCTTTTGGGCCAGCAAAAGAGTAAGGCGCAGTCGGGGGGCGCGACCCCCGGGTTCTGATTTTGGTTTTGCCTTTAAATTGCGGTGCACAACGAAAAAGTGCAACAGATTAACCACCTGTTGCACTTTTCTTCAGAGAAACTCCACCTACCAGGTAAAAAATATAAAACTCAATCCCGGTCTATTTCAATCGTTGTTTCATCTCGCCGGCCACGCCTGAAGATATCAGGCAATTCGAAGCCGAAATATTTCAGACACATCACCAGCAGGGCAACCGCGGCCGCCTCGTCGAGATTGCCAACCAAGGGGAGGTTGTCGGGGATGAGTTCAAAAACACCCGCGGTCGGATTCAGGAGGTAGAGCGCCGCCAGAACCCCGAGACAGAACACCACGATTTTTTTCATTGTCCTCTCACTGCTGCCGTTGACTCAGGTAATCCGTCTTTTCCAAAAAGCGCCCGGCATGCACACGGCTAGCGATCGCCGGGATAACTTTTTAATGTTCATGATAGCCGAGAACCACCAGCAGACAGCTGCCGTCGGCGATCACGTTGAGCCCGGCGGCTTTCGCTGTGGCAACTGCCGCCGCACTTTCAGCCCCCGGTTGCATCCAGAGGTTCTTGATCCCCCTGGCAACCGCCTGTTCGACGACCTTCTCCGTCACCTGCGGCGGGGTGATAATCGAGATGCTGCTGACATGTTCCGGTAACTCCCTCACAGAAGCAACGCAGGCAAGTCCTTCAATCTCTTTTTCCACCGGATTGACCGGAATCACCTTGCGCCGGTTCTGCTGATAACAACGCAGCACCTTGTTGCCGTATTTATGTGGCTTGCTCGATGCGCCAACGACACCGAAGCTGTCAGCGCCGAGAAAAGTGTCGATTCGTTCAACGATGGTCATGGCCATTCTCCTCATCATAATCCTGCCGCAAGAGTTGCATGGAAACAGGTTATTGCCTGGAGGTATTATAACTTAATTAGTCGTCTTCAGGGAAGAACGCTTCGGATCAGATCGAAGAGCGGTCCAGGGAAGAGCCCAAGCACCAGGACGGCCGAGGAGCAGACGGCGAGAACCGCGTGCTCGTAGACAGAGCCCTGGTGCCAACGGGAAGCCTGCTCGTCCGGCTGGAAGAGCAGCATTGTGACGCGCAGATAGAACGCGAAAGAGATCACCGAGGCGAGGATACCGATCAGCAGCAGGCCGATATAGCCGGACTGCAGCGCCGCCTGGAACACCGCGAATTTCGCCATGAACCCGGCCGTGGCCGGCAGGCCGGCCAGCGACAGGAGCAGCAACACCAGGACACCGCAGCGCACCGGATGCCGGTAACCAAGGCCGCGCCACTGGTCGAAAGACACCGGCTCGCCACGACCGTCGGCAAGCGATGCGATCACGGCAAAGGCTCCCAGGCTGGTGAACACATAGACCACAACGTAGAAGGTTGTTGCCGCGAACCCTTCTGTGGTCTGGCAAAGCACACCGACCAGCAGGGTCCCCATATGGGTGACCGAGGAATAGGCAAGCAGGCGCTTGAGGTTGGTCTGGCCGAGCGCGCCAAAGGCACCAGCCAGCATGGTCAGGGCCGCGAGCAACCAAACCAGGTCCGTCAGGTCGTTCCAGACCGGTCCAGACATCGCCAGCAGGCCGACCAGGGCGGCAACCACGGCGCCCTTGGAGCCGGTGGCCAGCAGGCCGGTGACCGGTGCCGGGGCTCCCTGGTAGACATCTGGGGTCCAGAGATGGAACGGTGCCAGGGAGATCTTGAAGCCAACCGCGACCAGGATCATGCCCCAACCAAGCAGGCCCCAGGCCTGCAGCTCGCCGGTCTCCGCCGACAGGCGCACAACCGCGTCCGGCAGGGCCAGGGAACCGGAGGCGGCATAGATCAGGGCGATGCCGAAGGCCATGAACCCGGTCGCCACAGCTCCCAGCAGCAGGTACTTGAGCCCGGCCTCGGCGGCCATGGCGCAACCCCGGTTGCTGGCGATCAGAATATAGAACGCCAGGGTGAAGGCCTCCAGGGCGATGAACAGGCCAACCAGGTGCGTCGCGGCAGAAAGCAGCGCCATACCGGCAGCGGCATACAGAACCAGCGAGGTATATTCACCGGCCCCGATGCGCTTTTCTACGACGTAGCGGCTCCCCACCATCAGGCCTGCGGCAGCCAGCAGCGACCAGAGGATCGTGTAAAACCGGGCGTAGCCCCCGGCGCTGAAGAGCCCGGCTATCTCCGGGACGGACGGTGAGACCAGGCCGGCGGAGAGGGCCGCCAGCAGCGCGGTGACCACACCGCCGGCCAGCAGAGGCAGCGGCTCACGGTACCAGGCTCCGGCCATCAGGATGGCCGTTGCACCGAAGGCCAGAATCAAGATTGGCAGAAGCGCGTGCAGCTCTGGCAGGTTCATGGCAGACCTCCCGCCAGGATCATCGCGACGACACCGTGCAGCGGTGCCAGGAACGGTTCAGGGTAAAGGCCGAGCCAGACCACCAGGATCGCCATCGGCAGCAGCATCAGCCACTCACGCAAGCTCAGGTCCGGCATGCTGCGTTCGGTTTTGGCCGGGCCCCAGACGACTCCCTGCACCAGGCGCAGCATGTAAGCGGCGGCAAACACCACGCCGAGCAGCGCGACAACCGCCCAGACCGGATGTTCCTGGAAGGTACCGAGCAGGACCAGGATCTCGCCGGCGAAGTTGGCCAACCCCGGCATGCCGAGCGAGGCCAGCGCGAAGAGCAGGAAGAGCGCGGCCAGGCAGGGCGCCTGTCCCCAGAGCCCACCCAGCTCCTGCATGCTGCGGGTGCCGGTGCGTTCACGGATCAGCGCCACCAGCACAAACAGGGCGCCGGTGGTGATGCCGTGGGTAACCATCAGCAGGATGCTGCCTTCCCAGGCGGTCAGTTGCCAGGCTGCCAGACCAAGCACCACCAGGCCAAGGTGGGAAATCGACGAGTAGGCCAGCAGGCGTTTGATGTCGTCCTGGTGATAAGCGCACCAGGCGGCGTGGAACAGTCCGGCCAGAGCCAGGACACCAAGGATCGGCAGGAAGCTGGCCGTGGCCGTGGGGAACAGCGGGAAGGCGACACGGATCAGGCCGTAGATGCCGGTCTTGAGCAGCAGGCCGGTCAGGTCCAGGGAACCGGCGGCCGGCGCCTCGGTTAAGGCGTCGGTCAGCCAGGTATGAAATGGCACCAGCGGCGACTTGACGATAAAGGCCGCCAGGAATCCGGCGAACAGCCAGCCCTCCTGGGCCGCAGTCAACTGCGTTTTCAGCAGATCGCCGATGACAAAGGTATAGGCGCCGGTCTGGGCCCCGTTTATCTGGTAGAGCGCGATGATCGCCACCAGCATGCAGAGACTGCCGACCAGGGTGTAGAGGAAGAATTTGATCGCGGCGCTGCGGCGCTGCTCACCGCCCCAGACGCTGATCAGGAAAAACATCGGGATCAGTGCGACTTCCCAGAACAGGTAGAAAAGCACCAGGTCGTAGGCGAGGAAGATCCCCATCAGGCCGCTTTCCAGGAGCAGCAGCAGGGCGAAGAAGCTGCCGGCGTGCCGTTCGACGCGCCAGGCCAGCAGGATGGCGGAGATCTGCATGAAGGCGGTGAGCAGAACCATCAGCAAGGCGATGCCGTCCATCGCCAGGACGTAGCGGATGCCGTACGCCGGAACCCAGCTGACATCCTCGTAGAGCAGCCAGCGCTCGCTGCCCTGGCCGTGGCAGACAAACAGGTAGAGGGCGACGCCGAAGGTGGCCAGTGCGGTCGCCAGCGCCAGGCCGCGGCAGTCGGCCGGCCGCTTGCCGTGCAACAGGCAGAGCAGGGCGCCGCCGAGCGGCAGCATGATCAGCAGGCTCATCCAGGGGAATTGCGGGAGGCCGGTCATCACGCTCATCAGTGCCCTCCCCCGTTGACCAGTTTCAGCAGGAACCAGCCGAGCAGAACCAGAAAGCCCCAGGCAAATGCGGACAGGTAGGTCGTCGCGCGCCCGGTTGCCAGCTGCACCAGCATGGCGCTGCAACGGCTGGCCATCTTCGCCAGCCCCTCGATAGTACCATCGAAGAGGGACCGGTCACAGCCGCTGGAGCAGAACCGCGCCATCGCCGTGAAAGGTCTGACGAACAGGCGGTCGACCAGGGCGTCTGCCTGCCAGCCGTTGAGCAGGAACCGGCTGACCCGATTCTCTACCAAAGGCCGGTCGTTGCGATAACGCCAGTGCGCGGCAAACCAGCCGAGAGCGACCATTGCGCTCGCAAGCCCGGCCAGCAGCCACTCGGTGCCATGACTGGCGGCCACAGCCCGACCGGCCAGCTCGCCGTACCAGTGATGCAGCATTTCATCACCGCCGACCAAAGCCGGCAGGTTCAGCATGCCGCCGCCCAGGCCGAGCAGGGCCAGCGGCCAGAGCGGCCAGCGCATCTGCAACGGGATGGCGTGCGCGTGACCGGTGCCGCGCCACTCGCCGGCAAACACCAGGTAGACCAGGCGGAAAGTGTAGAACGCGGTCAAAAGAGCGGTCAAGACTCCGATCAGCCAGAAGACCCGGTAGGCCGGGTCCGGATGGGTAAACAGCGCCAGCAGGATGCCGTCCTTGGAGAAGAACCCGCCGGTCAGCGGCAGCCCGGCCAGGCAGACGGCGGCGGCCAGGAACACCCAGAAGAGCTCCACCGGCCCACGTCGGGCCATGCCGCCCATCTTGTAAATGTCGTTTTCGTCGCCGGCCAGGTGGATCACGCAGCCAGCGGCCATGAAGAGGACCGCCTTGAAGAAGGCGTGGGTCAGCAGGTGGAACATCGCGCCGGTGACGGTGCCGGCGCCGACCGCCATGAACATGTAGCCGACCTGGCTCATCGTCGAATAGGCCAGTACGCGCTTGATCTCGCGCTGGGCCATGGCACAGGTCGCAGCGTAGAGTGCCGTCAGGGCGCCGATGGCGGTAATCGCCGTCATGCCCACGGCAGACAGCGAAACCAGGGGGAAGAGCCGGCAGAGCAGGTAGACACCGGCCGTGACCATGGTTGCGGCATGGATCAGGGCCGAAACCGGTGTCGGTCCGGCCATCGCATCGGCCAGCCAGGTCATCAGCGGCAGCTGCGCCGACTTGCCGCAGGCACCGAGCAACAGGAGCAGGCTCAGGGCAATCACCACGCCCGGTGAGATCGAAGCCGCCTGGGCGTTGATCTCGCTGATGCTCAGGGTGCCGGTAACGGCGAACAGCCAGAGCAGGGCGATGCCGAGGAACACGTCACCGACCCGGGTAACCAGGAAGGCCTTGGTGCCGGCCTTGGCATTCTCCCGCTTGCGATACCAAAACCCGATCAGGCCGTAGGAGCACAGCCCTACGCCCTCCCAGCCGAGGAAAAGCACCAGCAGGTTGTCGGCCAGGATAATCGCCAGCATGGCAAAGACGAACAGGTTAAGCAGGCCGAAGAAGCGGGCATAATCGTCCTCTTCATGCATGTAACCGACAGCATAGAGATGGATCAGGCTGGCCACCCCGGTCACCATCAAGGTCATCGGCGCCGCCAGGCGGTCAAAATTCAGGGCAAAGGAGACATCGACCGTACCGCTGTTGAGCCAGGTGAAGAGGACCACTCTGGTCCCTTCGCCCTCGGCGTACCCCCAAAACAGCAGGGTCAGCAGAAAAGCTCCAGCGACACCGGTTACAGCCATGATCTCGGCAAACAGGCGCGGCAGGCGCATGCCGAAAAGCATGTTGATGACTGCGCAACAGAGCGGCAGCAGAGGTATGAGGAAGAGTAGCGTCTCGCTCATCCGGACATCCCGTTGAATTCATCGGCGACCAGGGTCCGCTTGCGTCGCCACAGGTAAACCACCATAGCCAACGCCACGGCAACCTCTGCCGCGGTAATCGCCATGAGCAGAATCACGAACACCTGGCCGTCCACCTGCTGCCAGTAAGCCGAAGCGGCAACGAAGACCAGCGAAGCGGCATTCAGCATGATCTCCACACCGATCAGGATCATGATGACCTGGCGGCGCAGCAGTACGCAGGTCAGGCCGAGGACAAAGAGCGCCGCGGCAAAGCTTAAGGCGTGGCCGAAGGGAATCATCATTGTGCCTCTCCCTTCGGCAGGGGACGCCCGAGCAGGTAGGCACCGATGGTGGCAAAAAGCAGCTGGAACGAGACCATCTCCACCGCCAGCACGTAACGACCGAACAGCGCTTCACCAACCGCCTGCGGCACCAGGTAGAAAGCACCGATCTCTTTGCCCGCGGCCGGGTCCTGCATGATCAGCAGCACTGAGCAGACCATCAGGCTCACCGAGAGCAGCGCCAGCGGCGCCCAACGCCGCCAGCCCGGCCCCTCCGGGGTTTCCTGCGGCGCCAGCCCCAGCATCATGATGATAAACAGGAACAGCACCATGATCGCCCCGGCGTAGACGATGATCTCCCAGGCGGCGACCAGCGGCGCGCCAAGCAGGTAGAACATCAGTGCCAGGGCAAAGAAACCGGTGACCAGGTAGATCACCGCGTGCACCGGATTGCGCCGCGTAATGCAGAGCAGGGTCGCTGCGAGCATGATGAAACCGAGTATGTAGAAAAGAACTGTTGTCATGTTTAAACTCTTGTATCCAGTATTCAGAATTCTGTATTCAGAAGATTTTATTCTGGCTCCTGAATACTGGATACTGAATACCCGTGTTATCTACGGCAGTAACGATTTCGGGTCCACCGGCCCGTGTTCCTCTTCACCTTCTCCGCGTTTCTGCGCTACGCCGATTCCCGAATGTTTGTAGAAATTGTATTCCGTGTCCTTGCCGCCGCCGTCGATCAGCAGGTCCGCTTTTTCGTAGACCAGGTTCAAAACTTCGCGGTTGCAGATCTCGTAGTCCGGCGTGGTCTGGATTGCCAGGGTCGGACAGGCCTCGGTGCAGAGCCCGCAAAAGATACACCGCGAAAAATTGATCCGGAACCAGGCCGCATAGCGGCGACCGTCCTCGGCCTCTGCCGCCTGCATCGAGATGCAGTCAACCGGGCAGGCGGCGCTGCACAGCTGGCAAGCGACGCAGCGCTCGCCACCGTCCGGGTCGCGGGTCAGCACGAGGCGTGCCCGGTAGCGCGGCGGCGGCGTGCGCTTTTGTTCCGGGTACTGGATCGTCACCGGCTTCTTGAAGAGATAGCCGAGGGTAATCCAGAACGGTTGCAGGGTTCCTTTTATGTCACGCCAGAGATTCATGATTTAAAACCCGTACCAGGTATTCAGTATCAAGTATTCGGAAGAAACCCTTCTGAATTCTGGATACTGGATTCCGAATTCCTTTTCAGCCATTCAGCGCCAACCTTATCGCCCCGCTCACCACCACGTTAAGCAGCGCCAGCGGAATCAACACCTTCCAGCCGAAGTGCATAAGCTGATCGTAACGCGGTCTCGGCATGCTGCCGCGCATCCAGATAAAGACAAAGGCGACGAACAGCACCTTCATGATGAACCAGATCACCGGCGGCAGGAACGGCCCATGCCAGCCACCGAGGAAAAACACCGTGGTCATGGCGCCGATGACGATCAGGTTGATATATTCACCGACGAAAAAGAGGCCGAACCGCATGCCGGAATATTCTGTGTGGAACCCGGCAACGATCTCGTTCTCCGCCTCTGGCATATCGAACGGCGTCCGCTTCGATTCCGCAGTGACGCTGATCATGAAGATAATAAAGGCCAGCGGATGCTGCAGCAGGTTCGGCCAGGTCGACTGGGCCATGACGATCTCGGTCAGCGAAAAAGATTTCGCGCTCATCACCACCGGCACCAGCGCCAGGCCGAGGGCCAGCTCGTAGGACAGCAACTGCGCCAGGCCGCGCATGGCGCCGAGCAGGGAATATTTCGAATTTGAGGCCCAGCCACCGAGCACCACCCCGTAGACGGCCAGCGAAGAGAGCCCGAAGATGTAAAGCAGGCCGATATTCAGGTCGCAGACCACCATCGGGATTTCGCGACCGAACAGGGTCAGGGGCGGTGCGAAAGGCACCACGGCAAAACTGAGCAGGGCGGTCAGGGCGGTCAATCCGGGAGCAAACAGGAACACCCACTTGTCGGCCCGGTCGGGGACAAAATCCTCCTTGGTGAGCAGCTTGATGACGTCACACAGCGGCTGGAACATGCCGCCGGGACCGATCCGGTTCGGCCCGTAGCGCAGCTGCATGCGACCAAGGATCTTGCGCTCGGCCAGCACCAGGTAGGCCGCCATGGAAAGGACCACGCCGAAGATCAGGCCAAGCTTGACCAGGATCAAGGCCAAACTGATGAACATCTCATTCATGCCTTGGCCTCCCTGTCCAGACGGCACTCACAGCTGCTGCCGGGCACCATCCCTTCGAGGGCGGTGTTCCAGAGCTGCGGGGCCAGAACCTGATCCTCAACCATGCCCGGCTTGACTTGGACGACAACCGTGCAGTGGCCGAAATGAGTTGTCAGGCGAGCCCGGTCGCCTTCTGCCAGTCCCAGCCGGTCCGCCAGGTCCGGGTGCAGGAGAACGTAGGGCTTCGGTGCCGTTGCCGCCAGCGGCGCAGAAAGGTGTGCCAGCCAGTGCGAACCGAGCCGGTCCGGGATCGCCAGCAGGGTCAGGGCATCCGTTGCCGCATGCTGCAGGCCCTGCTCGGCAGCCGGGGGCAGAGGTCCGCTCAAAGGCACTCGCTCGCCTGCGGTTTCGGCTGCAAGCATTGCCAATGCCGCAAACCTCGCATCGGTCTGCGCAATGGTCTTCCTTACCGCGGCGAGCTCAGTTGCGCGGCCAAGCAGGGCGGCCAGCAGCCACCAATCCGCCCCGGGGGTCGAACCGGGCGTCTGCTGGAAAAATTCGCGTGGCGGATGACCGCCCTGGCCCGTTTCGCGGATCGGCGCGCCCGGATCAATCACCGGCAGAAAAGCCTGCAGGCGGCCTTCGTTGCTGACATAGCTGCCAGCCATCTCGGCGTTGGCCCGTGCCGGCAGGAAAACATCGGCACGCTGGGCCGCCAGGGACGGAGTGGCGTCGATGCTGACCAGAAGTTCCAGGTGACCGAGGGCGCTCTGCGCCCGCGACGGGTCCATTGCTTCACAGAAAGGGTCGCTGGACAGACAGACCAGGGCCTTGACCGCGCCTTCCTGAATCGCATCGAGCAGCGAATCGAAAAGGGGGCCGTCGCCAGCCAGCAGAGCACCGCCCAGGCTGTTCGGCCCCGCCAGCAGGGTGATCACACCGACCTGGCGCTGGTCCGATGACCGGTTTTGTGCCGCCGAACAGAGCGCGTCAACTCCGTCACCACCCAGCAGATCAGCGCCGCCGATCAGGACCGGTCGCTCGGCCTGCTCCAATTGTTCAAGCAACTCGGCCACGTCCTGTTTTGCCTGGTCTTTAAAGGCGCCGGTATCATTTTGCGCGATGGCCTGCAAAAGCTCCGGCAGGCGCTTCGCAGTCAGAGTCAGGCGCCTGGCCTTGCAGGGCAGTTCCACCGGCCGCGGGTCAATCACTATCACCTTGCCGCCGTTCCGGACGGCCTGGCGCAGGGCCAGAGCAAGCACCGGGCCCTCGGCCAGGGGATCGACACCGACCAGGATCGCCAGGTCGCTTTGGCGCAGCTCTGCAAGGCTGCGCGCAGCTTTGCCAAGTCGGGCGGACAGGGTGCGTGCGGCACGATCCCGCTCCCGGTGAGCCTCGTAAACCAGCCGGCCTGAGCCGGTCGTCGCAGCCCATTCTCGCAACAGGGCGTTGGCCTCGAAAGAGGCACGGGACGACCCGAGGAAGGCGACGCTGTCCGAACCATGTGTTTCGGCGATCGCGGCAACCTTTTGCCGGGCTGCGATCAACGCTTCCTCAACAGCAACCGACTGACCGTCGACACGGGCCTGGCGCGGACGCTCGGGATGATTGACGTGATCGTAGCCGAACCGGCCCCGGTCACAGATGAAAAAGCCGTTGGTTTCGCGGTTGATTCCCGCCCGGACCCGTTGCACTTCACGGTAACGCCCGCCCGGTACGGTGGCGCAGCCAAGGCTGCAGTGTGGGCAGATCGACGGCGCCTCCTGGAGATCCCAGAGCCGTGTCTTGAAGCGGAACGGCTTGCTGGTCAGCACCCCGGTCGGACAGACGTCGATGATGTTGCCGGAGAAGGGGCTCTCCAGCTTGCCGCTCTGGAGGCGACCATAAAAGACCCGGTTGCGCGAGCCGAAGACGCCGTAGTCGGTCCCACCACAATAGTCACGGTAGGTGCGCACGCAGCGGTAACAGGTAATGCAACGATTCATCTCCTGCTGCACGAAAGGGCCAAGATTTTGGTTGGTAAAAGTCGACTTCTTGCCGCGGTAGCGGCGCATACCGTGACCACCTGCAACCGTCATCTCCTGCAGCTGGCATTCACCGCCTTCGTCGCAGACCGGACAATCGTGGGGGTGGTTGGTCATCGCCCACTCGATGACATGTTCGCGCAACTCCACCGCGGCCGGATCCGTGGACGAGACCACCATGCCGTCCTGGGCCTTGACCATGCACGCCATTTGCAGCCCCTTGACCGGACCCTCGAGGAACGTCATGGCACAGAGACGACAGGAGCCGACTGCTCCCAGCGCTTCGTGGTAACAGAAGTGCGGGATAACGATATCAAGCGCACGCGCCGCCTCGAGGACATTGGTCCCCTCGGGCACGGTCACTTCAAGATTGTCGATGGTCAGTTTCGGCATAAATTCAGTTGCTGGTGGCTAGGGGTTGGAGACTGGCAAAAGCTATGAATATTTCTAGCCTCTAGCCTCCAGACCCCAGCTACCGGTTAAAAGGACATTTCCCCTGCCTGATGTGATCAACAATTTCGTGCTCGAACAGCCGCAGCAGCGCCTCGACCGGGCCCATGGCGCCTTCGGCCAGGGCACAGAAGGAGCGGCCCCGGATATTGCGCACCTGGTCTTTGAGCATCGCCAGGTCATCCATCGACGCCTGGCCGAATTCGATCCGGTCGAGCAGCCAGGCGATGGTCGCCAGGCCGTCGCGGCAGGGTGTACACCAGCCGCAGCTCTCACGGGCAAAGAACTGGTTGAGGTTGCGGGTCACCGCCACCATGCAGGTCTCTTCATCAAAGACCGTGACCCCCGCCGTGCCGAGCCGGCTTTTGACCGCTTCGAGCGGATTGAAGTCCATCATCAGGTCAAGATGCTCGGCGGTCAGGTAGGGCGTCGAGGCCCCGCCCGGCAGGCACGCCTTGAATTTCTTGCCACCGCGCACACCGCCGCCGACCTCTTCCACAACCTCGCGCAAAGTGATCCCGAGCGGCAGCTCGAAACATTCCGGCCGGTTCAGGTGGCCGGACAGGCCGAACAGCTTGGTGCCGGCACTCTCCGGGTTCAGCGCCAGGTCATGAAACCACATGACGCCATTGGCCAGGATGTGCGGCACGTTGGCAAAGGTCTCGACGTTGTTGACGTTGGTTGGCTTGCCGAACAAGCCGCGCTGGGCCGGAAAAGGTGGCTTGGAACGCGGATTCGGGCGACGGCCCTCGAGGCCGTTGAGCAGGGCGGTTTCCTCACCGAGGATGTAGCGCCCGGCGCTACGGTGCACGTGCAGTTCGACATCGAAGCCGGAGCCGAGAATATTCTTGCCCAGGTAGCCGGCGGCGACGGCCTCCTCGATGGCCCGTTCGACCCTTTGCGAGCAATCCTCGTAGGCGTAGCGCAGGAAGATATAACCGACCGGCGTCTGCATTGCGTAAGCCGCAATCGCCATCCCCTCGACCAGCTGGTGAGGGTCGGCAAGCAGCAGCTGACGGTCCTTGTAGGTCCCCGGCTCCATCTCGTCGCCGTTGCAGACCAGGTACTTTTCACCCGGGGCGTCAGCCGGAAAGAATGACCACTTGATGCCGGTCGGGAAGCCCGCTCCCCCACGACCGCGCAGGGCGGACGCTTTGACCACGTCGCAAACTTGCGAGGGCTGCATCTTCAGGGCATCTTGCAGCCCCTGGTAGCCGCCGCTCTTGATGTACTCGGGAAGCAGCACGGTTTCCCCGGGGCGACGGTTTTTGAAAAGGACCTGCGGATAGGTGCTCATCCCTGCACCTCCGCACGCACGTCCGCCAGAATCCGGTCGATCTTTTCCGGGGTCAGGTGGCCATGGGTAGTCAGGCCGATCATCATTGCCGGGGCCTCGCCGCAAGCACCGAGGCAGCAGGTCGGCAGCAGGGTAAACATGCCATCGGTGGTAGTTTCGCCCAGGCTGATACCGAGTCGACTCTGCAGATGTTCGGCAATCTTCTCGGCACCGGTCGCCCAGCAGCAGATCGAATCACAGACATGGATGACCCGACGGCCCACTTCCCGCCGGAAAATCTTATCGTAGAAGGTCGCCACTTCTTCCACTTCGATCGGCAGGATTCCAAGGGTCTCTGCGGTCAGCAGTACGCCATCATCGGGCACCCAGCCATGATGCGACTGGATCGCCCGTAACAGGTCTACGATCAGCTCATGGGGATGTGAAACCGCACCGGCCCTGGCCCTGAAGCTGTCGATCTGCTGTTGTGGAAGAAGCTCGGTCATAACCCCAAAATCGATCCGCCACGAAGGCACGAAGGCGCCAAGAAAAGAATAAAGCGTTTTTCGTGTCTTCGTGTCTTTGTGGCAAACGTGATCATCGATCTAAATCCGCCAAAATAAAATCGATCGCCCCGAGCACCATGATCAGGTCGGAGATCATCCAGCCCTTGGTCATCTTCGGGAAGACCTGCATGTGGGCGAAGCTCGGCGTACGGATCCGCAGCCGGTACGGTGTGTTGCCCCCGTCGCTGACAACATAGTAGCCGCACTCGCCCTTGCTCGACTCGATACCGCGATAGCATTCGCCGCGCGGTGGCGACATCCCTCTCGTTACGTTCATGAAGTGGTGGATCAGAGTCTCGATGTCCTTCTTGCCAGCCTCCCGTTCCGGGTAAACATAGCGGCAGTCGCGACTCACATAGTCGCCGGCCGGCATATCGGCTGCAGCCTGTTTGACGATCCGCAGGCTCTGGCGCATCTCCTCGAGGCGCACCAGGTAGCGGGCGAAGCTGCAGCCGGCCGAAGCCGTTGGGATATCAAAGTCAAAACGCTCGTAACCGGAATAGGGCATCTTCTTGCGCAGGTCCCATTCCAGACCGCAGGCCCGCAGGTTGGCCCCGGACATCCCCCAGTCGATCGCTTCGTCGAGAGAGGTGACACCGATCCCCTCGGTGCGTGCGCGGAAGATCGGACCGTCGGTCAACATGCGGTCGAATTCGTCGATTCGTTTATCGAAATCGCGGGTGAAGACCTCCACGGTTTTCTGCCAGCCTTCGGGCAGGTCCATCGGCAGACCACCGATCCGGAACCAGGACGGGTGCATGCGGCCGCCGGTTACCTGTTCGATGATATCGAAGATCTTCTCGCGTGATTCGAAGGCGTAGAAGACCGGCGTCATGGCACCGACGTCGTGGGCGAAGGTACCGAGCCAGACCAGGTGGTTGGCGATGCGGAACAGTTCACAGAGCATGACCCGGATAACCTGGGCGCGCTCAGGGACCTCGACTCCGAGCATCGTCTCGAGAGGCAGCAGGTAGGCCAGGTTGTTCTGCACCCCGGAGAGATAGTCGATGCGGTCGGTGTAGGGGATGTACTGGTTCCAGTGCTGGCGTTCGGCGATCTTCTCGGCACCGCGGTGGTGATAGCCGAGGTCGACATCGACATCCTCGACCTCTTCACCGTTGAGCTTGGCGACCAGGCGCAGCACGCCATGGGTGCCGGGGTGATGAGGGCCAAGGTTGAGGATCATCGTCTCGTCATCGACACGCTCCATCTCCTTGCCGCCAAAGAAACTCTCCGCGTCGCGCGGCACCATCTGCATAGCGGCTTCCGGCGTAAAAGGTTCCATCTCGGTGGCGCGGCAGACGTGCTCCTTGCGCAAGGGGTGGCCCTGCCAGTCGTGGGCCATGAGGATGCGGCGCAGGTCAGGATGGCCCTTGAAATCGATGCCGAACATGTCGAAGACTTCGCGCTCGTACCAGTTGGCCGTAGTCCAGACGTTGGTCAGCGTCGGCGCCGACGGCATTTCGCCGTTCAGCGGCACCTTGACCCGTACGTAGCCGGGGTCGTCGTATGACATCAGATGGTAAACCAGGGTGAAGTCGTGGTCCGGGCGTTGGCCGCGGGCGCGCTCATCAATCGCAGTCAGGTCTTCGAGCCGACGGAATTTCTTAGGCGCCTGTTCCTTGAGGAAGCCCAGCAGATCGGTGGCTGTCTCTGCATCGGTCCAGAAGGTCGGCATATCGACGCCCTTGACGTCTTCACGGACCTTCTCGCCGAACCGGTCATGCAGTGCCTTGCGCAGATCGGGCGTCGACTCGACAAAATCAACCTGCGGCTGCTCCGGGCGCCAGATCCCGGCAGAGCGGTTCCCCCAGAAGTGGGGAGCCTGTGTCGAGGTGCCGCGATTCGGGCTATTGCCGAAACCGGGGCCGCGCGTATCACGGCTCTTGCTGACACCGTCTACCAGCATCGGCCGTGTGGTCCCTTCGCTGCCACCCTGCATACCGAGCACGCTGCGAGCTGGACGCTCTTCTTTGGCGATCTTTTCCTGCAGCAGCATCAACCCCTGCAGAAAAGCTTCCGGCCGCGGCGGGCAGCCGGGAATGTAGACGTCGACCGGCAGAACCTGATTGACCCCCTGCATGACGCTGTAGACATCGTACATGCCACCGGAGTTGGCACAGCTGCCCATCGCCATGACCCACTTAGGGTTGGCCATCTGCTCGTAGACACGCAGCATGCTTGCGCCCATCTTCTTGAAGGGTGTGCCGGAGATGATCATCAGGTCGGCTTCGCGTGGCGTACTGCGCAGGACTTCAGCGCCGAAGCGGGCCAGGTCAAAGCGCGGCGTCATGCTGGTCATCATCTCGACGAAACAGCAGGACAGCCCGAAGAACATCGGCCAGAGGCTGTTTTTGCGCCCCCAGTTGATGGCATCATCCAGGGTGGTCAGAACCACATTGGGCGGCAGCTGCTCACTCACGAAGGACTCCGTTCCGGATTGCGGCTTTCACGCTGCGCCCGCGGGCCCCATTCGAGACCGCCGGTCTTCCAGAGATGGACCAGGCCGAGGAAAAGGATAAAGATGAAAAAGCAGACGTGAGCGAATCCGGACCAGCCAAGCCGGTCGTAAGCAACCGCCCATGAGGCGACAAAGATCACCTCGACGTCGAAAATGATGAAGAAGATTGCAACCAGGTAAAAAGGCACAGGCCCTTTCAGTCGTGCGTTATCAAGCGGCAGGATGCCCGATTCGTAAGGTTCCTGTTTTTGCCGGGAACGGGTTTTGCGACCCAGCCCCCAGGAGAGCAGCAACAGCACCGCAACCAGGAATATGGCTATCCCGATGTAGATTCCCAGTGCCAGGTAGGACTCGAAATCCGGTTGTGCAACTATCAGTTTTGTCGAGGTGTTGACTGGTGACATAGCCGTTTAAAAGGTTCGGTTGAAAGTTGTATGATTGCGTATCTGTCGCAAACCAAAGCACCACCAAAGACTAGCACAAAAACCGGTCCCGTCCATCGGTTGATGCGCCTCACGAACTGCTTCTGCCCGTCTCAATCGCCGCCCTGGCCAGAGCATCGCAGCGCTCGTTTTCGACATGACCATCGTGACCGCGCACCCAGTGCCATTCGACCTGGTGCTGTTCGGCAAGCTCAAGCAGGCGCTCCCAGAGATCGCGGTTGGCGACCGGCTTTTTCTGGGTGTTCTTCCAGCCGCGCTTCACCCAGCCTTCGATCCATTCGGTCATGCCTTTTTTGACGTACTCCGAATCCGTAGTCACTCTGACCCGGCACCGCCGCGTCAGGGCTGCAAGCCCGGCGATCGCACCGCTCAGCTCCATGCGGTTGTTGGTCGTCTCCGGATCGTAGCCCGAGAGTTCTTTCTCCTGCCCGCCGCAACGCAGAATCGTGCCCCAGCCTCCCGGCCCCGGGTTCCCGGAGCAGGCGCCGTCGGAAAAGATTTCCACCAGGGGGGTCCCTGTTTCATTCATGGCGTTGCGCTTTGAGTTGTGTGCGGTTAAAAAACTTTGCCATTCTAGCACAGCGCGGCAGCCAAAATCAGCACTCTAGATTCGCTGTACAAATTAAAAGTTCTGCAACGCTTAAATGGTCGCTGGAATAATAAACGACTCGCACGTTGCTACGGTCGAGTCGACATCTTTGACCACGCATTGGCACGGACTCGACCGCCCAGGCGGCTTTGCCGGGCAAGCTGGCTGTAAACCAAACGCTGTCATGATTCAGGTCAACCGATTGTTATTCTAAGGGACGGCCGATCTGCCGTTAGCGAGGACCTGCTCCGCGTCCCAGAAACAGACCAGTCGTTGCGCAACCACATCGGCCAACAGCATCAGGTTCTGTTTTTGCACTTCAATAACCTTGACCACCGGTTTGAAATGGCCGCTGTCCGGGATCAGTTCCTCCAGCGCATTGCTGCTCTGGTAAATCCAGTCACTGTTCAGGGTGCAGGGGAAGGTATCAGGGAACAAAGCCAGATAAAAAATATCCGCTTCAACGAGGTCCTGGAAAAAGTGCGAGCCAAAAGACAGCTCCGGCATTAGCTCTCCTTCCTGGAAAGCCACCTCGCCGATAGCGGCCATATTATTTATTTCCGAGAATTTGACCGGCACCCCCAGGGACGGTGTCGAGGTTCCCCAGCGGCCCGGGCCCAGCAGCAGGGTCGGGTGTTGCTCACGGTTCTTGATGCGCCGGTTCAGGCGCCCGACCAGACGGGCGATTTCGTGTTTGTCAGAAAGACCGAGCTGCGAATACTGCTGCGCATCGATCCAGATTACCCGTTTGATTTGCAGCGCCGTGTTGCCGCCCATGAAGCCGCCCGCAGCCTTGAAAAACGTTTTCTCTGCGGTAATGCCGTCGGGAAGATTGACCCGTTTCTTCAAGCCTTTCGTCTGTAACGGCCGGCATTGCAAAAGGTTGATCCTGGCTGTTTTACCAGCGTTGTTGTTGACGGTGAATTCAATGTCGACCGGATACTGGTAAGCTCTTTCGAGGGTTTTCAAAAGCTTCTGCATCCGCTGGGGGAAGTCTGTCCTGGTCAGCAGGTGTTCGAAGGTGAGCAGCCAGACATCATGAACAGGCTTGCCAAGCTCACGCAGACGTTTCATGGTTTCCCGGTCGAGCACGCCATATCGATCAAGGTTGAGATCGATTCCCTCCTCGATCAGCCGGAAAAGCGACTGCGACTGCAGGGCGTTGTCGTTGATGTTGACCAAATCGATATCTTTCTGCGAGAAACGACGGATATCTTCGTACCCTTTCAAGGGAAGTTTCATTGGGGCATCGAGAGCCACGATCCGGGGGTAGTCCCCTTCAACGCGGTCGACAGCGCGCGTTCCCAGGCCAAGCACCAGGCGCAGCATCCCCGCCTTCGGATCCATACATTTGTCCCAGACGAAGGTGTTGTAGGAGATTCCCACACCTGCCAACTCCGGGAAATAATATTGTCGGTGATACGAACCGGACACCCTCTGCACGAGCAACCCCATCTGCTCGACCTGCTGATCAAGGCCACGCTGCTTGCGGTAGGTCAAGGCCTCTTCGCTCATGGTACTGGAGAAGATCTTCCGTACGGCATCCTCGAATGCATTGTAACGATCTTCGGGTGAACCCTGGTTGGCACAGAAGAAGCTGTCATATTTCCCGGCAAATGCACTGCCGAAACTGTCTTCCAGCAGGGAGCTGGAGCGCACGATAATCGGGTACTGGCCATAGTAATCGAGCATGCTCTGAAAGTCTTCGCGCAACTGTTCCGGAAATGAGCCGGTCAGCATTTTTTCGTGCAACTCCGCGCCTGCCCTGTAATACCCTTCCGGGGTTTTTTGTGCTGCGTAGAGTTCCCACCAGCCGTTGTTGACAATATATGAGTAGTAAACATTCGAGCCGACAAAGAAGGAGTCATGCTGTTCCAGTTGATCCCCCCAGTCAGCATCGGCTTGTGCTTCGAGGATGCGGCGCGCCAGCAGCATGCCGACGGCTTTGCCGCCGATGAAGCCGGTGCCGATCATGCGCGCCTTGTAAGCAAGCAGATCCTGCAGAGAAAAAAACTGCCTGGCCAGGCCCAGGATATTATCCTCACGACCAATCAGGTGTCGGCATAGATGGTCGACCATTTTCTTCTGTTCTGCAGGAGGGACCCCTTCGGCACTCAGATCCTCGGCCTGCAGGAACAACCGGTGCCAATGATCAAGGCGGCGATGGCCGGCCGCCTGATCCTGGCTATAGGCACCGGCGAGCAGGTTTGTCGCTTCAAAACTGTTGGCCAGGGGGATGAAGCTTTCAGCGGACTGGCGATGGGGGAGAAACATGGTCGGCGAATGCCGTTCCCAGACTTTGAGAGGATGAACGAACAGCTGCCCTTCGCGGTTGTGCAGTTCCAAAAAAACCTGGGTTGTCTCGCGGATGCGGGCAATTGTTTTATGGGCGTGACGGTTACGCAACAGAGCAAAATAGGCGACCGTGTCGAGACGAAACAGATAGGGGCAGGTCACCTGGAAAAAGTTGGCGATCATGTGATCGGTGGCCCAGGCTGACAAAAGCTCGGACAGGCAGTCAAACACGTAGAAGGTGCCAACGCCCTTTGCCGTGGCAATGGCATGTATCGCACAGGCGAAAGGTTCAAACCCTTGGCGAGGGTCAAGCACAAAAGTCTCGACCCCCATGTCCGCACTTACAATTGGAGGATGTTGACCGAAGCGGAAGTAGACCACTTCGCGACGGCCTGCCAAGGCCTGTTTGACATAGGGTTCGACGAAATACCGGTAATCTTCGATAGTGTCGACCTTCCAGACCACATTATCGCCGATTCGCAAACCATCGAGGATCTCATCAAGGCCCCTGAATCCGGTCGTTACCCGCCTGTCGTTCATGGCTGTCCCCGCTGTTCTCCTCACCGTCTCCGAATATAACTGCAACCCGGTTGTCGGGTTCTGCTCTTTATACTGGACCGGCAGTATGCCTGCCGGTCCATTTGTCCTACTGGCGGTTTAAACGACACCAAGCGCAACCATGGCGTTGGCGACGCGGATGAAACCGGCAATGTTTGCGCCGTTTACGTAGTTACCTGGGGTGCCGTATTCTATGGCAGTGTCGTAACAGAGTTCGTGAATGTTGCGCATGATCTCCTGCAGGCGTTTTTCAGTATACTCGAAAGTCCAGGAGTCGCGCTGGGCATTTTGCTGCATCTCCAGAGCCGAAGTTGCAACACCACCGGCATTGGCCGCTTTGCCGGGTCCGTACGCAATCTGTGCATCAAGGAAAATCTTGACGCCTTCCGGGGTCGTCGGCATGTTGGCACCTTCACCCACGGCGATGCAGCCATTCTTGACCAGCATCGCTGCATCCGCCCCGTTGATCTCATTCTGGGTTGCCGATGGCATCGCGACCTGGCAAGGGACCTCCCAGATGTTGCCCTTGGCAACATACTTGGCGTGCTTGCGGTACTGAGTGTAATCCTTGATCCTGCGGCGTTCAATCTCTTTCAGCTGTTGCAGCAACTGCAGATCAATGCCTTTTTCGTCATAGATATAGCCGTTGGAGTCAGAGCAGGTCACAGCCTTGCCGCCCAACTGGTGAATCTTCTCGATTGTGTAGATGGCAACATTCCCCGAACCGGAGACCGAACAGGTCTTGCCTTCGAAGCTGTCCTTGCGCGCCTTGAGCATTTCGTCAACAAAGAAGGTTGCCCCGTAGCCGGTTGCTTCGGTTCGCACCAGCGAGCCGCCCCAGTCGAGGCCCTTACCAGTCAGCACACCAGCTTCCCAGCGGTTGGTGATGCGCTTGTATTGGCCGAACATGAAACCGATTTCTCGACCGCCGACGCCGATATCACCGGCAGGAACGTCGGTGTGTTCGCCGATGTGGCGATAGAGTTCCGTCATGAAACTCTGGCAGAAACTCATGATTTCGTCATCCGACTTGCCTTTTGGATCGAAGTCCGAGCCACCTTTGCCGCCACCAATCGGCAGCCCGGTCAGGGCATTCTTGAAAATCTGTTCGAAACCAAGGAACTTGATGATGCCGAGGTAAACCGAAGGATGGAAACGCAATCCTCCTTTGTACGGGCCAAGGGCGCTGTTGAACTCAACACGGAACCCCCGGTTGATCTGCACTGTCCCCTTGTCGTCACGCCATGGGACCCGGAAGATAATCTGACGCTCCGGCTCGCAAATGCGCTCAATAATTTTGTGATGAGCAAACTCGGGGTGTTTGACCAGAACCGGTCCGAGAGACTCGAGAACTTCCCGAGCAGCCTGGTGAAATTCGGTTTCACCGGGGTTGCGTGCCAGGACTTCCTGGTAAATAGGTTCCACCTTTTCATCCATTTTAGCCATATGTGCCTCCTTTTTAATCATTTTCTGCATAATATTTATGCAGGTATGCTTTTATAAGCGAAAAACGATTCGCATTCAAGCGAAAAAGGGCCGTCGCCTAAAAATTAACCGTCTCTACGGGCACACAGACCGCTTTTACAAAGACACGCAATTTTACTCCGGTCCGACCGGCAGCCCTTACTGTCTCTGGGCGCCCGGACATCACGCCTTGCCCAGCGTAGCGGGCCAACATAAAAAAGCCCCTCCGCTTTATCGCGGAAGGGCTTTGAGTTTTCAGTAAGCCCGGCCTTCGCCGTGGCGAAGGCCGACGCCCTGGACCGGCTAGGGATTGATGGCAGAGGTACAGTTTGGGCAGCGGGTTGCTTGCAATGAAATGGTCGAGCAACAGAACGGGCAAGCGTGGGTTGTTGGCTCTTCTGCAGGGGTCTCCTGCTGACGCTTAAGCTTGTTTATATTCTTTATCAGCAGGAAGACAGCAAAAGCAACGATCACAAAACTGATCACTGAATTGAGAAAAAGGCCATAATTGATCGTCACAGCGCCAGCAGACTGGGCCTCTGCAAGGGTAGCAAAAGGGCCTGGCGCGCTGCCGCTGCTGAGCACCAGAAAGAGTTGCGAAAAGTCAACATTACCAAGCAGAAGTCCAATCGGCGGCATGATCACATCGGCCACCAACGATTTGACAATTGTGCCAAACGCTCCACCGATAATGATGCCCACCGCCATATCAACCACATTCCCCTTTACGGCAAAATCTTTGAACTCCTTGAGCATTGACATAGAAAAAATCCTTTCTGTTGAGGAAAGCGGTCTCATTGTGCAAACAGAGCCCCCTCCGTTTAATCCATAATTGGGAGCAATTATATCATTTCAACAAGGATATCAAGCTTAATGCTGATCTTTTTGAATCCCCTACGCACAAAGACCCGCCGCTTTACAGCGGAAGGGCTTTTAACGTTTTAAGAGGGGTTTAAAAGAGAAGATTTGGCGTCCCCAGGGAGATTCGCCCACTACGTCGATCGCTAAAGCGCTCTCTCCTGCGTCGGCTCCCCTCCGCTCACTCCTCCTGCCACTGGCAGCGTTCGCTCCGCTTCTCATCCCCCTACCACGGAGACACAAAAAAACCCCGCCGCGAAAGCGACGGGGTCTAATTGTTGGCGTCCCCAGGGGGATTCGAACCCCCGTCGCCGGCGTGAAAGGCCGGTGTCCTGGGCCAGGCTAGACGATAGGGACTCGATATCTTGAGTACCTAGCAGGAAAAGGTCCTGCGATGTACGCCGTTTGAAAATGGTGTGCCGCGTAGGGATCGAACCTACGACCATCTGATTAAAAGTCAGATGCTCTACCTACTGAGCTAGCGGCACACAGAACGCGTCTTATAAACTGACCAGGACTTGATTGTCAACCCTTTTTTCCAAGGGGTTTCTTTCCCTTCGGCTTACTGGGCATGCAGTTTCTGCTTGGCTTTAGCGGCCTCGTCAGAGAGCGGGAACCGCTCAATCACCCGTTGCAGCAGGAGCTTGGCGGTCGCATGGTCACCGGTGGACTCAAAGGCTAGTGCCTGTTTGAGCATGGCCGAGGCAACCTTTGGGTGATCACCGTACTTCTGGATGATCTCTTCGAACTTCAGGATTGCCTGTTCGTAGTTCTTTTCCGCGTAGTAGGTTTCACCGACCCAGTAGGCAGCATTCACCGCCAGTTCGTGATCCGGATAGCGCTTGAGGAATGTCTCCATCAGTTCGCGCCCGGCAGCGAAGCCCTGATTTTCACGTATCGTTTTCAGGGCCCGGTCGTATAGTTCCGGGGCGCTTTCTCCGGTCGGGGTGGGCGTCGTCGTTGCGACAGGAACCGTCGGCCTGGTAGCCGGCGGCGTATCGACGCCTGGGGACGGCGGAGTCCACGACGGTGCGGGCACAGCAACCTTGATGCCGGCTTCAAGTTGCGCCAGACGCTTCTCATGGTCGGCAACCTGCAGGTTCAACTCGTCCCGCAGCAGGGACAGATCCTGACGCAAATCATCGTTGATCCGTTCCTGGTCACTAGTGCGCCCCTGCATCGACTGCAGGTCAACCCGCACACCGTCGAGTCCGGCCTGAAAATCAGCCTGGTTGCTCGCCAGCGTTTCGACATGGGCCCGGACGCCACCCGCGCTGTCATCCTGCAGTTCCTTGACCGCCCGTTCGGCTTCGCCGAGGCGGCGCTTCATTTCCAGAAGGTCGCGCTGCATCTGCAGATCCTGCTGTGTCACCACGCAACCACTCAGCAAGAGGCCGGCAAACAAAAGGGCCAGGCTACGAACTTGCAACATCAAAATGCTCCCTGATCGACGCATTAGGCGTCGTTACGTATTTAGTGAACGGCCTTGAATTCAGCGCGACGATTTTTTGCCCATGCGTCCTCGTTGGCGCCCATGACGGCAGGCTTCTCTTCACCGTAGGAGATGACGGAAAGCTGCTTGGCGCTGACCCCGAGAGAGACCAGGTAGTTCTTGGCGGCCAGGGCGCGGCTTTCGCCGAGAGCCAGGTTGTATTCATCGGAACCACGTTCGTCGCAGTGACCTTCGACGACCACCTGGGTGCCGCTGTTGGCCTTCAGGTACGTGGCGTGGTCAGCAAGGGTCTTGCGCGCTTCGGCAGACAGGGTGAACTGATCGAAGTCGAAATAGATGTTTTGCATGTTGGCCATGGGAGCATGGGTTGGGATTGCCTCTCCCTTCATGGTCTCTTCAGCAGCGGCAGGAGCAGCTTTGACATCAGCCTGCTGGCTCATGTCGGACTGACCGACCGCGTCCTGTGTGGGTGGCGGGGTCGTTGAGCAGCCGATTATACCACTGACGAGAAACAGAACGACGAGGGAAACTTTAATAATTTGGGTTGCTTTCATTTGTACACTCCTTAGCTGGACAGGGTTCATAGCATCTCAAACACGGCGTGAGAGGAGGCATTATAGCGGTCTGTTGCAGAAATAACAACTATCTCTTACCAGCGCGGCGACCAGGCTGGATGGCGGCTGTCGCTTTCCAGGCTTGTCAATCTGCGGGAACCGGTGCCGTCGGCCCGCATGACATAGATCGCCCGTTTGCCACCCTTGTCCCATGAGTAGACGATAAAGCGCCCGTCGGGGCTCCAGCGCGGGTGCTCGCTGTTGCCGGGACCGAAGGTCAGGCGGCGCTCGTCAGTTCCGTCGCTTTTGATGGTATAGATATCAAAGCGACCGCCTTCCTGGCGCGTGAAGGTGATGCGGTCATCCTTCGGGCTCCAGGCCGGGGTCGCATTGTACTTGCCGTTAGTGGTCAGGCGGACCGTCTTGCCGGTAAAGATGTCAGCAATGAAAATATGCGGGTTGCCCTGGCGGTTCGAGACAAAGGTGATCTTGCCACCATCAGGGCTCCAGGCGGGATCGCTGTCAATGCCCCAATTGTCGGTAATGCGTTTCCGAATCTGGCCACTGGTGCTGATCAGGTAGATTTCCGGGTTGCCATCCTTGGAAAGGGTCAGGGCGACCTCCCGCTCGTCCGGCGACATGCGGCCGGCGACGTTGAGCCCCGGTTTGTAGGAGAGCTTTGCTTCCTTGCCCGTATAGATCTCCTTGCGGTAGAGATCCGGGTTGTTGGCCCGGTAGGAAGTGAACAGGATCTCTTTGCCGCGCGGCGAGAAATCGGGGTTGAGCACGATTGAGCGGTGGTTGGTGAGGCGCAACGGTCGTTTGCCGTCGACGTCCATCAGCCAGAGCTCCTTGTCGCCAGACTGGTCGGAAACATATGCGATCCGCGAACTGAACGGGCCCTCCTCGCCGGTCAGTTCCTTGAGAACCAGGTCGGCAAAGGCGTGAGCCATGCGCCGGACATCTTTCGTTTGCCCGACATAGCGGCGACCGGTTAGCAGACGGCGGTTGACCACATCAAAAAGCCGCCCTTCGATCACCAGGTCGTCACCTTCAAGACGATAGGTGCCCTTGATCAGCGTTTCAGAACCGAGCAGCCGCCACTGGGGGAAATTGACCTGGTTGCTGAACAAACCGATGCGGCCGGCGTCATCAAGAAAAGACTGCGGGTCAACAAAACGAAACAGCCCGGAAAGATCCAGATCGGCAACCAGAACCTCGTTAAACTCGTCCGCGATCCGCTCCGACCGGGCGCCCTGGTCGGGGAGAAGTTTTGTCAACCCGAGCGGAATCGACTGCTCGCCTGGCGAGGATATCTCGATCTCCGTTGCAGCCTGTGCCGTTTGGGGCAGGACCAGGCAGAGCAATACAGCGACCAGCCAACGCAACAACATCTTTTATCTCCTTGTCGCAGCCATGTCCTTGAGGTTGAAAATCACCACCAGCTCAAGATCTTTCGGCAGAGGCTGCGGCAGCTGCTGCGATTTGATAATGGCTTTTTTCAATGAGTCGTCGAACTGCGGGTTCCCTGAAGGGTTTTCGATACGAAAACTCTTGAGCCGACCGTCTGCTGCATAGACCAATTTGGCTTTTGCCTCGATATTGGCGAGACGCGATTGGTCAAGCAAGTAGGGCGAGAGAGCCCAATTCTGCTGAATAAAGGCCTGGACAAAAGCCAATGCGCCGACGCCGACCTCGTTCCCTGTGCCGTCCGGCATGCCGATCGGCACATCGGCTGGGACTGTCGCGGCGGCCCCGACCGTTTCCCGCAGCTGGGCTATCTTGTCTTTCAGGGTGTCGCGTTCCGCTTCCCGGGCCTGGCGCTGGCGAATCTCGTCGATGGCGCTCTGCACTTTCTTTTCCTCGCGCCGTTCCGGTTGCGGGACCGGTTTCGCCGGGGGCGGTTTGACCAGCGGCTTGACCGGCGGCTTGGCCGGCGGCTTAGTCAGCGGCTTGACCTCTGGTTTGGCCACTGTCTTCGGGGCAATCGGGGTCGTCACGGATTTTTGCACAGGCGCTGCCTGCGGTTTTTCGCTCGGCCGCGGATCGGGACGCCCAGCCTGCGGGTTGAGAACCGGCTTGTGGATCAGGTCGACATAGTAGACCGGCGGTTTCGGGCGGGAGCTCCTGCCGAACCAGTCGCCGACGAATGCGGCCCAGATCAGGCCGTGGATAACCAGCGAGACCAGCAACAGGCGGCCGAACTTCGGATCTTTGTGAAAGTCATTGACCTGGCGTATTGGGGCGACAGACATCGGGCGGCTCGTTTACTTTTCCGGCTCCTGGGCAACCATGCCGAGCTTGGAGACCCCGGCCCGCTTGATCGCCGCCATAACCTGGACCACCTTGCCGTAGGCAACCGCCTTGTCCGCCTCGAGATAGACCGTCTTCTCTTCCCGTTCGCTCAAGACCTGCTGCAGGACCGGCGTCAGTTTGTCGGCGTTCTCGACGACATTATTGCCGACCATGATCACCCCCTTGCGGTTCACGGTAATGATCAACGGCTCCTTGGCAACGGCCAGGTTCGGCGCATTCTCCACCTCCGGCAGGGCCACATCGACACCCTTCTCCATCATCGGCGCGGTGACCATGAAGATAATCAGCAGGACCAGCATGACATCGACAAAAGGAGTCACATTGATCTGCGCCAGAACCGTGCGGCGGCGGGAGGTGTGCTGACCGACCTCCATCTCAGTTGCCTCGACTCATGCGCTGGACGATATTCAGCATTTCCTGGCTGAAGTTATCCATTTCGCCGGTCAGAATATTGATCTTGTTGACAAAATGATTGTAGCCGATGACGGCGGGGATTGCCGCCACCAGGCCGATTGCAGTGGCGACCAGCGCTTCGGAGATTCCCGGTGCGACCACGGCGAGAGAAGCGCTACCGCTGGTGCCGATGCCGTGGAAGGCATCCATGATTCCCCAGACCGTGCCGAACAGGCCGATAAACGGCGCCGCTGATCCGGTGGTGGCAAGAAAGGACAGGTATTTTTCCAGCCGCTGGCTTTCCGATGTCGTCGAACGCCGCAGGACGCGGGCGACCCGTTCCTGCTCGCCGAGGTCCGCCACGAGGTTGTCGTCGACCTGACCGTCAACCTGTCGCCGGCTCTGGGCCAGTTCCCTGTAAACTTCACGAAACAGGACCGTCAGCGGCGAATGGCGGAAATCCTCGAGGCCTTTACCGATGGCGTCGAACCGTTTTTTCGACCAGAAGAACTCGAGGAAGCGGTCCGAGTCACGGATCGCGCGGAGGACCACTACCTGCTTGTAAAAGATAATGGCCCATGAGACCACGGAAAAATAGACCAGAATCAACAGGACCAGTTTGACGACGGGCCCCGCATTGAGCACCAGTTCCAAGACAATTCTCCTTTGTTCAACAGTGTTGTCGCCTGATTATCAGACAGCATGGACAGCAAGTCAACCGGGCAAGCGCGTAAAGTTCAATATGCATCAGAGCAGCTTCGAGAGTTCGCCGACGATATGCCGGGCGGTCAACGACCCCGGGGAGCGCTCGACCAGCCGCTGCAGGTCTGCCAACTCATCAAGATCGTCCCAACCCGCGGTTTCATGGTAACTCAAGCCGAGCTCACGGCAACGACGGCGCGTCGCCTCGAGCACTGCCGAGGTACTCCAGGGAATATCTTGAAAAACTTGCGGCGTCGGTTGCCGCACTCCAATGATCGCATAGCCCCCATCCCGGCAAGGCACGGTGGCGACATCCGTTCGGGCCAGATGATCGATCACCTCTTCAACCAGCTCAAACGGCAGATCCGGGCTGTCAGAGCCCGCCAGCAGCACCGGCCCGCCGCCGGCGGCAAACAGCGCCTGTACGGCATTGGTCATGCGGGTACCGAGCCCCTCGCCAGCCTGGGCAAACAGTGGCAGTCCGGGAAAGGCTCCCTGGAACCAGCGCCGCTTTCCGACATAGCAGATCGCGATCGTCTCGCCCGAATGCAACAATCTCGAAACCGACTCCTGCAAGGCGATCCTGTAGAGCTCACAGGCCTGTTTCGGTGACAGCGGTGGCGTCAGACGTGTCTTGACCTGCCCGGCAATCGGCTGCTTGGCAAACAGGCCGATGACCGGGCCAAATTGATTAAAAATGTGGCGGTTTGCAGAGTTGTCCACCTTGTCCACAAAGTTATCCACGACCATCAAAGAGCGGGCCTTCAACCATGGCGTACGCCGAGTGGTTGTGGATCGATTCGAAATTCTCGCAGGCGACACGAAACCAGGTGATCTCCGGAACCTCGAGCAGGCGCTGGGTCACAGCCCGCACCACGTCCTCAACGAACATCGGGTTGTCATACGCCTGTTCAGTCAGGGCCTTTTCGTCTTCCCGTTTGAGCAGGGCAAAGACCGGGGCGCTGCCGCACGCCTCGATCCAGGCGATCAGGTCTTCGAGCCAGATATGATCGGAATAGCGGATCTCGACGGTGACGGCGCTACGCTGGTTGTGGGCGCCGCGGGCGCTGATTTCCTTCGAACAGGGACAGAGCGAAGTCATCGGCACGGTCACGCCCAGCATGAAATTGTAGTCTTCGTCGAGGCTGCCGACCATGCGACACTGGTATTCCATCAGACTTCGGGCTCCTGAGACCGGGGCCTGTTTCTCGATAAAGTAGGGAAACTCCAGTTCCAGGTGTGCAGAGCTCGCTTCGAGATGTTCCTTCATGTTACGCAGCATCGCGTCCATACGCTCGATACTGATCTCACCGTGATACTGGTTGAGAATCTCGATGAAGCGACTCATGTGCGTGCCCTTGAAGTGGTGAGGCAGGTCGACGTACATGTTGATCCGCGCCACCGTCTGCTGCCGGTCCTTGCTCTTGTCGAGGACCACGATCGGGTAGCGGATGTCCTTGACGCCGACCTTGTTGATCGCAATGTTGCGATCATCCCGCAATTTCTGCATGTCGGGCATGTCGACAGCAAAGCTGTCGGAGGTCTGTGAGGTGCGAGGTGCGAGGTGTGAAGATTCTTTTTTCTCGGTCATAATTTTTTTCTCTATGGTTTGGGTTTTTCGCGCCTCTCACTTCGCGCTTCGCGGCTCGTATTCTATCGGATCCTCGATCCCCGCTTCGCTGAAGCCTTTCAGGCGCAGCAGGCAGGAATCACATCGCCCACAGGCGACCCCGGCCGGGGTCGGATCATAGCAGGAGTGGGTCAGTCGGTAGTCAACGCCGAGAGCCAGTCCGGTGCGGATAATTTCTGCCTTGCTGAGCTGGATCAGCGGGGTACGGATCGTGTAAGGTTTGTCGCCCTCGACTCCTGCCTTGGTCGCCAGGTTGGCCATGTTTTCAAAAGCGCTGATAAATTCCGGTCGGCAGTCGGGATAGCCAGAATAATCGAGGGCATTGACGCCGATGTAGATATCCTGGGCGCCGAGGACTTCCGCCCAGCCCAGGGCAAAGCTCAGAAAAATTGTATTGCGGGCCGGCACGTAGGTGATCGGGATCACCCCCTCCGCCAACTGGTCTTTCGGCACCTCAAGGTCTGCGGTCAGGGCACTGCCCCCGAATTGCCGCAGGTCGACCGCCACCACCAGGTGGTCCACCGCACCGATCCGGGGCGCGTATACGCGGGCCTTTTCGAGCTCGACAGAATGGCGCTGGCCATAGGCAAAACTCATCGCATAGGGCGCAAAACCCTCGGCCTTTGCGATCGCCATACAGGTCGTCGAATCCAGCCCGCCGCTATAGAGAACCACTGCCTTCTTGTTCATTTAAGACTCCAGCCACCAGCCTCTGCTTTTAATGGACCTCAAAAAAGGGTCCGGTGCCCAGTCGATGGATCTTGAGCAGGTTGGTTGTTCCCGGATCTGAAACCGGGCTGCCCATAGTAATGATCACCACGTCGCCCTTCTGCAGGACCCCAGCGTCGAGCACAGCCTCCTCCACCGAGCGGATCTGTGCTTCAGTGTCCCCCTCGATATCGACCCGGAGCGAACGGACGCCGGCGTAGAGTGCCATGCGTCGGCG
The DNA here is from genome assembly GCA_963715335.1 of uncultured delta proteobacterium. Taxonomy (GTDB): domain Bacteria; phylum Desulfobacterota; class Desulfuromonadia; order Desulfuromonadales; family BM103; genus JAFDBW01. The sequence goes on from CAVQRZ010000001.1 coordinate 352,758, forward strand.
CACGAAATGGGAAGGGGTAACGGCGAACACCGGGACCGGTGGCTTGTACTTGGCGACCAGGGCGGCCGTGCTGCCGGTTTGGGTAAAGGCGAGAATTGCCGCGGCGCCTACGCTTTCGGCAACCCGACAGGCCGCCTGACCGATCGCTTCAGGTAGGCGGCGATAGCCGCTCTGTTCCGACAGGGGGTGAAATAGCCGCTCCTGGAGTTGCGGATCCCTTGCAACATCCTCGGCAACCCGCACCATCATCGCCACCGCCTCAACGGGGTATTTGCCGGACGCGGTCTCCGCCGACAACATGACCGCGTCCGTACCATCGAGAATGGCGTTGGCCACGTCGGAGGTTTCTGCGCGAGTTGGCCGCGGACTGTGCACCATACTCTCGAGCATCTGGGTCGCCGTGATGACCGGTTTGCCGGCCAAATTGCACTGGCGGATAATTCGCTTCTGAATCAGGGGAACTTGTTCCGGGGGGATTTCCACGCCGAGGTCGCCGCGCGCCACCATGATGCCATCCGACACTTCCAGGATTTCGTCAAACCTTTCAACCGCTTCAGGTTTTTCGATTTTGGCAATCACCCTCATCGCGGACTGGCGCTTGTAGAGCAGCTCCTTGAGCTGCACCACGTCCGCTGCCGAACGCACGAAAGAGAGAGCGAGGTAATCGAATTCATGGTCGATGCTGAACTCAAGGTCGACCAGGTCCTTTTCGGTGAGGGCGGGTGCGGAGACGTTAACGCCCGGCAGGTTCATCCCCTTGCGGTTTGTCAGAATGCCGCCGACCAACACCCGGCAATGCACCTGGCCGTCCTGGACCTTTTCAACCTGAAGCTCAAGCAGGCCGTCATCAAGCAAAACCCGGTCTCCGACTTTGACATCCTGCGGCAACGCCTGGTAGGTCGTCGGAATCAGGCCATTTTCACCAAGCACGTCGTCCGTGGTAATTACGACCACCTGACCAGCGGTCAGGTCCATCGACCCTCCCCGCATCATGCCGGCCCTGATTTTCGGTCCCTGCAGGTCGCCGAGGATGGCAACCGCGCGGCGGCGATCACGAGACAGGTCGCGGATCAGTGCGACGGTTTCTGCAAGAGCTGCGTGCTGACCGTGCGAGAAATTGAGACGAAACACATCCGCACCAGCCTGCATCAGTGCAAGCAGCATCTCCCGTGAGGAGCTCGAGGGTCCGACCGTGGCGACTATTTTATTGCGTCGAAAATCGGTGACGGGCAATTTGGCTCCTTAGCAAACCTTTAAAGGCAAAGATCCAGGGTCTCGCATTCAAAAAAAATTCGAGAACACTCCTGACGCTCGGCTGTAGACTATAGCATAGCGCGGACACCGATTGAACCGGCAAAAGAGTTGCCGAAAAGCCCGCGGTTATGGTAAATGTTCCCCTTCAACAGGAACCTGTCCGGGTGTTCAGGTTCCGCTCTACCGAGGTTGTATGCCGAAGCAGAAAAACAAATCAAGCAAATCCTTACTCGCCATTCTGGTCCGGGTGACCCTCGGCCTTGGCCTGCTTGGCCTGCTGCTGGCGGTTCTGTTGCCACTCGGTGCCTACTTCTACGTGGCCAAATCTCTGCCCCGGGTCGACACGCTTGCCGATTACCGGCCACCGATCATCACCCGCGTGCTCAGCGATAACGGCACGGTGATCGCCGAGCTTTACGAGGAACGCCGCATTGTCGTGCCGGTCTCACGCATGCCTAAACAGTTGATCCAGGCCTTTGTCGCCGCCGAGGACTCCAACTTTTTCAAGCACCAGGGGATCGATATTGCCTCAATCGTGCGCGCCGCAGCCAAGAACATCAAGGCAGGCGGAATTGTGCAGGGCGGCAGCACTATTACCCAGCAGGTCGCCAAGAGTATGCTGCTGACCCCGGAGCGCAAGTTCAAGCGCAAGTTCAAAGAGGCGATCCTCGCCTACCGCATGGAAAAGCGCTTATCCAAGGAAGAGATCCTCTACCTTTACCTCAACCAGATTTTTCTTGGCCACGGCGCTTACGGCGTTCAGGCTGCTGCTGAAAATTATTTCGCCAAGGACGTCGATGAGCTGTCTTTAGCTGAAAGCAGTATGCTGGCCGGGTTGCCGAAAGCACCGAGCCGCTATTCCCCGTACAGTCACTATGACCTGGCCAAGGAGCGCCAGGTCTACGTGCTCGGACGCATGGTCAGCGAAGGCTTCATCACTCAGGAAGAGGCCGAACAGGCGCAGCTGCAGGAGCTGGTCATCCGGCCTCGAATCAACCAGCACATTACCAACGCCGCCTATTTTACCGAGCAGGTCCGCCGTTATCTCGAGGACACCTATGGCGAGGAACCGCTCTACCGGGGTGGCCTCGTCGTGCACACCAGCATGAACCTCGAAATGCAGCTGGCCGCTCAGGCCGCTGTGCAGGCGAACCTGCGTGACCACGACAAGCGCCATGGGTACCGTGGCCCGCTGGCGGTGCTGACCGCTGAGGAAGAGGCCGGATTCCTGCAGCAACAGGCCGAGAGCTTCGCCGAGAACCCGCCGCAGGTCGATGATCTCATCGAAGCGATTATCAGCGGCGCTGACAAACAGGGCCTGCAGCTGCGCTTCGCCGACCGGGAAGGACGCATCGCGCTCGAGTCGGCCAAGTGGGCGGGGCCGCCACGAGTAGTCAAGCGAACCAGCGCACCGGCAGGCAACGCGACCGGAGCCAGCACCCAGCTGCCGCTCGGGGCAAAGATCCTGGCCCGGGTCGCAGCGGTCTCCGAGAAAGGTCCATGGCAACTGACTCTCGAACAGGCAGCGGAGGCCCAGGGGGCCATTTTAGCCATGAATCCCCACAATGGCCAGATCAAGGTCATGGTCGGCGGTTACGATTTCCGCACCAGCCAGTTCAATCGTGTTCTCCAGGCCCGCCGCCTGCCGGGTTCGGCGATGAAGCCCCTGATTTACGCCGCGGCCCTCGACAAGGGTTACACGCCAGCGACAGTGATTCTCGATACGCCCCTGATTTATAAGGAGCGCCTTGAATCAGGTGACACCAAGGAGTGGAAGCCAAGGAATTACTCCGAGCGTTTCTACGGCCCGGTGCCGTTGCGCACCGCCCTGGCCAAGTCGCACAACGTTATCACCATCAAGATCCTCGAGGATATCGGCGTCCGTTATGCTGCCAACTACGCGCGCAAACTCGGGATCGAGTCTCCTCTTGATGAAGACCTGACTCTCGGCCTTGGCTCCTCGGCCCTGACACCGATGGAACTGGCACGCAGCTACGCGGTACTGGCGAACGGCGGCGTGCGGGTGTTGCCAACCTATATCAACAAGATTTACGACCGCGACGGCCGGGTCGTCGAGTCCAACGACCCGGCGGACTTCCCTGGCGGCCCCCAGGAAGGGCAGAAGCTGATTGGCCAGTCACGCAACCGGGTCATCAGCCCGGAGACCGCTTACCTTGTCACCAACCTGCTTGAAAGTGTCGTCCAGCAGGGCACCGGATGGCGTGCCAAGGAGCTGAAACGCCCAGTGGCTGCCAAGACCGGCACCACCAATGACCTGAAGGACGCCTGGTTCATCGGTTATACCCAGCAACTGCTGGCCGTTTCCTGGGTTGGATATGACTTGGAGCGCCCGCTTGGCGACAAGGAGACCGGGTCCAAAGCCGCAGCACCGGCATGGGTCGACTTCATGGTACAGGCGACGACCGGAATGCCGGTTGAGCAATTCCCGGTGCCGGATACTATCGAGTTCCGGCCAATCGACCCGCTAACCGGCCTGTTGGCCCCTGAGGACAGCCCGGAAATCGTCATCGAGGCGTTTGCTCCGAACACGGCCCCGGTGCGCTATGCCCTCGAAGAGAATACTCCACAGGCCAAGGATTTTTTCAGGTTGGATATGGATGAACGCTAGGGGGAAATTGATACGCTCTTTTAATCTGCAAGGCCCGGCCATAGCCGGGCCTTTTATGTTTGGCCTTTCTGCTCATAAGTACCGTGGCTGGAAGGCCCCCTGTAACGGGCCGGCTTCTTGAGCTCTGCCGACTGTTGATGCCTCGGAAATCCGGCAGAGGAGATGCCCTCCGCTAGGAGAAAGCACTATTGCATACTTTTCTTGCCACACAAAAGTATGACGTCTGGCGGGACACGACCCGCCGGTCCTGCTTTTCTACCGGTTGGGATGCCCACGGACAGAAACCTGGCAAAACCTAAAACCCGGGGGTTGCGTCCCCCGACTGCGCCTTACTCTTTTGCTGGCCCAAAAGAGTAAGCAGAAAAGGGCCTGCGCTGCGCTGGGCATGTCTGGGGCGTCAAGGCGGCGACCTCAATCTGGATCGTTCTAAACGATCAAAAGGCTAAGCTTCCCCCGCAGGAGCCGAGGCTCTTGAGAGCCTCTCCATTCGTGGAGGTTTGTGTCGGTAGAGGTTGTTTTGCTTTCTCCCTGTAAATCACACGGCAAGGTCAGGCCCTTTGACACAGGGCCGGATCCTTATCACAGCAGGTTCTTGAAGTCACAGGAATCGGGCAAGGGAGATGCCCTCCGCAAGGAGAAAGCACTTTTGCATACTTTTGTTGCCGGACAAAAGTATGGCGTCCGGCGGGACGCGAACCGCCGGTCCTGGTTTTGGGTTTTGTTCCGTGTTTTTTAATCAAAAAAATACCGTTTACAGCTACTTCTGCCGACCAACCCCAACCTGCGGGCAACGGTCCACAACCGGGCATCTTGAACACCAGGCGGTCTGCGCCCGGCAGCACTGCCGACCGTGAAAAATCAGCACATGCGCGGCCTGGGTCCAACGCCCTGCAGGAAGCAGGGCACAGAGCTGCTTTTCAAGTTTTTCGGCGTCTTTCCCTGTGGCCCAACCGAGACGCCGGGCAATCCGTCCCACGTGAGTATCCACAACCATCCCCGGCACCCCGAAGGCGTTGCCGAGGATCACATTGGCCGTCTTGCGCCCGACGCCCGGTAAAGACACCAGCTGCGGCATCTGCTGCGGAACGTTGCCGTCATGACAATGGACCAGCTCCATTGCACACCCGATCAGGTTTTTCGCCTTGTTGCGGAAAAATCCGGTCGAACGAACCAACTCTTCGATCTCTGCCTGGTCGGCAATCGCCATGCTGTGTGGGTCGGGATACCGTCGGAACAGTTCGGGCGTCACCTGGTTAACCCGTACATCGGTGCACTGGGCGGACAGGATCGTCGCAACCAGCAGTTGCCATGAACTGTTGTGCACCAAGGCACAATGGGCTTCCGGATAGGTCGATTCAAGCAGATCGAGGGTCTTCAGGGCGTGAGCAGCTGAAATGCGTGTTTTCTTCATTCAACGGGTTCGGTTTTGCCTGTTTGTTCCTGAGTTATCAACCTTGTCCACAGACTTTTCCACAGAGGGGTCCGGCAAGCAATAGAGCGCTAGCCGGGGGCCGCCTCCATGCGATGGGCAGGCAAACGATGCAACTTGACGGAGCGCCTGGTGTCCGTGACCTGTACCGTCAGTGTCAACGGCAGGTGCCGGGACGCTTTCCGGGCCAGGAAGCTGCGATTGATCGTGGCATCGAGAACCCTGACCGCGCCGCGCAAATACGCGCGGTCACGGCCAAAAAGCGGCAAACATGACGGGTAGGTGCCACGCCAGAGAGGCCAGCGGGTTCGCCGCAGGACCGACGCCAGCTCCAGGTTGCCGGCGCCCCAGAGATAGTCGGCAAAATCTCCGAGGATCAGGGCAGGGCAGACCAGTGACGGGTTGCCAAGCAGGTCAGGTCCCAGCAACTGCGTCACCTGGTGACTGCGGAAACGCGGGAAACTGTCGAGACAGACGTTGAGCAGGTGCAGGCGCTTGCCACCGAGTTCGACGTCGGCCCGCAAACACTGTCCACCGTGGCCGAGTTCAAAGTTTTGCACCCCTTTAAGAGGGAAATAGGAAAGGTAGGCCAATGGACCACCGGCGGCGTCACGATAAGCGTCCAGACCGCTGCGTTCCATCAGGTAAGGGAGAATATCGGCGTGATGTACTGCACCGAGCTCCTGCAACGCGATGATATCGGGAGCAGCATCGGCAATCACATTCAGGATCCGGTCCGGATTGACCTGATTGTCGCTGCCTCGGCAGTGCTGTATGTTGTAGGTCATAACGCGAGCGGTGGTCATTCCTGCCTCGCTGCCTGGTCGTCGTCTGGCGGCGACCGGCTACTCCTGGTTGACGCGATTGATGCTGCGGATCACAACTGGCTCCACCGGCACATCACTGAACCGGCGGAAGGTGTGCGTTGAAGTGCTGCCAATCTTGTCAACCACTTCCATGCCCTTGACGACCTTGCCGAACACCGCATAGCCATAACCCTGTGGTGACGTGTTTTTATGGTCGAGGAAGCCGTTGTCCTTGAGGTTGATGAAGAACTGGCTGGTGGCGCTATCGACGACCCCGGTGCGGGCCATAGCGATGGTGCCGCGCTGGTTGCGCAAACCGTTGGTGGCCTCGTTTTTAATTGGCGGGCGGTTCTTTTTCTGTGCCATTTCGGCGGTCAAATTGCCCCCCTGGATCATGAAATCCTTGATGACCCGGTGAAAAATCGTACCCGTGTAATGCTGGGCATCAACATAGGTCAGGAAGTTCGCCACGGACTGCGGTGCCTTCTCATCGTCCAGTTCGACGGTGATGTCCCCAAAATTGGTTTCGATGACGACATATTTATAAGCAAAGGCCGTGGAGACCAGACAAAAACTCAACAGGAGCAAGAGGGTTATCTTTTTCATCAACAGCAATCCTTTCATTCGTCTTCCGAGGTCAGCGCCCGCCGCATCAGATCGATAACGGCGAGCTTGGGATCTTTGTCTTCATAGAGGATCTGGTACATCTGTTCGGTGATCGGCATTTTCACGCCGAGCTTATTGGCCAACTGGTAAGCCGACAGGGTGGTCTTGACCCCCTCCGCCACCATCCGCATCGGGTTAAGGATTTCGTCCCGCTTACGACCTCGCCCCAACTCCATGCCAACCGAACGGTTACGTGACAGGTCGCCGGTACAGGTCAAAACCAGGTCGCCCATCCCCGCAAGTCCGGCAAAGGTTGATTCAACGGCACCCTTGGCCATGCCAAGTCGGGCAATTTCCACCAGCCCCCGGGTAATCAGCGCCGCCCGGGCGTTGTGGTTGAAGCCGAGCCCGTCGCCAACACCGGCGGCCAGGGCGATGACATTTTTCAAGGCGCCGCCGATTTCCACACCGACAACGTCCTGGTTGGTATAGACCCGGAAGTAGTCAGTACTAAAAACTTCCTGGACCCGCCGCGCGACATTCAGGTCTTCTGCGGCCACCGCCACCGCCGTCGGCTGCTCTGCTGCCACCTCTTTGGCGAAGGACGGCCCCGACAGGAAGGCACAACGGGTTTTGACCTCGGCTCCCAGCACTTCTTCGAGCACTTCCGACATGAGCTGCAAGGAATTGTTTTCTATCCCCTTGGCGGCGGAAACCAGCAGGCAGCTTGCATCCAGATGCGGCTGCAACTGCTTCAGGACCTGCCGCATCACCTGGGACGGAGACACCAGCAGCAGTAGCTGGCGACCGGTTACGGCCTCGGACAGTTCGCTGGTAAAGGTCAGGTTCGGCGACAGAGAGAACCCTTCAAGGTAAAGATCGTTGACCCGGGTCTTCGCCATGCGCTCGGCGAGATCCGCTTCATATACCCAGAGAACAACAGGATAGCCTTTTTTCGCCAGCAGGTTGGCCAGAGTTGTTCCCCAGCTTCCGGCTCCAATGACACCGATACTCAACATGACCGTTCTTAGACCGCCTTCTTTTTCTTTGCTATGCGCTCGCGCACCTGATCGGTTTTCTTCTTCAGTATATCCTGTTTTGGATAAATTCCATCCAGTTCTTCAAGAATCTTCAGCGCTTCGAGCAACTCTTCCTGCTCCTCGAGCACCGTTGCCAAGCCGAAGCTGGCTTCGATTGCGTATGGGCTTTCGGGCCAGTCCTGCATAACCAGCCGGTAAGCCGCAGCGGCTTCAGGCCGCTTGCCTTCCAGGGCATAAGTCATGGCGATCCGGTACCGGACTTCGGCGGTCAGGTCGCTGAAACCGTAGTTGCTCAAAAGATTTTCGAACTCTATGCGTGCCTGCTCATAGTTATTCAAGCGGAAATAGCAGTCGGCAACCTCGTACTGTAGCCGGTCATTGTCTGGGCCGGGCAGATCGAGGATCTTCTGATAAGCGGCAATGGCTTGACCACAGTCCTCGAGACGATACTTGAAAAGACTCGCAACCTGCCGTCTGGCTGGAGCCACCTCTGGGGCGTCCGGGTAATCCCGTTCCAGCAGCAGGTAGGTCAGAAGCGCATCGGAGTGGCGGAACAGGTAGAGGTCCAGGATTTCAGCCTTCTGAAAGAGGGCCTGCGGGACACGAACGAAAGAAGGAGAATCGTCGTGCAGGCCGCTGAACAGATCAACGGCCTCGACGTACTGGCCCGACTGACGCAGGGCCATGCCTTTCTGGAAGGTCTCTTCGAGTCTCGTCTGCGCCGTTGCGTGATACCAGTAAGCTCCTCCGGCAGCCAGGGCTATCAGCGCCAGACCAAGAAAACTCCAGAGGCGCCTGTCAGATACCTTCCCCTGGCGCCGGAGCTCCTCCATCAGGAGCCGTTTCTTCAATTTCTGGATTTCCTTCGTCATCTTCTTTCTCTGCCAGTTTGGCTACAGCGACAATCCGCTCATCTGCTTCGAGGACCATCAGGCGCACACCCATGGTGTTGCGACCAATAATCGACAACGCCTTAACCTGGGTGCGCAGCACCTTGCCGCGATCGGTTATGAACATCAGGTCGGATTCGTTATCAACCAGTTTAACGTCGACGACCTGACCATTCCGACCGCCGGTCTTGATCGTGATGATCCCTTTGCCGCCACGGCTCTGGACCCGGTACTCATTGAGACTGGTACGCTTCCCGTAGCCGGTTTCGGTCACGGAAACCAGGGTCGACGCCGTTGCATTGGAAACCACTTCCATGCCGATAATCCGGTCACCGCCTTCGAGCATCATCCCCCTTACCCCGCGGGCGGTGCGACCCATCGGTCTGGCATCGGATTCGTTGAAACGAATCGACTTGCCGTTGCGGCTGGCCATCAGGATATCCATGGAACCGTCGGTCAGACGGGCGGCCATCAGGATATCGCCTTCATCGATCGTCAAGGCGATTATACCGCCCTGACGCGGGTTGGAATAGGCCATCAGGTCGGTCTTTTTCACCGTACCGTTGCGGGTAGCGGTGATGATGAACCGGCCCTCTTCGAACGCTTTAACCGGCAGGATGGTCATAACTTTTTCATCGTCCTGCAGGTTGAGCAGGTTGACGATCGCCTTGCCGCGCGAAGCGCGGCCGCCCTGCGGGATTTCATGAACCTTGAGCCAATAGACCTTGCCTTTACTGGTAAAGATCAGGACATGGCTATGGGTAGAGGCGATAAAGAGGTTTTCGACGAAATCCTCTTCTTTGGGCCGCATTCCGGTTGCGCCCTTGCCGCCGCGCCGCTGCGCCCGGTAGAGAGAGACTGCGTTGCGTTTGATATACCCGGAATGAGATACAGTGACCACCATATCCTCTTCGACGATCAGGTCCTCGATGGAGAGGTCGGCAGCCATGGCGATAATCTCGGTCCGTCGGGGGTTGCCGAACCGCTCGCGGATTTCCAGCAATTCCGCCTTGATGATATCGAGAATCTCGACCTCACTGCCGAGAATCTCCTTGAGTCGCCTGATCAGGGCCATGATCTGGTTGTATTCGTCGATAATCTTGTCTCGTTCGAGACCGGTCAGGCGGTGCAGGCGCATATCGAGAATTGCCTGGGCTTGAATTTCGCTCAACCCAAACCTGGCGACCAGGCGGGCTTTGGCTTCCGCTGGATTGGCGCTGCTCTTGATAACCTGAATCACTTCATCGAGATTCTCGAGAGCTATTTTCAGACCTTCGAGGACATGCGCGCGCGCCTCAGCCTTTTTCAATTCAAAAAGGGTCCGTCGGGTCACGATTTCTTTGCGGTGCTCAATAAAGTACCCGAGTACTTCGCGCAGCGCCAAAACCTTTGGCTGGCCACCAACAATCGCCAACATGATGATACCGAAGGACGACTGCATCGGTGTCATCTTGTACAGCTGGTTGATGATGACCTGGGGAATCGCGTCTTTTTTCAGCTCGATGACGATGCGCATGCCGTCGCGGTCCGATTCGTCACGCAGGTCGGAAATCCCCTCGATCTTTTTGTCCTTGACCAGATCGGCGATCTTTTCGATCAGGCGGGCCTTGTTGACCTGAAAGGGAATCTCGTTGACCACGACGCTTTCGCGGCCGGTGCGGCGGTTTTGCTCCACCATCGCCTTGGCTCGCATCTGGATGATGCCGCGCCCGGTGCGGTAGGCCTCGCGAATTCCTTCGTGGCCGAGAATAAATCCGGCAGTCGGAAAGTCCGGTCCGGGAATCTGTTGCAGTAACACTGCATCATCGATTTTCGGATCGTCGATCATCGCAATCAGGCCGTTGATGACTTCGCCAAGGTTATGAGGCGGAATCTTGGTCGCCATACCGACCGCGATCCCTTCGGAACCATTGACCAGCAGGTTCGGGAACTTGCAAGGCAGAACCAGGGGCTCTTCAAGGGAATCGTCGTAGTTCGGGCCAAACTCGACCGTTTCCTTGTCGAGGTCGTTGAGCAGCTCATGTGCCAGGCGGTCCATGCGGACTTCCGTGTAACGCATCGCTGCGGCCGAGTCACCATCAATCGAACCAAAGTTGCCCTGTCCATCAACCAGAGGATAACGCATGGAGAAGCTCTGGGCCATGCGGACGATCGTGTCGTAGACCGCCGAATCGCCGTGGGGATGGTACTTGCCGATGACGTCGCCAACCACGCGGGCTGACTTCTTGTACGGCTTATTGTAATCGTTGCCGAGTTCGCTCATGGCGAACAGTACCCGGCGATGGACCGGCTTGAGGCCGTCACGGACGTCTGGCAGGGCACGGCCGACGATGACGCTCATCGCATAGTCCATGTAGGACTTGCGCATTTCGTCTTCAATGTTAACTGTGATGCGGTTCTGTTCAGAAAGCATTTAGATTTTCCTCCGGAAAATCCGAGGCGCGTGGCAAGTGGCGCGTGGCGCGATTTTTCCCGCTACTCGCTACTCGCTACTCGCTACTTCGTTTTTAAACATCCAAATTCGAGACGTTCAACGCGTTTTTTTCGATAAATTCGCGGCGCGGCTCGACCTGGTCACCCATCAGCACGGTAAAGATCTGCTCTGCTTCCAAGGTGTCCTCGACTTTGACCTGTAGCAACACCCGTTTCTCCGGGTCCATGGTCGTCTCCCAGAGCTGTTCCGGGTTCATCTCGCCGAGACCTTTGTAGCGCTGTATATACTGGCCCTTCTTGGCGCGGTTGATAAAATACTCGAGCAACCCCTGGCGCGAGGTCACCTCATCGGCATCCTTGTCTTCCTGGCTGATAAACGCGCTGCCGTTCTGGCAGATCTCTTCAACCTGCTTATACGCCTGGAGCAACAGTTTGTACTCGTACATCGACAGGCTCTCGAGGACTTTCTGGTCGATGTAGGAACGCAGGTTGCCGCGCTGGTATAAAATGCGCGGCGGGTCGTTCTGGACCAGGAACTCGGCAGCCGACTCGACCTGGCGCAGTTTGACCGCCAGCGGTTCGAGGTCGAGCATGTCGGCAAAACCGTTCTGCAATTTACCGCGCACAAAGACCTCGAGGACTTCCGGGTTAATCCCCTTGCGCACCATCTTGTCAAAATGCTGGTTGAACTCGATGATGTTGCGCAGGGTCGGTATAATCTGTTTGCCGCGCACCACCTTGCCGCTCTTCTCGAGATGAACGGTCATCCCCTCAACACCTTCATCAAGGAGGTACTCCTGTAACGCGGCCTCATCCTTTAGATAGAGTTCGCGTTTCCCCCGCTTGGCCTTGTAGAGCGGCGGTTGGGCAATATAAAGGTGACCGCGCTCGACCAACTCCGGCATCTGCCGAAAGAAGAAGGTCAGCAACAGGGTGCGGATATGCGAGCCGTCGACATCGGCGTCGGTCATGATGATGATGCGATGATAGCGCAGCTTGGCAATGTCGAAATCGTCCTTGCCGATGCTGGTGCCCATGGCAGTGATCAGGGTCCGGATCTCGTTGGACGTAAGCATCTTGTCAAAACGGGCTTTCTCGACGTTGAGAATCTTGCCCTTGAGCGGCAGAATCGCCTGATAACGCCGTTCGCGCCCCTGTTTGGCGCTGCCGCCCGCCGAGTCGCCCTCGACCAGGTAGAGTTCACAAAGCGCCGGATCCTTTTCCTGGCAATCGGCCAGTTTGCCCGGCAGGGCCAGACCGTCCAGTGCGCCTTTTCGACGGGTCAGATCACGGGCCTTGCGCGCGGCTTCGCGAGCCCGCGCAGCATCAATCCCTTTTTCCAGGATCTTGCGGGCAATTGGCGGGTTCTCTTCGAGAAATTCCGCCAGCTTTTCGTTCATGATCGTTTCCACGTACCCCTTGATCTCGGAGTTGCCCAGCTTGGTCTTGGTCTGTCCTTCAAACTGCGGATCGGGCACCTTGACCGAGACAACCGCCGTCATTCCTTCGCGCAGATCTTCACCGGAAATAGCGGTTTTCATGTTTTTCAGAAGATTGTTATTCGTCGCATAGGTATTCATGGTGCGCGTCAGCGCCGCCTTGAAACCACTCAGGTGAGTACCACCTTCGTGGGTGTTGATGTTGTTGGCAAAGGAAAAAATCTTCTCATCGTAGGCGTCGTTGTACTGGATAGCGATCTCGATTTCGACCCCTTCCTTGGCGCCGGTAAAGAAGATCGGTTTCGGATGCACAGGGGTTTTGGCCCGGTTCAGATATTCTACAAAAGAGACGATGCCACCTTCGTAATGAAAAAGGTGGCTTTTGTCACTGCGTTCATCGACGATCTCGATCTTGACGCCAGCGTTGAGAAAAGCCAGTTCACGCAAACGGGTTGACAATGTCTCAAAGGAGAAATCGGTTGTTTCAAAAATCTCCGGGTCCGGCCAGAACAGAATCCGGGTGCCGCGCCGTTTGGTGCTGCCGTCTTCTTTGAGTTCATTGGTCGGTACGCCGCGCTCGTAATTCTGGCGGTAAATTTTACCGTCGCGGCGGATCTCCAACTCCAGTCGACTCGACAGGGCGTTGACGACTGAGACACCAACGCCATGCAGGCCGCCCGAGACCTTGTAACTGTCACTGTCGAACTTGCCACCGGCGTGCAACACCGTCATGACCACTTCAGCGGCCGGACGCTTCTGGGTTTTGTGCATGTCGACCGGGATACCGCGGCCGTTATCAGTCACGGTCACGGAATTGTCGACGTGGATGATGACCTTGACCTCGTCGCAATGGCCGGCCAGGGCTTCATCTATCGAATTGTCGACAACCTCATAGACCAGATGGTGCAACCCCTGAATCGATGTAGAACCGATGTACATGGCCGGACGTTTGCGGACGGCCGAAAGGCCCTCGAGCACCGTGATATTGTCCGCATTGTAATTTTTTTTCAAATCATTTGTCATAATCACCCTCGTTCCGGGGATATCGCGCTGACCATTCCCTGGTCAACCTTATAGTAGTTTGCCTTCTGTCGTACGGCGTCCGTCAGCAGGGTTTGCTGTGCCGAAGTCAGAAAAATCTGCCCGCTACGTTGCAGCAGAAAGTTGAAAAAGCCTTCCTGACGACGCAGGTCCAACTCACTTGCCAGATCATCAAGCAAGAGCACCGGCGGGTCCCGCATCTCTTTTTCGAGGTCCATGACCTGGGCGGCCTTGAAAGCCAGCAGATAGGTCCTCTGTTGCCCTTGCGAGCCAAAAGAGCGCAAAGATCTTTCCTCAACCAGAAAATCAAGATCGTCGCGATGTGGCCCGGCCATTGTCAATCCCAGCTTCTTTTCCCGTGGAGCCAACCGTTGCAAGGCCTCCACCAGGTAATCGGACAACGCCTCGATGGAGTTTTCCTCGACCGAATATTTCAGCCCTGCCGACTCCGATCCGGCGGTTATCTCCCGGTACGCCTGGCAAAGCTGCGGCAAAAACCTTGCAAGATAAGTCAGCCGATCATGGCGGATGCGGCTACCGGTGCGCACGAGAGATTCTGTCCAGGGCGCCAGTTGTTCCTCACCGACTTGCTGCTTGAGAAGCTGGTTGCGTTGACGCAAAATCCGGTCGTACTCCAGAACTCGATCCAGGTAAGCCGGGTCAGTCTGCAAGATGGCCCGGTCCAGCAGCGCCCGTCGGCCGGCCGGAAAACCCTTCACGCTGTTCAATTCTTCCGGCGTAAAGATTACGATCCGCAGGTAGCCGAGAAAATCACTGAGTTTTTTAACTGTTTTTCCATTAACACGTGGATTCCGGCCGGTTTTCTGCAGACCTATCTCCAGCCGATGCTGCACACCTTTTTTTTCGATCTGTGCGCCGACCCAGGCTGTTTCGGCGGCATGTTCTATCAGTTCATGTCCGCGCGCTCCACGAAAGCTCTTCAGGTGTCCAAGCAGGTAAATTGCTTCTAGGAGATTGGTCTTGCCCTGGGCATTGTGTCCATAAATAACGTTGAAGTGCCCACTCCACGAAACATCCACATTTGCCAGATTGCGATAGCAGCGCAGCTTCAGATTGTCGAGAATCATAATTACATCAAGAAAAAAGCCTCAACTATAAAGGCTTTTTTCTCTTGTCATCCTGTTTAGAGTCGCATCGGCATGATTACCGCCAGATAGCCATCCTCATCGACCGGCTTGATCAGTCCCGGCGACAGATTGTCTTTGAGAATAATTTGGATTCGATCCTGTTCCTGGACCTGCAATATATCCAGCAGATAGCGTGCATTGAAGCCAACCGAAAGTTCCGGCCCGTGATATTCGACATCCAACTCTTCACGTGCATCACCCAGTTCCGGGTTGGAGGATGACACTTCCAGAAGATTTTCTTTCAGGTTCATCTTTACGCCGCGAGATTTTTCACTCGAAACAATAATCATGCGACGCAAAGCATGCAGAAACGGGTCGACAGCGATTGAGGCGTGTTGCTCATTGGTTTTAGGGATAACCCTGCTGTAATCAGGAAATTCACCATCGACCAGACGCATGATAATCACAGTCTGGTCCTTACTGACCACGGCATTATTATCCATGAAACCAAGTTGAATATTACCTGCACCCTCGTCGGCAAGTTTCTTTAACTCGAGAATTCCTTTGCGCGGCAGTATAACTCCACGGGCCAGTTCTTCACTTTCATTTTTTTCGATAGCCTTGTCTATCATGGAGAGACGATGGCCATCTGTAGCAACCAGGCGTAGCTGATTAGTTTCTTTTTGAACCTGGCAGAAAATCCCATTGAGATTATATTTGCTCTCGTCCTGGGAAATCGCGAAAAAAGTTTTCTCTATCATTTCCTTACAGAGAGTGCTTTGCAGAGAAATAAAATTGGTTTTATCCGGTTTGGGAAAATTGGGAAATTCGTCCGCCGAAAGGCCGACAATATTGAAATGTGCCTTACCACATTCCACTTCAATCCAGCAATTATCCTTGGCGTTGAAAATTATCTCGTTGTCCGGTAATTCCTTGATTATCTCATAAAGTTTTTTTGCGGAAACCGTTATTTTCCCTGGTTTGCGGATTTGCGCTGGATAGGTTGATTGCATGCCAACTTCCAGATCCGTAGCGGTCAAACACAGCTCACCATCCTTACCCTCCAAAAGAACGTTGGAAAGAACCGGGATGGTATTACGTTTTTCTACTATTCCCTGGATCCTTGCTAATCCTTTGAGAAAAACTTCTTTTTCAATGGTGAAATTCATATCTGTCCTCCTCGATCAACAAGTTATTATTAATAATATAAAACTATAAATAATTAAAAGATTAGTAGTAGTAATAAGCCCTGTTGATATCTGTAAAACTCTATTTTTCCAATTATTTTATAAAGTTAAAGAGATCATAACCTCAGGTACAAGCTGTTTGGAAGTGGGGGATAAATAGGCCTTTTTATCTAGGCTCTATTTGTCCACAGTTTATACCTTCCTATTTTAAACAGCTTATCAACGGGTCAGTTCCTTCTTCAAATTTTCGATCGTACTGCGTAATTGAAAGTCCTCTTCCATAAGCCTTTCTATCTTGCGAATGGCATGGATTATAGTCGAGTGGTCCTTACCACCAAAGCGTTCACCTATTTCCGGGTAAGAGGACGAGGTGAGTTGCCGCGAGATATACATGGCTATCTGTCTGGGCATAACCACAGCCTTCAGTCTCTTAGCTGATTTTATGTCGGAAATTTTAATATTGTAATGACTACTGACTTTTTTCAATATTTCCTCTACAGTCAGTTCCTTGTTGCGTTCAACGAGAATATCTTTCAGAACATCCCTCGCCATTTCAAGAGAGACCTGTGTTGACGTCAGGCTCGCATAAGCCCCTATTCTGATCAGATAACCTTCCAGTTCCCGGACATTGCTGCAAACCGAATTGGCAAGGAATAGAGCGACTTCTTCAGGAAGTTTGATGCTGTTCTGTTCCGCTTTCATTTTCAGAATGGCCAATTTTGTTTCGACATCCGGCGGCTGTATATCGGCAATAAGTCCCCACTCGAAACGTGATCGAAGCCTTTCTTCCAATCCGGGAATGTCTTTGGGGAATTTATCCGAGGTGACGATGATCTGTTTGTGCGACTCGTAAAGAGCGTTGAAGGTGTGGAAAAATTCTTCCTGGGTACGCTCCTTGCCGGCAATAAACTGGATATCATCTATGAGAAGAACATCCATAGATCTGAATTTATTGCGGAATTCGTCCATGCGATTATAACGCAGGGAATTAATCAATTCGTTCATAAATTTTTCGGACGTGTAGTAACATATCCGCATCTGTGGTGACTTTTTCAGGATGGCATTGCCAATCGCGTTCACCATGTGAGTTTTGCCGAGTCCGACAGCACCATAGATGAAAAGGGGGTTGTAAGTTGTCGCCGGATTGTTGGCAACTGCCATCGCTGCAGCATAGGCAAACTGGTTGGAGGAACCGGAAACAAACTCTTCAAACGTATACTTGCGATTCAGGTTATTCTCTGCCGAATTAACCGTTTTTTGCGGGGTATTGACGGGAAGAGCGGGTGTTTCAGGAGCCTCGCCGGACCTGGATAAACCATCCCTGGCCTGACCGGTTACACTGAATTGCAGTCGATAACTGACCGCCGAGAGTTCTTCAAGAATCTTCTGGATAAGCTTGCTGTAATTGTCTTTTACCCAGTCGAGCACAAACCGGTTGGGAACTTCCAGGTAAACCATGTCCTGCTCGACTTTGACGAGCTTCAACGGCTTTATCCAGGTAGAAAAATGCTGTGAACTGAGGTTCAGTTCCAGATGTGTCAGGGTATCTTCCCAGAGTTTGCTCATACCTGCGTCAATTGTCATCCACCGGTTTCCGAACGGAGACGGTGGCGAAGGATTTATCCACAAGTTTTTAAACAACTGTGGATAACTAAAAAACAGCCAGAAAACAATGGTTTAGTTAAAAATAATCAGGTGAAAAACTTGACGGTAAAGGTTAACAGAGCCGTTTTTTTATTGCAAGGGAAATTTCTTTTGAAAATATTGGTTTAATATTACGCATGTTTTTCGTTCTTGACTTAGATTAACGGTTGTGCTTAAAAGTTCTTTTCACAAAAATCAATATATTGATGTCGAACGGGAGTAGATAAGATCATGAAACGTACATTCCAACCAAGTAGAATCTCTCGCAAACGTACACACGGTTTCCGCAAGCGGATGCGCTCCAAGTCTGGTGCAAACGTTATCAAACGTCGGCGCGCCAGGGGCCGCAAGCGCTTAGCCGCAACGATTTCGAGCAAGTAGCACCGAACCATCGGGTGAACGGCGAACAAACCTTCCCCAGGGTTTGCCGGATCTGTCGATCCAGCGAATACCAAAGGACCTGGCAGGAAGGGCGACGTTATCACACGGCCCATTTTGTTGTGATTGTCAATCCCGGTCAGGATGTTTCCCGCCTGGGTATAACCGTGAGTCGCAAGGTCGGTAATGCGGTTTGCCGGAATCGACTCAAACGCTGGATTCGAGAGCTCTTCAGATATCACTGCAAACAGTTCGGTCAGATCGTGGATGTTTCTGTTGTCGCCAAACGCCGAGCCGGACACCTGGAACATTCGCAAGTGGACCAGGAACTGTTAATCGTCTTTGCCCGCTTGGAGACCGATCATCATGATTAAGCGGTTAGCCATAGCGGGCATTCGCTTTTACCAGGTCTGTCTTTCCCCATTGATGCTGCCAGCCTGCCGTTTTTACCCTTCCTGCTCCAGGTATGCTCTGGATGCTGTAAACAAATATGGTGCTATGCATGGCTTGTGGTTGGGAATCAAGCGCCTTGCAAGATGTCATCCCTGGCATCCGGGTGGCTATGATCCTGTTGACCGGGACCTTACATAACCAGGAGTTTTTTTGTTATGAATTCATCTGAAAATAAAAACCTGATCCTTGCCATGTCCCTTATGTTGGCGGTATGGCTCGGTTTTTCGATACTTTTTCCGCCAACCAAACAGGACCAGAAAACGCAACCGGTTGCGGAACCCGTCAAACAGATCGCTGTCGAGAAGGCCGAACCGGCGGTTATACCGGGGTCGGTTGGTTTTGAACCGCTCAACGAGCCCGGCACATCGCCCTCCGCTGCGACCGATGCCTCCGTCCCGAGCCGGGAAATCACGGTCGAAACCGAGAAATACCAGGCGGTTTTTACCACGCAGGGTGCCCGGTTGATTTCTTTCAAGCTCAAGGATTACAGGGCAACGGCGGCAAAAGATGCCCCTCCGGTGCAGATCTTCGAACCGGGCCCCCTGCGCTACGCGACCCTGCGTACCACCGGTACCGAGGGTTTTGTTCTCAATGAAGATGCCCTCTTCGAGACCGCGACAGGAGATGTGGTTGAATTAACCGGAGGCGCTCAACAGGAGCTACGCTTCAGGCATGTTGCTGCCAACGGCATGCAGTATGTGAAGGCATACCAGCTTCAGGGCGATCTCTATACTATCGAAACCTCTATTGAATTAGCCAACGCCGGCGCAATGCCTTTGCGGGGTGGTATAGGTTTCGCTCTGGTGCAGCATTGGGACGACACCCAGAAAACCGACAGTTACTCATTTACCGGCCCGGCAACCTTGGTGAAGGACGAAATCGAGGAAGTTGACGTCGACGATCTGAAGGAAGGGTCCGTGGCTTACGGTACAGATGTATCCTGGACGTCCTTTCAGACCAAGTACTTCCTCTCTGTGGCGGTTCCGGGAGTCGGAGTGAGCGATCGTATCGAGGTGCGGCGCAAGGGCGACGCCGTTGAAAATCTCATAGAAACCCCGGTAATCACCCTTCAGGCTGGTGAACGGAAACAGCTCGACTACCTGGTCTATATCGGCCCGAAAGAGGCTGAACAACTAAAAGCTGCCGGCCACAACCTCGACAAGGTCGTGCACTTCGGTTTCTTCAACCTCTTGGCTCAACCGCTGTTTCTGGTACTCACCTTCTTCTACGGCTACTTCAAGAATTACGGTGTCGCCATTATTCTTTTAACCGTGCTGATCAAGATCATTTTCTGGCCCCTGACACACAAGAGCTATTCGTCGATGAAAGCGATGCAGAAGCTGCAACCGGAGATGCAGAAACTGCGGGAAAAACATGCCGGAGACAAGGAGCGCCTCAACAAGGAGATGATGGCGCTGTACAAGACCCATAGCGTTAACCCGCTCGGCGGGTGCTTGCCGATGCTGGTGCAGATTCCGGTTTTCTTTGCCCTGTACAAGGTTCTGCTCGACTCGATCGCTTTGCGTCACGCCGACTTCGCCTTTTGGTTGACCGATCTTTCGGCGAAGGACCCCTACTATATTACCCCCCTGTTGATGGGTGCGAGTATGTTTGTACAACAGAAGATGACACCGACCACGGCTGACCCGATGCAGGCCAAAATCTTCATGATGATGCCGGTCATCTTTACTTTCATGTTCCTTAACTTCCCTTCGGGTTTGGTTATTTACTGGTTGGTAAACAACCTGCTGACTATCTGTCAGCAATATTTCATTCATCGAAAAAAAACCTGACCGGAAATCATGAAGCCTGACCACCTGACTGCTGAAGCGATGGTCGACAGCGACCGTCAGCACCGAACAGACGTTCTCAGCCGCCCGAGCCGGCGGCTGTCGCGCCTGGTGCGGCAATCGGTCAGGCCGGCGGCCACCCTACTCCTTAAACTCGAGAAACGCCGCATTCTAAACAACCTTTTCAAGCAGGACCCAGGCCCTGAATCCCGAGCAAACGTGCGCAAGGGCGTTCTTCTGCAGAACCGGTGCTAGCGATGTTGCCAACCGATACGATCGTTGCCCCTGCTACTCCGCCCGGCGAGGGCGGTATCGCTATCGTGCGCCTGTCGGGTCCGCGGGCCCATGACTGCCTGGCAGAAGTTTTCCGCAGCAAACACATTACCCCTGCAGAGATGGAACCTCACCGGCTCTATCTGGGCGGCCTTTACAACGGCCGTGAAGAGTTGGTCGATGAAGTTTTTGCAGTGATTATGCGCGGCCCCCGCTCATATACCGGTGAGGATGTTGTTGAGGTTCATTGTCACGGCGGCGTCCAGCTTCTGCGCAACATTCTCGATCTTTTCCTTGAGACGGGGGCAAAGATGGCCGGTCCCGGCGAGTTTACCCAGCGTGCGTTTATGAATGGCCGTCTCGATCTCACGCAGGCGGAGGCCGTGATCGAGGTGATCCGTGCGCGCTCGGAACGTGCGAGCCGGGTTGCCGTCGACCAGCTGGACGGCCGTCTGTCCCGGGAGATCTATCGTTTTTCCGGACAGACCAAAGATGCGCTGGCGCTGTTGGAAGCCCATATCGACTTTCCTGATGACGAAGTCGGCGAGTTGGAGCTTTCCACCCTGCTCGGCCCGCTTCATCTGGTTGCCCGTCAGATGCGGGCCCTGGTCGCCAGTTTCGATGTTGGCCGGGTTCTGCGGGAGGGAATCAGTATTTTGATCCTGGGCCGGCCGAATGTTGGCAAGAGTTCGCTGATGAATGCCATCCTTGGCGAAGCCCGGGCGATCGTTACCGAAGTGCCCGGGACAACCCGGGATACCCTGGAAGAACAGCTGGTGATGGCCGGATTCCCGGTGCGCTTGATTGACGCGGCCGGGGTGCGTGACACAGATGATTTGGTTGAGCGTGAGGGGGTGCGGCGGGCCAGGGATAAGGCCGCTTCGGCGGACCTGGTGCTCATGGTGGTGGACGGTTCGGTCCCGCTTCACGACGAAGACCTGCTGGCGTTTGAGCTCTGCCGTCCGGACAAGACGCTGCTCGTAATTAATAAATGCGACCAGGCGCAGCGGTGCGACATGTCCGCGCTTGGAAGGTTCGAATACCGGGTTGCGGTGTCGGCAAAGTACGGTCATGGCCTGGAGGAGCTTGGTGAAGCAATCGTCAGGCGCCTCACTGACGATCCATCGCTCGCTGCCAACGAAGGATTTGTCATTATGGAGCGTCGCCACCGGGACGCTCTGTTGAGCACCCTTGCCGCTTTCGACCAGCTGTTTGCCTCGGCGGGGGTGAAAGCTCCCCGTGAGTGCCTTGCCATGGACTTGCGCGAGGCGCTCGGCGCGCTCGGCACGATTACCGGTGAAACTACACCGGATGAGATCCTCGACCAGATTTTCGGTCGATTCTGTATCGGCAAGTAGGCCCTTGTTCCACGTGGAACATTTTGCCCGGCAGTGTTTCGCGCTGTTCCACGTGAAACATTAAGCACAACGCAGTGATAAACTAACGGGGTTTTTGTGGCAGAAGGTTACGATGTCATAGTGGTTGGTGCCGGTCATGCCGGTTGTGAGGCTGCGCTTGCCGCCGCCCGCATGGGGAGCCGCGCGTTGCTGTTGACCCTCAACCTTGACGCCGTTGCGCAGATGTCCTGCAATCCGGCTATCGGCGGCCTGGCCAAGGGCCACCTGGTGCGCGAGATCGACGCCTTGGGTGGAGAAATGGCGCGGAATATCGACGCGACCGGAATCCAGTTTCGTATTTTGAACACGAAAAAGGGGCCGGCGGTCAGGGCCTCCCGGGCCCAGGCGGATCGAGACCTGTATCGTGCCCGCATGAAGCAGGTCATTGAAAAACAGCCTGGTGTGGATCTCAAGCAGGCACAGGTTGTCAAGCTTGTTGTTGAGGGGGAGCGGGTCTGTGGCGTAGAAACCCGTGACGGTCTGCGCTTTATGGCCCCGGCGGTGATTCTGACCACCGGCACCTTCATGCGCGGCCTGATCCATGTCGGCCTGGTGCACTACCCCGGCGGGCGGGCCGGAGAGCCGCCCTCGGAGGGGCTGTCCGACCATTTGCGCGCCCTGGGGTTTAGGGTCGGGCGGTTGAAAACCGGGACACCGCCGCGTTTGGCCGCGGCGACGATCGATTTTTCCCGGTTGGAAGCCCAGCCCGGCGATTCGCACCCGAAACCGTTTTCTGCAGACACCCTGAGTATAGATCGCCCCCAGGTCCCTTGTCACATCACCTATACCAACGCACGGACTCATGAGGTGATTCGTCACGGGCTGGATCGCTCTCCGCTGTACTCGGGGGTGATTGAAGGGGTTGGACCTCGATATTGTCCATCGATCGAAGACAAGGTGGTGCGTTTTCCGGAAAAGGAACAGCATCAGATTTTTCTCGAACCGGAAGGGCTTGCCAGCGGCGAAATCTATCCGAACGGTGTGTCCACCTCGCTGCCTGTCGATGTCCAGTTGGCATATCTCAGAACCATGTTGGGCCTCGAACAGGTGGAGATCATGCGGCCAGGCTACGCCATTGAGTACGACTATGTCGATCCGATTCAGCTGCATCCCAGCCTGGAAACCAAGGCGCTACGTGGACTCTACCATGCAGGCCAGATCAACGGCACCTCCGGCTACGAGGAGGCGGGCGCCCAGGGGTTGCTGGCGGGGATCAACGCAATATTGCAGGGCAGAGGCCGTGAGCCGGTGATTATCGGCCGTGACCAGGGTTATCTGGGTGTTCTGGTCGACGACCTGGTCAATCTGGGTGCCAAAGAGCCCTACCGGATGTTCACCTCGCGGGCCGAATACCGTCTCCTGCTCAGAGAAGACAATGCCGACCAGAGGCTCAGCCCCGTCGGTAGAGAGATCGGCCTGTTGAGCGACACACGCTGGGAGCGCTTCTCTGCGAAGCTCGCAGATATGGCGCACGGCCATGAGCTCTTGCGCGAGACACGGGTTTCGCCTGCAGATCAGGATACCCTTGAGCGACTGGGCCTGCAGGAATTGAAAAACGGCGCATCGCTAGAAGAGTTGTTGCGGCGCCCGGAACTCGGCCTCGACGACCTCAGCTTCCTCAATGACGCGCTGGCCCGACTCCCTCTGGATGTCCGCAGCGAACTGGAAACCGAAGTCAAGTACGCCGGTTACATCCGTCGCCAGCAGGAACAGGTCGAGCGTTTCCGACGCTTGGAAGGCCTGGTGATCCCCGCAGGGTTCGATTATGCAACCGTTCAGGGTCTCTCTGCAGAGGTGCGCGAAAAGCTCAAACTGGTGGCGCCACGAACCCTCGGACAAGCCGGGCGTATCCCCGGTGTCACCCCTGCCGCAACAGCCATTTTGGCAGTTATTTTAAAACGCTGAGGGTTTTATGGGTTTACCGCAGCAGCTGGCCACCCTTGGTCTGGACGTCGCTCCTGAAGCGGTTGTGCGCCTCGAGAGGCTGGCCGATGAACTGCTGCGCTGGAGTCGCCGCCGCAACCTGACGGCAATTACCGGGCGAGATGAAATCCTGGAAAAGCACCTGGTCGACTCGCTGACCCTTCTGCCCTTCATCAACCGCACTGGTCGCCTGCTTGACATCGGTTCCGGGGCCGGATTTCCGGCGCTTCCAGTGAAGATCGCCTGCCCCGATCTCGAGGTCGTCTCTGTCGAGGCGGTCGGTAAAAAGGTCGACTTTCAGCGCCACATTGCCAGACTTTTCGCTCTCGACGGGTTCACCGTGCGGCATGCACGGGTCGAGACACTTAGCGATCATGCCGATTATTGCGGAGGGTTCGATACGGTTACCGCGAGAGCTCTCTGCTCTCTCGAGGAGTTGCTGGCCATGGCCAGGCCCTTTCTGGCCTCCGGGGCTCGTCTGTTGGCAATGAAGGGACCCGAAGGCGTCAAGGAAGTTGCCGTGCTTGATGAGCAACTGAAAGGGTCCGGCTGGTCGGCTACCGTGCACCGTTTCAAGCTGCCCGTGTCGGGTGCGGACCGGTGCTTGGTCGAAATGGGATATTCGTAGTGTTTCTACCATATCTTGTGATTTCTAAAAACACGACATCTACATCTGGTGTTTTGCCCGGTCCGGGCAAATTTCCTTTGCAGATCCAGGTGCTTATGTTAGTCTGAGCGACTTGAAAAACTCACCCCAAGGAGACATGCAGGCATGGCCCAGGTAATCGCCATCGCCAATCAAAAGGGCGGCGTCGGCAAGACCACTACGGCAGTCAATCTTGCCGCGTCACTGGCCGTTGCCGAGAAGCGTACCCTGCTGGTTGATATCGACCCTCAGGCCAACTCCACCAGTGGTGTCGGAGTCGATCCGAACAGCATGCAGAAGACCATCTACCATGCCCTGATCGGCGAGGCTTCAGTAGACCAGCTGCTCCAGGCCACCGGCCTCGACCTGCTCCGTCTGCTCCCGGCAAACCCTGACCTGATCGGTGCGGAAGTGGAGTTGATTTCGGCTCTGGCCCGGGAGAACAAGCTCAAGCAGGCCCTTGCCGCGGTGACCGATCAATTTGATTACGTTTTGATCGACTGTCCGCCCTCCCTTGGGCTGTTAACGATCAACGCTTTGACCGCTGCGGACAGCGTCCTGATTCCCCTGCAGTGCGAGTATTACGCCATGGAGGGTTTGAGTCAGTTGATCAATACGGTGCGTCTGATTCAGCGTGAACTGAATCCGACCCTGGTAATCCATGGCATCCTGCTGACGATGTTCGATGCACGCAACAACCTGTCACACCAGGTCAGCGAGGAGATCCGCAAACATTTTTCCGCCCAGGTCTTCGAAACAATGATTCCGCGCAACGTGCGCCTTTCTGAAGCGCCCAGTCACGGTCTGCCCGCCCTGCTCTACGATATTTCCTCGCGGGGTGCGACGGCTTACCTGGAACTGGCGCGCGAAATTATCCGCATGGAGTAGCAACCAGCATGGTTAAACGACCTGCACTCGGCAAAGGGATCGGTGCCCTTCTCTCATCAGCGTCCCAGGACGGTCGCCACAAGTATTTCGTCTGCCCGGTCGAAGAACTGAAACCGCACCACCAACAGCCACGCAAAACCTTCAACGACGCAAAGATGGCCGAACTGGTCGCTTCGATCCGTGAAAAAGGCGTCATCCAGCCACTGGTGGTCCGTCGCAGCGAGGATCATTATCAGATCATAGCTGGTGAGCGACGCTGGCGGGCCGCGCAAAAGGCTGGTCTCAAGGAAGTTCCGGTTGTTATCCAGGATGTTTCGGAGGACTGGGCTCTGGAGATGGCGCTAATCGAGAATATCCAGCGCGAAGACCTCAACCCGATCGAAGAAGCCGAAGCCTATCGCCACCTGATGAGCAATTTTGACCTCTCTCAGGAGGAAGTTGCCAAGCGGGTCGGTCGGGAACGGCCAACGGTGGCCAATGCGCTGCGCCTGCTGCGTTTACCCAGGGAGATCCAGCAGGATGTGATCGGTGGACAGCTGAGTATGGGCCACGCCCGGGCGCTCCTGTCTCTGGATAGTGCGGCGCGCATCAAGGAGGCCCGCGACCAGGTAATCAGGAAGCAGTTTTCTGTACGCCAGACCGAAGCTTTGGTTAAAAAACTCAAGGCGGGTGAGGCCAAGGCGTCCCCGTCAAAAGCCAAGATTGATCATGAGCTGGCCGACCTCGCCGCGCGCCTGCAGCGCTGCCTGGGCACCAAGGTCAATATCTTGCCGCAGGCGCGCGGCGGCAAAGGCGGCAAGATCGAAATAAGGTATTATTCCGCTGAAGAGTTCGAGCGCTTGCTGGAGCTTTTTGAAAGAAGATAATATTAATAATCTCAAGCTTTTAGGTGAGTAAGCCCAGGAAATAACACTGATGTTTAACAAGAAGGAAAAAGAACCGATGCGTAAAGAGACCCCGTTGGAAAAGAGTGAAATCAAAGCCTTTCTTGGACCAGGCAGTCAGTTTGAAGGTAAGCTGGTATTCAACGAAATTGTGCGCCTGGATGGTGCTTTCCGTGGTGAAGTGACCTCCCACGACACCCTGATCGTTGGTGAAAGTGCAGACATTCAGGCTGATGTCGAGGTCGGTACGCTGATCCTGAGCGGGAAATTCAAGGGCAACATCAAGGCGAAGAGTCGCGTGGAACTGCGTGCTCCAGCCAAAGTGGATGGCTCGATCGAAACCCCGGCCCTCTCCGTGGAGGAAGGCGTTGTTCTGAATGGAACCATTACCATGACGACCGGTGACAAAACCTCCGCTACAAAGCCCGTCGACGAAGCGATCAAGAAATAATTTAATCCGTTGCGGCAAAAGGCCTTTTCCGGGGCGGATTTTTGTGAAAAGTCCCTTGACATGAACTGGGTGCTATGGTAGTCATCTTTTGCTTTGGCCCCGAGGGTCAGGGCCTTTTTTAACAGCTTCTTAAAGTTGTATACAGTATACCGATGCGTCAACCTGGCGCTAACACGAATGAGGTAAAACGGTGATCAAGCTCGACTGGACACTGTTCCTGCAGTTTGTCAATTTCATGATCCTGATGGCGGTGCTGAACGCACTCCTTTTCAAACCCTTGCGGGCTGCTCTGCAGGCACGCAGGGAGTCGATAGAGGGCTCCAGGGCCAAGGTTCAGGACATAGACGAACAGGTGCAGGCGCAAATTGCCCGCTACGAAGCCCAACTTCAGGAAGCTCGCCTGCAAGGAGCCCAGGAACGTTCAACCCTGCGCAAGGCCGGGCAAGAAGAAGAAGCCCGTATCCTTGGTGAAGCGAACCGGACCGCGGCGGAAAAACTGCAGACCATCAAGGAACAGATTCAGCAAGAGGCCGACGCTGCACGCCGGGCCCTGCGCAATGAGACCGAGGCCCTGGCCAAGGAGATTGTCCGCAAGGTTCTGGGGAGGGCTGTCTGATGGCAAAGCGCGAGATTCTGCTCATTAAAGGAGTTCTTTTCGCCGCATTGGTTTTGGCCCCGGTCGCAGCGTTTGCCGCCGGTGATGGCGGCCATGCCGACAGTGGCGTCCTTCTCAAGGATTTCCTCTACCGTTGCTTCAACTTCGCCCTGATGGCCGGACTGCTGGTTTACTTTGTGACCAAGCCGGTCCGCAAGGGCCTTAAAGAACGCAGCGCGGAGATCGAAAAAACCCTGGCCGAAGCCGAAGCGGCCAAGCAGGCGGCCGAAGCCAAGCATCGTGAATACAGTGAGAAGCTGGCCAAGGCGACCGAAGAAATCGCAGGCATCACCGCCGCAATTCGCCGTGAAGGCGAACTGGAGCGTGACAAGATTATCGCCGCTTCCAAAGAGTTGGCGGTCAAGATAGAGCGAGAGGCCGACAACAAGGCCGCCGGTGTGGTCGCCAAGGCGCGCACCGAGTTGCGTGAAGAGGCGTCGCGGCTGGCCGTGGAACTGGCGGAGGACTTGCTGAAAAAGCAGGTTTCAGCCGATGACCAGAAGCGTCTGGTCGAAGAATATATGCAGAAAATGGGAGAACTCCATTGAGCGTCAGTGCCCTTACCCGAAGGTACGCCAAGGCTCTGGTTGAACTCGGCGTGGAACAAAAGGCCGTAGAGACCTACGGCGATGAGCTGGCCCAGGTCAAGGATGTCCTGTCCCGGGAAGACCTGTTCCGCCAGCTGCTTGATAGCCCCACCCTCGACCTTGGCAGGAAAGAGGCCATGCTGGCCGATTTATGCAAGGCAATGGAACTTTCCGAGGGCATGGTCAAGTTCCTCGGTTTGCTCCTGAGCAAAGGTCGAATCGGTTATCTTGGGCAGATTGCAGACAAGTATCGCCTTTTGTCAGACGAACTGGCCGGTATTCTGAGTGCCAAAATTACCTCAGCCGTTGAACTGGACGATGTCCAGCAGCAGGCGATTGCCGCCAGCCTGGAAAAACAGACCGGCAAACAGATCGCGCTCAGTGTCGAGCTTGATCCCGACCTGATCGGCGGGCTGCAGGCAGAAATCGCTGGCCGTCTCTTTGATGGCTGTGTCAAAACGCAACTTAAACGAATCGAAGAATCCTTAACGAAAGGGTGATGAGGTCGTCACAATGCAAATCAGAGCAGAAGAAATCAGCGCAATAATCAAGAAGCAGATTGAGAGCTTCGGCCGTGAAGTCGAGGTCAGTGAAACCGGAACCATCATTTCCGCCAGTGACGGTATCGCCCGCATCCATGGCCTGGACAAGGCGATGGCCGGGGAGTTGCTGGAGTTTCCCGGGAATGTCATGGGAATGGTTCTCAACCTCGAGGAAGACAATGTTGGTGCCGCGATCCTTGGTGATGCCGAGCACATCAAGGAAGGCGACACGGTCAAGCGGACCGAACGGATCGTTCAGGTTCCGGTCGGCGAAGCGCTGATCGGCCGGGTCGTCAACGGTATCGGCATTCCGATCGATGGCAAGGGACCGATTGAGACCGATACTTACAGCAAGGTTGAAATCAAGGCGCCGGGCATTGTTGCACGTAAGTCGGTGCATGAGCCAATGCAGACCGGTCTCAAGGCGATCGATTCCATGGTGCCGATTGGCCGTGGCCAGCGCGAGTTGATCATCGGTGACCGGCAGACCGGCAAGACAGCTGTTGCGGTCGATGCCATCATCAACCAAAAAGGTCAGAACATGATCTGCATCTATGTCGCCATCGGCCAGAAACGCTCGACGGTGGCCCAGGTGGTTGACAGGCTCAACAAGACTGGCGCCATGGACTACACGATCGTTGTCTCTGCGTCTGCCTCCGAGCCTGCGCCAATGCAGTTTATCTCCCCTTACACTGGCGTGACTATGGGCGAATTTTTCCGCGATAGCGGCAGGCATGCCCTGATCATCTACGATGACCTCTCCAAGCAGGCGGTTGCTTACCGTCAGCTTTCGCTGCTGTTGCGTCGTCCGCCGGGCCGTGAAGCATACCCCGGTGACGTTTTCTATCTTCACAGCCGTCTGCTCGAGCGCGCTTGCAAGCTCAACGATGCAGAAGGTGCTGGCTCTCTGACCGCTTTGCCGATCATTGAGACACAGGCTGGCGACGTCTCGGCGTATATCCCGACCAACGTCATCTCGATTACTGACGGTCAGATTTTCCTGGAAACCGATCTGTTCTTCTCCGGTGTGCGTCCGGCAATCAACGTTGGCCTCTCGGTTTCCCGTGTTGGTGGTTCTGCACAGATCAAGGCCATGAAACAGGTTGCAGGCACTCTGCGCCTTGCCCTTGCCTCATATCGTGAGATGGCGGCCTTTGCACAGTTCGGCTCCGACCTTGATGCCGCCACTCAGGGCCAGCTGAATCGTGGTGCTCGCCTGGTTGAGATCCTCAAGCAAGGCCAGTATGTGCCTCTGCCGGTCGAAAAGCAGGTTGTCGCGATTTTCGCTGTTAACAACGGGTATGTAGACCAGTATCCGACAACCGATATTCAGCGTTACGAACGCGAGATGATTGCCTTCATGGAAAGCAGCCACGCCGGCCTGCTGTCTACGCTTGCTGAAAAGAAAGCCATTGACGCCGAACTGGAAGGCAAGCTCAAGGCAGCTCTCGATGAATTCAAGAACCAGTTTGTCGCTTAATCGCGCAACGATCGGGTAATTTAAGAGATGGCAAGTCTTAAAGATATAAAAAAGCGAATAGGCACGGTCAAGAACACGCAGCAGATCACCAAAGCCATGAAAATGGTTTCGGCGGCCAAACTGCGGCGTGCCCAGGACGCAGTGACAGCAGCCCGCCCATACGCGGACAAGATGGCTGACGTCCTCTCCAGCCTGGCTTTGCGTGAAGACGCCGAGAGCCACCCGCTGCTGGCTGAACGCGGCAAGGGCAAGGCTCTGGTCGTGTTGATCACTGGCGATAGAGGGCTCTGTGGCGGCTTCAATACCAATATCTCGAAAGCCGCCGAACGGTTTATCCGTGGCAACACCGAAGGCTTTGAGAGCTACGAGCTATTCATTGTCGGCCGCAAGGGCAACGATTACCTCAAGCGCCGCTCTGGCATGAAGATTCATAAGGTTCATGAAAACCTGATCGGTACAGGCCAGGTGACGTATGCCGCCGGCGCCTTGCTCGGCCAGGAAGTCATCGATCTTTATCGCACCGGGGACTACGATGGGGTTTTTCTGATTTACAACGCCTTCCAGAGTGCCATGACCCAGGTTCAGACGGTCACCCAGCTGTTACCGGTCGTGCCAAAGCAAGCGGATGAAGGTGCGCAAGTGACCGATTACATCTATGAGCCGAATGCCACTGAGGTTTTGAATGAAATTCTGCCAAAGCACATTGAAGTGCAGATATTCCGCTCAATGCTCGAATCCGCTGCTTCGGAGCACGGTGCCAGAATGACGGCTATGGATAGTGCCAGCAAGAATGCTTCAGAAATGATTGGTAAACTGACCCTGCAGTACAATCGTGCACGTCAGGCAGCCATCACCAAAGAATTGTTGGAGATTATCTCCGGCGCTGAATCAATTAAAGCTTAAGTTTCCAACGAATTATATATGAACACCCCGCACGGATCCCGAGCGGGCAGAATGGAGGAACGGTTCATCATGAATAAAGGACGCATTACACAGGTCATCGGCCCGGTTGTCGACGTCGAATTTGAAGCCGGCAAGCTTCCCGAGATCTACCACGCGCTTAGGGTGACCAATCCGTCGATTGACGATCGGGAGTGGAACCTGGTTTTGGAAGTTGCCCAGCATCTGGGTGAAAATACCGTGCGGACGATTGCTATGGACGCCACCGATGGCCTGGTGCGCGGACAGGATGCGCTTGATACAGGCAAGCAGATCGTTATGCCGGTTGGTCCCAAAACCCTCGGTCGGATCATGAACGTGGTCGGTGAGCCGGTTGATGAAGCGGGGCCGATCGGGGCCGAATTGGAATGGGACATCCATCGTCCTGCACCGGAATTTACCGAACAATCGACCAAGGTTGAAGCCTTCGAAACAGGCATCAAAGTTGTCGACTTGCTCGCTCCTTATGCTCGTGGCGGTAAAATCGGCCTGTTCGGCGGCGCCGGCGTTGGCAAGACGGTTTTGATCATGGAGCTGATCAACAACATCGCCAAGCAGCACGGCGGTTACTCGGTTTTCGCCGGTGTTGGTGAGCGTACCCGTGAGGGCAACGACCTCTGGCACGAGATGAAGGAGTCGGGCGTTCTTGACAAAGCAGCCCTGGTCTACGGCCAGATGAATGAGCCTCCAGGGGCCCGTGCGCGGGTTGCTCTTTCGGCTCTGACGGTTGCTGAATACTTCCGTGACGAAGAAGGCCAGGACGTGCTGCTCTTTGTTGATAACATTTTCCGTTTCACCCAGGCCGGTTCGGAGGTTTCGGCTCTCCTCGGCCGGATCCCCTCAGCGGTTGGTTACCAGCCGACCCTGGCGACCGAGATGGGTGAGCTTCAGGAGCGGATCACCACAACCAGTAAAGGTTCAATCACCTCGGTCCAGGCCATCTACGTGCCGGCTGACGACTTGACCGACCCTGCGCCTGCAACCGCTTTTGCCCACCTCGACGCGACGACGGTTCTTTCCCGTCAGATCGCCGAGCTCGGCATCTACCCCGCAGTTGACCCGCTCGACTCCACCAGCCGGATCCTCGATCCGCAAATTATAGGTGATGAACATTACAAGTGCGCGCGTGACGTTCAGTACGTCTTGCAGCGCTATAAAGACCTGCAGGACATCATCGCGATCCTCGGCATGGATGAGCTTTCCGAAGATGACAAGCTGACCGTTTCTCGTGCCCGGAAGATCCAGAAGTTCCTCTCCCAGCCCTTCTTTGTTGCTGAAACCTTCACCGGCTCCCCGGGTAAGTATGTGGAACTGAAAGACACCATCAAAGGTTTCCGCGATCTGGTCGATGGCAAGTATGACAATATCCCGGAGCAGGCCTTCTACCTGGTAGGTACCATTGAAGAAGCCCTGGAAAAAGCCAAAAAACTGGCGGCTTGATCAGACGATTCCGGCATAAAGGAATAAATAGGCATGGCAGAAAAGCTCAAACTGGAACTGGTCACACCTTACAAGCGGGTCTTGTCGGAGGACGTTGACGAAGTCACCGCCCCTGGCACTGTGGGCGAGTTTGGCGTTTTGCCAGACCATACCTCGTTGCTGACCACTCTGAAGGTTGGTGAATTGACCTACAAGCAGGCTGGACGGATCTTTCACGTGGCCGTAAACTGGGGATATGTGGAAGTTGAAGATAATGTCATGACCGTTCTGGTTGAAACAGCTGAGCCCGCTGATCAGATCGATGTGGAACGTGCCAGGGCGGCCCTTGGTCGTGCTGAAGAGGCGCTTAAGAAACTCTCCAGCGAGGACAGGAACTTTAAGATCATGGAAGCCGCTCTTCAACGTGCCCTGATTCGTATCCAGGTGGCGGGCAAGAAGGTTCACTGATCGGTTGTATCAGGACAAAGTGCAAAGGGCGGCTCGTGTGAGCCGCCCTTTTTTATTGATCGTGAGGACCGAAAACGACCATGCTTGCCATGAGTTGAAGATCAAATGCCCGCGGATCTAATTGTAAAAAGGCCCTGATACGCTAAATCATCCGTTTGCTAATAACCGCAGGGAGTCTATAATATCCGCAATCAATGCGAAGGGAAACCCATGTACGAATCGTTTCTGGAATTAGGCCCGGTTACGCAGGCATTTCTGGCCACACTCTTTACCTGGGGCGTGACGGCGGCCGGCGCCGCACTGGTCTTCCTGAAAAAAACCGTCAATCCGAAAATGCTGGATGGCATGCTTGGCTTTGCTGCCGGAGTCATGATTGCGGCAAGTTTCTGGTCGCTGCTCAATCCCGGCATTGAAATGGCTGAACAGATGGGCCAGATCCCCTGGCTCACAGCGGTAATCGGTTTCATGGGCGGCGGTATTTTTATGCGCATGACCGATAAGTTTTTACCGCATCTGCATCCGGGACTGAAGATGAATCAGAGCGAGGGCGTTAAAACGTCATGGCAACGCAGCACCTTGCTGGTGCTGGCCATAACGATGCACAATATTCCTGAAGGGCTGGCCGTTGGCGTCGCTTTCGGCGCCGTCGCTGCCGGACTGCCGTCTGCCACGATTGGCGGCGCCATAGCTCTGGCAATCGGCATCGGCATCCAAAATTTTCCAGAAGGGACGGCCGTTTCAATGCCG
>CAVQRZ010000002.1:0-81457 GCA_963715335.1 uncultured delta proteobacterium
CTGTAGAAAGGTTTTTTCAAGTTCCAAAAACAGATTGACATCGTCAACCAAAAGTATTTTCTTCTTCGACCCATCCAATGACAGCGCATGGCTTGTCAAATCTGGCAAAGATTTTTCGCTCTGATTGTTTGCCATATGTTTATCCTTTCCGTAATGGGGACTGCAGTTACGGGAGTTTGTTTAAGCGATGAGTATTGCTCCGATTATGTTCAGTTTTTCTGAAGAAAACGTCGTAAAACAATACCTTGTCTGTAATGAGTTGATTAATTGAGCAACCTGAATTCGGCCCGGCGGTTCTTGGCCCAGGCCATTTCATTGTCTCGCCGTATCAAGCGGCATTTCTTCGCCATAGGAAATGGTCTTCAGCCGTTGCGGTTCAATCCCGAGTGACACCAGGAAAGCCTTGACCGACTGGGCGCGCCGCTCACCAAGCGACAGGTTGTATTCGTCTGACCCGCGATCATCGCAGTGCCCTTCTATCCTGACCTTTAACTCGGGCGCCAATTGCAGATACCGCTGCATTGGCAGACAGGGTGTTCACGGGCTTGGGTCGGATAAAGTCGCCTGGTCGTAAGCAAACCGGACTTGTTCAAGGGCAATTGGGGTGTTGCGGTCTGGGTCGGTTGTTTGTCCATGACGGGTTCAGCACCGGAGCACTGGCGTGGCTGCAGGTGATGGTGCCGGGTTTGCGCCGAATCACTCGTGACATCAGTCGCTTGGGGCTTTGCACATCCGGCAACATCAAGGCGCCAAACAGGAGCAACAGGATAGTAGTTACGATGGTCTTGTTCATTTTTCACTCTCCTTGGGTAATGGTATTAGCAGCCAATATACCAACAATCGAAACATTCGACTGGGGACATTCCCTCGAGAAAGGCTGCCGCAAAAACAGGAAAAGCGCTCATCCTCTACCGAAGATGAGCGCTTCTTGAATACCTCTAGCCGGATTCCAAGAAATGTGACTCATCTCTTCGGCAACCCGGCGATCCTGAACGATCAGGACCCGTAGCTTTGCGTCACTAGATCTCTCTAGTTTTGCCTTTATCGGAGATTTTTAATCGTTTTTGCAACGATCAATTCATTCAGGTCAGATAATGGCACATAGTGTACCAAAATCTATTGAATGCCGAGTTTTGTTGTGAAGCAACGCCGAATCTGAATTTTGCGGAGGCCTTGATAAAATCAACGTCAGAACGACTCGGAAAAGTTAACAGGAGTTGTCACTCGCCTACGTCATTTGACTAAGCCGGGATGGTTAGCGTCTGCGCAGAGACAGGCTGATGGGGGATTGAATACAGGTGTCTGAGATTGATGCATGGCCTTGAAATGCGGCACGCTGGTTACAGGGGCAGCTTTATCGCTAACGAAAGGCGTTCTGCCGATACAGACGCCAGAAGATAACCACGACAGCAGCCGGTGGCACGCGCCTCAAAGCCGGGCCGACTTCAATGCGCACACCCTGAGTGGCGCTCGATTTTCCAAAGGATGTAGTCAATCCCACCTTTGAAGGTACAAAGACCTTTCAAAAGCCTTAAGACCGAGAGGATCTTGCCCTGTATTATCCTGAGCCCCCAGCGCAAGCCATTGAGCCGCCGGGCATGATTTGCTAACTCAACCCGGTAAACAGGGACCTCGACAGCGTTCGTCACCGTTACGGTGGAAGGAATGCCGCTTCAAGAATTAAGCCGGTCAGTGCCTGGTAATATGCCGGGTCGGCGTCAAAAAGACGGCCGGCGGCCTGCTCCGGCTCTTCGGTGCGCAACTCCGAACGATAGCTGAGCGATAAGCCTTTCGACCAGAGGTCGCGCGCAGTAAAAGCACCTTCCATGCATGGCAAGGCCTGAGCGATAAATCTCACTGCGGCATCGGCCAAAGCGTCCCCGACCTCGCGGTTGACAGTTTCATCACAAACGTAAACAGTGCCTGATTTCTGGGCAAACCTGCCCCACAGGTAAGAATGAAACCAGCATTTAGTCCCTTGGCGAAAGTCTGTAAGCGTTAAGACCGCATACTTGGCACGCAGCACTTTCCCTTCAAACGGTACTTCCAGGTAGAACACATTGGGTGGCAGGAGTTTGTTGAAAAAAGCAAGGGCACGGCTTTTAAACGCCGACCTGTAATCGTCCACCAGCAGATAAAGATCAGCGAGGCCGTCATGCAGGTTGCCCGATCGCAGGCAGGAGCCATAGAACAGGACCGCCTTGACCGAGTCGCCATGCAGCTCTCGAACGGCACCAGACAAAGCCAATATCTCGGGTGAGAGGCCCTGTATGGAAGGGTCCCTGATCAATTCAACAATTTTATCATGATTAGATAACTTCATGTAATTATTGTAAAATATACCTGTAAGTTAACAATTAACATGAACAAACAAAGAGGGCGGGCCCGGCAGACGAAAGTTTGAGTGGCCCCTCCCCTGCGGCGTACAATTCGCCGTCGAGTGTAAACTCGCCGCCCATTTCCAGTTGGACTTCTTCTACATTATGGCTGAAATATCCGTTGGCAGGTATTGCATGACAGCTTCTGCCTGAACCGAACAGCGAAAACAAGACCCGCAAAAGCTTTTTTGGCTTTGTGCCCACGGCCGTGTAACGCAAAGGGCCTTCTTCGCTGCCCCAGTACGGGCGAATCCCGAGGAACAGCCTGTCGAGGGTGCTGGTCAGGACAAAAAGGTCTGCCCTCTTCTCGATTTGACGGCCATTGATGCTGGTGTTGTTCAAAAAAGGTGAGAGCCTGTTGAAGAGTATCGCCAGGAGCAGACGCACCATGGTCAAGGTCGGCATCAGTTGGCCGCGCCAACCCATGGGGTTGTCCTTGCTGTGAAAGGCCTTGATCCCTTCACAAATTGCCCCGGCGCCGAAAAACATGCCGTACAGAGCATCGGGGCCTCTTTGCACCCG
The DNA here is from genome assembly GCA_963715335.1 of uncultured delta proteobacterium. Lineage (GTDB taxonomy): Bacteria > Desulfobacterota > Desulfuromonadia > Desulfuromonadales > BM103 > JAFDBW01. Next base: position 2,901 of record CAVQRZ010000002.1, read on the forward strand.
TAATATTGAGCGTGAACGGATGGTCAGACCGTTGTTCGTCGATCGCGACCACTCGAGGATTCGCTGCAGGGCGGCCGCCGGGTTGCCAGCAACACCGACATCCCTGGGCAGCATACTTGTGGTCCCGGCGCACAACAGTGCCATTAACGGCGGTTGGGAAAAGAATTTATTGTTGCCGAGGGTTGTCAGTACGGCCTGGACTGTTCCGTCGCCACCGTTGACAACGATCAGCTCAACCTTGTTAAGGGAAAAATCGGCGAGGGCTGCCGACACGCCCGCCGGATCGGAGGCTTCGCGATGCATGACGTCCGGCCAGCGCTCCAGGAGCCTGTGCACCCCCCTGCCCCCATTCCTGTTGCCGCCGCTGCGGGGGTTGGTTAACACCCCCACCCTCAAACAGCACCCGTCACTGTTATATTTGCGGGTTTGTTCAGGGCTTTGCTTGAAAGAGCGACTCATAGGAACTCAAGCCTGTGGCCGACGGCAAAACCATCTTTGCATAAAGGTAAGGGTTTCGTCCGCAGGGTCGACATCAAGGAACCAGGAACGCAACGGCCCGGATGTTATCCTGGCCTGAATCCCCATGGCCAGACGTGCCACCAAAAATACACTCGACAGGGCTGTCCACAGGCACACGGCCAGAAGTCCGAGGTCCGGGCGGCCGAAGAAGAGGCTGACGGTCAGCAGCACCAGGTTCGGGTTGCGGCGTCCGGTGATCAGTCGAAAACAGGAATCGATCGGCTGCCAACAGAAAATCCCCGATGATTCAAGGAACTGCTTGAAGACAACTTCGACCAGCCTGCCCGCGATGTAGCCGGCCATCACCATCCAGATGGCGACTTCTGTCGACATCCCGGGGATACTTTGCAGGCTCATGGCCCACACGACGTACCAGATCGGCGGGAAAACCAGGTCGATGGCGTGATCGTACAAGTTGCCGAAAGCGCTGTAGTTGAGGGTAACCCTCGCCAACTTGCCGTCTACCGTGTCGAGGAAAGTCATGAACCAGGCCATTGCCATGCCGGTCGCGTAAAAGCCCTGGTAAAACATGAAAACCGCCAGGGCCGACAGGATCAGGCTGAGACTGGTGACCTGGTTGGGTACGATGCCGTACCGGATACAGATCCCTGTAGCCCAGCGGGCCGGGGTCGGCCAAAGCCACTTGGTTACCAGGTCGGTAACCCCCTTGTAGGAACCGTCGAAAAGGCGTTTTTCCAGGCTCCGTCGATTACGCTCAGAGATCGGCAGGAGGTATGGCACGTCAAACTTGCGCAATTCCATCAAGTAGGCATTGACCAGCGTCTCCGGAGTCTCCTGGCTCAGCCCTTCCGGATAGTCGCGGCGATCATCGTCAGAAAGGATAGCCTCCATGCGGCCGGCAAGGGCCGCCGGGACATGGGCGGCAACCGGCCTGGGGCCTTGCGGTGCGTCAATTTCCAGAACGGTCCCGACAGAGTCGACCATGTTCTTGACAATGCGCTGGTCGTAAAGAAAATCGCCGCGCAGCAGCAACACGGAGTCTTCGCCGTCAACCGGAGCGGTGTCCCGCTGCCCACAGGGAACCCCTGCCTTGGTGAGCATGTGCTCAAGGCGTTCGCGAGAGGTCAGACCCCATAATTTGAGGGGGCTTTCCTGTAAAATTCTTACGTAAACTGACATAAATTATGGCCCTAAAAATAGATTTCCCGTGAGGTTCGTACCGTCCAGGCGTCAACTGGCCAGCGGGTCCCGTCTGGAAGAAAGATCGGTAGAAAAAACGAAGTCAGTACTATATACTCCCTGCATGCCGGAAGTAAAGAAAGAGACATCACCCGCCAACCCGCAAGGCGCCGCACAATCTCTGCCCTTGCCGACAACGGACAGTTTCACCCTGGCCCACATCTCCGATCTCCACCTGACATCCCTCAAGAACACGGCAATCAGCCAACTACTCAACAAGCGTTTGTTGGGTTACCTGTCATGGTGGCGAAAACGCCGCATCGTCCATCGACTCGAGGTTGTCGAAGCTCTGCTTGAAGACCTGAAAATAACCCGTCCCGATCATATCGCCGTGACCGGCGACTTGACACATCTCGGCCTGCCCGATGAGTTTGTCGAAGCCGGTCGCTGGTTGACAAAACTGGGCCCACCTGACCAGGTCACCGTCATACCGGGCAACCACGAAGCCTACGTTGGTCAAAATTGGGCTGACAACCTCTCGAAGTGGGCGCCTTATCTAAAGTCTGACGACCAGCAGAACGATCCCCGGACGACTGATTTTTTCCCCAGCCTGCGGATTCGTGGCCCGATCGCCCTGCTCGGTCTTTGCTCAGCTCGACCCACCGCCCCTTTTCTCGCTGTCGGCAGTCTGGACAAGGCGCAACTGGATAAACTGGCAAACCTTCTGCAGGCAACTGGCCAGGCAGGCCTGTTGCGGGTCGTCCTGATCCATCACCCGCCGGTCCCCGGAACCATAAAATGGCGTAAGCGGCTAGTCGATTGCAGCACATTTGCAAACGTCATTGCCCGTTACGGGGCAGAGCTGGTGTTGCATGGACACACTCACGCCCAGGCATTTTCGACGTTGCAGGCTCCTGCGGGCAATCTGCCCGTGATCGGAGCGCCTTCGGCTTCAGAGCTGAATCCGCACGCTGAACGTTGCGCCAAGTACAACCTGTATGAGGTCAGAAGAAATGCTGACAGCTGGGATCTGAAGCTGCTTGTCCGCAGCTATTCGGAAGGGTCAGGAAAGTTTGACCAGGAGCAGGAGATAAACCTGATGCTTCCGCCGTTCTGCGCAGACGCCAGGCTGCCCTCTATGGGACCCTGAACAACAGCCAGGTGGCGATCAGAATGATGATCGCGAGCGGCAAAAGCGTCGTCAAGGCCGGGTGGATGCCCAGGATGAGCCCCGTATAGCCAAGGGCTTGGTCAAAATAGTAGTAAGAAATTCCGACGATTGCGCCGAGCGTCACCCTTCGCCCGTGGTTGACCTCCCGCGCCACACCGAACACAAAGGGTAGCGAGAAAAACATCATCGCTCCCACCTTGAGCGGCAGAGTCGTTTTCTGCCAGAGCGCCAGCACAAACTGATCGGTGTTCTGACCCCTTTCCCGTAAAACCTGAATATACTGGTACAGTTTGTCCAACGGGAGCATCTCCGGCGTGATGCGGAGGATATCGATCTGCCTGGTGCTGAGGAAAACGTCGAGGGTCAGGTAAGGATCGAGTTGATCCGTGATGTGTTTGTCCTCAAATTTGATCCGCCTGGCGTCACGACCGATCCATTGACCGTCTTTGCCGATTATCGTTTCGGCTGCGCCCACATAACTGGTTGGCTTGCCCTGGTCGTCAAAACCGTAGACGCTGACATCGGCCAGGCCGACGCCGGAGGTTGAAGAGCGCACATTGATGAACCTGTTCCGGCTGTCCCGTGTCCAGAACCCCCCTGTAGAAAGCAGAGAGCCTTCCCCTGAAAGGGCCAGTTCACGGTTGACCTTGGCTTTCTGTTCAAGTGGCGGCACTACGTACTGGGTCAACACCAGCGCACCCAGCATAATCACGCTGCCGGCTCCCAGCAGCACTCGGGCGATACGAAACACTGAAAAGCCGCAAGATCGCATTGCCAGCAGCTCATCGGTGTTGGCCAGGGTGCCGAGACCGATAATCCCCCCCACCAGCGAACTGACCGCCGCCAGTTCAAGGACACGCCCGGGAAAGGTGTAGGCGACGTACATGAAGGCGTCTTTTAGCTGGTAGCTGCCCTCACCAATATCATCGAGTTGGCCGACCAACTCGAGAAACGAGAACAAGGCCGTCATGATGAGGAAAACCAGCAGCCAGCCAAAGGCCAGCCTGGCATTGATATAGCGAGCAATCATTCTCATGGATACAGAGAACCGTCCTCTTTTTGGCTGCGCCCTGATCAGTAGTGCGACTGGAAGCCGGGCCAAAAGGGCTTGAGCAACGCAATCAGCAAAACAGCAAGCAGAATATGAGGCCACCACATCCCGGGGAACGAACCGACCACACCTTGCTCCATCCAGGTTTTGGCTACGGCGGTCAGATTATAGTAAATGGCAAAAATGACCACGCCCATGAAGATATTCGCAGATTTACCCCGCCGTGGGGCCGTGCGGCTCAAGGGAATCCCGAGCAATCCCAGCAGAATTGTGGAGAATCCCGTGGAAACCCGCCACTGGAACTCCGCCCTGTCCCCTGCCTCGGACGAAGCGATGAGGCTCATAGTCGGTGCAGCCTTGCGTCGATAGCCGATTGATTCAATCTCTTTGGGCGTTAAAATCAGTCGGAAGTTCTGAAACCGGAACAGGCTTGTTTTGCCGACGACAGGTGAGAGTTCGTATTGATAGCCATCATGGAGAACCACGCTCTTTTCCCCCGTTACCGGGTTTATCTCTTGCCAGGCTTCTCTGGCATGGATTATCTTGCGCGACGAGTCGCTGCGCTGTTCAATAAAAACACCATCCGCGCGCTCCTGGTTTTCATGAATGTTTTCCAGGAAGACAACATGATTGTTCCCGCCAATTTCATGGAAACGCCCCGGCTTGAGCCGGGAAAAATCGAAATTTGCCTCAGCGTCAGCTTTCAACCAGTAGCTTTTTTCGTAGGCCCAGGGGCGCGCGTAAAGGGACAACCCTGCAACCAGCAGGGCGACGACCAAGGAGATCTGAAAAACCGAACTCATGAGGGTGCGCTCGGAAAGTCCGCTGGCCCGCATGGCAATGACTTCCGATTCGGCATGCAGTCGACCCAAAACCGTAATCACCGAGAGGAAAAGTGTGACGGGGACCAAAACTTCCAAAGCGATTAGAATTTTGAGCAGAACCAGGGCGAGGACAGTATTCCCCGTCATCAGACCGTCGGCGGCATCAGGCAGGTAGCGGGTGGCAGAATAGCCGGCAAAAATGACGACCAGGATGGTGCAGATGGTCACCAGCGGGTTGAGGATCGCACGGTTCAGGTAGCGGTTGATGAGCAAATCAAATCCTGTACATTGCAGAGACCGCCTTGCAGAGGCTACAACGGCAACGGCAAGCCAATGGACATTTCACCCTACCGAGGCTTCCGCATCATAGATAGCCTGAAGCGTCGACTGTAGAGCCGTTGAAGAAACGTTATTCGTGTATTCAAAATAAACCACATCCACGCCATATTCAGCCAGTTCGGCCTCTACCTCGTTGAACAAGTCCGACCCCTTCCAGTCACTGCCGACGAACATAACATCGAATTTGATTTCATGGTACGCCGCGACCTTGTCTCTATGAGTTTGAGGAACGACGACGTCGACGCATTTCAATGCAGCGACAATTTCGCTCCTTTCTTCGAAAGGGATGACCGGCTTTTTATTTTTATATGACTGCACCAGCTCATCAGTACTCACACCGACGATAAGCCGGTCACATCTGCTTTTAGCCCTCTGTAATAGCCTCAGGTGTCCGATATGAAACAAATCAAAAACACCTGTTGTGTAGCCCACTGTTTCTTTCTTCATTTAGTCATGGCCTCTTAAACTTTTTGGGGATTTGTTCTTAGAAAAAAATCTACGACTGCAAACTTTTATCACAGCAGAAGAATATAAAAAAGCGGTTTGCTTGTAATCGATTGAACCATCTTTAACCTTGTCCAGCCATCAAGTTCCAGCGACAGCCTTTTCAAGGCCCCGCTTCTGTCTTTCTGCCAGGATCGACTCGACCAGGAGCAAATCCTCGACCTTGTCCACATCGATCGCCGCTTCGGCAAAAGGCATCCGGACAACTCCGGCCCGCAAGCCCATTCTTTGCGACAGCCTGCCCAGAGCTTGATTCATGGTCAGTTGGCCCAGGAGATATCTGAAGACTGTCATCCAACCCATGATTTTGATAATCCGCAAGGGTTTTTTGCGCTCATTCTCCACCTTGCGCCAGAAGTCCGCGGCCTTGCGGGACTCTGGCGTCAGGAACGCAAAGAGGTTGCAGCCGCAGTAGCCGCCGTCCTTGAGCTTGGTCACAGTCCGCCGGGTTCCGGGAACAGCCTCTGCGATTAAATCGTGACGGGCGACGCCGGCCAGGACGTCGCAGCCGCTGTTGCGCGCCTCGTTACAGAAGTGATCGACCATCTCGGCAGTCAACAGGGCATGATCAGCCGTGGTGACCAGGACCGGCACGTCATCGGGCAGCGACTGCAAAACGGCAAAAGCGCTCGAACTCGGCGTCTCCCGGGGGGCAATCCACTTGACCTGGCCTGACCTGATCAGGGCTGAGAGTTCAGCACTTTGTTCAACAGATTTGGTTGAAGGGCCGACCAGGAACCGGGTCGCCACCTGGTCGGATGCAGCCAGGGTGTCGAGAACACGCAAAACCATTTCACGACCACAGACCGGGGCCAGTGCCTTGCAGCTTACTGCAGCTGAGAGCGCTACCGGATCTGCCAGTTCACGGTCTGCGGCCAGGATGACCGCGGAAAAAGGCTGTTTCGATTTCATCCTGATTACAAATCCTTCTGGTAAATCCGATACCGCTTGTAGGCATCACTGCTGATCAGCTCGATAATCTTTCGCATCCCCTTGTTTTGTTCGAGAATCCACGACATATCGACGTTCGGTAATGCCTTTCCGGCAGGCATGTTCATGAATCGGGGCGATCGACATCAGGGCCAGGGCGGCACCCAGCATTGTCCCCTGGTAACGGCGCCTGACACCCATCAGCGGGACTCTCGACGACCTGGCCCCCGCAACCTTGAGCCGCCAGAGCAGTTTCAGCCAGCCAAACGGCAGAAGGCGGCCATTCAAATCCTTGATCATTTCATTGAGGTTGGGAAACATGACCATCATGGCCACAGGTTCGCCGTCAACTTCAGCGATACTGACTGACTCCGGATCCACCAGAAATTTAAGATTTTTTCCCAATTCGGTGAATTCGGCCCGGGTAAAAGGAATGAATCCCCAGTTTTCCGACCAGGCATCTTCGAAAATATCCCGGATAATCTCGAGCTCTTCCCCAAAGCGGTCGCGCCGCAGCATGCGGACCTTGACGCGACTGGAGAACCTCTTGGTGAGGGGTTCAAGATGCGGCTGGTGGGCAAGCTTCGGGTCAGCCCGATAGGCCAACAGGTCCTGCTCTTTGACATAGCCCTGTTCTTCCACGCGTTTGCCGTAATATGGTAAGGCGTGACCCATCATGATGGGTGGCGGGGTGTCAAAACCTTCAACCAGCAAACCACACTCATCGTTAATCGACAGGCTGAATGGCCCACGGATTCGCTGCATGCCCTTGTCTCTCAACCACGTTTCGGCAGTTTCGAACAGGGCACGGAAAGTCTCCGGATCGTTCTCTGCCTCGAGGAACCCGAAAAAACCGGTGGCATCCTTGTGTTGCTGTAGGTGCAGCTGGTCAACCTGCGCGCTGATACGCCCGACCGTTCGATCGCCGCGCCAGGCGATCCAGGCCTGAAACTCGGCATGTTCGAAGTAGGGATTCTTGCTGGAAAGATGCCACTTCCTCTCGACACGCAACGGCGGCACCCAACAAGGGTCTGCCGTATAAAGCGACCACGGCACCTCAATGAAACGGTCGGTCATGCGACGACCAGTAACCGGGACAATCCGCAAAGTCTCGTGACTCCTGCTTGCTTTCTCTATCGGTGTACGCATTGAATGACTCAACAGGTTTGCCTGGTTGCAGAAATTTTGACCGCGCCTTGGAATTGAATAATACTCGATAGTCCGATACCATGTAAGAGATTTATGTTAAAAACTGCCTGTCTCCATAGATAACCAAATCAGTAAAACCGAATAAGCGCTGGAGAGGTGTTTCGATGAACGCAACGATGGAAAAATTCGGCTACCCAAAAACCCTGATTCAAGAGTATGAACATTGGGTCGTGCTGTTACGCCCTCAACAGGCAACCCTTGGCGCCCTTGTGCTCATCTGCAAGGAGGACGCCGTTGCCTTACCCAGCGTAAGTGCCGAGGCTTTTGCAGAGTTGAAAACGATAACGACCGTCATAGAATCCAGCCTCAAGGAGTGTTTTAACTATGACAAGATCAATTACCTGATGCTGATGATGGTTGATCCGGATGTGCACTTCCATATCCTGCCGCGTTACGCTGATTTGCAAATTTGGCAGAACGCGAAGTTTACTGATCCAGGTTGGCCGGGGCCGCCTGAACTGGGCCAAACCAACCAGGTCGGAGAGACTGTGAAACAGCACATGCAGGAAACTCTGCAAAACGCATTCTGCCGTCGATTCACGGCATGACGTTGACGCAATACGGCCACCATCGAGGGGTTCTGATCAAAGATTAATGCATGGCAACTCCACTGCGAAGTTTAGATCCCTTCCACTTTACGCACGCGCGGCTACGCAATCATTCAGGAACGTTGCAGAAAAACCACATTTGTGCGGTAAAAACACTACATTACGCATTTGTAAATTGACAAGTAAATGCACATTTATATAGAATACGCGATGTTTACTGGATTGGCATTAATATTGCGTGTAAATTCCAGATCAAATACTGAAAATGATTGAGTAAAAATGAATCCTTCAAATCCGACACCAACTGCAAGCAAGGTTACACTGCGTACCGCCGACTTTTCAAACCTTGCTGAAGCGTTGGATTACGCCGCTATGGGGGCGAGCGGATTCAACTTCTATAGCGGTCGCGGAGAACTCCGTACAGTTCTCACCTACACTGAATTACAGAGAGAAGCCAAGATCCTGGCAAAACGCCTGCACGGCCTGCATCTGGACAGGGGCTCACGGGTTGCCATCGTTGCTGAAACTCACCCTGATTTCCCGCGCTTCTTTTTTGCCTGCCAATACGCCGGTTATGTACCGGTTCCGCTCCCCGCCTCGATTCATCTCGGCGGTCACAATGCTTACGTCGAACAATTACGCGGGTTACTGGAAAAAAGCCAGTCAGCGATTGCGGTGGCTCCATCTGAATTCCTGCCCTTCCTGCTCGAGGCTGCTCAAGGCCTGGAACTGACACTCGTCGGTGCCCCCGGGACTTTTGACGAACTCCCCGAACAGGACGTCGAACTGCTGCCACTGCAAGCCGGAGAAACTGCGTATCTCCAGTATACATCGGGCAGTACGCGTTTCCCGCGCGGGGTTATGGTCAGCGAGGCGGCAGTGATGCACAATCTCGCCGGGATACTCAACGATGGCCTTAAGGTCCGTAGCGGCGACAGGTGCGTATCCTGGCTTCCATACTACCATGACATGGGGTTGATCGGGTTTGTCCTGGCACCAATGGCTGCGCAGCTTTCGGTTGATTTTCTCTCTACTCGCGACTTTGCCATGCGGCCGCGACTGTGGCTGAGCATGATGACCAACAACAGAGGGACGATTTCCTTCGCCCCGCCATTTGGTTATGAGCTGTGCACGCGCCGGCTTCGCCATGATGACACGGCACCGTATGACCTCAGCGCCTGGCGCATAGCTGGCGTCGGTGCAGAAACGATTCGGGTCGAGGTCCTGGAGGCCTTCGTTGAAAAATTGGCCCCGTTTGGTTTCAATGGCAAAAGTTTTGTTGCAAGTTACGGTATGGCTGAGTGCTCGCTCGCCGTCACCTTCGCCCAGATAGATCTGGGGGTCGTCGTCGATGAAGTCGATGCCGACAATTATCCGAGCAGCAGTGTGCCATCCCTGCTGTCGACATTCTGGATCCGGACCGTCACACCAAAAAGCTGGTCAACTGCGGAGCTCCGCTGCCCGGTCATGAGATTCAGGTCAGGAATGAGCACGGTGAAACCCTGCCGGACCGGCAATGTGGAACAATCCACGTGCGCGGACCAAGCGTAATGACCGGCTATTTGGGTGACCCTGTTGCGACTGCAGAGGCTCTTTCCGACAGATGGCTGGCTGAACACAGGTGATATTGGCTACATGATCGACGGGACTTTGGTGATCACCGGTCGCGAAAAAGACATGATCATCATCAATGGTCGCAACATCTGGCCACAGGACCTCGAATTTCTTGCTGAGCAGCAGCCCGAAGTCAGGCCCGGTGATTCATCGGCCATATCCATATCGGCAGAGGACGGTTCAGAAACTGCCGTCATGGTCGTCCAGTACCGTGAAACGGATGAAAACAAGCGGAGCCAGTTGTCAGCCCGGATCGCTTCTGTCGTTCGGGAGGAATTGGGCATTGACTGCAAGATCGAACTTGTCTCCGCACACACCCTTCCCCGCACCTCATCTGGAAAACTTTCCCGTGCCGGCACTCGGCGCGACTATCTGAAGCGGCAGTCAGAAAAGAGCCTGCTGCGGATTGAACCCGCGCACGAAGAGTGCTCAAGCCATGATGAGGCATCGGATTTGCGCACCGCAAATATTGCCCGCTAAATAAAACCTTGGAACTCACCGCAAAACGATCTCAGTTGTGCTCACAGTAGCGATCACCGGAGCAACAGGCTTTATCGGCAACGCCTTGCTCAGACATTTAGTGGAGCAAGGCTTTCAGGTCAGAGCCTTATACCGCCCGGCCTCCACCCCTCGCCCCGACCAGGCCGATTCTGTGCAATGGCAGCCCGGTGACCTTGATGATATTGAGAGCCTGCGGGTTCTGGTTGCAGGTGTCGATGCGATTGTTCATTGCGCCGGCGCCGTGCGCGGGACTTCATTGCAACAATTCGAAAAAACCAATACCGCAGGGGTCACACACCTGCTCGAAGCGGCCGTGGAACAGAAGGTCCCCCGCTTCCTCCTGATGTCATCCCTTGCTGCTCGTGAACCGTCTCTGTCCGCCTACGCATCAAGCAAAAGATCAGGCGAAGTGGCCCTGGGCAGGTATCGGGACAGGATCTCCTGTGACATACTGCGGCCTCCTGCGGTTTATGGCCCGGGAGACCGTGAGATGCTGCCCCTGCTGCAATTGATCAAGCGCGGCGTTGTTCCCATTCTCGGCGGAAAAGACAGCAGGTTCTCGTTGCTACACGTCGACGACCTGGTGGCTGCGGTGAGTTCCCTGCTGCGCTCTGGACCCGCACCGGAATGTCGATGTTTTGAGTTGCATGACGGGCATCCTGATGGCTATACTTGGCGGCAGATTGTGACGATTGCTACTCATCTGAATGGTAAGAAGCCTCGCTGTCTTGCAATCCCCCGGTCATTGCTGCAGATTATTGCTAAGGCTAATTCCGGCTTGGCGCGCTTGATTGGCTATCGGCCGATGCTGACACCGGGAAAAGTCAGGGAATTCTTCCACCCGGACTGGGTTTGTGACAATACCGCGATCTCTGCGGCAACTGATTGGCGGCCACAGGTCTCGTTCAGTGAGGGAATGCAGCGTCTTTTCCCTTAAAAGACTGGAGTTTCACCGATTATGGCAACAACCCGGTATGATGATATTTACAAACAGGTCGTCGAGCTTCTCCAGCAATATGCACCGAAACCGGTGCCGATTCAGGAAGAGACGGAACTGATTAACGATCTGGGGTTTGATTCACTCAGAGTCATGGAAATGCTTCATGACGTCGAAGATGCTTTCGACATAACCTACCCCTTGAACAGCCTGTCAGACCTTCGTACTGTTAAAGGTTTTGCAGAGCAAATTCAGCACATTATAGAGACAAGTTAATGGGAATTATTGATAAATTACACGCTGTTGCAGACACCCGAAAGGCGCTTTTCCCTGCCGGGGTAGACCCACTCAATGTCGTTATCGACGAAATTTACTCCGCGACCGAAGCTTCTATCAGCGGACAGCGAGTCCTCCTCGCCGGGACCAACAACTACCTTGGCCTGACCTTTGACCAGCAGTGCGTTAAAGCCGCACAGTTGAGCCTGGAGAAGGAGGGGACCGGCACGACCGGCTCGCGTATGGCCAACGGCACTTTTGCCGGGCACCGTGACCTGGAAAAGGAACTGGCCGGTTTCTATGGTCGCAGCAATGCGATCGTCTTCTCGACCGGCTTTGTTGCCAACCTCGGCGTTATTTCCACCCTCGCCGGGCCTGGCGACATCATTGTTCTGGACGCCGACTCGCACGCAAGCATCTACGACGCGTGCAAGATGAGCGGCGCCGAGATGATCCGTTTCCGTCACAACAACCTCGAAGACCTGGAAAAAAAGCTCAAGCGTCTGGGGTCGAAGACTGAAAAGACCCTGATTATTGTGGAGGGTATCTACAGCATGCTGGGCGACTGTGCGCCGCTGGCCGAGATTGCTGCCCTGAAGAAAAAGTACGGGGCATGGCTGCTGGTTGACGAGGCACACTCTCTGGGAGTTATGGGTGACCACGGGCGTGGCATGGCCGAAGCAGCCGGCGTGGAAGATGATGTCGACTTCATCGTCGGCACCTTCAGCAAGAGCCTGGGCGCCATAGGCGGATATTGCGTCAGCAACCACCCGGAGCTGGACCTGGTCCGCTATATCTGCAGATCTTACGTGTTTACAGCATCACCATCCCCCTCGACGATCGCTTCTGTTCGCGAAGCCCTGAAAGTCATAGCATCGAAACCGGAACTGCGCACTCGTCTATGGGACAACGCTACCCTCTTATATCATGGCCTTAAAGAGCTGGGCTTTGAACTCGGGCCAGACCTCAGCCCGATCGTCGCGATCAGGGCGCCGTCGAGAGAACAGACCCTGTTCGCCTGGAAGTCGCTGCTCGACAAGGGGGTCTATGTCAACCTGGTCTTCCCGCCTGCAGCACCGGCGGGGATGAGCCTGCTGCGTTGCAGTATCAGCGCCGCCCACACACCCGAACAGATCAATGTCCTTCTTCAGGCATTTGCCGAGATCAAGGCAATGATGGCAGAACAGGAGTAGGCTGCTAATGGCAGCATCACCCTCAACGATAATCATGCCGGTTGAAAACCAGGTGCGAGAGATGGACGCCAAGGTCCTGCTCTCGTGCGTAGCCGCCGAGCGAGGCTACCCCGTCCTGATCGGATCCCGTGCGTATATCCATTTCAAAACGGCCTCAGTGCCGCGCGGTGTCTACATGGCGAAAAGCATGAAGACTCGCAGCGACCGCATGTTCAAAATTCTCAACCAGCTCGGACACGACATCCTGGCCTGGGACGAAGAGGGCCTTCTGCGTGAGCCTGACGCCATCTACCATCGCTGGAGGCTGTCCGCCGTGGCGATGCAGCGCATTGCCCGCCTGACGACCTGGGGTGAAGACAACGCCCGGGCCTTTCGTTCGTTCAGTGGCTGCGGCAACGCACCGATTGTGAATACCGGCAACCCGAGGATCGACTTGCTGCGTCCTGAACTACGCGAATTCTACCGCCCTGGGGCGGACGCCATACGCAAGCAATACGGCAACTTCATTCTCATCAATACCAATTTCAGCAAAGTCAACCACTTCTACGTGCAACTTGGCGAGCTGAAACAAGCCGCCGAGACGAAGAGATTGGGCAAGGTCAACCCTTACGACGCCGGCAAGGGCCGCCATAAACTGGCTCTTTTTGAACACTTTCAAAAAATGCTGCCGATTTTTTGTGATTCATTTGCCGACCATACGGTTATTTTACGTCCTCATCCCTCTGAAAGCCATGACGTGTGGAATGAGATTGCCAGGGCTCACCCCAACCTGATCATTACCAACGAAGGCAACGTCCACCCCTGGCTGATGGCTGCCAAAGTTGTGGTCGCCAATGGCTGCACGACCCTCGTCGAGTCTGCAATCCTTGGCAGGCCAGGGGTGAACTTTGAACCGCTCACCGTCGATGAGTACGATTTCCCGATTACCCGTGACGTCAGCCGGCGGGTTTTCACTGTCGAAGAACTCCTGGCGACCGTGCGGGCGATTGTCGATGGCAAGATCGGCCCGCTCGACTGGGACGTGCGAAAAGCGGCCCTGGAACCGCATATCGCTGCCCTGGAAGGACGTCTTGCCGCTGACCGGATCGTCGATGTTCTCGATGAGGCCGGCTACCGCGAAGGTCCGCCGCCAGCGCCAAGCATGTCAGATCGTTTCAGCGGATGGTCCCAGACACATTTGCGGACTATCGAGAAACGCATCAACATGCGGCGGCCCGGTCATCGCAACAATATCACCCTGCACGACCACCGCTACCCCGGGATAACGGCGGATGAAATGCTGGCGATGATCGATCGTTTCGGCAAGCTTCTGGACCGGTTCCATGACCTCAAGGTCAAAAAGCATTCACAGCATCTATACTGGATTTACCAATAGTCGTCATTAGATACTCAACGCAAACGGCGGAAGGCTAAAACGGTTTGATCTGCCCTCTGCCCGGGAATACTTTTTTGGGAGAAACCATGTACAACGTAAAGATTTATGGCGCCGGCTCCATCGGCAACCACCTGGCCAACGCGTCGCGCCGAATGGGCTGGGACGTGACAATCTGCGACCTGGATGCCGCTGCGCTGCGACGGACCAGGGAAGAGATTTACCCGGCACGCTACGGCCGGTGGGATGAATCGATCCGGCTTTGTACTGCGGCTGAAGCCCCTCGCGAGGGCTTTGACCTGATCTTCATCGGCACCCCGCCCGATTCACACATGAACCTCGCTATCCAGGCGATTGCCGAAAAGCCGAAGGCCGTGCTGGTCGAGAAACCGCTTTGCACTCCGAAAATGGAGAAGGCCGACGAGCTGTACAGCCTGGCCCGGCAAACCGGCGTCGAGGTTTTCGTTGGCTACAACCACGTCGTCAGCTCTGTTGCCGACAAGGCGATCGAGCTCATCCCGCACCTGGGGGCGGCTGAAACCCTTGACGTTGAATTCCGCGAACATTGGGGCGGGATTTTCACCGCTCACCCCTGGCTCGACGGGCCACAGGACAGCTACCTGGGTTTCTGGCAGAAAGGCGGCGGTGCCAGCGGCGAGCATTCCCACGCCATCAACCTCTGGCAGCACCTGGCGCGCAGCCTGGGAGCCGGGCGTGTCACCGAGGTTGATGCGAGCCTGGAATACGTCAAAACCGACCTTGTCGACTACGACAAGCTCTGCCTGCTCAACCTGCGCACTGAAAACGGTCTGGTCGGACGCGTGGTCCAGGACGTGGTCACCCGACCTGCACGAAAATGGGGCCGCATCCAGGGCAAGGACGGCTACATCGACATCACGATCGGCAGCGAAGACCGAATCCAGTGGCAGTACGGCAGCAACCCGAAAGAAGAGATGGTCTTCAAAAAAACCCGCCCGGACGACTTTATCGCCGAGCTCAAGCACGTTGAGACAGTCCTCAAGGGGAGACCAGATAAAAGCTCGATTTCGCTGGAGTGCGGTCTCGATACCATGCTGATCGTCGCCGCCGCGCACCTGGCAAACAGTCACGGCAGACGGGTTTTGATCGACTATGCCAAAGGCTACTCTCTCGATGCACTGACGGTCGCATCGAAACAATAAACGGAGGACAATGTGAACAAGAAATTTGACTTTAGAGATCTCCTGATCCTGGACATGGCCAACAACCACCAGGGTGACGTGGAGCACGGGCTCAATATTGTTCGTTCCTTCGCCAAGGTCGTCAAGGATTGCAACGCGCGTGCCGCACTGAAATTCCAGTTCCGCCAACTCGATACCTTCATTCACCAGGAGCACCAGAAGAACAGCGACCACAAGCAGGTCCAGCGCTTCCTGTCGACGCGCCTGCCCTGGGACAAATTCCAGAGGCTGCTCGACGAGGTCCGTGCCCAGGGCATGGTCACCATGTGTACACCTTTTGACGAGGCCTCGGTCGACATCATCTGCGATATGGGTTTCGATGTGATCAAGGTGGCAAGTTGCTCGGGCAAAGACTGGCCCCTCCTCGAAAAAGTTGCCGATGCCGACAAACCGGTGATTTTTTCGACCGGCGGCCTGACCCTGCGTGACATAGACAACCTGGTCAGCTTCTTCCAGCACCGGGGGGTTCATTTCGCTATCATGCACTGCGTAGCGATCTACCCGACCCCCGACGCGAACATGAACATGCGTCAGATCGCCCTGTTGAAAAACCGCTATCCGGGCATTCATGTCGGCTGGTCCACCCACGAATCGCCATCGGACATGACCCCCGTGCAGCTGGCTGTCGCCCTGGGCGCAGAGCTGTTTGAGCGCCATGTCGGGATTGCGACGAAAGACTCACCACTCAATGCTTATTCATCGACACCGGAGCAGATCGGCGAATGGATCGTTGCCAAGCAGAGGGCCCAGGTGCTGTGTGGGCCAAAGCAACGCCAGCCGGCTTCTGACGCTGAACAGAACGCCATCGATGGCCTGAAGCGCGGGGTTTATGCCAGGCGCAAGATCCGCAAGGGCGCCGTGATCGAAAGTGACCAGGTTTACTTCGCCATCCCTTATACCGACGGACAGCTCGATAGCGGCAAATTCAGGCCGGGCATCGTCAGCAAGGGCGATGTCGCTGCAAACAAGCCGATTTTCGAGGACAAGGTCGCCCTGCCCGGCTCTGAAGACGAGCTGGTGATCAAGCATGCAGTCCATGAGGTCAAAGCGATGCTCAACGAAGCGAGAATTCACCTCGGCCCGGAGTTCAAGGTCGAATACTCGCATCATTACGGGATTCCGAAGTTCCTTGAGACCGGTGCGGTCCTGATCGAATGCGTCACCCGTGACTACTGCAAAAAGCTTGTCGTGCAGTTGCCCGGCCAGAAGCATCCATCCCACTATCACGCTCTGAAAGAAGAAACCTTCCAGGTGCTCTACGGGCAGCTGGAATGCACCGTTGATGGTCATCACCGGACGCTCGTGCCCGGTGAAAGCGTGGTTGTCATGCCGGGGGTCTGGCACTCGTTCGGCACTGAAGACGGCGTCATCTTCGAGGAGATTTCCAGCCGTGATCACGACAACGACTCTTTCTACGAGGACAAGAGCATCAACAAACTGTCCAGGGCAGAGAGAAAGACCGTTGTCGACCACTGGGGACGTTTTCAGATCAAGGCCATGACGGGTCAGACCAAGGCCTGATTGGGGACATCCCGGCATGATCAAATGCGTCGTCTTTGATTTTGATGGCACCCTGGTCGACTCCAACGAGATCAAAAGAGAAGCCTTCTTTGAAATTGCTCGTCCCTGGGACTCTTCCGGAGAGGTCGTTGCAGAGGTTTTCGAGCGCTGGCCGGCCGCCAATCGCTATGAGAAAACCCGCAGGATTGCAGAAGAGTTGATCGACAGGAAGCTCTTGCCAGCCGACTCCCCGCTGGAATACTGGGCCGCGCGCCTGGCCGACGATTACACGGCAAGATGCGAAACAGCCATCGCCCGGTGCGCGGAGATGCCTGGCGCAACAGCCGCCCTGGAAAAGCTTTCCGGAACGGGCCTGCTTTTGTTCGTCAACTCAGCTACGCCGGTAATCCCCTTGCAACGGTGACGAAGTTGCGCAGCTGGGATCATTTTTTCCAGGCGGCCTACGGCGCAGAAGCGACGAAAGCCGAGAACCTCCTGAGTATTGCCACAGCGTGCGGAGCAGACCGGACCGAAATGGTTCATGTCGGTGACCAGCTCGATGACCAGCGCGGTGCGGCACAATTCGGCTGCCACTTTGTCGCCATGACGGCAGGCAGGGCCGACTCGGCAGTCAGAAACAGCCCTCTGTGTGTAGAGGATTTGCGGGACCTGCCGGCCATTCTGGACAGAATATCCCGGGAGGCATCATGATCGACGGACAACGCATCCTTGTGGTCTGCCCCGCGCGTGGCGGCAGCAAGGGGATCCCATTGAAAAACCTGCAGCCTTTTCTCGGTGTGCCGCTGGTCGCTCGCGTCGGCCACCTGGTCAAGGAAATCCCTTCTATTGACCGGGCAATCGTCTCGACCGATTCAAAAGAGATCGCCGACGTAGCCAGAGATGCGGGCCTCGATGTGCCGTTCTACCGCCCGGAAGACCTCTCCGGCGACCGGATCTCCGATCTGGAGGTCCTGTCTCATGCACTGGTCGAAATGGAGCGACAGGACAAAGTGACCTACGACATTGTCGTCATGTTGCAACCGACCTCCCCGCTGAGACGCACAGAACACGTGAGCGATACAATCCGGATGCTGATTGACGGCGACTGGGACGCGGTCTGGACAGTCTCCGAAACAGACTCGAAGAATCATCCCCTGAAGCAGTTGACAGTAAGCGACGACCGCCTCGATTACTATGACCAGTCCGGCAAGCAGATCATCGCCCGCCAGCAACTGGTCCCCGTTTACCACCGCAACGGCGTCGCCTACGCGATCAGGCGCAACTGCTTGTTGGAACAGAAGAGCATCAAGGGAGAACGCACCGGGGCGCTGGTCCTGGAGGGGGACCTGGTCAGTATCGATACTTACTGGGATCTGGAGCTGGCGGAGTATATTTACATGAAACAACAAAGGGAGACCGGATAGATGGAATTTTCGCGAGAAAATTTTACAAAATATCCGTGTCTTCTTTGTGGGCACAACGAATTTGCTCACCTGATCGATCAGGTTGACAGGCATCGCCTGCCCGTCTCGTTGAGCGTCTGTCGGAGATGCGGGCTTCGCCAGCTTAACCCCAGGATAGACGACGCAGGATTGGAACAATTCTACTCGTCAGAATATTACAAGCTCTACTCGATGGATAAGAGGGCCAAGAGTGACAAGTGGGTCAAGCGGAAACAAGGCATTGCCTCGGGGATCCTGGACGCCCTTGAAAAACACCGGCCCTTAAATGGCCTCAGGTTGCTGGATATCGGCTGCGGTCATGGGTTTCTCATTACTGAGGCCATGGCAAGAGGGGCATCGGTGTCCGGTGTCGAGCCTTCCGTCAAGCATGCGGCACGACTCAGCGAGAAAGGGTTCGAGGTGTTTACCGGGACCCTGGAGCAATTCGTCGCAAAGCAGTGCGGGCAGTACGACATTGTTACAAGCTCACATGTCCTCGAACACAGCAGCAATCCGGGACAGTTCCTTAAAGATGCAAGCGACTCTTCTGGCCAAGGACGGACTGCTGTGTGCCGAGGTCCCGAATGCTGACTGGCAAACGATCTACGGGAGGCACCCCGTTTCAATCCATACCGCCCACCTCTGTTACCACACAGAACGTTCTCTGAGGGCCCTTTTCGAGACCTCCGGGTTGAAAGTTCTGTCAACGACATATGGCCTCAATGGGGGCTCTGTCCGCGCCGTCAGCGTGCCTGGGCAGCCAGAGCCGTTGGAGAAAATGGATCTCGATGATCCAGAGGAAGTCCAGAGGGCAACATTGCTTGCGTTCAAAAGACATACCGCGGTCTGGCCCGTTAACAAGTTCTGGTATGTCATAAGAATGGCTCGCAAGGGGGTTGTTAAGTTTCGTTTTAAAAAAATGCAGAAAGCCGGTAGAGATAATCACTCGACACAGTAAATGCATGGCGTCTAATATTGGCAGAAGAAACTCGAGTAGCTTTAAACATTATGCATTTAAAGGAACATAAGCACTTAGGCCCCTCTACTGGCAAACATGAGTCGTTCTAACGCGATTCGCAAAGGCACTCCCCTCAATAAAAGGCGCAAGTTGTTTTATAATCTAAAAAAAAATCTTGGCCTGCTTCTATGCAGGAACGTTAACAATACTTGCCCCACTCTACAGGCTTGTTTTCAATATCACCAACAAGGCGCCTCAAGGAGAGGCCGCTCAAAAGGATTGTCCTCCTTGTCAGCAGGCCACAAGATGTTGATCTACTTATTGGCCTAAACGAAAATGCCCGCTCCCGAGACAATCTTTCCCTTTTCTTCTGGGTGACAAAAAATTGCGCCAGAAAATATCCAGAAGCCCTTCGCAAACTTGAAGAAAAAAATGCTGTCGTCGAGCAAGTCGTTAACTTCATCCACTTGGGTGGGATTTTAAACAAGCTCATGAGGATCGATGCTTTTTTGTCCACCGTGGAGTCGACCACGGCCAAAGGCAAACTGCCTTACATGATCACCAAACTGGCCAACGCAGCGAACGTCCAAACCTATACACTGCAACATGGCTTTGAGAATGTCGGTTTGAGTTATTGTGATGAGGTACACGGTCCCAAACATCAAGTTTGCGGCTAAAACCGTTCTCACATGGGGGCCAACGAATGAACTACCTTCCTGGGTCGCAAAGGAGACCCGAGACAAATCTATTGCGGTAGGTTGTCCGAACATCCTTCTTGCTTCTCGAAAATGATCCGACAGTTAATATCGGGGAACACCCAATAATTGCAGTTTTTGACAACCTTCACTGGAACCGTTTTGATCAGGAGATATATCTCAACTTTTCTAGAACCACCTGGAAGAGATTTCTGAAGAACAAACAGGTTTTCGTTTCATTCTGAAGTCTCATCCTGCCTCAGCCAGAAACAGAAGTAGTGAACTTAAGAATAGGCTGTTCGCTATGAAAAGAGTCGTTGTTGCCGACATGTCTGACGAGGAACAAGCAACCTATGACGACCCCTTCGCTGATGTCGCGTGCGTTGGGTGTGATTACAACCCCGTCGACCATTGCGCTGGACGGAGCCTTAGCTGGAGTTCCTGTAGCCATAACCAGATATGGCTTAAATCTTGACTACTACTCCCCACTTAAGTTGCTTGACAATCTTGAGGATTGGCACAGCTTCCTTGACAGCCTTACTGAGAGCAACGCCTACAAACTTCTGAAACTGAACGGCGAGCAGTTTTTGAAGCGGGTAATTGTCCCTGGGGACCCTGCCGAAAAAATACTCGACTTGATGACCGGACATTAAGTGATCAATGGACGTGTCTTGAACCTCACTAACGAATATTTCGTACAGTTGCAGTGACGACGATAGTATCTCTCAGAAAAGGGTGTTTTTTCTGTAGACGATGTCTTATTCCAAGACTTAAAACCCCGCTTCTTAGGGTTTTTCAACGGTTTATGGCGAACCAAGTAGATATCGTCAATTTCATATCCTGCCACTGTCAAGACCTTGGCGATGGAAAAAGGTGAGAACCAGTACCTGTGATCTGAATTTATTCTCTCCTGATCATTTCTTGAATCCCTGTAATTTCGCTCACGCAAAGCATTGGGAACCGTCACAATCATGCGCTCTAACACCATGTGGAAAATGTTTTTGCCGCAGGGTGGTGAGAAAGCCCACCGGATTATCAACATGTTCAAGAATTTCCCCAAGCAAGAGAAAGTCAAAGGGTTGGTCGGCAGCAAGAGGGAGAGCCTCACAGGTAAGGTCACAACAAAATACATCCTCAACCCCCAGTGTTTTCTTCAGGTAAAGAATCCCTTCATCATTGATATCAATACCCACACATTGTTGTGCGACACCTGAAAGTCTACCGTGCAGCCAAGTCCCCCGGGCAGACTCCCGTTCGATCAAAGCAGCTGAATGGTCAACACAGCCGACATGCACGATTTTTTTGTCCGGCGACGAGACGCTCTAAAAGGCTTATCCGATCAATTGTGCCACGATCCGCTGGATCATCTGTGGATATTAATTTCAGACAGTAATCATCATCAAAACGGCTTCCATTCAGGAAGGGAATACTTTCAGGAAAGAGTTTCATCGTCAAAGCCTCTGATTAAATGAAGATACTTGCCGGTAGCCCTATCAAGGGAGAACTCTTTACCCCTGGCGATAAGCTGATCCTTATTCACCCGAGTATCAAGAGCTTGTAATATTGCTGAAGCCAAAGACTTTTCATCGGACATTGGCACCAAGGTCCCGTATCGACCATTGTCAAGGATCTCCCTTGGGCCACTCGGGCAATCTGTGCTTACCACCGGGCAACCGCACGCCAGAGCCTCAATGAGCACCGTTGGCAGGCCTTCAAAGACCGAAGAGAGCACGAACAGCGAGGCACGGGCCATATATTGAAAAGGATTGTCGAGGAAGCCGGGCATTTCCAGGTCGGCAGAAATCCCCAACTCTTCAGCCTGACGGATCAGATTCTCACGCAGCTTCCCCTCCCCCAGGATCAATAAACGTACCGGGCGCTTCTCCCTGACAAGGGCAAAAGCTTTCAATAAGGTTGCATGATCTTTAGCCGGTTTGATCCCGCCAACAGTCAGTAGCACAGGGGGGCCATCACCGGAAAACCAGGGATGCGACAGGGGCTCTGCCGCCTGTTGAAAGAGTCGTTCGTTAACAACCGGGTTGTAAATAGTGGTAAAGCTTTCTATGGGAAGATTTAACGTCCTGGCCAAATCATCCGCAACCCCTTGAGAAACGGTGACGACAGAATCAGCCTGGGGATAAAAGCGACGGTCAACTTCAACCTGGGCTTTTATCCGAGGCTTTTTCGACCTGGCTATTTCCTCAGAAAGAGTGCTGTGAACCGTCAACACAACTCTGCTCTTCACCTTGGCAAGCTTGCGAGCCATAACTGCGACTGCGTTTGGGTAGTCCATAGAGGAAATCAGGGCGTCAGGGCGTTCTTTTTTTAGGTAATCGACCAAACGTGGCAAGGCACCTAACACGTAATGTGGGTTTTTACCAAGGACCATTTTCGTCCAAAACCAAGCATCCACACCTAGCCTGTGAATCATCCGCCACGAGCCCCAGGCTGACCTGACCTTCAGGTCTACAACCTTTATTGCATGAGGGATCTGATCCAAGTAGTGCCCCGAGTAGCGCGCCATCACTAGGTCGACACGATGACCCTGTGCAACGAGGCCACAGCCAAGATTCAGAAGCACCCGCTCGGCCCCGCCACTACCTTCGAAAGACTTCACAAATAAAGCTATGTGCTTTGGAGTTTGCACGTCTGATGTGAGCGCTTCAGACAAGCCAGGTGCAAACGAACCTTCCGCGGCAGGGCATGGCATATTCTTATCAGGATTCATTTCATTCTGCATCTCTCCCCATCGGTTCAAAAAAACCTGATACAAGTCAGGATCTTCACTTACCAGTAATAATTCGTGGTTGGCATGAAGTGAACGAACAGAGAAATTTAAACTGCCTACGGTTACCATTTGTCGTCCAGGCGAATCAATCAGCATAAATTTATTATGCATTGGCAACCCTTCCGGGTTTGTATAACGATTGAACATTATTCCACTTTGGAGCAACAACTTTTCTACCCAATGCGGCACCCTTCTGAGGGTGTCATGCGTGAGGACCTCAATACGAACTCCTCTGTGAGACAGCTCACACAGGCGCCTGCAGATTCCACGATCACTCAGGTGAGAAACTGCCAAACGCAGAGTGCAACCGTTTTCCAACACATCAAATAGTTCGTCGAATATATTCTTTTCTGATCTGGGGAAAAATAGAACCCGTGCTTTCCCTGAGAACAGAATTTTGTTGCTGGATGGCAGGAAACGCTCCCAGATACCGTGCTTCATTCGGTATATGCGATCCGCGTGGTCATACAGACCTTGGACAAGGACAGAATCACTTATTTCCAATAAAACGTTGTGCCCCCTGTCCTGATCACCAATCTCTCGGATTATAGCCGGGTCTTCCGGAAGGTTGCCGGAAGGATTGAATGTGCCTAACAGGGCATGAGGTGATGGGTGACTGAAGTAGTATAATTTTTCGTGTAACCTGCATTTTCTTAGGAACCGGTTGTCAAATAGATTGTGGCTAAGAGGCCTCAAATTCTTCCCAGCGCGTTGTCGCCCTTCAGTAAGCCTATCACCCGACGGTTAATCGCGCCGGTGCGCGGATTACCTTCTACGGCCAATCGTACCTTGACCCCTCTTCTCGGAAGCTTGTAGCAGAGCTTTCGCCAAGGCCTCATCTCTAAAGTAGTAGGTTATCCAAAGGATTTCCCCACCAGACGGAACAGCATGAATCTTTTCCTCAAGCAGGTCGCGCAAGAATCTTGCCGGCCGATCCGGACCTCCCCAGTGAGTTAAAAAAAGGTCTTCTTGGGATTGAGAGCATGAATATTTCGGTAGAAGAGACAAAGTCACCTGACCATGAGATAAAAAAGGTTTGACAGGTTCAGTTACGGTCGAGAATGAGAGAATCAACATTCATAAAATTATTTTTCAGCCTATGAGTCTCTGGATTGAGTGCTTAGGGGGAATTCTCACTTCAGCATATGTGATGGTAGCTTAAATGATCAGTTATTTAAATAATTTCTTGTTCTAAAGCTGATTAAAAGTATCGCAGAGAATCCAATCATGCGAGGCACCGTTATGCTTCACAATAATCAATGAAAAATGTTAGTCTGCAAAATATCTCGCACATACAATGCGAATGAGTAGAATCTGCACAATTCAAAATAGAAAGTAGCTTGTTCAAGATGCAGTTGATAATCAAATTCGCCCGAGCCTATCCCAGACAAAGTCTGATGATGTTACTTGCCCTGATCATGGCTGGCCTGGTCGAAGGCGTCGGCCTGACTGCTCTTTTGCCTTTGCTGCAAACAGCCATCGACATGCCTGCAGGTGCCACAGCCGATCCGGCTTCAGCCAACATTGCTGACAACTTCATCTGTTCGGCACTGGCACACATGGGTATCCCTGTCACTATCGGATCACTCTTGATGGTCATCCTCCTCGGAGCGATCCTAAGGAGCCTGCTGATCCTGATTGCTGACCGCAAGGTCGGCTACACGGTCGCCCACGTTGCCACCGACCTGCGCCTGGCCCTGCTCCGCGCGCTGCTCTCCACCCGCTGGGGCTATTTTCTCAATCAGCAGGTCGGCAGCATGGCCAACGCCGCCGGGACCGAGGTTATGCGTGCCGCGTCAGCCTACCTTTACGCTGCAGTCGCACTGGCCATGGCGATTCAGGTCTTTGCTTATTTCATAGTGGCCCTGCTGGTCTCCTGGCAAACCACCCTGCTCTTCATGACTATAGGCAGCATTATCTTGATTTTTCTGCACAGGATGGTCACCACGGCCAAGCGCGCCGGCAGACAAGCAGACCCGACTGCTGCAGTCGCTGCTTGCCAGAGCTTTCCGACAGCCTGCAATCTCTGAAAGCGTTCAAGGCCATGGGCCGCGAAAACCTCGCCGACGAACTGCTCTCATCGGACACCATGAAACTGAACAAGGCCCTGCGCAAGCAGGTTATCAGCAAGGCTTTTCTGCGGGGCACCCAGGAGCCTCTGATGATGCTCCTGGTGATCACCGGCCTCTACCTGATGCTGGTCACCATGGGCATGGACCTGCCGAAGGTCATGGTGCTCATCTTCCTCATGGCCCGCATGTTGAACGAGGCCGGCAAGGTGCAGCGCAAGTACCAGGAGATGGCGGTCTGTGAAAGCGCCTACTGGTCACTGCAGGATAAGATCAGCAAAGCCCAGCAACACGAGCGAACCACAGGGTGGTGATATTCCTGCAAGCCTGGAACGCGGGCATCACCCTGGACCAGGTTGATTTCGGCTACGGCGACCGGCTGATTCTGAAAGATGTTTCCCTGGAGATTCCGAGCCGTACCTTTACCTCGATCATCGGCCCTTCAGGTTCCGGGAAGACCACCCTGGTCGACCTGATAACAGGACTCTTCCAGCCTGTCAACGGCCGGGTATTGATCGATGGCACCCCTCTGCCGGAGATTGCTTTGCGCAGTTGGAGACACATGATCGGCTATGTCCCCCAGGACACCATTCTGCTGCATGATTCGATTTTTGAGAATGTGACCCTCGGCGAGCCATCCTGGACTCAAGCGGATGTTGAAGAGGCCCTGAAAGGGGCCGGGGCATGGGACTTCGTCAGCGAGATGCCCGAGGGCATGCATACGATCGTCGGTGAACGCGGCTCCAAGGTATCAGGCGGACAAAGACAGCGGATTGCTATTGCCAGGGCCCTGATCCATCGAGCCGCAGCTACTGATTCTCGATGAAGCCACCAGCGCCCTGGACCCGCAGACCGAAGCCGAGATCTGCCAGACGCTGAAAAACTGCGCGGCACCTGACCATTCTGGCGATCAGCCACCAGACGGCCCTTGTCGAGGTGTCTGACCGGGTTTTCCGGATTTCCGACGGCAGTATAACGCTAGTATCCTCCCCAAACGACTATAACGAATCAGAGCACAATTAATAATGGCCCAACAACTTTTCAGTGGGACCTTTGAATAAAAATCTGTTTGTTGGTTCGATAAAGGTGCAGCAAGGATGTGAAAAAAGGGACTCCCTTGTCATGGGATCTTCTTACCTGAAAATGGGTTTATGCCAGATATCGGCGCCCATCAGAGATTAATCACCCGATACTGGCCAGTTCCAGTCGGCTGCCCCACCGTTCCCTGAGTACGTCCCGCATTTCCTTCGACCTTTTAAACTCATCACTTTCCGCATAGTCAGAACGCATCCTGGCGCGCCTCTTCCAGCGTGCGCCCGTCACGCAGGATGTTGGCGACCCGGAAGTCCGGCAGGCCGCTCTGCCGGGTGCCGAGGAACTCACCCGGACCGCGGATTTCCAGATCGGCTTCGGCGATGCGAAAACCGTCAGAGGTTGTGCGCATTACTTCAAGTCGTTTCTCGCCATCTTCGCTGCACTTGTATGATTTCAGAAGGATACAAATACTTTCCGCACTCCCTCTGCCAACCCTCCCGCGAAGCTGGTGCAGCTGGGCCAGGCCGAAACGCTCGGCATGTTCGACCATCATGACCGTAGCATTGGGCACATCAATACCGACTTCGATGACCGTCGTTGAAACCAGGATCTCGATCTCCTTGTTCTTGAAACGGGTCATGACTTCTTCTTTTTCCGCCGGCTTCATTCTGCCGTGCAGCAAGCCGACTACCGATTCGGGGAAGATCTCGTTCTTGAGCTGCTCGGCCCCTTCCGTTGCCGCCAGCAGGTCACTTTTCTCTGACTCTTCAACCAACGGATAAACGATGAATGCCTGGCGCCCCTTTTCGATCTCCTGGCGTAAACGACTGTAAACCCTGCCTCTTTGCGCGTCGGATGCGATAATTGTATCAACCGGAGTGCGCCCTGGGGGCATCTCGTCGATCACCGAAAGGGCCAGATCGCCGTAGAGAGTCAATGATAACGTTCGTGGTATAGGGGTGGCAGTCATCACCAGAATGTGCGGGTTAGTGCCCTTTTCCCTAAGGACGGCACGTTGTCGAACACCGAAACGGTGCTGCTCATCAATGATGCCGAGTCCAAGCGGTCTGGAATTCCACACCCTCCTGCAGGACCGCATGGGTGCCGACGACCAGGTTGATCTCCCCTGCCCTTAGATCTGCCAATATTTGCCGCTTCTCCGCAGTCGGCATTTTACCGCGCAGCAACGCAGCCTTGAGTCCGAGTTGTTCCAGCCAGCGGTGGAATTGCAGGTAATGCTGCTCGGCGAGGATCTCGGTCGGCGCCACGACCGCAACCTGGGTTTCGTTTTCGATCGCAACCAGGGCCGTCATCAAAGCGACGATGGTTTTGCCGCAGCCGACATCACCCTGGATCAGACGGTTCATCGGATGTGGCAACATCAGGTCCTGCTTGATCTCACCCAGGACACGCCTCTGGGCATCTGTCATACGGAACGGCAGCGCTGCGGCCAGCGGCCTGGTGTATTTGTGCGTCACTTCGAATTTAATCCCTGGCTCAAGGACAATGCCACGACGTTTGAGAGCCAGTCCGAGTTCCAGAAAGAAGAATTCATCATAAACCAGCGAGCGCAATCCCGGCATCTGCTGCTTCTCCAGCAACTCCATGCTGGTCTCGTCGGATGGCCAGTGGACGTCCCGAAGAGCCTCCGCAAGCGGCAGCAGGCCGTGCCTCTTGACAAGTCGTTCAGGCAGATGCGACACAACGAATGGCGCGAACTGGTCGACGGCCTGCTTCCAGATCCTGCGGGCAGCATACTGGCTTAAGCCTTCGGTCAGGGGGTAGACCGGCAGGATGCGGCCGAAGGCCAGAGGATCGGAACTCTGGTAATCAGACAGAGACTGGTCAGGGGCCAGGAATTCAACGTCCGGGTGGTGAATTTCACGCAGGGCGCCATAGCGCTTGACCTCCCCGGTGAATACCGCACGTTGGCCGACTGTAAAACGTTTCGTCATCCAGTCCTTGCGATAATGGAACCATTTGAGGGCGACCTGTCCGGAGCCGTCACTGACGACAACTTCGAACAAACGCCGGCGACGACGTGACGTCGTCGATTCACCGCTGGCCAGGATTTCACCGGAAAAGACTTCGTGAGCTCCATCGCGAAGGTGGGCTATTTTTCTGAATTCGCGACGGTCTTCGTATCTGTTGGGGAGGGTGTAGAGGAGATCCTCTACAGTATGAATGCCGAGCTTGGCGAGTTTTTCGGCGATACGGGGCCCGACCCCTTTAAGATGGACTACAGGGGTGGAGAGGTGCTGACGGCACTGGGCTTTCGTCGCCTTGGTCATCTCCCCTTCCCCGGTAAGGTGATGAAGATGAGTGGAGAGCGTTCCGGTCTCAGTCGAAGATCGCGTTCAGCGCGGCGAGGAGGTCTTCGACGTCCAGGCCATGGGCTATGGCACCTTGTGCCAGGGTTTCGTTCTGCGCGCCCATGCAACCGACGCAGCCGAGGTTGAACGATGTCAGCACCTTGACTGCCTCAGGGCTTTTGCGCATCACTTCGTGAAACGTCATATCCTTGGTAATAGTGGCCATTGATCGTCTCCAGGCTAAACAAACTTGATATCTATGATCTCGTAAATGCGGATCCCCGAAGGCACCCGGATCTGTACTTCGTCACCCATGCGATGGCCGATCAAAGCTTTGGCAACCGGACTGCTGACGGAGATAAGCCCCTGCTTGATATCCGACTCATCCTCACCGACGATCCGGTAGGTTGACTCACTTTCCGATTCGTCATCGTAGACAGTCACGGTGGCGCCGAACACAACCTTGTCCGTATCAAGAGTGGAAACATCGATAACCTGGGCGCGGGCCATCTTGCCATTGATCTCGGCAATGCGCCCTTCGACGAATCCCTGACGATCTTTGGCCGCATCATATTCAGCATTCTCAGACAGATCCCCGTGTGCACGAGCTTCGGCAATATCCTGAACAACGCGCGGGCGCTCAACGCGGATCAGATGTTTTAATTCTTCCTGAAGCTTCTGGTATCCCTCAGGGGTCATTGGTACGGTTTGCGACATGACTCTTCTTCCTTGCTTTTAGTTCGCTACCAATAAAAGTGTTCGGGCGGGAAAACCCGCCCGAACAGTTGTGTTCTCAGGCAAATGTGTAACGGCTAGCCACCTAGCCGTTGCGTGGATGATACTCCTGTAGGGGCGTAACGTCAAGGTTTTCGCGTTGCAGGGCGAGGATACCGTCCACAACCGCCTCCGCTCCAGCCACGGTAGTGAAGTAGGCAATGTTGTAAACCAGTGCCGAACGACGGATCGAAAACGAATCGATGATCGATTGCGCACCGAACGTGGTATTGAAAACCAGAGAGATCTCGTTGCTCTTGATCATATCGACACAGTGGGGGCGACCTTCCTTGACCTTGTTGACCGGCTCAGCCGTGATCCCGTATGCGCGCATGTAGGCGGCCGTCCCCTTGGTGGATACGACCTGGAAACCGGCTTCCACCAGTTTCCTGACCGGCTCGATGATCGCTTTCTTGTCGGAGTCCCTGACGCTGACAAAGACTTTACCCGAGATGGGCAGCTTGACGTTGGCGCCAAGCTGGGCCTTGGCAAACGCCTTGCCAAACTCCCTGTCAATGCCCATGACCTCACCGGTCGACTTCATCTCCGGGCCCAGGAGCGTATCAACCCCGGGGAACTTGATGAAGGGAAAGACCGACTCCTTGACCGAGATATGCTCAGGAATGATCTCTTTAATGATACCGAGCTCTTTCAGCGACTTGCCCGCCATAACCCGCGCTGCAATCTTGGCCAGAGGGCGTCCGGTTGCCTTGGAAACAAACGGCGCCGTCCTGCTGGCCCGCGGATTAACCTCGATCAGGTATACCTCGTTGTCCTTGACCGCATACTGGATGTTCATCAGGCCAGAGACACCCAGTTCAAGAGCCAGGGCGATCGTCTGTTTGCGAATTTCCTTGATGATTTCCTGTGACAATGAATACGGGGGCAGCGAACAGGCAGAATCCCCGGAGTGGATACCGGCTTCCTCGATATGCTGCATGATGCCACCTATCACCACGGTGGATCCGTCTGCCAGGGCATCGACATCGACCTCGATCGCCTGTTCGAGGAATTTATCGATCAGGATCGGATGTTCAGGCGAGGCCTTTACCGCAAACTTCATATAGTTGCGCAACTGTTGCTGATCGTAGACGATTTCCATGGCCCTGCCGCCAAGGACATAACTGGGGCGGACAACGGCAGGGTAACCGATCCTTTCAGCAATCTTTTCAGCCTCTTCAAAGGATCGCGCGATACCGTTGGCCGGCTGCTTCAAGCCAAGCTTGTTCAGCAACAACTGGAACCGCTCACGATCCTCGGCGCGATCGATCGCATCCGGTGACGTGCCGATAATCGGTACACCGGCCTGTTCCAGGGCGACAGCCAGTTTAAGCGGGGTCTGGCCTCCGAATTGGACAATAACCCCGACCGGTTGCTCAACCCGAACAATCTCCAGGACATCTTCCAGGGTCAAGGGTTCGAAATACAGGCGATCTGAAGTATCATAGTCGGTTGATACCGTTTCCGGGTTGCAGTTGACCATGATCGTTTCAAAACCATCTTCGGCAAGGGCATAAGCTCCGTGGACGCAGCAATAATCAAACTCGATCCCCTGCCCGATCCGGTTCGGCCCACCGCCAAGAATCATGATTTTTTTACGATCAGATGGAGCCGCCTCGCACTCTTCCTCGTAGGTTGAGTAAAGATACGGCGTGTAGGCTTCAAATTCAGCGCCACAGGTGTCG
Organism: uncultured delta proteobacterium; assembly: GCA_963715335.1. Classification (GTDB taxonomy): domain Bacteria; phylum Desulfobacterota; class Desulfuromonadia; order Desulfuromonadales; family BM103; genus JAFDBW01. The sequence goes on from CAVQRZ010000002.1 coordinate 33,507, forward strand.
ACCCGCTTGTAGACTGGCAAGACCCCCAATTGGTAGCGCAAGTTACGGATCCGCTGTTCGCTGGCACCCCAGAGCAAAGCCAACCGCTTGTCGGAAAAGCCCATCTGCTTGGCTTCGCGCAGCAGGCCGGGGAAAACTTCACCCTCGGGCTGGTCCAGAAGTTCAGTCGCCCGGATCATGCGTCCTTCCATCTCGACAATCTGGCGGATATTGTTGATAAACCAGGGGTCGATATTTGTCAGTTCGAAAATCCTCTCGACAGTAAACCCGGCACGGATAGAATCGGCCAGGTACCAGAGACGTTCCCAGTTAGGGACCCTGAGTTTGGTTTCGATCAGCTCAACTTCTGCTTCGCTCAGGTTGTAGCGGTAGTCGCCGGGTTCTTCGAAAAGCCGGCTTTCAAAGCCGTGGGAGTCGATCTCAAGCGAACGCAGCGCCTTCTGCAGGCTTTCCTTGAAGGTCCGACCGATCGCCATGACCTCGCCGACCGATTTCATCTGGGTGGTCAGCGTCGCATCCGCCTGGGGGAATTTTTCGAAGGTAAAGCGTGGAATCTTGGTCACTACATAGTCGATAGTCGGTTCAAAAGCGGCCAAAGTTTCCTGCGTGATATCATTCGGAATCTCGTCGAGAGTGTAGCCAACCGACAGTTTTGCTGCAATCTTGGCGATCGGGAAGCCGGTCGCCTTGGATGCGAGGGCTGACGATCTTGAAACCCGGGGATTCATCTCGATAACCACCAGACGGCCATCGGCCGGGTTGATGCCGAACTGGATATTAGACCCGCCGGTCTCGACACCGATCTCACGTATGATCTTGAGCGAGGCATCACGCAGAATCTGGTATTCCTTGTCGGTCAGGGTCTGGGCCGGCGCCACGGTAATCGAGTCACCGGTATGGACGCCCATCGGGTCGAAGTTTTCAATCGAGCAGATAATCACGACATTATCGGCCAGGTCGCGCATCACCTCGAGTTCGAACTCTTTCCAGCCAATCACCGACTCTTCCACCAGGATCTCGTTGGTCGGTGACGCATCGATGCCGGCAATCGCCATCTGCTCGTATTCTTCGGGGTTATATGCTATCCCCCCGCCGGTGCCGCCAAGGGTAAATGACGGGCGGATAATGGCCGGGAAACCGACATGGTCGATGATACCGATGGCCTCCTGGTAGTTGTGGGCCAGCCCGGAGCGCGGCACGGCAATACCGATGCGCTCCATTGCGGCCTTGAAGAGGGTCCGGTCCTCGGCCATCTCGATCGCCGGCAATTTCGCGCCGATCAGTTCTACGCCAAACTTGTCGAGGGTGCCGTTTTTGGCTACGGCAACGGCAGTGTTCAGGGCAGTCTGCCCTCCAAGCGTCGGCAGGAGCGCGTCGGGACGCTCTTTCTCGATGATTTTCGCCAGGGTCTCGGGCGTAACCGGTTCGATATAGGTCCGGTCGGCAAAGTCGGGGTCCGTCATGATCGTCGCCGGATTGGAGTTAAGCAGCACGACCTCGTAGCCTTCCTCCTTCAGCGCCTTGCACGCCTGGGTGCCTGAATAGTCGAATTCACAGGCCTGGCCGATAACAATCGGCCCGGCTCCGATGATCAGAATTTTCTTGATGTCAGTTCTTTTTGGCATTTTAATTCCGTCGCTGGTTATCGGGGATCGGGGGCTGGCAGAAACCAGACCCAAACCACCAAAAACTCATAATTATTATAATGAAACAGCCAGTCTCTAACCCCAGCCCCTAGCAACCGCCCTTAAAGTCTTTCATCAGCTTGATGAACTCACCGAACAGGTAGTTGGCGTCATGCGGTCCCGGTGAAGCCTCGGGATGATACTGGACCGAGAAGGCCGGTGCGGTTTTGTGCCGCAGGCCTTCGACAGTATTGTCGTTGAGGTTGATGTGGGTGATCAGCGCAGCATCCTTGAGAGTGGCGGCATCGACGGCGAAACCATGGTTCTGGGAAGTAATTTCAACGTTATGCCCTTCCCCACGGCGGACCGGCTGGTTGCCGCCGCGATGACCGAACTTCAACTTGTAGGTTTTGCCACCCAGGGCTATCGACAGCAGCTGATGCCCGAGACAGATGCCGAACAGCGGCACCTTGCCGAGCAGTTTACGAATATTCTCCTGTGCGTAGCTGATCGGTTCGGGATCGCCAGGGCCGTTGCTTAAGAAAACCCCGTCAGGCTGCATCGCCAAGACATCCTCTGCCGAGGTGGTTGCCGGCACGACCGTGACGCTACAGCGATTGCTGACCAGGTTGCGCAGAATATTGCGCTTGATCCCGAAATCATAGGCGACAACCTTGAATGCGGTTTTTTTGGCACCCGTTCGATAACCATCCCCCAGGTCCCAGACGCCCTCGTGCCATGTGTAGGAGTCTTTGCAGGTCACTTCCTGGACCAGGTCCCGGCCCACTATCGAAGGTGCGGCTTTGGCCTTGGCCACCAGACTGTCAGCATCCAAATCCAGAGTCGACAGAATGCCGGTCTGGGCACCTTTGTCGCGGATGTGACGTACCAGCGCGCGCGTGTCGATTCCGGAAAGGCCTATAACGTCATGCTCTTTCAGATAGGCGTCCAGCGTCATTTCCGAACGCCAGTTACTCGGGAAGTCACATAATTCCTTGATAATGAACCCGGAAAGATGGGGCCTGGATGACTCAACGTCTTCGCGGTTGATGCCGTAGTTGCCTATCTGCGGATAGGTCATGGTTACGATCTCGCCGCAATAGGATGGATCGGTCAGGATCTCCTGGTAACCGGTCATGCTGGTATTAAAAACGACCTCGCCGGAGATTTCACCGGTGGAACCAAAGGCCCGGCCGTAGAAGACCCTGCCATCGGCCAGGGCCAATGCTGCTTTCATAAATAAGCTCCTTGTTCTTCAGTATCCAGAACCAGACATCCAGCATATTCCACATTCATGACTTCTGAATTCTGGATTCTGAATTCTGGATACTGGGTATGGATACCCATGTATTTCAAACCCTTATCTCTGGTACGCGATTTTCCCGCCAACGATGGTGCAGATCGCAGCGCCCTTCATCTGCCAGCCGTGAAACGGTGTGTTCTTGCTTTTGCTGACCAACTGTTGCGCATCAACCGTCCACTCGAGTCCCGGATCGATCACGGTGACATCCGCATCACCACCTTCTACCAGGCCCCCGACCGGAATCCCCAGTGCCGCAGCAGGGCCGCAGGTCATCAGGGCAACAGCTTTCGGCAGATCAATCACGCCCTCTTCGACAAGTTTCAAAGTCAGCGGCAGAGCTGTCTCCAGGCCGACAATGCCGTTCATGGCGATATTGAATTCTACATTCTTCTCATCAATATGATGTGGCGCGTGGTCCGTGGCAATCGCGTCGACGGTGCCGTCGGCAATCCCCTTGCGGACAGCTTCACGATCTTCAGCGCTGCGCAACGGCGGGTTCATCTTCGCGTTGGTGTTGTAACCGCGGACGGCTTCATCGGTCAGGGTAAAATGATGGGGTGCCGCCTCACAGGTGACATGCACGCCGCGTTTTTTGGCCTGTCTGACGAGGTCGATCGAGCCCTTGGTTGAGACGTGCGCAACGTGCAGGTGCGCACCGGTGAATTCCGCCAGCATGATCTCCCTGGAGGTGGCAGCATCTTCGGCAACCCACGGAATCCCCTTGAGTCCGAGTTCGGTGGCCACGGGCCCCTCGTTCATGACCCCTGAGGCGACCAGTTCGAGGTCTTCTGCATGAGACACGATGGCCATACCAAAAGGTCGGGCATATTCCATTGCCCGACGCATCAACTGCGGGTTGCTGACCGGGCGGCCGTCATCTGAACAGGCGTACACGCCGAGTTCTTTAAGTTCACCCATCTCCGTCAGGGATTCGCCTTCCAGCCCTTTGCTAATGCTGGCAATCGGGAAAACCCGGCAGTGGCCTACTTCAGCAGCTCTGTTGAGAATGTAGGTGGTCACGGTCTTATTATCGTTGACAGGTTTGGTGTTCGGCATGCAGGCAATGGACGTGAATCCGCCCGCCACGGCCGAGAGAGTGCCGGTTTCAATATTTTCCTTGTATTCGAGGCCCGGGTCGCGCAGATGGACATGAATATCGACCAGCCCCGGGGTGACCACCTTGCCGGCAGCATCGATGATCTCTGCCCCTTTGCCGTCGAGGCCTTTGCCAATCGCCGCAATCTTGCCCTTTTCAATCAATATGTCGCAGGTGTCGTCGAGGTTCTGCGCCGGGCTGATGACTCGGCCACCCTGAATCAGAATCTTCTTCATTGCCTTAGCCTTTCCTCATATCTTGCATACACTTAGGTCTGCATTGTTAATGTAAGTCCACGCATACTCCGGACCGTCTTGTTGTGCAGAGGCACGACTATTGAGTCTGCATCGACTCGACGCCGCTGACCAGGTACAGCAGGGCCATGCGAACGGCAACGCCGTTTTCAACCTGGTCAAGGATGACATTCTGTACGCCGTCAGCAACAACCGAGGAAATTTCCACGCCACGGTTCATCGGCCCCGGGTGCATGACAATGGCATCGGGTTTGGCCAGTTTCAGGTTGGTCGGGTTGAGGCCATAAAACCTCGCATACTCACGCAGGCTCGGCAGCATGATATTGCTTTGCCGTTCAAGCTGGATGCGCAGCATCATGACTACATCAACGTTGCGAATCGCTTCAGACATGTTTGTGAAGACCTCGACATCGCCCAGCCTTTCGATGCCCGGGGGCAACATGGTGCCAGGCCCGCACAGGTGAACCTTTGCGCCCATCCTGGACAGGGCGTAGATATCCGAGCGGGCAACCCGGCTGTGGGTGATGTCACCGACGATTGCCACCTTGAGGCCTTCGATGCGGCCTTTGTGCTCACGCATTGTCAGCAGATCCAGAAGCGCCTGGCTGGGGTGTTCATGGGCGCCGTCACCGGCGTTGATGACTGAGCAGCCGACCCGCTCGGCAAGGTAGTGCGGCGCACCGGAATGGCCATGACGGATCACGATAATGTCAGGGGCCATGGCTTCTATGTTCCGGGCAGTATCCTCAAGGGTCTCGCCCTTGACCACGGATGAAGTCGAACCGGAGATGTTCACCGTATCCGCCGACAGACGTTTTCCGGCAATCTCAAAAGAGAGCCGGGTGCGCGTACTGGCCTCAAAGAATGCGTTGATAATCGTCTTGCCGCGCAAGGTCGGTACTTTCTTGATCTCCCTGGAGTTGATTTCCTTGAAAGCGTCGGCCGTACCGAGAATTATCTCGATATCCTCTTTGGACATTTGCTCAATGCCGAGAATGTGCTTGTGCTTGAAAGACATACTTATCCTCCCAGTCGGTTATGGCTTGACCAGCCGAACTTCCAGCGGGCTCAAATCTTCATTGAAAAGAACGGAAACCTCCTCATCGTGTGCGGTTGGCACATTACGACCAACATAATCCGCCCGAATCGGCAACTCCCGATGACCACGGTCGATCAAGACGGCCAACTGAATCGTGCTTGGTCGACCGAAATCCATCAGGGCGTCCATCGCCGAGCGGATAGTCCTGCCGGTATAGAGAACATCGTCAACCAGGACGACGTCTTTGCCGTCGAGAGGGAACGGGATACTGGTCCTGCCGATCGGCAGATTGCCGCGCGCGGCAAGGTCGTCACGGTACATCGTGATATCGACCTCTCCGATCGGCACCTCAATCCCCTCAATGTCACGGATGCGGGCCCTGAGAAGACTCGCAAGGTGGTCGCCACCTGAGCGAATGCCGATCAGGGCGAGGTTGCTGCACCCTTTGTTGTGCTCCAGAATCTCGTGGGTAATCCGGGTAACGGCGCGGGTTATGCCGGCCTGGTCCAGAATTGCGGTTTCCGCCTTGGCCATCTCTTACCTCCCGTCGAATTTAAAACAAAAAAAATACCTCCCCGCATAGTGCGGACAGGTACGGTTCTGGTTTTCGTGACAAATAGACATCTTGGCCACCCTTGCTGACCTCTCTGGATCAACTTAAAAGGAGACAGGTTACCTGCGAATTTCTGGCAATATAGCAAGGCCGATATGACGAGTCAACAAAAAGCTCGGAGTTTATTTTTTATTGTTCCGGAAGCAGAACATTCGGGCTTTGCCCCACCTTCTGGCCAGGGAGTCCAGCGAGCAAACTTACTTGATCATTCGACCGATACGGTCCCAACGGGGCATGAATTCCACGCTGTCCCAGGACCAGTACTTGATGAACGCCAGACCTTTGATCGCGGAACGATCGACAAACCGCCAGAACCGGCTGTCATACGAACGGTCGCGGTTGTCACCCATGACGAAATAATTACCGTCCGGGACTGTAATCGGGGGCATGTTGTCACGGGGACCTGCCATCAGGTTGCCATCTTTGTACACGGCTTCAGGCGTAATGTAGCGCTCACCGTTGAGAAATACATTCTTGTTGCGAACCTCGACTGTGTCACCTGGCAACCCAACGATCCTCTTGATAAAATCCCGGCGATCGAAATAAGACTTGTCCTTGTCTTCAGGAAACTCAAAAACGACGATATCCCCGCGCTCTGGTTCGCGAATCACGAGAAACGGATCGTCGCTGAAAGGCAGTTGGGTGCCGTAAATAAACTTGTTGACCAGCAAATGGTCTCCGATCAAAAGGGTGTCTTCCATGGAGCCGGAAGGGATCTTGAAGGCCTGCACAACGAAAGTGCGGATGATCAGGGCAAGGATCGCTGCAACGATCAGTGCTTCGGTCCAATCGCGCAATTGCGATTTTTTCTGCGTCTTTGGTTGTTCAACAGTCTGCTTGCGAAAAAAACCCATTATTTGTTTTCCTTGACTTTCAGAATGGCGAGGAAGGCTTCCTGCGGCAGTTCGACATTGCCAACCTGCTTCATGCGCTTTTTGCCTTCCTTCTGTTTTTCGAGCAGTTTGCGCTTACGAGTAATGTCGCCGCCATAGCATTTTGCCGTGACATCTTTGCGTAATGCCTTAACCGACTCGCGGGCAATCACCTTGTTGCCGATCGCGGCCTGGATCGCCACCTCAAATTGTTGCCTTGGAATAAACTCCTTCATCTTGGAAACCAGTTCACGCCCGCGATACTGGGCTTTTTCACGATGCACGATCAGAGAGAGGGCGTCGACCAGGTCACCATTGATAAGGATATTCAGTCGAACCAGTTCACTCGACCGATAGTCGAGATGCTCGTAATCCAGCGAAGCATACCCGCGCGACAAAGTTTTCAGCCGATCGTAGAAATCGAGGACGATCTCGTTGAGTGGCAGTTCGTAGATGACCATGACCCGGTTGGCGGTCAGGTATTTGATCTCACGCTGTACACCGCGTTTTTCCTCGCAGAGCGCCAGCACCCCCCCGACGAACTCGTTGGGGACATGAATCGAAGCGAGGATAAACGGCTCTTCCATGCTTTCAATGTACTGAACATCAGGCAGCTTGTTGGCGCTATCAACATTGAAAGTTTCGCCCTTGGTTGTGGTCACACGATAGACAACGGTTGGCGCCGTAGTGATCAGGTCGACGCCGAACTCACGCTCGAGACGCTCCTGGACAATCTCCATGTGCAGCAGCCCGAGAAAGCCGCATCGGAAGCCGAACCCCAGCGCCATCGAATTTTCCGGTTCGAACGAGAACGAGCTGTCATTCAGACGCAATTTCTCCATGGCATCGCGCAGATCATCATAATCGCCGGAGTCGATCGGATAGAGCCCCGAGAAAACCATCGGTTTGACTAACTTGAAGCCCGGCAGAGCCTGGTCTGCGCCATTGCGAACGTGGGTAACCGTATCGCCGACCTTGGCATCATGAACGACCTTGATACTGGCGGTGATAAAGCCGACCTCACCTGCCGACAATTGATTTACTGCAACAGGTTGCGGGCTGAACACGCCGGTCTTGAGGACTTCATACTCCTTGCGACTGGCCATGAACCGGACCTTGTCGCCCTTTTTTACCGTCCCGTCCACGACCCGAATCAAAACGATGACTCCCTGGTACGAATCGTACCAGGAATCAAAGATCAGGGCTTTCAGTGGTGCATCGGTATCGCCTTCCGGTGGCGGGATCTTCTGTACAATAGCTTCGAGGATCTCATCGATCCCGATGCCTGCCTTGGCACTGGCCAGGATCGCATCGCTCGCATCAAGGCCGATGATCTCTTCGATCTCCTTGCGCACGCCTTCCGGGTCAGCGCTTGGCAGGTCGATCTTGTTCAAGACCGGGAAGACTTCGAGATTCTCATCAATAGCCAGATAGACGTTGGCGAGAGTCTGGGCTTCAACTCCCTGGGAGGCATCGACAACCAGCAACGCCCCCTCGCAGGCTGACAAAGACCTGCTGACTTCGTAGCTGAAGTCGACATGGCCAGGGGTGTCGATCAGGTTGAGGATATAGTCGCGACCGTCCCTGCCGTGGTAATCCAGTCGAACAGCCTGGGCCTTGATCGTGATGCCACGCTCACGTTCCAGATCCATCTTGTCAAGGTACTGGTCGGTCTTCTCACGATCGGACAGCGCCCCGGTTGCCTCGAGGAGCCGGTCTGCCAGGGTCGACTTGCCGTGATCAATGTGGGCTATGATGGAAAAATTGCGAATCTGTAACTGTTTCATATATTGAAGTACGGATACCTTACGGCGAACCTATATTCATGCGACAGGTGTGAAAACGGATTTTTTCAGAACAATGAAAAATATCGGAATATTACAGTTTTGTAAAGGATCAAAAGCCTCCAGGATACATTTAGCTCGCGCGGGCTATAATCGAATCGGCTTTGTTCTTGCCTGAAGCAATTCCCCTGTTTAAGATGAGCATCGCTGTGCCATGCTACCAATGCCGTTTGTGGAGAACAATTCATGTCTCTGATCATCGATATGCTGCACGAAAGCAGCCTTAAATACTCACAAAGAACAGCCTTGCGTTGCAAAATAGCAGGGCGCTGGACTGACTACAGCTATGAAACGATCTGGAGCACTTCTGACCGCGTAGCGGCCGGACTTGCTGAATGGGGGATTGAGCATGGCGATAGAGTCGCTATCCTGGGGACATCCTCACCAGCCTGGGTGATGGCCTACCTTGGCATTCTCAAAAGCAACGCTATTGCTGTGCCTATTGACAAAGACCTCAAGCAGGGAGAAATCCGCCACATCCTGACCGACTGCGATGCACGCATCCTTTTCACCGAGCGGCCATTCACCGAGACGATTAGCGACATTGCGGACAACCTGCCGGCACTGGAAAAGGTCGTCCACCTGAATCATGCGCCAGCCATTGGCAACCAGCTTTCCTCCCGAGCAGAGCAGACCCTCGCCGAGCTGGTCAACGAGTGGCAGCGTTTAAGCGATAAATACCGGATCCACGAAGACGACATCCAGAATTTTGAGAGGCTGGCGGAAGAGTTCCAGGCCATGGTCACTCCACCGACCGCCATGAATAACCAGGAAAAGAAGAATTTCATCAAACGTTTACGCCTGGCTCGCAGCCAGACCCCGCCGCTTCAGAATATCGAATCGCTGGCTGATTTCCAGAAACCGTCGATGCCGCCCAGGTTGACAGTTCAACCGTACGATCCCGCTGTCATCCTTTATACCTCGGGGACAACGGGCCGCTCCAAGGGCGCCATGCTGAGTCACGCCAATATCACGAGCAACGTTCGCGCTGCCATAGAACTGTTTGACCTCAAACCTGACATGCATACCCTCTCCTTTCTGCCGATCAACCATGTCTTCGAACAAGTCGCCGGGATCATCCTGCCGCTTGCAGTGGGCGGCAGGGTCTCTTTTGCCGAAAGCCTGCGTAAGCTGGGCGACAACCTCGGCGAAGTCAAGCCCAACTTCCTGCTCGGTGTTCCGGCCGTGTTCCGTCTGCTCGCAGATCGAATGGAAAAACGGATCGAGAGTCAGAAACTGTCACGATTGCTCTACTCATTTGCGCCGACGCGGCCACTGGTGACCAGGAAGATAAGAGAGGCCTTCGGCGGCAACCCGGTTTTCATCAGCGGTGGTGCGGCACTTGACCCGATCATCGCAGCGAAACTCATGGACCTTGGGCTGAACGTTTACCAGGGTTATGGCATTACCGAGACTTCTCCGGTTATCGCAGTGGAGACACCGAGGTTCAATCGTCTCGGCACGGTCGGCAGACCCATGCCTGGCATAGAAGTCACGATTCACAAGCCGAATGCGGAAGGCATCGGGGAAATCTGGGTGAAGGGCCCCAACATCATGCTCGGTTATTACAACAACCTGGAGGCGACCAATCAGGCGATTACCGACGGCTGGTACCATACCGGCGACTTGGGGTGTATCGAGGAAGATGGAGCCCTGAGAATCTGCGGCCGGGCCAAAAACCTGATCGTCACCGCAAACGGGAAAAATGTGTACCCCGAAGAAGTTGAAAATGAAATGTTAAACAGTCCTTTTATCGAGGAAATAATGGTTTATGGTCACAAGGTTGACAAGATTTCTGAAGAAGTTTACGCCATCATATATCCGAGCCAGGACGGCCTTGACGCCTACGCTTTAGAGCATGACAGTGGCCCGTTAAGCCTCCCTGATGTTGAAGAAATCATCCGCAGGGAACTTCTCGAGAGAGGCAAAGCACTGGCGGACTACAAGCGGATCAAGCGATTTACGCTGCGGGAAGATGAATTCCCTAAAACGACGACCCGAAAGATCAAGCGATTCGTCGTTGAGGCTGACATCAATACTGGAGAACCGGGGACAGGCGGCTAGCGTTTGGAGGGTTGGTTGAGCTCGAGGGCCGTATCAACTTTCTTCCACAAAATCTATTGCATCATGCGGACAGGCCGGGATACACAGGCCGTCAAGATCGCATCTTGCATGGTCGACAACTGCCTTGCCATCTATGATATGTAATGCACCGTGCGGACAAGCCTTGAGACACTCCCCGGAGCCACGGCATTTACTCCTGTTGATCAGAATCTTCATCACTGCTCCATGAAATGCGCAAGAGTCACTGCAAAGAGGTGAAGGTCTTACCTGGATGGCTGTTTATCGGAAAAACGCACGACGGCCTTGTGTATTGAGTCCGGCAGGCCGATGAATTTTACACCTAACCCATTCGGATAATGTGCTTTCATCGGATTCGGTTTGCGATTCAGCCAGGTGACTTCTCCACTGCAAATGATTGAGGACACCGGTCCGTCCGGCAGCTTGAACTGCATATTAATCAATGTGCCGACAGGGACCTCGGCTGGAGTTTCGATGAACATGCCACCACCGGAAATATCCAGGCATTTCCCGGCAAAATCTTCACCACCAAAAGCGAAGGTCATGCGGAAAAAACTTGGCTGGCGGTGTTCTCGAATCCCATCAAGGAATTTCCTGCCTGCCTGCAGAAAAGAATGCCTGTCCAACGGTTTGACAAGATAGGCATCACAACCGCTCCTTTGAGCCATCTCAGGCTGTTTCTCGGCATTCTGGTCGCAGACCATGACGATGGGGATGGAACTCATAGCGGGATCGTGTTTAATTTTGCGACAACAGTCGTCACCGCCTTCATCGGGCAACGTAAAGCTCATGTAGATCAAGTCAGGCCGCTTATTGCGAATCATGGCATGAACTTCCGTGCAGTTTCGCGCTTCGAGTATCTCGACAGGAGCCTTTTGCAGAAATTTACTTTCGATTGCCCTGAAGAACATCGAGTCATCGGCCAGAAGAATGTGTAACTTTGCGCCCATACCCTCCCCCTCCCCATATACTTACCTGCCGCAGCAACAGCGTAAAGCTATTCCCGCCGGATCGAAAAGCCCACGAACAGTCCCACAGGCTAAACGATAATTCGCTGCTCTTTCTGCTCTCCAGGCAACAAGGCTGTTGACCACATCAGGTGTCTGAACTTCACACCTTTAGATGAGCAATAATCCGATCGGCTCACTTTTTTTCGTGTCGGGCGACACTTTAAAAAGATACCACCACTTCCCAAGTCAATGCAACGCCCTGCACAAGTCCGTCATGGGCGTAAAACGCTGCCTGGGCAGCGTTGAGGCTTAGGCTTTGACAATCGTCCCGACGTTGGCGAAGAAAACCTTGTTGGGGAATTTTGCATACAACTGGGCGGAACGGATCTGTCCGGTGCAGTGCGAAACGCCCAGACGATCAAAATCCAGCTTTGCAAGGTAGCCCACCGTTGCGGCAAACTGCTCATCACTGGCAGGGCCAAGATGCGTACCGCCGACAATCGCATGAATCCGGCGGTTATCAAGATTCTTCCGGAACCATTCAACAGTGTTCATCAGCCCGGCATGCGCGCAACCAAGCAGGATTACAAGGCCCTTGGCCGTTTCTACGGCGAGGGCCGCATCATCGGCAAAAGGGTCATTCATCCAAGCGTTGCCGGTCTCGGAACGCCTGACAAGATGGGGGTCGCCTGTTTCCAGTGCGACTTTTCGGGCTATTTCACCGCTGAGATAAATTCCGGGGGCCAGCTCGGTGAAGTCTTTGACGAAGACGAATTCCGCGCCGGCGGCTTCAAGTTCGTCGCGGCTGAAAGGCAGGCTGATATTTCGTTGTTCATGTTGCCCGTTCCAGAATCTTTCGCTGAATATCTCAGGGTGGGCATAGACACGTCGAGGCCCGGTCGCGCGAAGCAGCGACAGGAGTCCTCCGCAATGGTCATAATGCCCGTGGCTGAGGATGACCCCGTCAAGCTTTTGGTGATCAAGGCCGAGAGCTGACAGATTGGCCAGCAGGGTATCTCCGCTGCCGGTATCAAACAGCCAGCGTCCGGCAGGCGTCTGCAGCAGGCAGGCGAAACCGTGCTCAGCGCATGCGGCGATTGGCCGACCAACCGTATTTTCGCAGACTATATCCAGCTGTAAAGACATATTACGAACGGGCTTTCAAGCAATCAAGCATAGGTGTATAGTGTGCCGCACATCAACCAACCCCCGGAAGGATTCAAATCAATGTCAGACAATAGAGCCATCGTACTTACCGGTAAGCAGAATCGCTACCTGCGCGGCCTGGGCCACAACCTGCAGCCCTTTGTGATGATCGGCAAACACCATCTCAGCAAGGATGTCATCAAGGCAACCGATGAGGCCCTCGAAACACACGAACTGATCAAGGTCAGAATTCAGGAAGGCTGCCTTGAAGACCGCAAAACCGTAGCCTCGGAACTCGCTACAGAAACCGGTTCAGCCGTCGTTCAGGTCCTCGGTAAAACCTTTCTGCTCTATCGCCCCGGCAAAGAGCAGACCATCACCCTCCCCTGACTCCGGGACGCAGCCCCTCTCAGACTCTCTCGTAAGGTTCGAAAAGCCGCTTGTATTCATCAAGGGCGTAGCGGTCCGTCATCCCCGCGATATAGTCACAAATAACCCTTTCCCGGCCATATTCCTCGTACTTGTCCTGGTAACTGCCCGGCAACAGGGTTGGGTGCTGCAGGTAATTTTCAAAGAGTATGGTGAGGAAACGCTCTGCCTTGATGCGCATCCGTTCAACCTTGTAGTGGCTGTACAGGTTTTTATAGAGAAAAGCCTTTAACTCCCTGTTTCGCTCAGCCGTTGCCCTGCTGAACATCACAAGGTTGCCGTCATGGGTACGAACAGCCTCCAGGGTAGAGATCCCTCCGGCTGATAAGTTCATTCGGGTTTGTTCAACCAGGTCGAAAATCAGGTGGCCGATCAGATGACTGATCGTCTGCAGCACTTGACGTTCCTCGTCCAGCATCGGGTACTTTTGCTTGACCCGAACATACGTTTCAGACCAGAGGTCTACTCCCATCAAGGCTTCCGGCTTGAGGTAACCCGCCTTCAGCCCGTCATCTATATCGTGGTTATTGTAGGCAATTTCATCGGCCAGATCAATTATCTGTGCTTCCAGGGTCGCACGCAGGTCGGGGCGGTACTCCTCAAAGCCTGAGCCGTCCGGGATGTCATAATCTGAAGAGTGCTTGATAATCCCTTCCCTGGCTTCCCAGGTCAGGTTCAACCCGTTGAAGCCCGGGTAACGTTCTTCCAGGAGTTCGACAATCCGCAGAGATTGACGGTTATGTTCAAAGCCGCCGTATGGCTGCATCAGCCGGTCAAGGAGGCTTTCGCCGGTATGGCCGAACGGGGTATGCCCCAGATCGTGGGCCAGGGCCAGCGCTTCGACAAGGTCCTCGTTCAGACTCAGCCTGCGGGCAATGCCACGACCGATCTGGGCGACTTCAAGGGAATGAGTCAAACGCGTGCGATAATAATCGCCTTCATGATTGACGAAGACCTGGGTTTTGTACTCAAGGCGCCTGAATGCCGCACAATGGATGATCCGATCCCGATCCCGCTCGTATGCAGGCCGATCATCCTTGTAAAGTTCATCATATCTGCGACCGCGTGACGATTCGCTCTGGGCGGCATATCCGGCCAATTCCGCTCTTTTCATTCAACCCTCCACTCGTTGCCATTAAAGCCGTGCTGCATAGGATCTGTCAAGCCTGTAATGACGTTGCCAGGCTTGACCATAAAGATCGATTGTGCTAGTTTTTTTCGTATGTTACGCGTTCCTAAAGGATTTTATCAGGTGGCTGGATGAGGGTCATTGCCGGCACTTCACGCGGCAGGCGTCTGGTCACTTTCAAAGGCCATGATGTACGTCCGACTCCAGACCGTGTCAGGGAGGCGCTGTTCAGCATCCTGCAGAGCAGGCTCGGCGACTTTGCCAACATCAAGGTGCTGGACCTGTTTGCCGGTTCCGGAGCCCTGGCAATTGAAGCTCTCAGCCGCGGGGCCGCGACAGCCTGCCTGGTGGAAAACGCTCCGGCATCGGCAAACATCATTCGCGAGAACCTCGAGCGTTGCCAGTTGACCGAAAAAGCCAAGCTCACCAACAGGGACGTTTTCCTGGCCCTGCGTGACTTCCCTCGAGAATCGTTCGATCTGATCTTTCTTGACCCGCCATATGGCAGGAACCTGGCAGAGCGGGCTATCCTGGAAATAAGCCGACATGGAGTGCTCTGCAATGCTGGAACTCTCTGTGCAGAAACCGGGGCGGATGAAATCCTGCCTGAGACAATCGGCCGGCTGAAGATTTTTGACCGGCGCCGTTACGGTTCAGTTATGATACACTTCCTATGCAATGAGGGGCTGACATGAATAAAAAAATTGCCGTTTATCCTGGCTCATTTGATCCGATCACCTACGGGCATCTGGATATTATCGAACGTGGTCTGGAAGTTTTCGATAAAATCGTTATTGCCGTCGCCCGGAATTCCGAAAAGAAGAGTCTTTTCTCCACCGAGGAGCGGATTCGGCACATAAAAGAGGCCGTTGGTGACAATCCGTGTGTTTCGGTTGACACGTTTGACGGTCTGCTGGTCGATTATGTCCTGTCCAAGGGCGCCAGGGTCATCCTGCGCGGCCTGCGCGCAGTCTCTGACTTCGAATACGAGTTCCAGATCGCACAGATGAACCATAACCTTAAAAACGAGGTCGAGACACTCTTCATGATGACCTCGGTTCCTTACGGTTACCTCAGTTCATCGATCGTTAAGGAAGTTGCAAGCCTGAAGGGGCCTGTTGAAAGCCTTGTTCCGCCCGTGGTCAGACAAGCTCTGGCAGAGAAATTCGGGGTTTGAAGAAATGATTGAAGGAGGAGCCATGATCACACGTGAAATGACAATCGCCGACATCATTGCCAAGCACCCGGAAACGATTGAGGTCTTCCGTGCCTTCGGTCTTGACTGCATGGAATGCCAGATCGCCGACTACGAAGAGGTTGAGCATGGTGCCGGGGTCCACAATGTGGACATAGTGCTACTACTCGAAGCCCTGAATAAAGCGGCCAGAGGATCAGGCGCGGGCTCCTAAAGACCACGGGAGCCCTCCCGCGCTGTCATCAATCCACAGGAAGGCTGCCGGCAGGTGATCATGGATAACCGGAAAGGACGGTACAGCCTTTCTCCAGATTGTTGACAACCCCCGCATCAGATGCGGGGGTTGCTTTTTTCCCCTGACAGATGTCTTTTTGTGAAACTTGGGGCAACAGGGGGTTAATCTGTTGCCCTCTTTCCTTTTCTTGAAATGCTTAAAAGCAAAACCGGCGGGTCGCGTCCCGCCCGACGCCATACTTTTGTCCGGCAACAAAAGTATGCAAAAGTGCCTTCTCCTTGCGGAGGGCATCTCCTCTGCCGGATGTCTGTGACTTCAAGAACCTTTACTGATGGGGATCCGGCCCTGTGTCAAAGGGCCTGACCTTGCCGTGTAATTTACCAGGGAAAAACCAAAACAACCTCTATAAACGCAAGTCTCTACAGCAGGAGAGGCTCTCAAGAGCCTCGGTTCCTGCGGGGGAAGTGTAGGCTCTTGGTCGATCAGAACAACCTGAATTGAGGTCGCCGCCTTGACGAGCCAGACATGCCCAGCGCAGCGCAGGCCCTTTTCTGCTAGCAAAAGAGTAAGGCGCAGTCGGGGGGCGCACCCCCCGGGTTTTGCCTTTGTCTTTGAATGCCAAAGAACAACAGCAAAGGGCAACAGATGAACCATCTGTTGCCCTAAACCTCAATCTGGGGGCAAGCATTATAAGCTTGCTCCACTGTGTCGATAGTTCAACGCTGCGCTGCGGCAGCGAACCCGCTATTTCTTCTCTTTTCCGGCAATCTCGGTGTGTTGCGCAACCAGATCGACAAGGATCGCCATCGACTCCTTGACATAGGCGTCCGCAAGCACGGCCGTGACCAGTTTTTCTGCAGGGCTCTGCTTTTCTGCCTCCGGTTTATCCGCAGGGGTGTCATTACCCTCATCGGGCATATTGATGTCGCCGTGCTGACTGACCAGCCCCTGCAGATCGTCTTTCTCTTTGACAACGTCGCTGATCAGGAGCGACTGATGCGTATCCTTGATGCGTTCCTCCATCGAATCGGCAACGCGTTGTATATCCGCAAAGTCTTTACTGGCGGCAACCCGGTCATGGCTTTTGCTGTTCAAAGCTTTGCGGTCAAAGGCCGGCCATTCCATGTGCTCGACCTCCTCTATCCGGTCCCATGGCAGACTGTAGTCCAGGTAACGCTCGCCATATTCGTTGTATTGATTCCGGTCCGGCAGGATAATGTCCGGGACCACGCCTCGATACTGGGTGGAATCTCCACTGACCCGGTAGAACTTCTGGGTTGTAACCTTCAAGGCCCCAAGCGGCATGTACTGGCGCATGTTGCGCAATGTCAGGCTGTCATCCAGATCCATGATGACCTGGACCGTGCCCTTGCCGTGCGTATGCTCGCTACCGACAACCACAGCCCTGCCATAATCCTGGAGGGCCCCTGCCACGATCTCGGAGGCCGAAGCGCTGAAAAGGTTCACCAGGACGACCAGCGGGCCATGGTAGGCGACCTCCTTGCTGTAGTTGCGCAGCACTTTTGCAGCCCCATCCCCATTACGCACCTGCACGACGGGACCCTCACCGATGAACAGCCCGGTGATGCCTACGGCGTCGGTCAATGCCCCACCGCCGTTATTCCGGAGGTCAAGGATGAGGCCGGTCATTTCCTTCGTGTCGAAGGCCTCGATGGCAGCCCTGACGTCATCCGTTGAGTTACGGCTCTTCTCGCCATTCCTGGCCGACTCGAAATCCCGGTAGAAGCTCGGCACCTTGATGTACCCGTACTGCTTACCCGAATCAGGATCGGTGAGCATGGTTGATTTGACGAAAGATTCTTCGATAACAACAACATCACGCACAATCGGTATGACAAGGTTCTTGATTCCGGGGCGACGTATGGACAGCCTGACTTCCGTGCCCTTGTCACCGCGGATTAGTGCAACGGCATCACGCAATCGCATATCTGTCACATCAACCGGTTCGCTGTCGCCCTGGCCAACCGCGAGGATGATATCGTCAGCCTGCAGCTTCCCCTGTCTGTCGGCTGCACTGCCGGGGATGACCTTGACCACCTTGATGTATCCGTCCTCTTCACGCAAAGTCGCACCGATACCTTCCAGCGACCCGCGCATACTGATATCAAAATCCTCCTTCGATTGGGGAGGCATATAGGCTGTATGAGGATCAAAAGAACGGGCAAAGGCATTCAGATAGCGGTCGTAATGGTCCTTAAGGGGCTCCTTTTTAAGGCGTTCAAAATACTGGTGATACTGTTTGCGGACTTTTTCCCGGGCTTCGAGCTCTTTTTCACGCTGTTGCTCGGGAGAAGCCTTGAGAGGGTCTTTGACTTCGGCGTCTTCGAGCAGGTTGAGATAGCGCGTCAAAGTGCGGTATTTGAGATCCGTGCGCCAGCGTTCGGCGAGTTCCTCTACCGTTATGCAGAATTCAAGCTTCTCGGGATCAGCCTCGTACACCTCGGCGATCGTGAAGTCAAACGGTTCAGCCAAAGCCTTTTCAGCCAGGTTCTCAGCTCTTGCTACACTGTTGCCAAGCAGACGGAAAGCCAGCGGCGCAAGGATCATGCGGCCGCTCTGGATTTCATCGTCGATCTTGTCGGCAAAGATTTCCAGTTGTTCGACTTCATCAGCCAGGAGCAGTCGTTTCTGGTAATCCAACTGTTTGATGTACAAATCGAACGCTGCCCGTGAAAGGTTGTCGTCAACGGCCTTGCCGCTGAAATGGTTTTCAACCTGGCGACGTAAAACATAGGTAAGGAGACGGGCCCGATTCTGGTCCAGCTCATCGGGAGTTGTTGCATTCATCGGTGCCGGGATGATGAACAAACCGGCAAGGAGCAACGTTACGCTGACCAGGATAGCGCGAAACCATCTTTTTCTTCTTGTCATATCAGGACATCCTAACTTCAGAGTAGATTATATGTTTTAATTCATATCATCACATAATAACCCAGCCTTATCTCTTCTGGCAATGATCTTGACAATCGCTCACAGTCAAGCTATCAAAAGAGTTAGGTCGAACAGGATGGGAAGATGAACAAGGCACAGGAAGGTGATACGGTCACCATCACGTTTCAGGGGCTGCTTGATGACGGCAGCGTATTCGACGCTTCGGACGAGATCGATCCGTTGAGCTTTGTCCTGGGTGAGAACGAAGTCCTCCCGGGACTGGAGCTTGCGGTTGTCGGCATGGAGGTTGGAGGCCAGAAAACCGTGACCGTTCCTCCCGAGCAGGGCTACGGAATCCATCAGCAGAGACTGATTGAGGTCGTCGATATCGATGCCTTGCCAAAGGGATTGTCGCTCGCCGTCGGTGACAAACTCGAAGTGACTGCCGAGGATGGCGCAGTTTTCCAGATGGAGATCGTAACCAGAGATGAGCGGACTGTTACGGTTGACGCCAACCACCCATTGGCAGGACGCTCACTGATTCTGCAGATAGAAGTTGTTTCAATTGACAGGCCAACACTGAACTAGGAAATGACAGCAGCCCTTTGCGCTTTGAACGACTGCCACTTTCCGTTAGAATATAAAAAACATTAAGGGCGAGGTGTGTATCATGATGATCAGAGTCATGTACAGTGATGGAAGATTCGACATAGTTAAGCCGAACCTGCTCGACGACCTGATCGAGCGAGATGTGATCACAAGCTTCAAACGTTCTACCGGCTGGGCGGTTGTGGGCCGTGATCCGATCCGCAGTTCTGACCGAGCCGAGTATGGTGGCGCAGAAAGGCGCGTCGCATAACAGCCTGCCGGGCCACGCGGCCCTGAAAATAAAACCAGCCAACGGCAGTACTCTCTCCAGGGTATTGACTGTTGGCTTTTTTGTTAGATGAACATAGTCTCTATTCATCAAGTACGACCCACCCGTCGAACACCGGAAAATAGAGCGCCGCCCGGACTGACTGCCCCGGATACAGCTGCCGGACCAGCTCCAGGTAAACCCGCAGCTGATCCTGATAACGCTCCTTCTCCTCCAGGAGAAAAGCCTCGCGGCACAGGCCATCGGTCGGCGGACCGCTGGTCTTGTAATCGACAACCCACCTGAGCCCGGATTCATCGACAAAAACCCGATCAATGGTTGCCCGAATCAACTGGCCGTCAATCAAACCGTTTATGGCCAGTTCGCTATGCGCACCCGGATGGTCTCCCAACAGCCAGCGGCCACGATCGCTGCCGAGGGTGTTATTCAGGCAGGCCTCTATCCTTGCTGCGCAGTCTTGGAGTCGGGCACGAGGGATACCCTGGGCGCCCAATTGCAGCTTGAAGAGTTCAGACTGCTTCCTGACGGCATTTTCCGACCACAGGCCGGGGCCGTCATTGGCGATCCGTTCCAGCCACAAATGGACCAGCGTGCCGACAACCCTGCCCTCTTCCGTTCGGCGGGATTTGATTGTCCCCTCCTGGTAATGTGCCCCCAGCGATGCCCGTTGTAGCAGAGGCTCTCCGGCCGTCAACGATGACGCCAACTGTGGGAGTTGCCATCCCGCTGGTAGGCGCCTCAGCTGCGGAGGCAGCAATTCGTCTGGCGTTTCTTTCTCAGCACTGACCGCAGGGTCGAAAAAAACTTCGTCGAGGCTGGGCCAGACAACGGACAGAAGTGAGCCGGACAAAGGAACCAGTTTGTCCGCCGAATTGAGGGTTGCATGCCCCAACAGGTGGAGACGGGATTTCGCCCTGGTTACAGCGACATAGAGCAGCCGCAAAGTCTCGAGATCATCCTTCTCCTTGAGAATGTGGCCAAGGGCCTGGTAGGTCGGGTCCTGATCTTCACTTGCATAGGGCGGAATCGGCGCCAGCAGGAGTTCATAGTCCGGATGTTCCAGCCAGCGGAGCAAGCCCCGCTCGCGTGAGCGGATACCGCGTCCCAGGCCGGGCAGGATCACGGTATCGAACTCGAGTCCTTTCGCCTTGTGAATCGTCATCAGCTGCAAATCCGGCCCCGCCTGCGGGTCGGGAGCAGCGAACAGCCGCTTGAGTTTCCTTTCAAGCGCCTCGACAACCATGTCCGCACCGGATTCTTCCAGCAGGGACAGCACCTGGCGCACATCCAGCAAATCCGCTTCATCGACACACGCCGGGCCACCCAGGGCCAGCCAGGTTGATGCGATCAGGCGACGCAGACTGATCCTGCCAAGGTTGTTCAGCGCCCTGTCCAGGATGGGCACAATCCGCTCGAGACGATTCCTGCCGTCCGCGCTGATCCGGTCAAACATCTCGGTCTGTTCAACCGGTCCGTTGAGCAATTGCCAGACCGTGCTTCTGGCGTCTTCGCCACACAGGCCGGCCAGGTCGTCCAGGGTCAATCCGCACCACGGTGCCCTCAAAACCGAGAGCCAGGCGACCCTGTCTGCCGGGTGATGCAGGGCGCGAACCAGCGAGAGGAGATCCTGTACCACGGGACGGGCGGTTAGAGGATCAACATCCTGCGCCTGGTAGCGCATGCCCGACTTTTTCAAGGCGTCGACAATCGGAACCAGGTGGTTCCGTGAACGGACGAGGATAGCGATCTTGCCGACAGGGTCCTCCTCCCTCGCCTGCCTGATCAGTTCAATGACGGCTTCTGCTTCGGCAGCATCCTGTCGACCGACAAAACCGTGGATCGAAACCGGGGCCTTCGGCGTGGAACGGTCAAAGGCAGAGGCCCTGGAAAAACTCACGGCACCCCTGACTTCGTCTTCTTCTGCCGGGAAAAGCCCTGCAAACTTCTCGTTGACCCATTCAACCATGGGTTTGACGGAGCGGAAATTTGTATTCAGAACGACCCGCTCCATCGGCAGGCTGTCCAGGCCACGTTGACAGACCCGCAGGTAGAGACCGACTTCTGCCTCACGAAAACGGTAAATCGACTGCATCGGATCACCGACGACGAAGAGTGTCCGCCCGTCGTCCGGTTCCCAACCTGCAGTCAGGCAGCGCAGGAGATCGTACTGTGCGTAAGAGGTATCCTGGAATTCATCGACCAGGATATGTCGAAGGCGACCGTCCATCTGCAGCAGCAACTCCTCCGGTGCCATGGCAGAGCCGAGGGCCTGGTGCGCCGCACCGGCGATTTCAATAAAGTCGACCTGCCCCTGCTGACGAAATACCTCCTGCAATTCCACGACTGCCAACGGCAGCAGGTCGATCAGCGCTTCCAGAACCAGCCATTGCTCCTGTGAATACGAGGCGGCGGGCAATCGACGGAGGTCCTGCATCGCCCGGGCGGCAGCGGGATCTTCCCGGAAGCGCCGTAGAAGCTCCAACGCCCGTGCCTTCATGTCGGCGGCCTTGTCAGGCTTGCCGGTCGGAAAACCGTTGTTCTTGTTGAGGCTTTTCCTGACCTCGCCGCCTGCCGTCAAGACCAGTTGAGACATTGCCTGCCATTGGCTGAGAGATTCACGATCTTCAGCTGCCTGCAACAGGCCGACGAAATCGTGACCGGGCTGTTCCTCCAGCAAGTTCCCTGCCGCATACAGGGTCAGGGCCCTGAGTTCCTGGTACACGTCGTGGGCTATGACACCATTGAGATGCTGAAGGAAAGATGCAACGTAAAGCTGCAACCCGGATTCGAGCAGTTGGCGAGGCTGCAGTTTACGTTTCGCGACCAGATGCCTCAGCCACTGGTCGCGTCGCCCGAGCATGGCAACGATCAGGTCACGCAACAGCTTGAGACGATTATCCAGATGGAACAGGAGCCTCTCGATCGATTCGTGCCCCGCAGAGCCATTCTCAAGCCTGGATAGAAGCGTCTCCGCCGCCTTGGCATAAAGATCAGCCGGGTCGTCTGTAACCTTTGGCTGGTCACCGAAACGGGACATCCACGGCATCCTGCGGGTCAGGAAGGCACAGAAGCTGTCAATTGTCGTCAGCTGCAGGCGTGACGGGTTTTGCAGAAGCTGCCAGCCCAATTCCTTGTCGCGGCTGAGCACTGCGCGCGCCCGACGCCAGGTGTCGGCTGCATGGGCTTCAGCAGGCGGCTGGTCGTGCTGCGCCTTGTCCAGGGCCTGGAGTAGGCGCAGCTTCATTTCGCCGGCGGCTTTGCGGGTGAACGTGATCGAAAGGATCTCTTCCGGGCTCGTTGCTGCTGCCAGCAGCGAGAGAATCCGCTGAACCAGCAGTTCGGTCTTGCCTGACCCAGCGGGAGCCTGAACGATGCAGGACCTGGTGATGTCGAGCGCCTTTTGTCTTGCGTTCCAGTCGGGAGGCAAATAATTCTTAGCCACCAGCACCTCCAAGATCGACGTCCTGCTGCTCCAGGATGCGACAAAGGCCGGTCAGATCGCAATACTGGCAGGCAAGCTCGAAGCCGACCGGGGCAACAGCGGCGTGGCCACTGGAAAAGTTGTCGCCCAAAGCAGGCAACACGCTGTCCCAGTGCGACAGGACATCATCGAGGTTCTTCCACCCCTTCTCACTGAAAAGCTTCTCGAGTTTGTTGGATTTTGCCCCAGGCCAGGATTCCGTTGAGCGGGCCAGGCCACGGAACCCGCATTCTCCAGGTTTGCTGCGAACTTCTGCGAACATCACCGCGCCGATGCTGTGCCGATGCAAACCAAGACAATAGAGCGGCAATTGCGGTTCCGTAACCCGCTCGTCGAGCCATTGGGCAGGGTCGGGGCGCCCAGTCTTGTAGTCAATGATCGCAGTCGTACCGTCTGCAAGTTCATCGATGCGATCGATCCTGGTGCGGATGGTCAGATTGCCGACCTTGATCTGGTGGTTTTTTTCAGCGCCCGTAACCCGAAAATCGTCGCGGCGGGCCTCGATATCGAGCCATTGGCGGGCGACGGTCAGCAGGCGGCGGGCTTCAAGCTGCCGCTGCCGGGCGGGCAGATCATTGCGTCGCTCCTTTTCGAGGCGCTCCATGGCAGCCTCAACGGCAAGCTGGATTTTCGTGTGCAGGGTTTTTTCATCCAGGGCCAGCAGGGCTGAGTGGTCACCGACATCGTTCCAGAACAGCTCCAGAACCGTATGGACCAAGGTGCCGCGCGACATGTTGTCGATACCGACATCCGGGACATCAAGGCGTTCTGCCCTGAGCCGGTGGTGGGCAAAGGCCCGGAAAGGACAGAGAGCCTGGTCCTTGATGATGCCGGTCCCGCCGGAGAACGGCTTGCGTGTGGAAAGCGCCGGGCCCTTACTGTCCGTGATTTTTTCGAGCTCGGGCCGATGGGCCCAGATCAGCCGGTCAGGTGCAGCGGCATCAGCGAAGAACAGTGTCGCCTCGGCAACACCCGCGATCAAGGGGCTTGGCCTTTGTTCTACGCCGTCTGCCATTAACGGCCAACTGACCACGAAATCGGCAGAGGCGGAGAGAAGACGACTGACTACCTGTTTGGCGAACTGGAATTCCCGCTCGGCGCATGACCGCTTCATTGCGAAGCGACGCTGTACGGGCAACGGGATGAAAGGATTCGGAGCGGGTGGTTTGGGCATGGCCTTGGCGCTCATGCCGAGGACCCAGAGGTGGTCAAACGTCATACCACTCGATTCCAGTTCGCCAAGCACCTGGATCGATGTATCGTACCCTTCCGGCTGGAATTCCGTTGCACTGACCAGCCGAAACAGGATCCTGACCGCCTCGGCTCGGCCAAGCGGCCTGGAGACCCCATCCAGGCTTGCCAGCTGCGCAAGGGTATCCCTGAAGTGTTCAACCGCCTGGAATTCCCGACTGGAGAGACCGCGTTCTCCCGGCCAGCCGAGCTTGCGCAGAAGGCTGGTAAAGTGTTCGGCCCATGCACCGGGAAGTTGCCTGGTGGACTTCTTCTGCTCAGCGACAAGGGCTTTAAATAAAGCCAGGCCGTCTGGTATGGCGAGCGCATACTTGTCGGCCAGTCCGGCGACCACCTTGACGAGACGTGACAATCTCCAGTCGAACCTTTTGAGCTTCCGTAGTTCACGATCGATCTGTGCCCGACTGGCGCTTTCCGTGAGCGCATTGCCGAGATAGGGGGTATTCAGAAGCCAGCTGACCTCTTCATGGCTGACCTGTACTCCGGTGCGCAAGAGCCTCAGGGCGGCATGAATCACCCCTTCCCTGTTGAGACTCTGGCCGAGAGACAGATTGAAGGTCTGTTGTGTTTCGTCTCCCTTCACCAGGGCCTGTGGAGCAAGCTCTGCAGTGAAGATTTCTTCGATCAGTGGACGATAGGCTTCAAATTGCGGCACGACCACACCGATACTCGCCGCCGGGTTGCCGGACAGAAGGCCCCTGATCCAGCGTGCACAAAGGCTGACTTCTTCGTAAGGGCCGTCTGCAATGACCTGGCGTGTGGTTTCGGCACATGACGACGGATGCCATGATTGCAGGGCTGTACCGCGGCTTTCCATCGCCTTGCAGAGGTGCTGCAGGTCAGGCGCCAGCTCATCAAAACCGGCCAAGACGATTCTCTCGGGCAGTTGGACACGTCCTGCCATGATGGCTTCGGCAACCAGCCATGGCAGTTCGGCAGAGTCGTGCCAGGCGTTCCTTTTGGCCTGTCCCGTCCAGGCAGACCGCCAGCGAAGAAAGGCCCGGTGATCATCAGCGGCCAGGTTTGCATCGAAATCCGCCGCATAGCTTACCAGCAATTGGTGGGCCTGCAGGGCGCGCCGGGCGGCCTGTGGAGCTTGCAGGAGATGATTGCCGGTCTGCTCGATATCCTCTTCAACAATCATCTCCCAGACGCGCTGTAGCTGGGCTTTGCTCAGGAACGACGGTAGCTCTGGCAAGGTTTTCTGGCAACGTGACAGCCATGCGGAAACGCTCAGGATGTCAGGGCGCAACCAGGCCGAGAGCCCCTGCCCCTGCTGCTCGAGATCAAATTGCCGGTGCAGGTACCTCGAAAGCCGGTCGTTGACCGTCAGGATGAGATGGCCATCTGTTGCCGCCTGATAGAGGGTTTTATCCATGGGTATCATTCCGGTCATGATGTTGAGATCTCATCACGGCCGCTTGACGGAATATGACACAACCGGCAACAGAGCCAACCGTGTCAGCGACCAGGTCCCACCATTCGGCAAACCTTCCTGCCTGCATGGCCAGCTGCATGATTTCGATCAGGCCGCCATACAGGACGGCAAAACAGGCGGCATAAAAACCGGCTTTCCAGTGACCCGTGCAGTGGATCTGCAGGTATTGGGCGACAAGGACTGTCAGCAATGCATAAGCCACGGCATGCAGCAGCTTGTCCCAACCGAGGACGCCGGGAATTTGCGGCGGGTTTGAGGTCAGCGAGAGCAGGCAGATTGCACAGGCCCAGAGGATGGGCAGAGCAAGGCGAACAGCGTATTTGAAGTTGCGCAGTTCGCGAGGTTTATTGTCAGACGTGGCCGCCATATTGTTCGACAGGTTAACCTATCCTGCGCCATAAAAAAAGGGCCGATGAACGGCCCTTTGATTACGCTGCTATAGATCTGTTAAATCAGCCATTTTCGCTACATGTTGTGGAAGTCAACCTCAAACTGGCGCTTCTTGCCGTCTTCCAGCTTGGTGCCGATTTCAAAGGTGTACATACCCTTCCCCTTGACCGTGACGTCGCTGCCGAAGCCGTCACCCATCAGCATCATCATGACCGGCTTGGCAGGTGTGTCTTCAGCGCCTTTGACCTTGACCGCGACCATGCCCCCGGCAACCGGCTTGCCGCTCTTTTCATCAGTAAAGTAAACCATGACATGATGGGTGGCCTCCAACCCCATGGTTTTCATCTTGTCGATGGTTTCGCCGTCGTAAGCCTTGATCTGGACAGTCGCAACAACGCCATCTTGAGTCTCTTTGCCGACATCAACAAAGCCGCCGCCCATGTGTCCCCATATCGTGGCCCTTGTGCATGTCGTCGGCCATCGCCTGGCCATGGGCGCTGTGGTCACCGTGACTCGCCGACAGGGCAAGCATCGGCATGGTCATGGCAAAAAACATCGTTAGAAGAGCAATCGTTAGATTTTTCATTGTTTTTCTCCTTAGGGGGTTGTGGTCAGCAGCATCATGCCGACTCGTTGTTAACACGCAAACCATCTTCATTGAGCTCGTCCAGAGCCGTCGGCTCAAGGCTGGGGTTCAGCTTTCGACTGCGCCAGAGGTAGTAAATGACCGGATAGACCATCAACTCCATGATCCCCGATGTGACCACCCCACCAACCATCGGTGCGGCGATGCGCTTCATGACATCGGCACCGGCGCCGTGACTCCACATGATCGGCAGCAGACCGGCGATGATTACGCAGATGGTCATAACCTTGGGACGGATACGTTTGACCGCACCGTGATGGATCGCCTGACGAAGGTCGCCATGTGTGAGCATGCGCCCACTGTCACCCCAGCGTTTATGTGCGATGTCGAGGTAGAGTAGCATGACCACGCCGGTCTCGGCATCAAGCCCGGCCAGGGCAATCACCCCGACCCAAACCGCAACCGAGGTATGATAGCCGAGCAGATAGAGGAACCAGAAAGCGCCGACCAGGGAAAACGGCACTGCCAGGAAAACGATGGCCGTCTTGATGACCGAGCGGGTGCTCATGTAGATGATCAGGAAGATAATCAGCACGGTCAGCGGAATAATCACGATGAAGCGCTGCTTGGCCGCCTGCATGTACTCGAACTGACCGCTCCAGACGATACTGTAGCCTTCGGGCAACTTGATATTTTCGGCGACCGCCTCCTTGGCGCTGGCGACGTAAGTGCCGACGTCGATGCCACGCAGATCAACGTAAACCCAGGCGGTACGGCGCGCATTTTCGCTCTTGATACCGGGTGGCCCCTTCCTGATTTCGATCTTTGCCAGCTGCGAGATCGGCACGTGCTTGCCGTCCCTGAGCGGCACCAGAACCCTCTCCAGAGAAGGCAGGTCATTGCGGTAGTCACGTTGGTAGCGGATATTCACCGGGTAACGCTCGAGCCCCTCGACCGTCTGGGTGACGTTCACCCCGCCGATCGCGGTCTGGATGATCTCCTGGACCTCGCCAACCGTCAATCCGTAACGGGCCGCCGCAGCCCGGTCAATAGTGAAGTCAAGGTAATTGCCCCCCACGACCCGCTCGGAAAAAGCCGTCAAGGTGCCAGGCAGAGTCCGTACCAGCGCCTCGACCTGTTCGCCGAGGTCGCTCAGCGTCTGCAGGTCATTGCCCATCAGTTTAATGCCGACCGGAGTCTTGATGCCGGTGGAGAGCATGTCAATGCGGGTTTTGATTGGCATGGTCCATGCGTTTGTGAGCCCGGGAAACTGAATCGCACTGTTCAACTCGTCGGTCAACTCTTCGACCGTAATCGGCTTCTCCTCCGGGACGACGATTCGGAGAGGGGCTTTCAGCCAATCCCACCCGTCTGACCAGTCCGAATAAAACCGCCGGGTCGGCACCTTGCGCCACTGGTCCTCCGGCTTGAGCATGATGGTGGTTTCAAGCATCGACAACGGCGCCGGATCAGTAGCGGTATCGGCTCGGCCGGCCTTGCCGAAGGTCCGTTCTACTTCCGGGAAGCTGGCGATGATGCGATCGGTCTGCTGCAGCAATTCCTTAGCCTTGGTCACCGAGATACCGGGGAGCGTGGTCGGCATGTAGAGCAGGTCGCCTTCGTAGAGCGGCGGCATGAACTCACTGCCCATGCGGCTCAACGGGTACCAGATGGAGCAAACCATCAGGAAGGCGATAACCAGGGTGACCATGCGCCACTTGAGCACCAGGTCGACGATCGGGTGATAAATCCGGATCAGCAGGCGATTGATCGGGTTGGCCTCCTCCGGCTTGATTTTGCCGCGGATAAACCAGCCCATCAGAATCGGCACTATGGTTACTGCAAGCAGCGCAGAAGCCGCCATCGAATAGGTCTTGGTGTATGCCAGAGGTTTGAAGAGGCGCCCTGACTGCTCGTGCAGGGCAAAGACCGGCACGAACGAAACCGTTATCACCAACAGCGAATAGAACAGGGTCGGCCCGACCTCCTTGGCGGAAGCGAGGATGATCTCCCGGTGCGGTTTTTTCCCCTGGTCACGCTCGAGATGCTTGTGTGCATTCTCGATCATGATTATGGCGGCATCGATCATGGCGCCGATGGCGATGGCGATCCCGCCAAGGCTCATGATGTTGGCATTGATACCCTGCAGGTGCATGATCAGAAAAGCGATCAGGATCGCGACAGGCAAGGTGAAGATCGCTACCAGTGCGCTGGGCAGATGGAAGAGGAACAGGGCCGTAACCAGGGCAACAACAATAATTTCTTCGAGGAGCTTCTCCTTGAGGGTGGATACCGCCCGCTCGATCAGACCTGAACGATCATAGACCGGCGTGATTCGAACGCCTTCGGGTAGCCCTGCCTCAAGGCTTTTCAGCTTGCGCTTGACGTTTTCGATGGTCTGCATGGCATTGTCGCCGAAACGCATGACAATGATGCCGCCAACGGCTTCGCCTTGACCGTCGAGCTCTGCAATGCCGCGGCGCAATTCAGGGCCGATATCAACCTCGGCGAGGTCGCGCACCAGGATCGGCGTTCCCTGCCCGTCTGTACCGACCACCACCTGTTCAATGTCCTTAGTAGAGCGGATGTAACCAAGCCCGCGCACCATAAACTCGGTCTCGGCCATCTCCACCAGGCGTCCGCCGACATCGTTGTTGCTGGCCTGGATCGCGCGCCGTATCTGCGGGATGGTGATGTGATAAGCCAGCAGCCTGGCAGGGTCGACAGTGACCTGGTACTGTTTGACGTAACCGCCGATACTGGCAACCTCTGAGACACCGTCGACTGCGGTCAG
The DNA here is from genome assembly GCA_963715335.1 of uncultured delta proteobacterium. Classification (GTDB taxonomy): domain Bacteria; phylum Desulfobacterota; class Desulfuromonadia; order Desulfuromonadales; family BM103; genus JAFDBW01. The sequence goes on from CAVQRZ010000002.1 coordinate 63,028, forward strand.
CTCGTAACGCAGGTACCAGTCCTGGATCGAGCGCAGCTGCTGCAGGTCGTGGCGGTCGCTTTCGAGGACGTATTCGTAGACCCAGCCGACTCCGGTCGCATCAGGGCCGAGACTTGGCGTCACGCCGCGCGGCAATTTTCCTGCTGCATAATTGAGGTATTCGAGGACCCTTGAACGCGCCCAGTAGAGGTCGGTACCGTCCTCAAAGATAATATAGACGAATGAGATGCCGAAGAAGGAGTAGCCTCGCACCACCTTGGCGTGCGGCACAGCCAGCATTTGGGTCGTCAGAGGATAGGTGACCTGGTCCTCGACCACCTGCGGAGCCTGCCCCGGATATTCGGTGAATATAATAACCTGTACGTCGGACAGATCGGGAATGGCGTCAATCGGGGTCTGGGAAACAGCATAAATGCCGCCAGCCATGACAAGGATCGTCAGAAGAACGACGATAAACTTGTTTTTGCAGGACCAGTCAATGATAAATTCAAGCACGATAAGTTCCGTTAAAAGAGAAAGATAACATGTTAAAACTCAGTTGGCATTTTGCGTTTTCCGTCTTTTACTTTGTCAGCTTTCACCTTTTCCTCGTCGTCTTCATCAGCGAAAAGAGATTCCATGTCATCTTCAGTTGCTTTGGCAGGTTCGCTGTGTATGTGTTGGTCTGCGGATGGCATAGCCGGCTCCAGCATTTTCTGGATTGCTTCGCGCAGTTTGCTCTCCGAATCGAGCATGAACTGAGCGCTGGTGACAACGTGTTCTCCATCGAGCAGACCCTGTACAATCTCGATAGCTCCGTCTTCACTTTGGACACCGGTTTTAACCTGACGCGGTTCGAATTTGCCTTCACCGAGAGCAACGAAAAGGGTCTTCTTCTCACCCGAGTGCAGCACGGCCTCGATCGGCACAGTCAGGGCGTTGGCAATCGTGTCCGATTTTAGCGAGACATTGACGTACATGTCAGGTTTCAGCGCAAAATCGGGGTTGGCGATATCCAGGCGGGCCTTGACCGTGCGGGTTCTCGGCTCAACGAACGGATAGATATAGCTGACCGTGCTCTCGATCGGCTCGCTGCCGGCGTAAGGCAGTATGATCTTCGCTTTCTGACCGATTTTTACCCAGGGCATCTCGTATTCGTAGATATCTGCGTAGACCCAGACCTTCGAGATATCAGAGAGCATGAGGAGTTCCATGCCGACTTTGATGTACTGTCCTTCCCTGACCATTTTCGTGGTGACGATACCGTCGTAAGGGGCGTAAAGAGTCAGGTTCTTGGTAACCTCGCCGGTCTGCTCCAGGCGGGCGATCTGGCGGTCGCTGATGTCCCAGAGTTTGAGACGTCTGCGTGACGCGTCAAGGAGTCGACTGGCGCCAGCCGCGATCGAGGGGAATGATGATCCAGCGAGCGAGAGGTTGTTGTTTCTGGCGAGCAGGAACTCTTCCTGTGCGCTGACCAGCGCCGGGCTGTATATCTCAAGGAGCGGCGCTCCTTTCTTGACGAACTGCCCTGTCTGGTTAACATAAAGCCGTTCGACCCAGCCATCGATTTTGCTGTTGACCGAGTACTGTTTCGGCTCCTCGTACCCGACCAGGCCGACAGTCCGAACCGTACGGCTTATATCTCTACGCTTAGCGAGAACCAGCCGCACACCCATGTTCTGTGACGTCACCGGGTCCACAGAGATGATCGAACCGGTTGCGGCTTGATCTTCATACACCGGGACCAGGTCCATGCCCATCGGCGACTTGCCGGGCTCGTCACGGATATAAGTCGGATCCATCGGCGCGACCCAGTACTTGACCTTGCGTTCACCGGCCGGTTTGTTCGCTCCGGCACCGCCGCCGGGCTTCAACGGCGTCAACTCCATGTTGCAGATCGGGCAAAGGCCAGGTTCGTCGGTAATGACCAACGGGTGCATACCGCAGGTATATTTCTGTGGAATGTCCTCGGCAGCATCGAGGGAGGATGGCGTGACAACACCGGCAACATCCTGTAGGTGGCCGGAGTGTGGCGCCTGTAGTACGGTAGTGACCGCTATCGCGGCGGCAATAACCGCCACGGCGACAATCAGAAGCAAAAGAAGTTTTTTATTCATTGTGTCCTCTGGTCATTTTTTCCCCTGTAAGCTCCATGATTCTGTTCATCGATCAGCACGGGGCGACCGGTCAACGGCACAGTCGATTCAGCCTCAAGCCACGCGAGACTCCTCATGTACTCCGAGCTGACCCGGTAATAATCCATCTCTGCCTTGAAAGTCGTCATCAGGGTGTCCAGCAGGCTGATAAAGTCAACCTTGCCGACTTGGTAAGCGCCAAGGGCCGCCTCGAAGCTCTGACTCGTCTGAGGGATGATCCCTCCACTGAAGAGTTCGGCTTGCTGAAGGGTCTCTTCCTTGCGGGCATAAGCTTGTTTGATCGATTCAGAGACGGAGCTTCGAAAACCCATAAACTGGTACTCCGCCATTCTCATGGCGGCATCGGCTTCGGCGATAGCGGCGCGTCTTTTCGCCCTGTAGACCGGCAGATCGAAGCTGACTCCGGCACTGACAAAATCGGTCCCTCCATCGGGCAGGTCATCATCTCGAAAACGCCAGCTTCCCCAGAGTGTCACATCCGGATAATTATCGAGGTCTGCCAGCTGCTTCTGATGACGGTAACGTTTGATCAGGGCCTGGTAGGCTGCGTTCATGGGACGGTTTTCCAGACCAGCCCGTTGCAATTCGTCCAGTCCGACATCGGTCCTTGGCAGTTCCAGTTTACCCGGGGTCTCAAAAGTCCCGGTCGACCGGTTCAACAGACGGTTCAACTCAGCTTCGATAGCGGACTTCTGCTGTTGCAACGAGATCAGCTGTTCCATCAGGTTTGACCTGTTGACCTGGGCCTTGAGGACGTCCTGCTGCAGCCCCGTGCCGGTCTCATAGCGAACCTCCGTCAAGCGGATGATATCGTCGGCCAGCTGCATGTTGCGCTCTACGACACCAATAGCCATCTGCCTGAAATAGAGTCGATACCAGGCGTCCTTGACCTTGCGGGCCAGCTGGTAGTGTGTGTCGTAATAGGCAGCCTCGAACCATTTAGCCTGCTCCATGGCAAGCGCAGAACGATTCTCGAGCTTCCCAGGAAACGGGAACATCTGGGAGAGCTTCACTTCATTGCCGGTCATCGGAGTGGTGTCGCTGGAAAAATCATCGCTGGGGTAACTCGAAAAGGTGAAGGAAAGATTTGGGTCATTGAGGCTGCCGACCTGGGGGGCTCGATAGCTGTCCTGTTCCCAGCGGGCTTTCATTGCAGCAAGGTCCGGATTGTTGTTGAGGGCCTCCTGCACAAGCTCGTCAAGGTCAGCCGCAAGCGCGGGACCGCAGACACCCGAGAGACAGAAGAGCAGGATTACGGATACCAGCATGACTGTGAGTGATCGCGGTGTGTACAACATAAAAGTTCCTTGAGGTCGAAAATGCCAATATAACGTTACATGGAACGTGCCATATACATAAGTACCTATTTTAAAAGGGTTAAACTAAATCATGATAATGGGATAACAGTAGAGTTGAAGAATATTCTACAGCTAAATGGAGATTATTCAACGAAGGAATTGTTCTAATGATTCAGAATAGATATGCAGGACGACCGGACGTTGCGACTACTGAGCTGCTGGAACGGGATAAACCTTGCCGTTAATCTCGAAGAGCACCCGGTCGACGTGGATTGCGGTAACCACAGCAGAGTCGATGTGGCTGCCGACCATGACCGGAAGATCGTTGACAACGGCCATGCTGTTGGCGCCGCCCTGGTAGAAAATTTCCGTCACAACCAGGCTTATGCTTTCAGGCAGTGCCATAGACTCCCCAGGCACGCTGTTCTGCACAACGGTCATGGCCGGTTCGACGGGAGCTGCGGTATCCGGGGCTACAAGCCCTGTCGACTCTCTGCGGGGTCCTGAACTGGTTGCCGTCACGGAGTTCGGCGCTCGCATCACCGGCATGCCTGCAGGCTCACTGACAGCATCCGTAACGGGAGTTTCGGGTTTTGCAGGAACAGCACGGTCCTGCAGGACTTCTGCTGTCGCCGGGACCGGCGGGGCGACGGTCGCCAGCTGCGGCGAAGCGACAAGGGGCACGGCCGCCGCCGGGGAGGCACTCTGCAGGGTATCCCGTTTTCGTGCGGGACCGGCAGGCCAGAGGAAAAACAGGCCGACCATTGCAGCGCCGCAGACGATCCCGGCTACTACGGGCAAAAATGATTTTCCCACAGGGGCAGATTGGCCCTGGTCAACACGTAGATCGGGAGTTTCGAGTTTCCCTCCCCGTTTTTCTTCCTCAAGTTTCCTGAGTGCTTTCAGTATCGAACTCATGCAGATGCGTCCTGAAAATATCAGGAAAGCCTGGGCATATCATATGCCCCGGCCACCTGGTAGATGAGGATGAGAGTGCGCGGACCGACCAGGCCGTCAACAACCAACCCGTGGTCCCTCTGAAAAGACTTAACACACTCGATGCTGCGCTTATCATAGCGACCGTTGGTCGGAACATCCACACATCCGGCAAGCCCGAGCAGAAACTGCAGGCGCCTGACGTTTTCACCGCTCGTGCCCGGCGCGGCGACGTTGCCAATAGCAGAGAAATCTACCCATGGGACCATGGCCATTTGCATGCCGAGGGTATTGAGTTTTGCCGCATCGAGAGTGTCACGGCCCTGGTAAGCAGGAACAACTCTCCAGTTCCCCGGGGAGACTTGCCCAAGCACAGCCAGGTACCCACCGCCCTGCTCTTCGGCCAACGGAATCAGGAACGGCACGTTGTATTTAGACAGATCATCAAAGTTGCCAGCCAGTCGAACAAGCTCAAACCCGCGTGCCGATAGCTCGCGATCAATGTCAAGACCGGCGGATGACGACCGGGGTTCAAGCAGGGGCGCTTTCCAGAGGGTAAAGAGCGCGTTGAGGCTGGCAAGCAGATTGTCCTGTGGCACTTGCGACGGTGCGGCAGACATAGGTTCCGGTTGTATTTGTGCCCTCGCGAAGGCCGGCTCCGGGGTCACGGTTGCCGCGTTCGTAGCGCTGTTGCCAAAAGTGTCCAGGGTGAAATACCCTGCCAGCACAACCAGGGTGATAAGGGCGGCAAGAGAGATCGCCTTCCAGGGCAACTGCCTGTCGGCGACACGACCTTCTCCCATGCCATCCAACTCTGCAACAGCCTGCTTGATGTGCCTAACCGACACGACCCCCCGGTCTTCCGTATAGGCGGTCAGCAGTGCCCTGTCACAGATAAGGTTGATCCTTCTCGGAACGCCGCCGGAGTATTTGAAGATCCGTTTCAAGGCCGCAGCAGAAAAGACGTTAGTATCCGGTCGACCGGCAATTTTAAGGCGGTTCAGAATATAAGAGGAGGTCTCTGCGCCGTTCAGGGGACGCAAATGGTAGCGTACGGCGATTCTCTGGTTGAGTTGCCGCAGACTGTGATCGCTCAGGTGCTTGCGCAATTCCGGCTGCCCAACCAGAATCACCTGGATCAGCTTGTCTTCTTCCGTTTCCAGATTGGACAAAAGCCGTATCTGCTCAAGAACTTCCGCGGAGAGATTCTGTGCTTCATCAATGACCAGCAGCGGGGTCCGGCCAGCCAGGTTCTCCGCCAGCAGAAACTCGTTGAGAGAGTGAATCAGGTCGGGGTTGCTGAGACCGTCGTCGGCAACGCCAAATTCCCGATTGATATTGCGCAGAAGTTCGAAAGCTGTCAGCTTGGGGTTAAAGATAAATGCGACTCGATATTTGTCTTCATCAAGATGCGCAAGCAGTGAACGCAAAATGGTGGTTTTGCCGGTTCCAACCTCGCCCGTGACTTCGACAAAACCGGTCCGGTGTTCGATGCCGTAAAGAAGGTGTGCGTATACTTCGTTATGGGTTTTGCTGAGGAAAAGGAAGCGCGGGTTCGGTGTCAGGGAAAACGGTTGTTCCTTGAAGGCAAAAAAAGATTGATACATAAGCCAAACATTCCCCTGCAGGCAGGACAAAAATCTCGAATTATCATTTATTTCCTAAACCTCACAATTATGCAAGTTTTTCATAAAAGAACGCTAAATGAAAATTCGTCCAGTTCTACGCGGAAAATGAATTTTGTGTATGCTATCATTCTAGGGGCATGGCACAGCGACTCTGGCGCACCGGGGAAGTTGCCAATCAATACTTGTCAATCACAATCACATCGATATCGAGGAAACGAATGAACAGTTGGAGACAGTACACGGAGATATCACGGATCGCCTATTTTTCAATGGAAATCGGCTTGACTACGGAAATCCCCACTTACAGCGGCGGCCTGGGAGTCCTGGCCGGAGATACGATCAAGAGTGCAGCAGACCTGAAACTCCCCCTGGTGGCGGTTACGCTGATCAGCCGCAAAGGCTATTTCCGGCAAACCTTCGATGAACAGGGTTGGCAGCAGGAAAGCTCTGTTGACTGGCGTCCCGAGGATTTACTTGAACTATTGCCAGGCAAGGCACTGGTAACCATAGAGGATCGTGACGTGAAGGTCCAGGCCTGGCTGTACCGCGTCAAGAGCCCGACAGGTGGTGAATTGCCGGTCCTTTTTCTTGACACCGACATCCCCGGCAACCTTGCCGAAGATCGAAAAATCACTGACCACCTGTATGGCGGCGACAAAAGCTACCGCCTCAAGCAGGAGATAGTTCTCGGCATAGGCGGCGCGCGCCTGCTACAGATCCTCGGCTTCCAGGTTCGCAAATACCATCTTAACGAAGGTCATGCCAGCCTGCTGACTCTTGAATTGCTGAACCACCACCGCCTGCCGCTGGAAGACACCTGGGACGAACGGGCCTCATGGAATACCCGCCGCGTACAGGAAAGATGTGTCTTTACCACCCACACCCCGGTTGAGGCCGGCCACGACCGCTTCCCTTACAGCCTGGTAGAGCGCGTTATGGGTGATGTCGTACCGATAAGTATCCTGAAGGAGCTTGGCGGTGAAGACGAACTCAACATGACGATGCTGGCCCTGAATCTGTCGCACTTTGTGAACGGGGTTGCCAAGAAACACGGCCAGGTATCACAGGCCCTCTTCCCGGGCTTCGAGATCCATGCCATCACCAACGGCATACACCCGTTCACCTGGGGATCACCTTACATGATGACCCTGTTCGACAAATATCTGCCCGGCTGGGCCAACGAGCCGGAGCTTCTGGTCAGGGTTGACATCATTCCGGACCAGGAGATTCTGGACGCCCACGCCGGCGCCAAGGCTTACCTCTTCCAGTATATCGAAGAGACCACCGGCGAAAAATTTGATCCGGAGGTTCTGACCATTGGCTTCGCCCGCAGGGCTACTGCATACAAGCGGGCCAACATGATCTTCAATGATCACGAGCGTCTGAAGAAAATCGGTGCCGGGAAGTTGCAGCTGGTCTTTGCCGGCAAGGCCCATCCGCACGACGACCATGGCAAAAAAATGATCCAGGATATCCGCAATCAAAGCGAATTTTTCGGTGACGATCTGAAAATAGTTTATCTGCCGAATTACAACATGGACGTTGCCAGTCGACTGATCCCTGGCGTCGACATCTGGTTAAATAACCCGCAGCGACCACTGGAGGCCTCAGGAACCAGCGGCATGAAGGCCGCCCTGAACGGGGTCCCGAATTTCAGCGTCCTGGATGGCTGGTGGATCGAAGGGCACATAGAAGGGGTTACCGGCTGGTCGATCGGGCCGCCACCGACCGAGACGACTACCGACGTCAACCATTCGGACGAAGATGTAAAAGACCTCTACCAGAAGCTTGAACAGACCATCATCCCTCTTTACTACAAAGATCGTGAAGGCTGGACCAAGGTGATGAAGAATGCGATCGGCAAGAACGCCTACTATTTCAATACGCACGTCATGATGAGGCGATATGTGACGGAAGCGTACCTCAGGTAGGTACGAAACGGTAAAACGACAATTCGCAGTTCAACGCAATGCTATTTCACTATAAGGCCCCGCCATCGAGCGGGGCCTTATAGTGTCGGTCGACAATTTCCGACACTTTGTAACTGGAGGAACAGGGCCTTCAGAGGTTCAATGATCCAGGCTGATTTTATCCAGTTCGGATTTCAATAGAGGGAGGATCCTTCTGACAATTTCTCTAACCCCAGCACGATTTGGGTGGATCCCATCTGACTGGTTCAAGGCGGGGTCAAGTGCGACGCCGTCGAGAAAAAAGGGATAGAACGTCACGTCATGCCTGCTCGCCAGCTGAGGATAGACGGCGTTAAACTCTGTGGTAAAATCCCTGCCAAGATTGCGCGGGGCCTGCATGCCGGCCAGGATCACGCCGACACCCTGTTTTCTCAGGCGGGCAAGGATCGACTCCAGGTTGGCGTAGGTTTCTGCGGGCGGCAAGCCACGCAAAGCATCATTGCCGCCAAGTTCAACCAGAACGATATGCGGTTTATCAGCGAGGGACCAGTCCAGGCGGGACAACCCGCCGGCAGTCGTGTCACCGGAAACCCCAGCATTGATAACCCGGACATTGTAACCGGCGGCATCAAGAGCTTCTTCCAGTTGCGACGGAAACGAATCTTCAGGTTCCAGGCCGTAACCGGCCGACAGGCTGTCGCCAAAGACCAGCAGACGCAGAGCTGAATCTGCAGTATGATTGGCATGCAGCGATTGAACGCTGCTGCCTGCCAGAACAACCAGGAAGAGACAAACTCTAAGTAAGGACATGGACAAACCTATGGTAGAAATCAGGGACCTACACCTTAGTCTAGTTGGTGGCGCCGGCCCGGTCAACATACTGCGCGGCGTTGACCTGTCGATAAAGAGCGGTGAAACGGTCAGCATCGTTGGTCCATCGGGGGCAGGCAAAACAACCCTGCTGATGGCGCTGTCAGGCTTGGAACGACCGTCTTCTGGCCAGGTAAGGGTCGCCGGTACGGACTTGACCGCGATCGGCGAGGATGACCTTGCACGTTTTCGACGCAAGCATGTAGGGATCGTTTTCCAGTCTTTTCACCTGGTTCCGACTATGACGGCACTGGAGAATGTTTCGCTGCCACTGGAATTCGCGGCTGCCGCAAACCCTGCCGGCCAGGCCAGGACAGCCCTCGAAAAGACCGGGCTCGGTGATCGACTGCACCATTTCCCCGGAGAGTTGTCCGGCGGCGAGCAACAACGTGTCGCACTGGCAAGGGCTTTTGTGGCCAACCCTTCCCTGCTCCTGGCGGACGAACCAACCGGCAATCTTGATCGGGAAACAGGGGCCATGGTCATGGACCTGCTCTTCAACCTGCAACAGGAACATGGGACCACCCTGGTGCTGATTACCCATGACGAATCGCTCGCATCACGCTGCCATCGTTCCATCCAGATGATCGACGGTCGGGTGATCGAAATAACAGGCGCCTCAAGTGAATGAACTCCACATGATACAGCAGGCCCTGCGTCTGGTCAGACGAGAACTGCGTGGCGGGCTGCGCGGCTTTGGTGTGTTCCTGACCTGCCTCTTCCTCGGTGTCTTCGCTATCAGTGCGATCGGTTCCTTTACCGAGTCGGCTAAATCAGGTCTTCTGGCTGACGCCAGTGCCCTGCTCGGCGGTGACCTTGAAATCCGCATGGCCCACCGTGAGCTCCCGGAAGATTATACTGGCCTCCTCGCCACACACGGCGCATTGTCACACGTAATAACCATGCGCACCATGGTGGCGAATCGGGAGGGAAGCAAGCGGATTCTGGCGGAACTCAAAGCGGTTGACCTGACCTATCCTCTCTATGGCAGTGTTGATATCGAGCCGTCGCAGCCGCTCCACCTGGCGCTTGTCAAAAAGGGCGAATACGGAGCCCTGGTGGAGCGAGCCCTGCTTGCCAGGCTGGGTGTCGATATCGGCGACAAAGTGAAAGTCGGGGCTGCAGAGTTCCGCATCAGCGGCGTCCTGACGACCGAACCCGACCGGACCATACAGGCATTCAATCTCGGCCCCCGATTCATGACCAGCCTCGACGGGCTTGCCGCCACGGAATTGATGCAGCCGGGCAGCCTGATCTATCACGCATACCGGCTGCGACTCGCAGACCGTGAAACGGTCGACCAACTCAAGGACGATTTGCAGAAACGTTTTCCCGAGGCCGGTTGGCGCCTGCGCACCTGGCGTGAGGCGGCCCCCCGGGTACGTTTCTTCCTCGACCGTATGAATCAGAACCTGACCCTGATCGGTCTTTGCGCGTTACTGGTTGGCGGACTCGGCGTCTCCGGCGCCGTGCGCGGCTACCTGACTGGCAAGATCGTGCATATCGCAACGATGAAATGCCTGGGAGCACCGGGCCAGCTGGTTTTTATGGCCTATCTCATGCAGGTCCTGTTCCTCGGCGCCCTCGGTGCCGGCGCCGGGATTGTCTGCGGTGCGGCGTTGCCATTTCTGATCAACCAGCTTCTCGGCAGCCAATCTCCCGTACCTCTGGCTCCGGCAATTCACTGGCAGGTCCTGCTTACGGCGGCCATGTTCGGTCTGCTGATTGCGCTGGTTTTCTCCCTCAAGGCACTTGGTGTTTCAAGACGTATCTCCCCTGCAATCCTTTTTCGCGGTTACGGTGAAAACTCGGACCAGGACCCCGGCACCGGCATCAGGGTAATGATTGCTATTGCCGTGATCTGTCTGGCTGTGCTCGCTGTTCTGACCAGCACGGACCGGAAAATGGCGTCCTGGTTTATTTGCGGGGCAGCCGTCTGTTTCGGCCTGTTTCGTTATACCGCCGCCAGGATTGTTGAACTGACCCGCCATCTGCCGCGGCCGAACAATCCCTCGCTGCGTCTGGGGTTGGCCAACATCCATCGCCGGGGGTCACCAGCCGGCAGCGCTCTGTTTTCGCTGGGGCTGGGGTTGACGGCACTGGTTGTGATCATGCTGGTCCAGGCCAACCTCGATGACAAGGTCAACGAAACCGTGCCGAACGAGGCGCCAGCCTTCTTTTTTCTCGATATTCAGAGCCACCAGGTTGAAAGCTTTGAGGCGATCGCAAAGAGCCTGCCCGGTATCCGCAAAATCGAACGTTATCCCACCCTGCGCGGTCGGATCACCGCGATTGCCGGTACCCCGGTAAACATGGCAGAGATCGCGCAGAACGTAAGCTGGGCCGTAAGAGGCGACCGCTACCTGAGTTACTCAGCCGCGATGCCGCCCGATACGCAGATCGTTGCCGGTGAATGGTGGCCGCCTGACTATACCGGCGAACCTCTTGTGTCGCTTACAGACGACCTCGCGAGAGGGTTTGGTGTCGACATTGGTGACAGTTTGACGGTGAATATCCTCGGCCGTGACGTGACGGCCAGAATCAGCAGCCGTCGAGAAGTTGACTGGTCAACCCTCGACCTTAATTTTGCGTTGATCTTCTCGCCTGGCCTGCTGGAGAACGCGCCGCAAACCAATATTGCGTCCATTCATGTCCGTCCCGACGTCGAGGAAACCGCCTTTTCGACGATTACCAGCCAATTCCCGAACGTGTCGGCGATCAGCACCCGCGAAGTCATGAAGAATGTTTCCCGCACACTCGACCGGATCGGCATGGCGTTCCGCAGTATCGCAGCGATCGCTCTCCTGACCGGATTTATGGTGCTGGCCGGGGCGGTTTCAGCGGATCAGCACCGGCGCATTCACGATGCGGTCATTTTCAAAGTGTGTGGTGCGACCCGCTTCAACATCCTGTGGGCGTTCGCCGCAGAGTTCCTGTTCCTCGGATCGGTTGCCGGCTGTATCAGCGCGGTGGTCGGCAGCCTGGCGGCTATGGGTATCCTCAAAGGTCTGATGCAGATGCCTTTTACCCTGCATCCGGGAACGATCATCACAACCATTTTGATCGGGATTGCCTTGACGCTCCTGCTCGGCCTGCTCGGCACATGGAAGGCCCTTGGGCAGAAACCTTCGACGTATCTCAGGGGGGAATAATCAAGTAAAGGCTAAGGGGTGAGAAACCATCGTTTAACTGTAATAATCTAGATTTGATCTGACAGAGATTGTTTCATTCGACTCTCTGCGGCCTCATGCTAAATATCCCCGGGTGATCCGGGAATCAGTTACAGTAATGCTCACAGGAAAGCCCCAATCCAGAAAAACCGGATGGGGCTTAATTTTGTTGGCGATGGCAACTTATAGTGACCGCGTTGATGTTCTCGGTCAGACAAGAGCTAGACTGTATTTTCAACGATCGTTATTGTTTTGTGCGAAGCTTCTTTGAGGGGTACAGTTCTTAAAGCCGAGGCAATGGCTTCGAGTTGTTCATCACTTAAAAAATCGAGAAATTTCTTCGCAGGGATATATTCAATTGCTGAACGGAGGCGGCTCAGACTACGTTGCGGCTTGGTGGTTTTGGCAAAACTTTTGTGGCAATTGGCACAGAACTCCTCATACAGGGATATGCCCTTTTCAATCTCTGTCAGATTGACTACTGATCTGTTTGCTAACATCAGCGAAGGATGAGGCTGATATTGCTAGGCCACAAAATAATATGACAATTGAGATATAAAGGCGGTTCATCTCTTCCCCGTTCGCAGAAAAAGAGATTTTTTATCAGATGAGTTACGCGAATACAAACAAAAATATTTTCATGTATTCTTGTTCATAATCTTGAGCAATGAATTCCATCCCCGCAATCCTGACCAGGAAATGGCCGCCTGGAATTGATCCAGGTGGCCATCGCAAGCGCATGTGAATCTTCTAAAAGTGTCTTGAAAAGGTGAGAAAGCCCTGGATGCCACTCATCTACTCTCCCCGCTCTCTGATGACGGGAAGAAGATCTAACAGCGCTACCTGGTTTCTACTGCTCCGCCTGCCGCTTTCCATGCTTCAAAGCCGCCATCGATATGGCAGACATTTTCGAGCCCCATCTTCTGGGCAATGTCAGCAGCCAGCGCAGAGCGCCAGCCAAGATTACAGTAAAAAACGAACCTTTTATTCTCGGCGAAGATCGGGTTGTGATACTGGCTTGCCGGGTCGATCCAGAATTCCAGGAGCCCGCGTGGACAATGAAAAGCTCCGGGGATCTTCCCTTCCCGCTTCAATTCGCGGACATCACGCAGGTCGACAAGACACGACATCCGGTGATGAGGCCTCGGCCAGGGCATTCTCAGCAGAGATGGCTTTGATACGTGACTCAGCATCCGCAACCAGTTCCTTGTATCCGATAGGCATAGCAAACCTCCCTTTGTAATAGTTCTGGACAATATAACAAAAAAGCTGCCCCTGGTCAGAAAGGCTTTTGAAATAGGATCAAATACCTGTTTTTTACCGGGCGGTCGCCCGTTTCCTCGTCGCTCTTTGACTCAGCAAGGGCCAGACCTCGGCTACGATCATGCCGGCAACAATAAGCGCGCCGCCGAACCAGCCGATCGTGGTCAGGCGATCCCCGGCCAGCCAGACCGAGAAGATCGCAGCAAAAACCGGTTCAAGCGTGTAGATCAGGGCCGCACGGGTCGGAGTGGTGCGATTCTGAAAGGTGGTCATGGCCCAGAAAGCATAAGCGGTAGCAAAGACAGCCGTAATGACGAAAGCAAAGATTAGTGAGCCTGTCCAGGCTTGCGGCCACGAAGTCGGTTCGAAGGCCAGGCTGCCGCAGCAACCCAAAACCGCCATGGTGGCAATCTGGACGAAGGTCAGCGCCCGGCCGTCATAGCCTTTGGTGAAAGCATCGAGGCCGAGGATATGCAGGGCAACGAACACCGAGCAGACGATCACCAGGAGATCTCCGTAATTGATTGTCCATGGTGTATGCCAGGTCAGCATAAACAACCCTGACAGGGCCAGGCAGACACCGATTTTGGAGCCAAAAGCTGCCGGTTTCTTCAGAATTGGCCCAGCCATCAGCGGAACCCAGATCACCCCCAGACCGGTCAGGAACCCGGCGTTGGCCGATGAAGTGCGTTCCAGGCCGAACGTCTGGAACAGGTAAGACGAAAAGAGCAGAGTGCCAAGCAGGATCCCCAGTCGCCAGCCACGCCGGTCAAGCGTGGCAAAGCCACTCCGCCCGGTAATCATGGCCAACAGGACAGCAGCCATGGCAAAGCGCACCCACAGGAAAGCCATGACCGGCATCTCGGTGATCGCGTCTTTGACGATCGGAAACGTCGCACCCCAGAAGAGCGTCACACTCGCCAGCATAAGCTCGGCAAAAAACTGGTCTTTTTGTCTCTGATCCATGAAATTCCAGGCAGATGTGTTAGAGTCTTGTTCAGGCAAACGCGCTATGGTATAAGCAGAGTTCTGTGAATTCAATTCTTTTTTCAAACCTTCAGCGAGAGAGAGCATCATGGAGCGTGGCAAACGTGAACCCGTCGAGGTCATTTGCGCAAAGTGCCGCTACACGAATATCGTTTACCTGCCCATTGATGACCTGCCCCTCTGCCCCAGATGCAACACGCGGATGTCCATCTCGGAACTTCTCGATGAAGGAAAATCCTATTGAACGTTTTCCCGCCATCATCACGGCATAGAACCCTATTCTCTTCATTCCAAGGAGGTACAACCATGAAACAAGTCAAACTTCTGATTGCCTGTCTGCTGGCTCTGTGTGTGGCCCTGCCTGGTGTTGCCTTTGCCGACACCCTCGATGACATCCTGGCGCGCGGCACCCTGCGGGTTGGTATGGAACCCGGCTACATGCCTTTTGAAATGACCAATAAAAAAGGCGAAATAGTCGGTTTCGACGTCGATATGGCCAAACGTATTGCCAAAGCCATGGGCGTCGAACTCGAACTGGTCAGCACGGCATGGGACGGCATCATCCCCGCCCTGATCACCAAGAAGTTCGATATCATCATGAGCGGCATGACCCTCACCCAGGAACGTAATATGAAGATCAGCTTCGCCAAGCCCTACATCGTCATCGGCCAAAGCATCCTGGTCGACAAGAAGCTGGCCGGCGAGATCAAATCTTACAAGGACCTGAACAACAAAAAGTACAAAGTTGCCTCCAAGCTCGGCACTACCGGCGAGCAGGCGACCAAACGCATGATCTCTGATGCTACCTACATCTCCTTTGAAACCGAGCAGGAAGGCGTTATGGACCTCCTCAACGGCAAAATTGATGCTTTTGTTTACGACCTGCCTTTCAACGCCATAGCCTTTGCTGAAAAAGGCCAGGGCAAGGTGATCCTGCTCGACGAGCCGTTCACTTACGAGCCGCTGGCATGGGCCGTCAACAGGGGCAACGCTGACTTCATCAACTGGCTGGACAATTTCCTGGTCCAGGCCAAGAACGATGGCACTTACGACAAGATTTACAAAAAGTGGTTCCTCAGCGACGAGTGGCTCAAAGACCTCCAGTAAGCAGCCCTGAGAATGGCGAGGCAGCCCTACGAAGGGACTGCCTCGCCGTCTTTCTTCTGACTATTTAGCGGGATCAATTGCGTTGATTTCTCAAAAGAACAGCCTACTCTGGCATGCCCTCACGGTCTTCATCCTCTTCACTATGGGTGCTGGCCTCTGGATAGCCACCAAGAAAATCGACTACACCTGGCGCTGGAACCGGGTTCCGCAGTACTTTTTTTACCAGCAGGAGTCGCTCGTCCCGGCGCCATTTGATGCGCGGGTCGCATCCATATCGAAAAACGGCAACAAGACCCACATCAAGATCGCCGGCGAGAACGGCGAAGACGAGACTTTTATCGTCGACACAGAGACCCTCAAGGTCACCGAGAACGAAGACCTCTTCGAAGGTGACTACCTGGGCGCGACCTACGAGTGGCACGCCGGGCCGCTCATAATGGGTTTGTGGACGACCTTGTGGCTTTCGGCCGCAGCCAGTGTACTCGGCATGATCATCGGCCTGGTAACCGGCCTGTGCAGAGTCTCACAGAACCTGACCTTGCGCAGCCTGTCGATCACCTATATCGAACTGATCCGCGGCACCCCCCTGCTGGTGCAGATTTTCATCTTTTATTTCTTCCTCGGCACCGTGCTCGACATCAGCCGGATTGTTGCCGGCATCAGCGCCCTGGCGATCTTTGCCGGCGCCTACGTGGCAGAAATCATCCGGGCCGGTATCCAGTCGATCCCCAAAGGGCAAATGGAAGCGGCGCGTTCACTCGGCATGAATGTGCCGCAGGCGATGATTCACATCATCCTCCCTCAGGCTTTCAAGAGAACCCTGCCACCGCTCGCCGGCCAGTTCATCAGCCTGATTAAGGACTCGTCGCTGGTCTCGGTAATCGCCATTACCGACCTGACCAAAAGCGGCCGCGAGGTGATCACCTCGACTTTTGCTACCTTTGAGATCTGGTTTGTCGTCGCGTTTCTTTACCTGTTGCTGACGTCGGTGCTGTCCCAGGTAATCTCCTGGGTGGAACGGAGGCTTTCGGTCAGTGATTAAGACAGTCGATCTGAAAAAGACCTTTACGGGACGTGGTCAGACGGTGTATGCCGTCGACGGCGTGACCGCCCATATCAAGCCCAGTGAAGTGGTGGTCATTATCGGTCCTTCAGGCTCCGGTAAGTCGACCTACCTGCGCTGTCTGAACGGCCTTGAAACTTTGACCTCGGGACAAATCATCATTGATGGTGTCGACCTGTCGGGAAAAAAAACCGACCTCAACCTGGTGCGTCGCGAGGTCGGCATGGTCTTCCAGCAATTCAACCTTTTTCCGCACAAATCGGTGCTGGAAAACATCGTCCTTGCCCAGCAAGTCGTACGCAAGCGCAAGCGCGAAGCCGCCGAAGAAAAGGCCCGTATGCTGCTGCAGAAGGTTGGCATTCCCGAGAAGGAGAATGAATACCCGATTCGTCTTTCCGGCGGCCAACAGCAGCGCGTTGCGATCGCCCGCGCCCTCGCCATGGACCCGAAAGTGATGCTTTTCGATGAACCGACCAGCGCCCTCGACCCCGAAATGGTCGGTGAAGTACTCGAGGTCATGAAGCAACTGGCCCGCGAAGGGATGACCATGGTGGTTGTCACCCACGAGATGGGTTTTGCCCGCGAAGTAGCCGACCGGGTTCTTTTTATGGATCAGGGCAAACTGGTTGAGGAAGGAACGCCTGAGCACTTCTTTGTCAGCCCGCGGGAAGAGCGGACCAAGGCATTCTTAAGGCAAGTTCTATAAAAATCTCGCAACACCTTAATTAATAGTAAGTTTTGCTCTATCATTTGATGTTTAAGAAAGACAACGGGCCTCAAGATTATTTCTTCAGTGCCCAGATCGTTGACAAACCCCGCACCTGATGCGGGGTTTGCTTTTTTCCCCTGGCAAGGGGAGTTTCTGTGAAGCCTAGGGCAACAGATGGTTCATCTGTTGCCCTTTTCCTTTTCTTGAAATGCTTAAAAGCAAAACCGGCGGGTCGCGTCCCGCCCGACGCCATACTTTTGTCCGGCAACAAAAGTATGCAAAAGTGCCTTCTCCTTGCGGAGGGCATCTCCTCTGCCGGATTTCTGTGACTTCAAGAACCTGCTGTGATGGGGATCCGGCCCTGTGTCAAAGGGCCTGACCTTTCCGTGTGATTTACAAGGGAAAAGCCAAAACAACCCCTACCGACGCAAGCCTCCACAGAAAGGAGAGGCTCTCAAGAGCCTCGGCTCCTGCGGGGGAAGCGTAGGCTTTTGATCGGTTAGAACTATCCGGATTGAGGTTGCCGCCGTGACGAGCCAGACATGCCCAGCGCAGCGCAGGCCCTTTTCTGCTTACTCTTTTGGGCCAGCAAAAGAGTAAGGCGCAGTCGGGGGGCGCAACCCCCGGGTTTTGCTTTTTGCTTTGGTTTATGATCCGTTGAAATTTGAGAACGTAAAGATAAGCAGGACCGGCGGGTCGCGTCCCGCCCGACGCCATACTTTTGTCCGGCAACAAAAGTATGCAAAAGTGCCTTCTCCTTGCGGAGGGCATCTCCTCTGCCGGATTTCTGTGACTTCAAGAACCTGCTGTAATGGGGATCCGGCCCTGTGTCAAAGGGCCTGACCTTTCCGTGTGATTTACCAGGGAAAAGCCAAAACAACCTCTACCGACGCAAATCTCCACGAAAGGAGAGGCTCTCAAGAGCCTCGGCTCCTGCGGGGGAAGCGTAGGCTCTTGATCGTTTAGAACGTCCTGAATTGAGGTTGCCGCCCTGCCGAGCCAGACATGCCCAGCGCAGCGCAGGCCCTTTTCTGCTTACTCTTTTGGGCCAGCAAAAGAGTAAGGCGCAGTCGGGGGGCGCGACCCCCGGGTTTTGCTTTTGTCTTTGATTTCCAGAAAACAACAGCAAAGGGCAACAGATGAACCATCTGTTGCCCTGCTAAACATCAATGCTGAACTTTGTCAGCAAGCTGAACCCTATTTAGTCGCCGGCTGAGCAGCAATCTCCTGTTCAGAGGTATCAGTGGCCGTTCCCGTCCCTCTGTCCGCAACGTCGATCCAACCTCCGCCCATGGCCCGGTAGACATCAACCAGGCTGGTCAACACGGCAGTCTGGGTTTCAACGTAATCAAGT
>CAVQRZ010000003.1:0-10218 GCA_963715335.1 uncultured delta proteobacterium
GGCAGGCCAGGGGTGAACTTTGAACCGCTCACCGTCGATGAATACGATTTCCCGATTACCCGTGACGTCAGCCGGCGGGTTTTCACTGTCGAAGAACTCCTGGCGACCGTGCGGGCGATTGTCGATGGCAAGATCGGCCCGCTCGACTGGGACGTGCGAAAAGCGGCCCTGGAACCGCATATCGCTGCCCTGGAAGGACGTCTTGCCGCTGACCGGATCGTCGATGTTCTCGATGAGGCCGGCTACCGCGAAGGTCCGCCGCCAGCGCCAAGCATGTCAGATCGTTTCAGCGGATGGTCCCAGACACATTTGCGGACTATCGAGAAACGCATCAACATGCGGCGGCCCGGTCATCGCAACAATATCACCCTGCACGACCACCGCTACCCCGGGATAACGGCGGATGAAATGCTGGCGATGATCGGTCGTTTCGGCAAGCTTCTGGACCGGTTCCATGACCTCAAGGTCAAAAAGCATTCACAGCATCTATACTGGATTTACCAATAGTCGTCATTAGATACTCAACGCAAACGGCGGAAGGCTAAAACGGTTTGATCTGCCCTCTGCCCGGGAATACTTTTTTGGGAGAAACCATGTACAACGTAAAGATTTATGGCGCCGGCTCCATCGGCAACCACCTGGCCAACGCCTCGCGCCGAATGGGCTGGGACGTGACAATCTGCGACCTGGATCCCGCTGCGCTGCGACGGACCAGGGAAGAGATTTACCCGGCACGCTACGGCCGGTGGGATGAATCGATCCGGCTTTGTACTGCGGCTGAAGCCCCTCGCGAGGGCTTTGACCTGATCTTCATCGGCACCCCGCCCGATTCACACATGAACCTCGCTATCCAGGCGATTGCCGAAAAGCCGAAGGCCGTGCTGGTCGAGAAACCGCTTTGCACTCCGAAAATGGAGAAGGCCGACGAGCTGTACAGCCTGGCGCGGCAAACCGGCGTCGAGGTTTTCGTTGGCTACAACCACGTCGTCAGCTCTGTTGCCGACAAGGCGATCGAGCTCATCCCGCACCTGGGGGCGGCTGAAACTCTTGACGTTGAATTCCGCGAACATTGGGGCGGGATTTTCACCGCTCACCCCTGGCTCGATGGGCCACAGGACAGCTACCTGGGTTTCTGGCAGAAAGGCGGCGGTGCCAGCGGCGAGCATTCCCACGCCATCAACCTCTGGCAGCACCTGGCGCGCAGCCTGGGAGCCGGGCGTGTCACCGAGGTTGATGCGAGCCTGGAATACGTCAAAACCGACCTTGTCGACTACGACAAGCTCTGCCTGCTCAACCTGCGCACTGAAAACGGTCTGGTCGGACGCGTGGTCCAGGACGTGGTCACCCGACCTGCACGAAAATGGGGCCGCATCCAGGGCAAGGACGGCTACATCGACATCACGATCGGCAGCGAAGACCGAATCCAGTGGCAGCATGGCAGCAACCCGAAAGAAGAGATGGTCTTCAAAAAAACCCGCCCGGACGACTTTATCGCCGAGCTCAAGCACGTTGAGACAGTCCTCAAGGGGAGACCAGATAAAAGCTCGATTTCGCTGGAGTGCGGTCTCGATACCATGCTGATCGTCGCCGCCGCGCACCTGGCAAACAGTCACGGCAGACGGGTTTTGATCGACTATGCCAAAGGCTACTCTCTCGATGCACTGACGGTCGCATCGAAACAATAAACGGAGGACAATGTGAACAAGAAATTTGACTTTAGAGATCTCCTGATCCTGGACATGGCCAACAACCACCAGGGTGACGTGGAGCACGGGCTCAATATTGTTCGTTCCTTCGCCAAGGTCGTCAAGGATTGCAACGCGCGTGCCGCACTGAAATTCCAGTTCCGCCAACTCGATACCTTCATTCACCAGGAGCACCAGAAGAACAGCGACCACAAGCAGGTCCAGCGCTTCCTGTCGACGCGCCTGCCCTGGGACAAATTCCAGAGGCTGCTCGACGAGGTCCGTGCCCAGGGCATGGTCACCATGTGTACACCTTTTGACGAGGCCTCGGTCGACATCATCTGCGATATGGGTTTCGATGTGATCAAGGTGGCAAGTTGCTCGGGCAAGGACTGGCCCCTCCTCGAAAAAGTTGCCGATGCCGACAAACCGGTGATTTTTTCGACCGGCGGCCTGACCCTGCGTGACATAGACAACCTGGTCAGCTTCTTCCAGCACCGGGGAGTCCGGTTTCGCTATAATGCACTGCGTAGCGATCTACCCGACCCCCGACGCGAACATGAACATGCGTCAGATCGCCCTGTTGAAAAACCGCTATCCGGGCATTCATGTCGGCTGGTCCACCCACGAATCGCCATCGGACATGACCCCCGTGCAGCTGGCTGTCGCCCTGGGCGCAGAGCTGTTTGAGCGCCATGTCGGGATTGCGACGAAAGACTCACCACTCAATGCTTATTCATCGACACCGGAGCAGATCGGCGAATGGATCGTTGCCAAGCAGAGGGCCCAGGTGCTGTGTGGGCCAAAGCAACGCCAGCCGGCTTCAGACGCCGAGCAGAACGCCATCGATGGCCTGAAGCGCGGGGTTTATGCCAGGCGCAAGATCCGCAAGGGCGCCGTGATCGAAAGTGACCAGGTTTACTTCGCCATCCCTTATACCGACGGACAGCTCGATAGCGGCAAATTCAGGCCGGGCATCGTCAGCAAGGGCGATGTCGCTGCAAACAAGCCGATTTTCGAGGACAAGGTCGCCCTGCCCGGCTCTGAAGATGAGCTGGTGATCAAGCATGCAGTCCATGAGGTCAAAGCGATGCTCAACGAAGCGAGAATTCACCTCGGCCCGGAGTTCAAGGTCGAATACTCGCATCATTACGGGATTCCGAAGTTCCTTGAGACCGGTGCGGTCCTGATCGAATGCGTCACCCGTGACTACTGCAAAAAGCTTGTCGTGCAGTTGCCCGGCCAGAAGCATCCATCCCACTATCACGCTCTGAAAGAAGAAACCTTCCAGGTGCTCTACGGGCAGCTGGAATGCACCGTTGATGGTCATCACCGGACGCTCGTGCCCGGTGAAAGCGTGGTTGTCATGCCGGGGGTCTGGCACTCGTTCGGCACTGAAGACGGCGTCATCTTCGAGGAGATTTCCAGCCGTGATCACGACAACGACTCTTTCTACGAGGACAAGAGCATCAACAAGCTGTCCAGGGCAGAGAGAAAGACCGTTGTCGACCACTGGGGACGTTTTCAGATCAAGGCCATGACGGGTCAGACCAAGGCCTGATTGGGGACATCCCGGCATGATCAAATGCGTCGTCTTTGATTTTGATGGCACCCTGGTCGACTCCAACGAGATCAAAAGAGAAGCCTTCTTTGAAATTGCTCGTCCCTGGGACTCTTCCGGAGAGGTCGTTGCAGAGGTTTTCGAGCGCTGGCCGGCCGCCAATCGCTATGAGAAAACCCGCAGGATTGCAGAAGAGTTGATCGACAGGAACCTCTTGCCAGCCGACTCCCCGCCGGAATACTGGGCCGCGCGCCTGGCCGACGATTACACGGCAAGATGCGAAACAGCCATCGCCCGGTGCGCGGAGATGCCTGGCGCAACAGCCGCCCTGGAAAAGCTTTCCGAAACAGGCTTGCTCTTGTTCGTCAATTCAGCTACGCCGGTCATCCCGCTGCGGCATCTGACGAAGTTGCGCAACTGGGATCATTATTTCCAGGCCGTCTACGGCGCGGAAGCCAGCAAAGCTGAGAACCTCCTGAGCATTGCCAAAAAATTCGGCACAGAACGAACCGAAATGGTTCATGTCGGCGACCAGCTTGACGACCAGCGCGGCGCGGAACTGTTCGGCTGCCACTTCGTTGCCATGACAGCAGGTATTGCCAAATCAACAGTCAGGAAGAGTCCTCAGCGCGTAGATGACCTGCGGGACCTGCCGGCCCTGCTGGACGGAATATCCCGGGAGGCATCATGATCGACGGACAACGCATCCTTGTGGTCTGCCCCGCGCGTGGCGGCAGCAAGGGGATCCCACTGAAAAACCTGCAGCCTTTTCTCGGCGTGCCGCTGGTCGCTCGCGTCGGCCACCTGGTCAAGGAAATCCCTTCTATTGACCGGGCAATCGTCTCGACCGATTCAAAAGAGATCGCCGACGTAGCCAGAGATGCGGGCCTCGATGTGCCGTTCTACCGCCCGGAAGACCTCTCCGGCGACCGGATCTCCGATCTGGAGGTCCTGTCTCATGCACTGGTCGAAATGGAGCGACAGGACAAAGTGACCTACGACATTGTCGTCATGTTGCAACCGACCTCCCCGCTGAGACGCACAGAACACGTGAGCGATACAATCCGGATGCTGATTGACGGCGGCTGGGACGCGGTCTGGACAGTCTCCGAAACAGACTCGAAGAATCATCCCCTGAAGCAGTTGACAGTAAGCGATCATCGCCTCGATTACTATGACCAGTCCGGCAAGCAGATCATCGCCCGCCAGCAACTGGTCCCCGTTTACCACCGCAACGGCGTCGCCTACGCGATCAGGCGCAACTGCTTGTTGGAACAGAAGAGCATCAAGGGAGAACGCACCGGGGCGCTGATCCTGGAGGGGGACCTGGTCAGTATCGATACTTACTGGGATCTGGAGCTGGCGGAGTATATTTACATGAAACAACAAAGGGAGACCGGATAGATGGAATTTTCGCGAGAAAATTTTACAAAATATCCGTGTCTTCTTTGTGGGCACAACGAATTTGCTCACCTGATCGATCAGGTTGACAGGCATCGCCTGCCCGTTTCATTGAGCGTCTGTCGGAGATGCGGGCTTCGCCAGCTTAACCCCAGGATAGACGACGCAGGATTGGAACAATTCTACTCGTCAGAATATTACAAGCTCTACTCGATGGATAAGAGGGCCAAGAGTGACAAGTGGGTCAAGCGGAAACAAGGCATTGCCTCGGGGATCCTGGACGCCCTTGAAAAACACCGGCCCTTAAATGGCCTCAGGTTGCTGGATATCGGCTGCGGTCATGGGTTTCTCATTACTGAGGCCATGGCAAGAGGGGCATCGGTGTCCGGTGTCGAGCCTTCCGTCAAGCATGCGGCACGACTCAGCGAGAAAGGGTTCGAGGTGTTTACCGGGACCCTGGAGCAATTCGTCGCAAAGCAGTGCGGGCAGTACGACATTGTTACAAGCTCACATGTCCTCGAACACAGCAGCAATCCGGGACAGTTCCTTAAAGATGCAAGCACTCTTCTGGCCAAGGACGGACTGCTGTGTGCCGAGGTCCCGAATGCTGACTGGCAAACGATCTACGGGGGGCACCCCGTTTCAATCCATACCGCCCACCTCTGTTACCACACAGAACGTTCTCTGAGGGCCCTTTTCGAGACCTCCGGGTTGAAAGTCCTGTCAACGACATATGGCCTCAATGGTGGTTCCGTCAGGGCCGTCAGCGCGCCTGGGCGACAAGAGCTGTTGGAAAAGATGGCCCTCGACGATCCAATGGAAGTCCAAAGGGCAACACTGCTTGCTTTCAAAAGACATACCGCACCGTGGCCCTTCAAACAGTTCTGGTATGCGATAAGAATGGCTCGTAAGGGGGTTGCCAAGGCACGCTTCAAACGAGCCCAGAAGGCAGGATTGAATGCGCCGAGACAGTCCGGTTAGTGTGAGCAAGCCGCCATTTTTTGTCGATCAGCAAAGCAAGACGCACCGTATTCGCTTAAACCAGCCCTCGCCTCTTTCAAAATAGCAAGGCATTGTAAATGTCCAGAAATCTTACCAAGAAGATCAACCGATATTATGCCAAATCATTAATTCTAATCGCTCCGTTTTACAACTGGGCATTCAAGGCTTTTGACAAGGCCCAACAGGGTTCCGGACCGAAACGTATTATCCTGCTCGTCAGCCGCCCTCAAGATGTCGAATTGCTAATTGGGCTGCACGAGACAGCATTGCACCGACAAAACACTGAAGTAACCTTCTGGGTCGTCGATAGTTGTGTTCGCAGGTATCCTGAAGTTCTTGCCCAGCTGAAAGAGAAAAAGGCTGTGGTCACACAGGTGGTCAGCCATGCCGGTTTGGCAAAATGCCTGAAAACATTGATGCGGTCCGATGTTTTTCTGTCCACTGTTGAATCATCAGCCGCCAAAAACAAACTGCCTTATATAATCACCCGGCTGGCCAACAAGATGAACGTTGCAACCTATACATTGCAACATGGGTTCCCTAACTTAGGCCTCAGTTTTTGTGATCATGTTTATGGGCCCGATATCAAGTTTGCAGCTAAAACCGTTCTGACCTGGGGTCCCGTCGAGTCTTTACCCGCTTGGGTCAGCAAAGAAACGCGGAGCAAAGCTGTAGCCGTAGGATGCCCAAAGAAACTGGTGCTTTTTAACAACGACTTGCGCAAACCGAAAAGCGAACGCCCTATAATCGGTGTTTTCGAGAACCTGCATGGTCACATCTTCAACAAGGAGTATGTGGCTTCATTTTTGGCCCACTTGCAGGAGACAGCAAGGCAACGAAAAGATTTGCGATTTATTCTCAAGCCACACCCTGCATCCTTGCGGCTGCGCAGCAAGGAACTCTCGAATCTTTTCGACCATCTTGAAGACGTGGAGATCACTGGCAGATTCGACGAAGTGACTCCGGCCTATACCACGCCCTGGTTGTTGGCCAATGCTGCAGGCATCATAACGACCCCTTCTACTGTTGCACTTGACGGGGCCATGCTTGGCGTCCCCGTGGCAATGACTCTTTACGGCCTCGATTCCTTTCGCTCCCTCTATTCTCCGCTCTTCATGCTGGAGAGCAGAGAAGATTGGGAGTCCTTCCTTAGCAAGCTAAATGACGGGGATGAACTAAAGAGGAAAAATGAAGAATTTCTCGGACGGGTGATAGTGCTCTGGAGATGCAGCATCCAGGATACTGGATCTCATGACTGTCGGGGCAAAAGACCGGATCCGATCGGAAGGCTAGATTCAGACTTTTATTCAAAACTGTTCGCCTGCAGCAAAAGATCATCCCAACGCTGCTTGAAGGTGCGATACAGAGCAGGGTTTTCAGAGACCACCAGCAATTCGTGGTTGACGTGCAGAGACCTTACCGAGAGGTTCATGCTGCCGACCGTCACGACCTGGCGCTCAGGTGTCTCGATCAGCATAAATTTGTTATGCATGGGCAACCCTTCCGGGTGAACATAGCGATTAAAGGTGATGCCGTTCTCAAGCATTTGTCTCTCAACCCAGGAAGGAACTCGTCGTTGCGTATCATGAGCAAGTATTTCGATCTGGACACCCTTTCGGGCCATGTCTAAAAGACGTTTGCAGATACCGGGGTCATTGAGATGAGAAACAGCCAGTCTCAAGCTGTCGCCTTTGCCCAGCCCCGCGAATATTCCGTCAAAATCCTTCCTCTGCGTTCTCGGGAAAAACAGGATCCTGGTTGCTCCTGAAGTGATCACCCGGTTACTTTCCGGCATGAACCGTTCCCACGGTCCGTGAGTCATTTGAAACATGCGCAACGCATGCCTGTGAAGCCCCATGGCCAGGACGGGTTCAAGGATTTCGACCAAAACGTTGTGCCCCCGGTCCTGATCGCCAATCTTGCGTATCACCGCCGGGTCTTCAGGCGTATTGCCGGAAGGGTTGAAAGTCCCCACCAAAGCACTCGGTACAGGATGGCTGAAATAGTAGAGTTTTTCATGCAACCGGCATTTTCTCAGAAATCGGTTGTCGATCATTCGATGCTTGAGGATACGCAGGTCCTTTCCCAGCGCATCCTCAGCCGCCAGATTTTTTTGTACCTTGCTGTTAACAGCTCCGGTGCGCGGATTCCCTTCCATGACAACCCGTACCTTAACCCCTCTTCTGCGGGCCTGCAGAAGCGCCTTCGCCAGACCTTCATCTCTGAAATAATAGGTAATCCACAGGATCTCCCCACCTGCAGGAACTGCATTGATGCGCTCCTCCAGAAGGTCACGCAAGAACCGGGACGGTCGATCAGGGCCTCCCCAGAAAACCGGGAAGGGTTTCTCAGTGGATTGACCGTTTATTGATTCCTGGAAAACTGGCAATATTCGCATACCCTGTTGAAGTAATGATGAAGAAAAACAAGCTGTTAGCGTAAAGCGAAACCAGCAGGTCTCTCGGCGGGCCGGACAAACACACTTAGAGAGACTTTCAGGCGCGACAGTTCAAACAAGTGGGCAGCGATGCCTGACTGCACCGCCATTAGACTAAATCGAAAAGGTTCAATTACTCAAACAGTTTCTTCTTTTGGCAAAACTTTCAATGCTCGATACGAAAAAACACCAATTCGACAAGGCGTTGTGCTTTCCTAAAAACGATGAAAAATGTTAATGTGTCCGCACTTCTAGCGAACGACAGCAATGGTGGGGAAACCGGACTTATATCAAAGCAGAGAAAGTAGCCGTCCAAGATGCACCTGATGATCAAATTCGCTCGTTCCTATCCCAGGCAGAGCATCATGATGCTCCTTGCCCTGGTCATGGCTGGAGTGGTCGAAGGCGTTGGCCTGACAGCCCTTTTACCCCTGCTGCAGAAGGCCATCGACCTGCCAAAGGATCCCTCATCAGCCGAGACGCTGTCAAGTTCTGGGGCGGACAGCTTTATTACTTCGGCCTTGGCGTACGTAGAGATACCTGTCACCGTAGGTTCGCTCTTGATGGTCATCATGGTCGGCGCAATTTTACGAAGCATCCTGATTCTGATTGCTGATCGGAAGGTCGGTTATACGGTGGCCCATGTTGCCACGGACCTCCGCCTGGCCCTGCTGCGGGCCCTCCTGTCGACACGTTGGGGATATTTTCTCGGCCAGCAGGTCGGCAGTATGGCCAATGCCGCCGGGACCGAAGTGATGCGGGCCTCATCCGCCTATCTGCATGCAGCAACCGCGCTGGCCATGGCGATTCAGGCCTTTGCATATTTCGTCGTGGCACTGCTGGTCTCCTGGAAGACAACCCTGCTTTTCATGACTATGGCCTCCCTGATTTTGCTGATGCTTTACAAAATGGTTGCCAAAGCGAAGCGCGCCGGTCGGAAACAGACACAATTGCTGCAATCCCTGCTTGCAAAGCTCTCCGACAGCCTGCAATCTCTGAAAGCCTTCAAAGCCATGGGCCGGGAAAACCTGGCCGACGAATTGCTTTCGACCAACACTATGAAGCTCAACAAGGCCCTGCGCAAGCAGGTCTTCAGCAAAGCGGCCCTGCGCGGTATTCAGGAGCCTTTGATGACCCTTTTGGTGATCACCGGCCTCTACTTGATGCTGGTATCCCTGAAGATGGACCTGCCCAAGGTCATGGTGCTGATCTTCCTTATGGCTCGCATGCTGAACGAGACAGGAAAAGTCCAGCGCAAATACCAGGAGGTGGCCATCTGTGAGAGCGCCTACTGGTCGCTTCAGGAGAAGATCAGCAAAGCCGAACAGTACGAGGAACCGCCGGGAGGTGAACTTACAGCGACCCTGGAACGCGGGATCGTCATTGATCAGGTCGACTTCGGCTACAACGAGGAGATGATTCTGAAAAATGTTTCTCTTGAGATCCCGTGCCGAACGTTCACCTCCATCGTTGGCCCATCAGGTGCCGGCAAAACGACCCTGGTTGACTTGATAACAGGTCTTTTCCATCCGGTAAAAGGGACCGTACTGATTGATGGGACGCCACTCCCGGAGCTGGACCTGCGCACTTGGCGACGCATGATCGGCTATGTTCCTCAGGATACCATCCTGTTGCATGACAGCATTTTCATCAACGTTACCCTGGGAGAGCCTTCGCTGACGGTTGAAAATGTAGAATATGCTCTCAAATCAGCGGGAGCATGGGACTTTGTTACAGCAATGCCCGATGGCTTGAACACCACCGTAGGTGAACGCGGCGCGAAGCTCTCGGGCGGGCAACGACAGCGCATAGCGATAGCCAGAGCCCTGGTCCACAAGCCGCAACTATTGATTCTCGATGAAGCGACCAGCGCCCTTGACCCAGGCACCGAATCAGCAATCTGTGAGACTTTGAAGCAACTACGAGGACAATTGACCATTCTGGCAATCAGTCACCAATCGGCACTGGTCGATGTCGCCGACCGGGTTTTTCAAATTTCCGGCGGATGTGTTACACAGGTGACCTCTGCGCCGGAGTCATTTAAATAGACGGTTTCTTCATAGCTGACCGATTCGTTATCAACCAGGAACTCCTGAGACGAGAAATCACTATCATGCGGTTGTTTTAGTCTT
>CAVQRZ010000004.1:0-5674 GCA_963715335.1 uncultured delta proteobacterium
CTCCAGCGTCAACGCCCTGCAGACCGCCGACGCCATCAACCGGATCGATCCTGATTTCATCCGCATCAGGACCCTGGCGATCCCCTCCGGAGTCGATCTCTTCCAGGACGTGCAGAGGGGAACCTTTACCCCTTTGAACGACCAGCAGATGGCGGCGGAGCTATTGCTCTTTCTGGATAACCTCAAAGGTGTCACCAGCGTGGTCAAGAGCGATCATATCCTCAACCTGTTCCAGGAGGTCGAAGGGCATCTGCCGCACGACCTGGAGAGGATGACGGAACCGATCCGTACCTTCATGTCGATCGACGCGTCGCAGCAGCTGCTCTACCTGGTCGGCCGGCGCACCGGAATCTTTTCGCGCCTGACAGATCTGAACGATATAGTGCTGCGCAAGCATGCGGAAAAGGCCCTGCTTGCACATCGCGTGACATCGGAGAATGTTGAGGCCTGGACCGCAGAAATGATGCAGAGATTTATCTGACAAGACTCGTCGCCGGCCACTTCTGCAAGGGCCTCCGGCCGTGCGATGCTTCAGCCTAAGAGGTCATCCTGGGAGAGTACAACTTTCCAATGCCGTACGGAGAAATACCGGATCCAACTCGGCGCGTGAGACATGAAACCGGAAATGGCAATAACAGCAATCAGGCAGGGGACGGCGGTGTTCGGGTAGAGATGGATCGGCAGCAGAAGCAGCAGCTTGAGATACAGGGCAATGCCACGGAGCTGGACAAACCAGATCGGGCCCGACCAGGCCTCCATCAAAGTCAGCACAACCCCGGAAACGATGGTCAGCGTTACATAGACTGAATCGTAGCTGCCCAGCATGGCGTTACCGAACAGGCCGGCGATCCCGACCAGGTGAATCGTCCTGGCGATCACCTTCGACAAACGTCTGACCGCGTTGTCCGGCAGCGAAGGCAAAAATGTCATTCATCTACTCCCGTTGCCGAACATTCGTGCGACAGGGCCTTCCGGTAGCACATCAAGGCTCTTCAATGGCCGCGATCAATTGAACATCAACCTCTTCGCCAGCCAGTACCTGCTCCCGGTCGGCAGGTAGAATCGCAATCCCGTTGGCGCGCAACAGGGTGCGCAGAATCCCGGTGTTCTGGTCTCCCGAGCTTGTAGCGAGCAGCAGCCCGCCGTCATCAACCACCCGCACCCGCAGGAATTGGACTCTGCCAGGCTTCTTTTTTATAGGCTCTTTCAGGATCGCCTTGATCAGAGGTTTGATTACCCTTTGATGCCCCATCATCTTCAGCAGCGCGGGCCTGACAAACTGTTCAAAGGTGATCATGCTCGACACCGGGTTGCCGGGCAGAGAAAAGACCGGCTTGCCGTTTTTGAGGCCAAAGGCGGTTGGCCGCCCGGGTTTGATATCAACCTGCCAAAACCGGCGTTCAACTCCCAGTGTAGTCAACACTTCGCAGACCAGGTCGCGATCCCCCATCGACACTCCGGCCGTGGTAATCAGTACATCGGCCTGTAATCCGGCGTTGATCTTTTCGGTAAGGCTTTCGCGGTCGTCGCGGGCAATCCCGAGGAGTAACGGTTCACCGCCGAGCTCCCTGACCGCTGCCGCAATCGAGTAGTCATTGCTGTTGATGATCTGGCCGGGACCGACCTCTTCACCCGGTTCCACCAACTCATCACCGGTCGACAGAACTGCGACCTTCGGCCGACGGAATACGGCAACCGTCCGGTATCCGAACGAGGCGAGCATATTGATTTCAGGTGGGCGCAGGGCCGTACCGGCAGTGATGACCAGTTCACCCTTCGACACATCCTCGCCACGCACGCGGAGATGATCCCCCGGCTCGACCTGGCAGGTTATGACAAGCCTGCCGTCTTTTTCTGCCGTATCCTCAATCGGAACGATTGCATCGCAACCGCTCGGCGCCGGTGCACCGGTCATGATTTTTACCGCCATTCCAGGCTTGACCACAATCCCGCTGGCGCTAGACCCCGCCGGGATGTACCCTTCGATCGTGAGCATTTGTCCGCAACCGCAATCTTCTGACCTGACAGCAAAACCGTCCATCGCCGAATTGTCCCAGCGTGGCATGTCCCAGGGTGCCCTGATATCTTCAGCGATGACCATGCCGACAACGTCCAGCAATGACACCGGCACAGAGGGCAGAACGGCAACGCTCTCCAGGATTATTGCTCTGGCAGATGTAAAACTATGCGCCATACGCACTACTCCGTTCACTTAAAGCAGTCTCCGCCGGACGCAGGCGGCTGCCGTCGATTATATGACCATTTTCGATCCGAATAACCTCTTCTCCAAGGCGTCTGGATTGAGACGGGTCGTGGGTGGAAAACACGACCGTGGACCCGTATTCGGGCAGGCCGCTGATCAGGGCTTCATACGACTGCAGACTGTTGCTGTCGATGTTGGCGGTGGGTTCGTCCAGCAGCAGCAGCTCCGGTTTAAGAACCAGGGCCCGTGCCAGGGCGACCCGCTGCACCTCGCCACCGGAAAGCTCTGTCGCCTGGCGTTGTTCGAACCCCTCAAGTCCGACAATTGCCAGCGTCAAGCTGATTCGCTCGCTTCGCTCCCTGCTGTCGATGCCACGCAGTTTAAGCCCGTAGCACAAGTTCTCGATCACGCTGCCCTTGAACAGGTAGGGAGACTGCTCGACCAGGGTGACTCTTTGCCGCTGCCGGACAAGATCGCGCGGTTCACTGCCGGAAAATTCGATCGAGCCTGCCTGCGGTGCAATTAACAACGCCATAACGCGCAGCAAGGTGCTCTTGCCGGAGCCGTTAGGCCCGGTCAGCGCATAAATTCTGCATGGTTGCAGGGCGAGGCTTTGAATCGACAGGCTGAAATTCTCACCAAGTTTAACCCGAATGTTGTTTAGCGAGACCACCGGTTGCATGATTCACCTCTGTTGCAGGGAATTCAGAAAGAGATTGACGATCAGGGCGACAGATAACAGGATGATCCCCAGCGCCAAGCCGAAGGCGAATTCTCCCTTACTGGTTTCCAGGGCGATCGCCGTGGTCATGGTCCGGGTGCTGTTGCGGATATTGCCACCGAGCATCATCGCCACCCCGACTTCGGCGATGACTCGACCGAAACCGGCGATCACCGCTGCCATAACCCCGAAGCGAATCTCGCGCAACAACTGGATCGCCGCCTGCAGGCGGCTGGCACCGAGGGTGAGTGCGGTGTTGATGATCCGCTGGTCGGCGCCGGCCACCGCCGCCAGCACCAGGTTGGCGACGATCGGTGCTGCCAGCACCGTCTGGCCGGCGATCATCGCCAGCGGGGTGAAGAGCAAACCCAGCGGCCCGAGCGGACCCTGACGACTGAACAAACCAAACAACAGCAGGCCGACCACTACAGTCGGCAGGGCCATCAGCGTGTTGAGCAGGGTGATCATTAGCTTCCGGCCACGAAAGCGGTTGAGCCCGAGCCACAGGCCGGCCGGCACCCCGAGCAGCGCCGCAATCACGATTGCACAGCACGAGGTGTACAGGGAGACCCAGACCGCCGTCCGGACTTCCCGGTCAAAGCTGAGAATCAGTTCAATTGCGGTCAGCAGTGAGTCGCCTAGATAGCCCAAGGTGCTCCTTAGTCAGCAACGTAAAAGAGTTGCTTGCCACCTTTGCGAAATCCGGTGATAAGTTGCTTTGCCTGGTCCGAAGTCAGGTAATCGAGAAATTCCCTGGCCAGATCAGCTTTCACATGGCTGTGCCTGGCCGGGTTGACCATGATCACGCCGTAGGGATTGAACAGGTCTTTATCGCCTTCGACGACGATCTGCAGAGGGGTCTTTGCTGCGTAGGCGATGTAGGTGCCGCGGTCACTCAGGGCGTAGCCCTGCCGTTCTCCGGCCATGATAATGACTTCACCCATGCCGCGTCCCGCTTCGAGGTACCAGTCGCCTGCAGGTGTGATCCCTGCTTTCTGCCAAAGTTGTTTTTCCCGGGCATGGGTTCCGGAATCATCGCCGCGTGAAACGAAGGTGCTTTTGCTGGCGGAAATTTTGGCCATCGCTTCGGCCGCATCCTTGCCGCCTTTGACCCCTGCCGGGTCGGCTGCCGGGCCGAGGATGACGAAGTCGTTGTACATCACGTCGCGGCGTTCGACACCGTAGCCGGCTTCGACGAACTGGTCTTCCATGCTGCGGGCGTGGACCATGATGACGTCGACATCACCGGTTTCCCCCAGCTTGATGGCCTTGCCGGTGCCTACCGCGATCACGTCGATCTGGCAGTCATTGGCGGTCTCGAACGGCGGCAGAAGCTCTGCGAGCAAGCCTGAGTTCTCGGTGGAGGTGGTCGTTGCCAGGCGCAGATGTTCGGCGGCGGGTGCTGTTGAAGTCAGCAGTAATGACAGAGCAATGCCGATCGCAAGTTGTCGTAGATTGAACATTTTGGCTCTCTCCTTGTCGTTGGCTAAGGAAGTCTAGTAATCGCTGTAATTAGAGGCGGTTATCCTCCACCTTTCATGAATCTTAAGTTGAAATGCCTGACAAAGTCACCCATTTCTTGTTCGGCAAGGTCAAAGAAACGAATTTCAACAGGGGTCACGGGCAGCCGCATCGAATGGCCGATCTGGCGGCCCCCTTCCGGGCCCAGAGCGATTTCAATCCGTTTGCCATGACGCTTAAATCTGATGGTGTCAGCGCTCTGCTGATAAGGAGTTTCGTTAAGCAGGGCAGGAAGTTCAGCATAAAAATCTTCATGGGTGATCCCCATCTCTTTTCTGACAATTGTGGGCTGACCCCTGTTTTTTCCCATCAAGTCTCCTGCGCGTCTAGATATCCAGAAAGGCCACATGGAAGTCGGCGAGGCTGACAACCAGGCACCTGTCGAGCAGTTTTGGCTGGCCGAAGAGGATGGCGAAGAGTTCATTGGCCATCAAACCGGCAACGATTACCACGTTATCCGGGGTCACCGGGATACTCCCTTCGGGCTGGCAGGCCCCGGCAAAGATTTCCGCCATTGGCTGCGATCGGCCGGATTGCAGGGTCATGACCTGGCCATGGTCACCTTCCAGGCCGCCATGCACCAGGCACACCCCTGCCGGGGTCAGCTTGTCGAGCAGGAAGCGGCTCGGGTAATTGTCGAGGCAATCGGCAACAGCGCTCAGGCCCGCCGGCATGACAAAGTCTGCCTCGATCCGCCCCTCGATCAGGGTGATCTCGGTGGCGCTGTTGATGGCTCTCAGTCTCTCTCCGGCCACTTGCAATTTCCCCAGGCCGATATCCTTCTCACCATACAGCAGCTGCCGGTTCAGGTCGGGCCAGTCGACGATGCCATCATCAACCAGATAGAGTTTGCCGATCCCGGCGCGCGCCAGCAGCTGGCTGAGAGTTGCCCCCAGCCCGCCGACCCCGGCGACCAAAACCGCGGCCTCGGCAATCCGCTGCTGATTCCGATCGCCCCAGTGCAGCACCTGGCGTGCGTAGCGTTGCGCTGTCAAACTGTTACCCCCCGGCCCCCGGCGGGAACATTGCGACCACGTCGTTGTCGTTCACAGGCGTCTGCAACTCCTCGAGGTGGTGGATGTTATGTCGATTAACGAGAATGATGGTTCCTGAGTGCATGCTGCCATCATCGTTGAGCAGCTTGTGCAGAAAGGGTGTCGGCAACTGCCGCTGGACCCTACCCAGCAATTGCGCGACCGTTTCTCCTTCGATAGCGGGCAGGTCGATCT
>CAVQRZ010000005.1:0-212577 GCA_963715335.1 uncultured delta proteobacterium
GATAAGCATCCGGTCATCAAGCGAATTAAAGGGCGCAAAAAGGGTGGGATAATAAACCGTGAGCGTTCCCAGCACCAGAAGCGCCGGGAGAGTCCATTGCCTGACCTTCATGAGCTCCCACTTTTGACGATATCGAGGAAAAAGGCCTCCAGGTCCTTACGCCTCGGCTCCATCAGATGGATTTCACCGCCACAGGCATCGATCTTGAGCACGAACCCCGAGATCTGATTGCAGGGAACGTAATACACCTGGATATCCTGCCTTGACTCGACCAGTTCGAATCCGGGACCAGGGGGGATCTCAGCGGCCCTGACGTGTACTTCATAGCCCTCGATCCCGCCCTCGAGGATTTCCTGAACAGTTTTGATGGTTTGCAGACGACCGGCAACGATAATTCCGACCCGGTCACAAACAGCTTCGACGTCTGCAGTAACGTGGGTGCTAAAAAAAACCGTTTTGCCGCGCTGCTTGAGTTCGAGCATGAGCTTCTTGACGAGGGCACGTCCGAGCGGATCAAGGCCACTCATCGGTTCATCAAGGATATACAGATCAGGGTCGTGTAGCAGGGTCTGGGCCAGACCAAGCCGCTGCACCATGCCTTTGCTGTAACCACGTATCGGCCGACGGGCAGCCTCTGACAAACCCATAAGGCTCAGAACACGTTCCGCCCCGGTTTTGGTTTCGGCTGCCGTCATCCCGAAAATCCGTCCAACCATGTCCAGATATTCACGGGCAGTCAGGCTGTCGTAGAAAGATGGGTTTTCCGGAAGATACCCAACCTTCTGTCGGCAGGCCGAATTGTCAGCGGGGAGGCCAAACAACTCCGCGCTTCCGGAGGTCGGTCGGATCTGGCCAAGAAGCGCCTTGATCGTCGTGCTTTTACCCGCGCCGTTTGGCCCCAGGTAACCAATGACTTCGCCGGAAGAAATCTCCAGGTCCAGGTCAACAAGGGCTTCGATGCGACGGCCCTTTTTGGCTTTGTAAATTTTCGACAGTTTAGTCGTTTTTACAGGCAACATAAGTTTGGCTCATGGAGCAATCCGGCAATCACATCATCTCCGGGTTGGCAAATTTGCTGGTTGTACGAATTTTCCCTGACGGATCGATATAGAAGGTCCCTCCGTAAGGGTCATCAGGAATTTCGTCTATATAACCTGCCTGGACAAGGTCCTGCAGTTCCTCAGGCAAAAGTTGTTTTTCTGCACGATACGCTGACAACGCTTTTTCCAGAGACGTTACGGCTATCAACGCCTCCTTGCGAATCTCGTAGGTCCGTTTAACCGCCTTGTCCCTGGTGGCTTCGATCATCGTATCGAGGAACGCCAGGCCGAGGGAGGTCTGGTCCGATTCATAAAAATACCGGGCGGCCAACTTGCCATACAAGGGGTTGCCTGAGATTTCTGCGGCCCGCTGCATGTAGTGCGCAGCCTGTTCGTAGTCCTTGAGAAAATAGGCATAGTTGAATCCAGCGTAAAAGGGCAGCCAATAATCCCAGGTGCGATATTTCATGCCGTATTCGAGCAGGAAATTGACATCCCGTGCCCGGCCAAGTTCCCAGTTGAAGGCCGCCTGGGCAAAATAGTAAGTGTCTTCATTATAAGGGTCAAGCTGGATCGCCGCCTGCAGGGTTTTGTACATATTATAGTATTCCGGACGGACAATCACGTTGGTCTGCCATTTCTCAATAATCGTGCCGAAATAGAAAAGCACTCTCAGTATGGCAAGATCGGCAACCAGTGGAGCCTGATCGGCGACCAGGACTTGCAGGACCTTGGGGTGAGGCAAATACCCAAGCTTTACTTCGACCGGTCGATCCTTCAGATGAACACTCAGGGCCGGCACAATCAGACAGAAGCCGAACACCAGGAAGGCGAAAAAGACCTTGCCTGTCATGCGAGCTGTCTCCGGTTAAAAGCCCAGATCGCCAGGCCGAGGAGGATTCCGCAATAGACAAACCCATATCCGAGCGGGAAGAGAACTGTCGACACGGAGACCGGCAGGGCATAGATCGCATGAATCTTGAAATCGAAGGCACTGAAGTTCGGCAACAGGTAATAGGCCCCCTGGATAGCCTTGAGTGCGAAAGGGCTGATGTCCTGACCGAACTCCCCGGAGACGAACTCGAAAACCTCCTGGGAGGCACTGCCACACAGGTAGATTGCCAGTGTGCCAAAGAATGGCAGGAAGAACGATGTGCTGACCGAAGATAACAGCAGGGCAACACTGCTTAACAGAACAAACTTGAAGAAGTCGCCGACGACGGCCCAGAAAACGTTACCCCAGAGGATCGGTATCTCCGAGGGATATTGAGCTACAGAGAGATTGATGACAATGATTGCCGCGGTGGCCATTATGGCCGTGGCCATGGCAAGAAAGATGACCATGGAGACAAATTTTGCCAGGATATATGTTGAGCGATCCAGAGGCAGGGTCAGGGTCGCGGCGACATAGCGTCGATCGATATCACGGAAAATTGCCGTTGTGCCAAGCAGCAATGTCATGGTCAGCAGGACCAGTGAGACACTCGACAAGGCCAGGGTGATCGCCAGTTCCTGAACCTGTTGCATGGAAAAAGTGCTTAAAGAGGGGACCAGCAGAATCATGACCAGGGCCGTGCTCAGCACCGCCAGGAGAATACGATCACGCAGGGTGAAAATCAGGTTGGCCTTCACCAGGGCCATTAATTTCGATAACATGTCGACATCATAAGAAACGGGCCGACGGAAGTCAATCTTCCTGTCGGCCCGTGTGATGCAATCAAGATACTTGGATTTTTACATTTTGTTCCAGCCGTTGCCGGTGGTCAGGTAGTCAGCCGAAACCGAGGTCGTGGGGGTTTCAAGGGTTGCATTGTCACCAACGTTCTTGAAGAAAATGGCTGTTGAGTCATGACCGGAAGAATAAGCCTTGTTGCCGGTGAGGTGGTAGGTCGACAGGATGTAGCCATTGGGATTGTACTGAACGGTTACAACAACCTTGGTGGACATCCGGGAGATAGGCTGCCAGCCGGTAGTAGCACCAGCTGGCTTGGCACCTTCAAGCTGTTGCCCACCAGGCTGAGTACCAACATCTATAATCGCGGCGAAAACGCTACCCGCTGCAAGCAGCATAAAGATCGAAGTGAATACAAATATTTTTTTCATTTTAATCTCCTTAAAGTTTTATCGTCATCAATTGATATATCTGGGTTTGTTTACCAATTAGCTGAGTTGCAGAGTGCCCGGATACGACTGGTTGTCAGCCTGGAAGGCTTCCATACCGGTCTTGGTGTTTTTCAGGTCGCTCTGTGCGGCAGAGTTATACGCCTTCTGACGATAAGCGGCGAACTGGGGGATGGCGATAGCGGCCAGGATGCCGATGATCGCAACAACGATCAGCAGCTCGATCAGGGTGAAACCCTTTTGGGACTTACGGAACTTCTTAAGCATAGTCTTTCTCCTTTCGAATGTGGACGTTTTGTCCATGTAGGTTCAGCTGAAATTTTCAAATCCTGGTATCTGGTAATAGCAAACGCTGTGCCAACTTTTAAAAAAAAGCCAAACCGCCTAATAACAGGGGTTTGGCTCGTGTCGCATTGCTTTTATGAGAT
This sequence comes from uncultured delta proteobacterium, assembly GCA_963715335.1. Classification (GTDB taxonomy): domain Bacteria; phylum Desulfobacterota; class Desulfuromonadia; order Desulfuromonadales; family BM103; genus JAFDBW01. The sequence goes on from CAVQRZ010000005.1 coordinate 3,590, forward strand.
TTTGCAACTTCACCTTAAAGACGCAGTGTGACAACACGGGTGACAAAATTGGTCAGCTGAGGTCACTCTTCCGCGTCATCATCGCCCAGGTCGTACTTGGCGAGACGATAGCGGATCGAACGGAAGGTGATGCCCAGCAGACCAGCGGCGCTCTTGCGTACGCCATCGGTCCTGGCGAGCGCCTTGATCAGGATCTCCTTCTCTATCTCGCCAAGATAAGCATCCAGGTCCATCCCCGAATCGGGGATCTCGGTCAGGGGCGTCACCGAACCGGACATCCCCGTCACCAGGTTCGGCGGCAGGCAGTCGAGCGTGATGACGTTGTCATGCCCCAGGACCATGGCCCTTTCAATGACATTTTCCAGTTCACGCACATTACCGGGCCAGCTGTAGTCGATCAGGCGCCGCATGGCATCCTCCGAGACCTTGACCCCTTTCTGCCCGGTAAAACGTTCCCAGAAAAAATCCACCATGACCGGGATGTCTTCCCTGCGCTGCCGCAGCGGCGGCAGATCAATCCGGATCACGTTGAACCGGTAATAGAGATCTTCGCGGAAGGTCCCGGCAGTTACGGCTTCTTCGAGGTGTCGGTTGGTCGCAGCCAGTACCCGCACGTCGGTTTTGATATCCTTGTTGCCGCCGACCCTGCGGAACTCGTTCTCCTGCAGCACGCGCAGCAGCTTGACCTGCATCATGGTCGGCAGCTCGCCGATCTCATCGAGGAAGATAGTGCCGCCCGCGGCAGTTTCAAACAGGCCCGGCTTCTGCCTGATCGCCCCGGTAAAAGAGCCCTTCTCGTGGCCGAACAGTTCACTCTCGAGGAGGTTCTCCGGAATCGCTCCACAGTTGATCGGCACAAATGGCCCGTCACGTCGCTCGCTGTTGTAATGAATGGCCCGGGCGACCAGTTCTTTGCCGGTGCCTGACTCTCCCGAGATCAGGATCTTGACCGGGCTCGACGCCACCTTGCGGATCATGGTGAAAACTTCCTGCATCAGCTTCGACTTGCCGATCAGGCCTTCGAAGGAGAACCGCTGTCCCAGGGCTTCCTTGAGGGCCAGGTTCTCTCTGCGGAGGTCACGCCTTTCCAGGGCATTTTTGACGATCAGCCGGATTTCCTCGTTCTTGAACGGCTTGGTAATATAATCGTAAGCGCCCTGCTTCATTGCCTCGACGGCTTCATCGGTCGACGAGAAGGCTGTCACCATCAACACCACGGTTTCCGGCGTGCGGTCCTTGATATGCGCCAGCAGTTCCAGTCCGGTCATGCGCGGCATCTTGATATCGGAAATGACCAGGTCGTAACTGTGGTCTCGCAAATGCACAACCGCCTGTGCTCCGTCAGTGGCCGTGTCAACCTGATAGCCCTCCCGGTGCAACATGATGCTCAGGAAGTCACGCATGCTCTCTTCGTCATCGACGATCAGGACCCGGTACTTGTTCGATTCATCACTCATTACGGGACAAGCTCCTTGAATATTTTTAGCGTGGTCAGCACTTTAACAGAAATCCGCACAACAATTAACCACCCTTTGTCATGCGTCATGCCTAGTTCCGTGTTTTTTGACCCTTCACATCTTCCGGTCCGCGTTCCGGTCTGATCAGGCCGATCGTGAAACGGGCGCCACCGAGACTGCCCGGCTCAACAGAAATGTGGCCGCCATGGGCCTCTATATTCGCGTAGACGTTAGCCAGGCCAAGACCGGTGCCCTTGCCTTTGGTGGTAAAGAAAGGTTCAAACAGTTTGTCCAGGTCCTCTTCGGCTATTCCCGGGCCACTGTCCTCGATAATTATCTCACCTTTTGCCGCGACGATCTGCACCCTGATTCTCCCTGATGGCTGAGCAGCCTCGCCGGCATTAATCAACAGGTTCCAAAGAACCTGGTGCATTTTCTGGGGGTCCACGTTCATCGGAGCAGGTCCGCGGTAGGCTTTATCGACGGTCACATCTCTGAATTGACCACTGGCGCTCAGGAGGGCGATCAGTTCATCAAGCAGGGCGGCCATATCGATTGATTGCAACTGCAATGGTGCCGGCCGGGCAAAGCCCAGGAAATCGCTCAGGAGTGCGTTCAGGCGGTCAGCCTCCTTGACGACAATCTTCATCAGGTGGCGATCCTCATCACGTACCTTCTCGTCTTCCAGCAGCAACTGTACCGAACCGCTGATTGATGCCAGGGGGTTGCGGATCTCGTGAGCGAGCCCTGAGGCCAGGCGCCCAACCGCCGCCAGGCGATCTGCACGCTTCAACTGGTCTTCAAGGGTTTTGATTTCTGTCAGATCCTGGAAGGCGATCAGCAGACCGAGACTTTTTCCTTGTCTGTCCATCACTCGACTGGCCGAATACCCGAGGGTGAGAGTTTCGGTTTCATTTTTGCGGTAAGGCATTTCTCCCCGTTCAACACCGTCCAGATATTTCGGATCAAATGCATCGAACTCGGGGAAGATCGCCTCCACAGGACGGTTGTAGACCTCCTGCAGCCGATATCCGGTAATCTTGCTGGCAGCGTTATTGAAAGAACGGATGCGGCCAGAGATATTGACAACCATCAGACCACTGTTGATGTTGCTCAGAATCGCCTGGTTGAGGCGCTCCAGTTCGCCGTAATCGATCTCACGCCTGGCGCGTGCTTCTTCACTTCTTTTTAAACGCTCCGCCAGCGCCCCGCTTAGCAGCGCCGTGAGGAAAAAAGCCCCGACATGCAGGAATACTGCATAGAAAACATCGTAATGATTCAGGCTGACCGGCAGCGGCTGCCCTCTGAACTCAGGCAGGTATCCGTAGAACTGCAGATCAAGGAGACTGCCGTAAAGAATGGAAGATGCCGAAGCAACGATCAGGACTTGCGGTCGCGGGAAAAAGGCGCTGGACGCAATGATGATCAGGATGAAGAAAAAAGAGTAGAGGCTGACAACCCCGCCGGTCATGTAAATGACCAGGATGATAAAAAGCAGGTCCCAGCATATCTGCGCGTTGATGAAGTGCCGATAGCGCTTCAGTCTGGGCAGCAGATAGAGGGAAAAAGAGGATTGCAGGATGGTTATCAGGGTAAGACATCCCAAATACCTGGCAATCGGCGAGCTTGCCCACTGTTCCTGCTGGAGGTGGTAGATAATGGTGCCGCCGAGAAACAGGCAGACAACCACCAGGCGAATCACCAGATACCAGGACAACAACATCTTGGGATTTGAATGGGAGAGCTTTTTTTCAGGGTGTCCGCTCATGAATTGACCCTGAAGGGAATGAAATCAGTGGAAAGGTTCATGTTCAACGGAACGATAGCCGCCTTTATCCCCGCGACGCAATGGAAGAGGGCATGGGTCACGAGTGACAAGAGCGTGCGGCGCTGATACAGCGACAGGCAATTATCCGCCAACGGCCCCGGCCAACTGGAAAATCGGCAGGTACATGGCAATAACCAGTCCACCGACAGTGGTCCCAAGGAAAAGCATCAGCAACGGTTCCATCATGGCCGTCAGGTTGCCGACCGCATCATCAACTTCATCATCATAAAAATCGGCTATCTTGTTAAGCATGGTATCAATCGAACCGGACTGCTCACCGACAGCAATCATCTGGCAGACCATCGGCGGGAAAACCCCTGATTTCTCGAGAGGCTCTGCGATGGTCTTGCCTTCACTGATGCTCTGGGCAACTTTGTAGATTGCATTTTCGACGATCTTGTTGCCAGCGGTTTTGGCCACAATATCAAGACCGTCCAGAATTGGCACGCCACTGGAAATCATGGTCCCAAGAGTCCGCGTGAACTTGGCGACGGCTACTTTGCGGATCAGGACACCCATGACCGGCAATTTAAGGAACAACGTATCCATGTAAAGACGCCCCTTGGACGTCTTGTAAATCCGCTTTAAAATCCAGACCATGGCAAAACAACCAACGATAATGACCAGGATATAGCTCTGGATAAAATCACTCAGAGCGATGACGATCAAAGTCGGCAACGGCAGGGTCTGACCAAAATCCGCAAACATCGCCTGAAACTGGGGGATAACAAAAACCAGGATAACGGCAATGACCAGCACGGCAATACCGACAATCGTTGCCGGATAGGTCATGGCGCTCTTGACCTTCTTTTTGAGCTTCATGGCTTTTTCGATATAGGCAGCCAAACGGTTCAGAATCGTATCGAGGATACCACCAATTTCACCTGCCGCGACCAGGTTGACATAGAGCTCATCAAAGGCTTTGGGATGCTTTTTCAAGGCATCGGCAAAGGTCGAACCGGACTCGACATCCTCTTTGATCTGGACCAGGTTTTTCTTGAAGGTCTTGTTTTCCTGCTGTTTACCAAGGATGTCGAGACACTGCACCAGTGGCAGACCGGCGTCGATCATGGTTGCAAACTGGCGGGTAAAGACGACCAGGTCCTTGGTCGTGACTTTCGGCTCAAAACCTGGAATTTTGAGCTCCATGTCAAGGCCTTTACCTGCTTCCTTGATCTTTCCGGGCGCGATATTCTGGCTGCGGAGCTGCGACTTAACGGCATCTTCGCTGGGGGCTTCCATCACCCCTTTCATGACCTGGCCGGATCTGGTTGTCCCTTCCCAATTATATTGACCCATAATCAACCTCGTATAACAACGTGGCGCATGACGCGTAGCGCGTGGCGCGATATGTGTGCACGGAACCGACTATCCCCTCAGCCCCCTGGGCCACAAACCCTAAGCGGGCTTCCTTGCTCCACCACCGCCTGTGGAAACGCCTCTTTTAAGGACAGCATTCGGATTGGCAATCATTTCTTTCAGCTCATCAACATCCGAAGAACGGGCCATCGCATCGTCCATCGAGATTTTCTTTGCGTGATAGAGGGAGAAGAGGCACTGGTTCATCGTCTGCATACCGTACTTGTCCTGGCCCATCTGCATCTGCGAATAGAGTTGATGAATTTTGTCGTCACGGATCAAGGCACGAATGGCCGTGTTCGGAACCATGAGTTCAAGAGCAAGAACCCGGCCCTTGCCATCGAGGCGCGGCAGGAGTGTCTGCGACAGGACGCCCTCGAGGACGAACGACAACTGGGTTCGGACCTGCTGCTGCTGATGAGTCGGAAAGACGTCGACGATACGGTTGACCGTCTGCACCGCACCATTCGTGTGCAGCGTGGCAAAACAGAGGTGACCGGTTTCGGCGATCGTCAGGGCCGCCTCAATCGTCTCCAGGTCACGCAACTCGCCAAGCAGGACAATGTCCGGGTCCTGGCGAAGGATGTATTTGAGGGCATTCTTGAATGACTGGGTGTCTGAACCCACTTCGCGTTGGTTGACCAGGCATTGTTTGTGAGGATGCAGGTATTCTATCGGGTCCTCGATGGTGATAATGTGGTCGCGGCGCTCGGTATTGATCGCATCAATAATTGACGCAAGGGTGGTTGACTTTCCTGACCCTGTAGGCCCCGTAACAAGCACCAGACCGTTGGATTTATTGGTGATCGCCTTGATGACCGGTGGCAGGCCAAGCTCATCAAAGGAAAGGAACTGATAAGGGATCAGTCGAAAAACTCCGGCAAGAGCCCCGCGCTGCATGAAAATATTGCCCCGGAAACGTGCCAGGCCCTTGACGCCGAAAGAGAAGTCGAGCTCGTTGATATCCTCGAATTTACGTTTCTGCTGTTCGGTCAGGATGCTGTAACAGATATGCTTGGTATCTGCCGGCAGCAGCGAGCGCGTCTTCATCGGCGTCATTTTGCCATTGACACGGATCTGCGGCGGCGACCCGGTGGTGATGTGAAGGTCGGATGCGCCGTTATCCACCATGGTCTTGAGCATTTGCTGGATCGAAAATTCTGACATAGAACACCTTTAACTTCTGGGGGTGGAGGTTATGAGGATTTGGGGCTGACAGGCGGAAAACCATTTACCAGCCTCTAGCCTCTAGCCTCCATTCACCGCATTTAATCGTCAGCGATGGTACAGCGCAACACCTCTTCGAACGAGGTGATTTTTTCAACCATTTTGGTCAGTGCCGACTGACGCATCGTTTTGACTCCAAGACGCATCGATTCACGCTTCAGTTCAGCCGTGTTGGCACCGGCCAGGATCAGTTCGCGGATTTCCTCGAACATCGGCATGACCTGGTAGTAGCCAACGCGTCCCTTGTAACCGGTATCGTTGCAGTTCGAGCACCCCTCGCCCTTGTAGCAGACTGTCTGATCAACCTGATCTTCAGGAATTCCGGCCTGGACCAGGGTTTCTTTGGGGATGTCTTCTTCAACCATGCACTCCTGGCAGATGCGCCGGCCAAGACGCTGTCCGGTAATCAGGTTGACCGCCGATGCGACCAGGAACGGTTCGATGCCCATGTTCAACAAGCGGTTGATCGTGCTCGGGGCATCGTTTGTATGCAGGGTAGAGAGGACGAGGTGTCCGGTCAAAGCAGCCTTGACACCGATTTCCGCGGTTTCGAAGTCGCGGATCTCACCGATCATGATGATATCCGGGTCCTGACGCAGGAAGGCGCGCAAAGCCGACGCAAAGTTGAGACCGATTTCCTCGTGCATCTGCACCTGGTTGATCCCGGCGAAGTTAAATTCTACCGGGTCTTCGGCAGTCGAAATATTTTCAGTCGGCTTATTCAGTTCGCTCAATGCAGAGTAGAGGGAAACCGTCTTGCCGGAACCGGTGGGCCCGGTGACCAGGACCATGCCGAAGGGCTTGTGGATCTGCTCCTTGAACCATTTCAGCGACTGTTGCTCGTAGCCGAGTTTGGTCATATCGAGCTGCAGGTTTGATTTATCAAGCAGTCGCAGGCAGATCTTCTCGCCAAACAGGGTCGGCAGGCAATTGACGCGGTAGTCCATGTCCTTGCCGCCAGGCAGTTTGATCTTGATGCGGCCGTCCTGCGGCAGGCGCCGCTCGGAGATGTCCATCTCCGACATGATCTTGATCCGCGAAGTCAGGGCGTTCTTCAATTTCATTGGCGGCTTCATCACTTCGTGGAGAACACCGTCAATGCGATAGCGCACCCGGAAAGACTTTTCGTAGGGTTCGACGTGAATATCGGAAGCCTTCTTCTTGATGGCATCCGTCAGAATCAGGTTGACCAGTTTGACAACCGGGGCATCTTCACTGGCCCTTGCCAGTTCGTTGGAATCAACCTCTTCGCCTTCATCGACAACCTCGAGGTCAATATCATCGAGGTCGCCCATGACATCGTCGAAAGAAGCGCTCTGATCGTAATACTTATCGATCGCCGTCTTGATACTCGCTTCCGAAGTGACGACAACTTCGACGTTGTAGCCGGTCATAAACTTGATATCGTCAATGGCAAAAATATTGGAGGGGTCCGCCATGGCGACGATCAGGGTAGAGCCTGCACGATTAACCGGAATCAGCTGGTATTTCTGCACAACCCCGGTGGGTATCAGCTTGATGACGCTTTCATCTATTTCGAATTCGTTGAGATTGATCGAGGGCACGCCATACTGGCGTGACAAGAAGGCGGCGAGATCCTCTTCTTTCAGGAAACCCAGTTTCGTCAGGCTGGCGCCCAGACGACCACCGGTGGCTTTCTGTTCTTCGAGAGCCTTGGCAAGCTGTTTCTCGTCAATTAATTTATTGCGAACCAGTAGTTCGCCGAGCCGGTTAACTGCCATAGAAAAGTGTCATCTCCCCCAAAACAAAATGTAATTTCCGCATTCTAGCCAATGCGCCAGAGGACTGTCAAGCGAGATACCGTGTAACCATTTGGAATCAAAGTTTAAATTTCAGCTTTTCAAGCCAAGGGCCCGGCCCATGACATGCGGCTGTGGAGCCATACCGAACCAGAGCCTGAATGCGACCTCGCCCTGACTGGCCAGCATCCCCAGGCCGTCGGCAGCGGTGAGCCCGGCCTGCCGAGCTTCCCGTATCAACGGTGTCGGTTCAGAAGCGTACACCAGATCGTATACTGCCCCGCCGGATCGGACGCACCCGGTTGCCGGAAAATCGAACGTATCTCCCTTTAAACCGACTGCAGTTGCGTTCACCAGCAGATCAACCGGCTCCGGGCAGGCAGCAGACAAAGATGACGACAGAGGAAATGAAGCAAGAGTCGTGCCTTTAAAATGTTCGGCCAGCTCCGTCATTAATGCCTGTGAACGTGCCTGGGTTCGGTTGGCAATGCCAATCCAGGCCGCACCGGACTGACAGAGCGCAACCAGGACGGCGCGACAGGCACCTCCGGCGCCCAGGAGCATGATCCTTCGACCCGAGACTTCGACGCCAAGCTCCTGGTTCAGGGCATTCAACAGGCCCTGGCCATCCGTATTGTAGCCTTTGAGTCGCCCGTTGTTGTTGACGATGGTATTGATCGCACCGGTCAGCCGGGCATGCTCATCCAGTTCGTCGACCAGGTCACAGGCGGCCTCCTTGTGCGGGATGGTCAGGTTGACTCCGCGAATCCCCATGGCACGGATCCCGCGGACTGCGTCACATAACTGTTCCCTGGTGACATGAAACGGCACGTAGACCGCATTAAGGTTACCGGCCTGGATTGCCGCATTCTGCATTCTCGGGGACAACGTGTGTTGAATCGGGTCACCGAGGACGCCAAGCACCAAGGTCTTTCCTGTCAATTGCATCTCATGTTTCTCCGCATAGATTAGCGGGGTAACCGCAATCAAGATATTCCCGATATTCGACCACACGAGCCACGCAGAGGAGTTCCCGGGCCAGGGCAACGTCTTTCAAAACAGCCGATTGCAGCGCTTCCACCGTGGAAAAGCGCTGTTCGTCTCGCAACCGATCGACAAAATAGATCCGTAGACGCTCGCCATAAAGATCGCCCTTGAAATCGATCAGGTGAATTTCAAGGGTCGGCGAGCTGTTGTGAAAGGTCGGTCGACGACCGATATTGATGACCGCGTCAAAATACTTCTCGCGCCATTTTACTTTGACTGCGTAAACGCCGTCGCGCGGCAGGATCTCTTTTTCGGTGTCCAGATTGGCGGTTGGAAAACCAAGCTTACGCCCCCTGCCCTCACCGTGCACAACCTCGCCATCGAGGGTAAAATTGCGCCCGAGGATCTTGACCGCGTCGGCAACCCGGCCTTCATTCAGGGCCTTTCGAATCATGGTTGAACTATGGGCCTGTTGCTCGGCACGGATCGGCTCGAGCACCTCAAGGGTAAAGCCATGAATTTTCGCCTGATCGGCCAGGAAAGTCGTATCACCCTGGCGATCCCGGCCGAAGGCGTAATCGTAACCGACGATCAGATGCCTGACACCCAGTTTGCCTACCAGAATCTCCCGGACAAAAGCCTCGGCCGGCATCTCGGCCAGCTGGTGATCAAAAGTCAGGACCACAAGCATGTCGATGCACGATGCGCCGAGTAGGCGGACCTTCTCTTCGGGGGTATTCAGCCGCAGAGGCGCTTTATCCGGAGCCAGGAAACGCAGCGGGTGCGGTTCAAACGTCACCACGGCCGACGTCCCGTCCAGTTCGCGCGCCTTGTCGACGACTCTCCGGAAGATCTCGCGATGCCCGAGATGGACGCCGTCGAAGTTGCCTATCGTCAGGACAGTCCGAACCGGAGGCTCTCTTAATTTACTCAGATCCTTTATAACCTGCATAACAATCTATCTGGCCTTGCGATTCGGGACCCGATCTCGCAGCCGCAGCTTTGCGCGTTTCGAAGCCCGCGTACCTTTGCCTGGCTTCTGCTCTTCAACCAGGCGAAAATCGATTTCGCGACGGTCCAGGTCGACCTTGTGCACACTGACCTGCAGAGGTGTGCCGATCGTGAACTCGCGTCGCCGGCTCGTGCCGATCAGGCGATGGCGGTCCTCCTCGTACTGGTAAAAATCGTCTTCCAGGCTGGAGACATGCACCAGTCCTTCGACAAAGATCTCCTGCAATTCGACGAAGAAGCCGAACGCCTGCACGGAGGTTATCATGCCGTGATATTTTTCGCCCACCTTATCTGCAACATACTGGCATTTTTTCAGGTTGACAATGTCACGTTCTGCCTCCATGGCCCGGCGTTCCGCAATGGAAGACCGGCTGGCAATCTCGTCTAAGGGAACGGCATCGTCGACCTTGCCTTTACTCCGACCGGGGAGCAGCCCTTTCAGGATGCGATGTACGGTAAGATCCGGATAACGGCGAATTGGCGAGGTAAAGTGACAGTAGTTATCCGCAGCCAGTCCGAAATGGCCGAGGTTGCTGGTCGAATAGTATGCCTGTGGCAGGCTGCGCAACAGGACGTGGTTGATGACATACTCCTCGGGCTGGCCAGCAACCCGCTCGAGCAATTCCTGCAGGAGTTTCGGCGTCACTCCTGCCGCAGGAATCGATATCCCCTGGTTGAAATGTGCAATAAATTCCTGGAAAACTGCCATTTTGCCTTCGCCCGGCGCTTCGTGGACCCGGAACACCATCGGTTTGCGCTGCTGCACCAGCCAGAAGGCGACAGCCTCGTTAGCGGCCAGCATGAATTCCTCAATCAGGCGATGCGCCAGGTTGCGCTCCGCTCGGACGATATTCTCCGGCCTCCCCTGCAAATCGAGTTGAACCTGGGTTTCCGGCAAGTCGAAGTCCAGGCTGCCACGCTGATGACGCAAGGCGACGCGGAGTTCGGCGAGCTCCCGCATAATCTCGAGGTCTTCGACCACGCCCTGCAATGCACCACGAACCTCGGGATCTGATTCAACCAGGACAGCGGCAACCTCGGTATAGGTCAGGCGCGCCTGACTGTGAATCACCCCCTCGCAAAATCTTGTCCCGGTCCGCCGTCCCCGGGCATCAAAGTCAAGTTCGGCAGCCATTACCAGCCGGTCAACGTGCGGGTTGAGGGAACAGATACCGTTGCTCAGGGTTTCCGGCAACATAGGCAGGCAGGAGCCCGGGAAATAGACGCTGGTCCCGCGCGCCAGGGCCTCTTTGTCAATCGCACTGCCGGGGGCAACGTAATGGGCAACATCGGCAATCGCCACCGTCAGTCGATAACCCTCTGCCAACCTTTGGATGGCTACGGCGTCGTCGAAATCCTTGGCCGTCTCGCCGTCAATCGTCATAAAGTTGAGGGAGCGCATGTCCTCGCGTCCGGCAAGATCGCTCTCCCTGACCTGCGAATCCACCTTGTCGGCCTCAGCCAGAACGGCGGTGGGAAATTCGTAGGGCAGATTAAACTGAATGGCTGCAATCCTGATTTCGACATCCGGATCAGCGGCGTTGCCGAGGACCTCCTTGATTTGTCCGACAGCACCGCGGGTACGCCCCGGGTAACTCTCTATCTCGGCCAGCACCATCTGATCGTGGCTGGCAGTAACGTCACCCCCGGGCGGCACCAGCAGAGCGTCGCGAATACGCGGGTCCACGGGAAGGACAAAACCGACACCATGTTCCACCCGGTAGCGCCCGACGACGAGTTTGTGCGCTCTCTGCTCAACCTTGATTACGCGACCTTCAGGTCGACCGGAACGGATTGAGCGTTCCAGCCTTGCAACGACCAGGTCACCGTGCATCGCCGGCCGGATATGCCGTGCCGGGATAAAGACATCGTCGCGCCCCCCATCTGCGGGCGAGACGAAACCGTACCCGTCCCGGTGCACACTGAGGCGGCCTACGACCAGGTTGAGCTTTCTCGGCAGGGCGAAACGGCCCCCTTTCAACTGCACGAGAGAGCCTTCCTTGACCAGCGCTTTCAAGGTTTTACCGAGAGTTTTACGTTCACTGGCGCTCAGATCGAGGGTGTCCTGGATCTCCCCGAGGCTCAAGGGGCGGCTGGCATGCTGTCGTAGCAGGGCCAGGATGTCACTAAGGTCAAAATTACCCATATCGTCTGATTACAATACCCTGAGGCCTTTCAGGCCCCTGAAACAAAAACGCCCCCGCAAGCGGAGGCGTGTGGGGATTATTTTGTTGCCGTGGCTTCCGGGTCCTGTGGCGCATTGCCGCGAGCCCAGAGGTGCTGGCCGAACTTGCGATAACCGCGCACATTGTAGAGGCGCATATCCTGTTCAGGGTCGGTTTCAATAAAGACGCCGTTTAAGAGCGGTTTGAGGTGCTTTGCCAGGACTGAGCCACCCCCGCCGGTAATGATCATGGCATCAATATCCCAGTCATCGACCCAGAGCCGGTCGACTTCATTGGCTATCGACGTTGCCAGTTGACTGAAGATCTGTTCGGTAAGGACTTTCAGATCGTATTCTTTCCCCCGGATCTTGATCGAACCGTTGTCAATCGCTTCGTAAAGCCGATAGAGTTCAACATTGACGCCACTGCTTTCACGAAGCTTCGTGGCGATCACATTGAATGCCCTGGCGATCCCGGAATCAGTGGTACGGCTACCGCGTTCAGAGTAACGCATCTTGTCAGAAATTGTGTAATCGGAGGTGCGGAAACCGACATCGATGATACCGATTTTGTCCTTGACGAGACGCTTGTCGCCCATCTCGCCGAGATCATTGAGCATCTGGTTAAAAAGAGAACCGAACGGCTGTGGCACAACCCTGACCTTGTTGATGCTGATTGACTTCTCTTCCCTTTTTCCGGAGGCATCAACCAGTGTGACCTTGTGTTCACCAATCAGCAGCTTGGCCAGTTCGTCCTTGAATTCGCGGTAATAACCGATCGGCAGCCCGGTTACCAGGTTGATCGGCACAAACCCTTTGACCAGCTGTGCGGCCGCCGCCAGGGCAAAGACCTTGGCAAACTTGCTGATAAACTGCCCCTGGTCGAGGGTAAAGAAACGTACATTGCTCTGGCGTTCGGCCAGCTCACCAACAAAGTACGACTTGCCGTCAATTTCAACCTGCAGGTGGTTCTCGTCAACACCACCCGCGGCAATCATTTCTTCTCTGAACTGGATATCGGTCGCCTCACCGAGGACAGATTTGAAAACCAGATCCCGTTTACCATCAGTCGCCTTGGTAAACCCAAAACCGATATCTATTCCCAGGATTTCCACTCATTCCTCCTTGATTTCAGATGCAGCGTCTTGCAAAGGGGTCACGACCCCATGAAGTGTTGTCAGAAGTTTATCAACTATAGGGAATCACATGTCGTGTTGCAAGGGATAATGCCGCCGACAAACTAAACTTTGCGGACAAAAATCTCTCTTGCCAGTTCCTCATCAACGGCAAATTCTGAATGGCCGACCTTGAAGATATAGGACGGGAAGGTTCGGGTCACCTCAAGGTCGCTTCCGGGCAGGACGCCCATGCTCATCAGTTTCTGCATTTTGCCGGCATCCGTTGCTGAGAGGTAAGCAATTTCACCCCGTTCTCCGGCCTTGAGCTCAGTAAGAGCCACGACTCCGACATCACCTTCCTGGCGGGCCTGCTCACAGCAGGTTCCGGGGGGGATCGGTTTACCGTGCGGGCAGGTGGTTGGATGGTTCAGCAGGGTGCAGATCTTGGTGTCGACGCCATGATGCAGTAAATGCTCAAATTCACAGGCCCGTTCATCACCACTTACCCCTTTGATATCGAGGATATCCATCATCAGGCGCTCTGCCAGTCGATGCCTTCGCACCGTCATACGGGCCTCGGTGCGGCCTTCCTTGCGCAGGTGAACACGCTCGCCACGAACCTCGACGTAAGCCAGACCGACCAGTTCGGCGAGGGCTTCGTCGTTCTGGTCAATCCGCAGGAGTTCAAAATGGGCCGCGGTTTCCCCTTTCTCCTCAGTGGCAATCCACAAGGACTCGAGGATCTCTTCCGCCTTCGGCGAAACTTTCATTCCGTACTTCCTTTCTTATCCACAGGTTTATCACGTTTTATGAATTTTTCGAACAACTCGGGGACCGCCGGGTTCTCCTGACCGCAGTAGGGGCAATGGATTTTCCGGCAACCTCCCAGGCAGGCACCGCAACCCTTTTCCCGGAGCATGTCCGAGGTCAGCTCATGATCACAGAAAGTACATTTCACGACAGTATTCCTGTTACCAGCAAGACCTTGTTGAGTGACCAGCCAACCCCGAAGGCCAGGCCGGTCACAATGAAGAAAATCTGCAAAGAGGTCTTCCAGCCACGCTCCTTCTGCATCACCAGGAATTGCGCAACACACGGCACGAACAGCGTGAGGGTTACGGCAGCAACCGTTAGCTGAACCGGATCGAGCAAGCCGTCTGTCTGCAGATCATAAAGCCCTGCCGCACCGAAATCACGGCGGAAAAACCCCAGGATGAAAGCCGCGGAAGCCTCCATAGGCAAACCGAGCATGCGCATGACCGGGTTCAAGGCATCGACCAGCCATGCCATCGCACCGGTGAGTTTGCCCGCCCAGAGCAGGACTGATGCGATCATGAAAAGCGGGAAGATCTCCAGGAAATACCACTGCATACGGGTCAATGTCTTGATGAGAACGTTCTGCATTTGCGGCAGACGCATCGGCGGGATTTCCATGTAGAACATCGGTCGCTCGCCCGGCACAATCTGGGCTGCCAGTAAGCCGACGACCAGGAAGATCCCGACCAGCGTACCGAGCCAGACCAGTAGAGCGCCGGGCACACCAGAAAGCAGTCCGAGGATGACCCCCATCTGAGCGCTGCATGGGATCGCCAGGGCCAGCAGAAGGGTCGCAATGATTCGCTCACGGGTCGATTCCAGGGTCCGGGTCACCACGGTTGCCATGGTATCGCAGCCGAAACCAAGGACCATCGGGATCACAGCCCGGCCATTCAGGCCAATATTTTTGAAAACCCGGTCAACCAGCATTGCCAGACGAGGGAAGTAGCCACTGTCCTCAATGACAGCAAAAGCGATAAAGAAGGTACCGACGATTGGCAGGATAATGGCGACAGCATATCGAACCCCCAAGGTGAAAAGTCCGTATTCACCGACCAGCAGTTCCTTCAACCAGTACCAGGGGATATAACGCTTCGCACAGCCCGATCACCCACGGGTTGAGGTACTCTTCGAAAATCGTCCCTTCCAGAAAGTCAACGATGGTTCCGGCCCCGAAACCGCCGACAAACTGGTAGAGGCCGAAGTAAAGGACGAGCAGCAAGAGGGGGACGCCGGTCCAGGGGTTCATCGTCCAGCGGGAAAGCCGCTCGGCAAAGCCGGGACGGCCTCCTTCCTGTTGCGTCACAACGCCATCCAGCAACCCTTTACAGATCCGCTTGCGTTCCAGGCTGATCCGCAGGTGCAGATCGACACGCCTGGCGAAAACGATATCATTCACGACACTTTCGACACTGGCGTACTGATCACCTTCCCGATCCCGAATCCGCTGCGCAATCTCTTCATCGCGCTGCAGAAGCAGCAAGGTCAGGCAGCGTTTGTCCAGTATATATTCTCCCCGCATCAGGGCGCTGACCGCCTTGATATCTTTTTCGAGATCCGAGGCATAGGCAAACGTCGCCTGGCGCGGCAGATAATCCCTGATCGCATCGCGCAGCGCCCAGAGCCCCCTTTTCGCCCGACCGAGGGCCCCGCCAACCACCGGGACCTGCAGTTTTTCCTGCAGCAACGGGATATCAATCTGCATATTGATGCGCTCTGCCTCATCCATGATATTGACCAGCAACATCACGGGCAACCCGGCCTCAATCAGCTGCAGTGTCATCGGCAGCATCCGCTCGAGGTTGCGGGCATCGACCACGTGCAGCACAAGATGCGGCGACTCCTCCAGCAGAATCCGCCTGGCGACACTTTCTTCCTCGGTGATCGGCAGCAGCGAGTACATCCCTGGGGTATCCAGGACTGTGTAATC
The DNA here is from genome assembly GCA_963715335.1 of uncultured delta proteobacterium. Classification (GTDB taxonomy): domain Bacteria; phylum Desulfobacterota; class Desulfuromonadia; order Desulfuromonadales; family BM103; genus JAFDBW01. The sequence continues at coordinate 19,247 of CAVQRZ010000005.1, forward strand.
CTCGGCTCCGATCTGGCAGTGCCCACGCGACACTTCGACAGAGGTTCCCGGATAATTCGAGACGGTTGTATAGCTCCCGGTCAAGGTGTTGAAAACCACGCTTTTGCCAACGTTCGGGTTGCCAACCAGGATGATCTTCTTTTCAGCCTGCTGCTCTTTCTGCATAACTGTAGGGACTACCTTCCTGCTTGTTATAGTGGCTTAGGGTTAGGATTGATTTGTGAAAAAATGATTAACGACAGGATTCGCAGCAGCCGTAAAGCTCGAGTCTATGCCGTTCAATGGAAAAACCGTGTTGCCTGGCGACTTCTTCCTGAAGCTGTTCTATGCGCGGGTCTTCGAATTCAACTATCTTGCCGCAGGTCACGCAGATCAGATGGTCATGATGCTCATCAAGGTCGCTGGGTTCATAACGGGCCTGTCCATCACCGAAATGACGCTGCTCGGCAATCCCGCATTCAGCAAACAGCTTCAACGTCCTGTGAATGGTGGCGTAACCGATGCGGGGATTTTTCCTGCGCAAGCGCAGGTAAAGCTCTTCGGTAGAGAGATGTGAGCCCGCACGCAGAAATTCCTCGAGAATGGCCTCCCGCTGGCGGGTCGACTTCAGCCCCCGGCTCAAGATGTATTCTCTGAACTTGTCTTTTGTCTTTGCGCTACCCATAGAGCATCCAATTGAAAACGGATTTCAATTTAATTTAGCTGTGCGACGGATGTCAAGGAATTTGCGAAAAGGAATGTATGCTTGGGCAAAGAGAGGATGACGGGGTCCTGTCACGCCCCGTGCCCGACAGGTCTAACCTTGCAGCGGGAGGTACTGGTAGAGATACATGGTAAGCTGGCCCATCAGGTTGAACATGAGCATAATGCCAACGGCCATCAGCATCACGCCGGTACCGATTTCAACCAGCCGGATATATTTGCGGAACCGGTTAAAGGCAACCAGGAACTGGTGGAACAGCAGGCCGGAAATCAGAAAGGGGACACCCAGGCCAATCGAGTAGGCCGAGAGCAGGCCAATGCCTTCACCGATCTGCCCCGACGTTGCCGCGATCATCAGAATCGAGGCGAGGATCGGACCGATACAGGGTGTCCAGCCGGCGGCAAAAGCAAGCCCGACGATGAATGTGCCGAAATAGCCGCTCGGCTTCTCGTGCAGCTGCACCCTTTTCTCACCGAGCAGGACGCCGAAGTGAAAAAGCCCTGTCATATGCACGCCAAACAGGAAAATCAGTAAACCGCCGATCTTCTCCACCCACTCCAGGCCTTCACGCAGATGCGTCTGAAACTTGCTGGAGGCAATTCCGGCAATCGCCCCGAGCAGCACGAATACCACGGAAAAACCGACAATAAAACAGAATGAGTGCAACAAGACCGTCATGCGAACCTTGGCGGTCGGATGTTCCTCGTCAAGTTGTTTAAAAGACAGCCCGGTTATATAGGTCAGATAAGAGGGGATAAGGGGCAGAACGCACGGCGAGACAAAAGAAAGGATCCCAGCCGTGAAGGCAATCCAGTAGGTTATATTGGCAGTTTGTTGCAAGAGGCTATCCCTTGGTCAAGGCCTTGAAGTAAGTGATGGTCTCGGGATGGGCCCAGTCGATAGCGCCGGTCACCTTGTCGTCTATGATACCATCTTTGGTAATGACGAAGGACTCAGGAAACTTGTAAACCCCGTATAGTCCCTGCACAACACCCTCCTCATCGTAAAGGATGGGGAATGTATATGGGGTCTTTTCCAGAAATTCAGCGACTAAAGATCGGCCATTTGCCTCGATATTGATTGCCAGCATGACAAAATCTTCTCCGGCCATCAGACTATTGAGCTTTTCCATAGAGGGCATTTCCGCCCGGCACGGAGGGCACCAGGTTGCCCAGAAATTCACAATGACGACCTTGCCGTGCAGGGCTGAGAGGGAAACCAGGTTGCCGTTATTGTCTGCAAGCTGGAAATCCGGGGCAAGGTTTCCGATGGCTACCACCGCGACCGGGTCATGAGCCGGTTCTGAACTGTTCGACGTGTAAAAATAAAGCGCGCCACAGACCGCGACTAAAATCAAGACGACCAACACCGGACGGCGCATAAATAAACCCTTCGAGAACGTTTTGTTTTTATCTTGAATTGTCTTACATAGCAGAAACTGGATGTTTGTGCTCATGTAAACCCATGGCGGAGAAAATGTCAACCGGTCTGGACAACCAATTCAACTTTGGATTAAAAAACCGGCTACGGCTGTCGTGCGACCTTGAATACCGACGTGAACCGAGCGTAAAGCTGGTGGTCCTCGCTTTGCAATTCACAGACACCTTCAAACTTCCTTCCTCCGGTGCCTTTCACCCGCGCATATGCGTAGACAAGCCCGGAGACGACCGGTGCGAGGAATTCCATGGTTAACCCGGTTGTCGCGAAAGGCGTCCCGCTCGGCAGCAGGCTTTTGATCGCCATGGCGACAGCCGTATCAGCCAGGGAGGTCAAGGCACCGCCGTGCATGACCCCGCCACCGTTGGCCAGTTTTACCTTAAACGGCAGAGTAAGCAGGGCTTCTCCGCGGGCAGCACTTTCTATCTTCAGGCCGAGCAACCTCTCGAACGGAGAGTTGTCGATCCATTGCTCAAGTTCGAACTGGACAACGTCCGGCTGTCTCGCATCATCCATATCAGCAAAAAGTTTCATGTTCCCATCCGGTCATCAGGGCAGCTCCACAATGTAACCACGGTTGCCGCGATAGATGGTAAATCTCAGCGGCACTCGGCCCAGGTGTGCTTCAACCAGGGATTCGAGCTCCTGGAGATTTCCCACAGGTTGGCCCTCAATTTCTACGAGCCGGTCCCCCGATCTTATCTCGATGCTGGCCGCCGGAGAGTCCCTCAAAACTTCGGAGACCAGCACGCCTAGCGAGTCCTCCTCGACCACGATACCGAACCGCCGCGCAAAATAGCTGAAGGCATAATCGTCAGGCAGCTCGGCGAGATTGACGACGACTTCTAGCTCATCTTCTCCGCGCAGTACAGCAAGTTTGACTTTTACCGCAGGCGGGTAGGTTCTCAGCAGCGACAGGTACTCCGAAGCTGCATCCGTCTGGATGCCATCGACCTCGAGAATGACGTCGGCAAGCTGCAGACCTGCGCGCTCCGCAGGTGAACCGGAGTCGATCTCCGTAATCAGGACACCGCCGGCACCCCGCGAGCGAGCCATGGTCCGGCTGATTTCACCGGGCAGGATTCCCGCATAAGCAGGCCTGACCCGACCGTGGGCAATCAGGTCTGCAACGATACGACGAACAACCTTGATGGGGATGGCGAAACCGATCCCCTGGGCCTGCTGTATGATCGCTGTGTTGATTCCGATCAGGCGACCATTTATATCCAGCAGCGGCCCGCCTGAATTACCCGGGTTGATTAGAGCGTCGGTCTGGATAAACACCGAGACCCCCCCCTGACCGTCCGGTAATCTGCGTTTCGGTGCGCTGATCACGCCGGTCGTGACTGAGTTTTCCAGGCCGAGCGGATTGCCGATCGCAATCACTGTCTCACCCAGCAAGAGGTCATCGTCAGCAGCAAAATCGAGGCTGGGCAAAGGTTCTCCGGTGACAACCCTGATAACGGCCAGGTCGGTCGCGGGATCGATCCCGACCAGCGTCGCCTCACGTTCCTTGCGCTCTCCAGGCAACGCCACGTACATCCTGGACGCCTGCTCCACGACATGTGCATTGGTGACCAGAAAACCGCGGCTGTCGATGATCGCACCCGAACCAAGGGCCTGGGTTCGATAGCTGCGCGTTGGAGCGAACTGACTGAAAAAATCATTAAAGAAAGAATCGCCGAAACCGAAGAAAGGGGTCGTCCGGCGCTGTATGATCTGTTCCGTCCGGATATTGACCACTGCCGGGCCAGCCTTGGCAACCGTCTCCACCACTGCCGACCGCCTCTCATGAGCAGCCGCAGGCAAAGCAATGATCAACAGAAGAATTGCTAAACCGAGGGCCCTACATCTCTCTCGCACCTCGCGCCTCGCACCTCGCACTTCATGGTTTCCTGATACCATACTTCTCCATCCGGTAGATCAATGTGTGCCGCGGCACCTGTAAAAAAGCCGCGGCCCTGGTCTGGTTCCACTCATTGCGCTCCAGAGCCTGTATAACAGCCTCTTTTTCAATCTGCTCCAAGGAGTACCCCTCTGGAGGTAACTCAATAACCCGGCTCCTGGATATGGATGTCTGCGAGCATAATTTGGCCGGCAAGTTATGGCGTTCAATCGTCCCGCCATGACTCAGGACAACCAGCCTTTCAACGGCATTCTGCAGTTCCCTGACATTGCCGGGCCAGGGATAGGCCACCATACAGGCCAATGCTTCTTCGCTGATATTGAGGGGAGTCCCACGGCTGAATCGCTTAAGGTAATGTCTGAGCAGAAGCGGCACATCCTCGGCGCGTTGACGCAGCGGCGGCAACTCAATCGGAATCACGGAAAGCCGGTAGAAGAGGTCTTCGCGAAACCGCCCTTCCTCTATTGCATTCTCGACGTCCTGGTTGGTTGCAGCAATGATACGAACGTCCACTGAGCGGATCTTGCCTCCCAGTGGCTCGACTTCCATCTCCTGAAGCACGCGCAGCAGCTTGGGTTGCAATTCAACAGGCATTTCGCCAACTTCATCGAGAAACAGGGTCCCGCCATGAGCCTGCTCAAATTTTCCGGCATGGTCGCGTACCGCACCGGTAAAGGCACCGCGGACGTAGCCAAAAAGTTCGCTTTCCAGGAGATTGGCCGGGATTGCCGCGCAGTTGATAGCGACAAAAGGAGCTTTGCAACGTGGTCCCCCCTGGTGAATCGCCCGCGCTATCAACTCCTTGCCGGTGCCGCTCTCGCCGGTGATCAGCACGCTTGCCTCGGTCGGGGCGACCCTTCTGACCATATCAAAGACATTCTGCATGCCATCGGAAATGCCGATCATATGACTGAAATCGACCTGGTGTTCCAGTTCATCGCGCAGGCGTTGATTCTCTTCCTGCAACCCGAGCAGGTTGAAGGCTTTCTCGACAACGATCACAAGTTCATCACGGCTGAAAGGCTTGGTCAGGTAATCATAAGCCCCCTGCTTCATCGCCTCAACAGCTCTTTCAACCGAACTGTAGGCGGTGATCACGATGACAATGGTCTCGGGACGCTCAGATTTGATCTGCTGCAGGACGTCATACCCCGAGAGCCCCGGCATCTGGATGTCGGTAATCACGACCTGCGGTGAATCGGCATGGAAAGAGGCCAGGCCCTGTTTGCCGTCGGCGGCGCTAAAGACCTGAAACCCCGCAGAATGCAATGAATATTCGGTGACGCGCCGCAAGGAATCGTCATCATCGATCAAAAGGACTTTACGGGAGGATTTCTCGCCCCGGGCAGAAAGAGCTGCTTTCTTCATGATTCCATATGCTCCATTTGTCTCTGTGATCTTGGCAGGCAAACCGTAAAACAAGCCCCTTGGCCTGGCCTGCAGTCCAGAATGATGCGTCCGCCATGCCCCTGAATGATGCGTTGCGTAATGGCGAGGCCGAGACCTGTTCCGCTGTCCCGGGTTGTCACAAACGGGTTGAATATCCTCTCACGGTCCTCCGGTGCAATACCCGGTCCGCTATCATTGACAAGGACATGTACTTCATGTGGCGTTATGCGGAGAGAGACCTTGAGAGAGCCACCGTTCGGCATGGCCTGGAGAGCGTTGAGCACCAGGTTCAGTAACGCCTGTTTAATCTGCTCGCCGCGGCCAGGGATTTCGATATCATCCCCTAAATCAACGGTCACCTCGACATTGTTCCGGGCCGCCTGCTGCTGGGTCAGGTCGAGCACTTCACCAATAACATCCTGTAATACAAAACAGCCATGTTCGACCGGTTCCGGGCGGGCGAAACGCAGAAAATCCTCAAGGACCCGGTTGAGGCGATCGACCTCCCTGATCAGAATTTCTGCAAACTCCAGCTTCGGGTCATCCGGGGCAACACCATCACGCAGGATTTCCGCGGTCCCCTTGATGGAACCGAGCGGGTTGCGTATTTCATGGGCCATCCCGGCAGATAGCTCACCTAGTGCCGAGAGCCGGTCTGCGCGACGCAGCTGTTCTTCGATCTCGATGATCTGATCGGCCTGCTCCCTGAGCTTCTGGTAGCTTCCTTCCAGAGTTTCAGCAGCTTTTTGGTAACGTATCCGCTGCTGCTGTTCGCGTTGGGCAAGAAACCCGGTAAGGCCGCCAATGACGTTGTACAGGACAATTTCCAGGTACTGCTCCAAGGCGATAGACGGATAGTGTTGCCAATGGAAAAGCACGTGGGGCATATAAAGAAGCGACGCCAGAAGCGAGGTCAGAATGCCACCGCGGAGAGCAAACCAGAGACCGGCGAAAACAATCGGCACATAATAGAGCCGACGGTAGATATCGTGAGCGCCAACCATCTGAGTCGTGGTCAGGTAGTGAAGGGCAGTGACCAGTAGCAACAGCCCGGCAACTATAGCAAGCCGCAGATAATGTGTCCTCCGGGTATCCGGCATCATATCCTCGTGGTGAACGGAAGCCATTCCAAGCGAATAACAATCATAACAAGTGTAGAATATTATACAACAAGGAGAAATGCAAAGCCTTGACAGAGGAAACTCCAAGAAGATTTCGATAAATCGGCTTCGAGACCACAAGGCAAGCCTGTTCGTTAGACTGTCCTGCCACATCAATGACCTAACAAATGTCCCGGCCCCTTCACATGGAAGGAACCGGGACGATTGCTTGTTTATGGCCCAGATTCGTTCTACTCACGATTCTGTGCCAGTCTGTCTGTACCAGAATCAGCAGTTACTGCAGATAGCATCTTTGCTCTGATCTTTATCAGCAACTGCGTCATTGGACTTTGTTGAAGAATCAAAGCGATACTCCCAATTGCCGGCTTCTGTACCTCCACGAACGAGACTGTTTTGATCGTACTCATAATTCATCGCCGCTTTTTGTGCCGACAGCTCGGACGGGGTCAGTTGAGCATCAAAGCTGAACACGTCGATTCCGACTATCGATGGATCAGTAGTTTCGGCAAAAACCGCTCCGACAAGACCAAAAGAGAAGAAAACGACCAGTAGGCTGATAATCAATTGCTTTTTAAACATGACCTGCCTCCATTCCTTTGTTGCGTGTTGAACTCTTTAAGATGGTCACTAAAGAGTCGAGGGGCTAGCCCTCTTTAATAATCAGTAAACTGTCAGACCATCTGCGGAAATACTTTTCACGATGCGTGCCAAAACCTTTATAAAACCATAAAGCACTGTAATCTTTATTGTTTTATAAATTTCAACAAATTCAGCGCAGCAATTGTCCAAAGATTTAGGATAAAATCACACAACAGCTGAAGATTATTCTACTAAATTTTCAAGAGTTCTCCTGATTTATTGTACGTGCACTTTACTTGATTATAAGGTTGACTATTCTGGCTTAAGGCCCATTGACAGCGAGCCTTTTGTCATATTTCAGGTCTAAGCATATGCGGTTCCTCGGGCCGGATCTCTTTTGTACTGTATTCTAAGCCCTGAATTTTGTATTCTGTCTGGCATTTAGCATAAAGGTCGCCCATGAACCTCTTTACTGACATCGTCAATATTGTCCTTCCGGTTTTTTCAGTCATTGCGCTCGGTTGGCTGCTGCGTCGACTGGGATTGATCGACACGGTTTTTCTCAAACAAACCAACCGGCTGGTTTATTACGTCTGTCTGCCCCTGTTGCTCTTCTACAAAATCGGCACGGCCGATTTCTTCGCAAATTTCAATGGCCGCCTGGTCATCGGGTCGATCGCCGCCGTGACCATCACCTTCTTTGCTTCATACGCCTATGCTGTATTCAGAAATTACCCTGACAACGCGAGAGGCGTTTTCAGCCAGGGCTCGTTTCGCGGCAACATTGCCTACATCGGGCTGGCCATCACCCTGAACGCGTACGGCGAGACCGGCCTGACCCGGGCCGGCATCCTGATGGGCTTTATCGTCCCGTTTCTGAACCTTTACGCCATTTTTGCCCTGCTCTGGCCACATCGGGGAGACGGTGAGCAGCGGGGGGCCAATTTCTGGTTGCGGCAGATTGCCCTGAACCCATTGATCCTTGCTTCGTTCCTGGGTATTGCCTGGAGTTTTCTTGAATTACCTGTCCCCCTGGTTCTTGATCGCAGCCTGAAAATTGCCACCGGGATGACGCTGCCACTGGCCCTTCTGGCAATCGGCGGGGGCTTCTCCATCGACCGGTTACGTGGCGACCTTGCCAAAGCGATCATTGCCAGCGCGGCCAAAATCATCTTGATGCCGGTTCTCGCTGCAGCTCTCCTTGTGACCATGGGCGTACAGGGGCTGGATCTTGGGATCGGCGTACTGATTGCCGGCACACCGGCAGCAACAGCCAACTACATCATGGCGGACCAGCTGAAAGGAGATGCGGAACTCGCCGGAACAATCGTTATGCTCTCAACCCTGCTCTCGGCTGTCACCTATACAGTCGCCCTGCTGATCCTGCGCAGCCATGGTTTGTAATCACAGGAGAGAGGAAAGGTCAGAAGTCAGCGGTCAGGGGGATTTTTCTTGCCTCTTTCCCCTCACCTCTCACCACTGACCACACACATCCATGACCTACCAACCGTTCAACATAGGCACAAGGTTTCGCATTCTTCCCTTGGGTTGTACTACCTCCCATGATCGAATCAATCTGGTCATGCAGCGAGGAGCATTCGGTTCCGGAGAGCATGAAACGACCAACAGTTGTCTCGAGTTCATGGAAAGAATGGTTGAACTTGATGCTGCACACGTACTCGACCTGGGTAGCGGAACCGGCATCCTTGCCATAGCGGCACTAAAGCTCGGGGCGAAATACGCTGTCTGCGTCGACATAGAGGCCGAGGCCGTCGAAACGTCCAAGATCAACTGTGCTCTCAATGGTCTGGAGAATCATAGTTCCCACATTAAGGGAACCTTGGATGAAATCGATGCAGCCGGTTTTGATGTCGTCCTGGCCAACATCTACGGCGACATACTGATCGACATTGCAGACACAGTAAGCAACAAGTTGAGACCGGGGGGAATGCTGCTCTTGTCAGGGATATTGTGGGAATATAATTTTGACGTGCGCCAGGCTTATGCAAGACAGGGGTGCGAGGTCATCAAAAACCGGATGCTGGACGAGTTCAGCACGGTCCTGATGAAAAAGCTGTAAAAGCAGTAAGGCGCAGCATCAGTCTGCTGGTGCAAACAACAATTTACTCAGATCATAGCCTTGCTGCTGCAAACGCAGTCTGATGCCATTCATGATCTCTTCATCCAGTTTTTCCTGCCGGCTCAGAATCCACAGATACCTGCGGCTCGGGTGACCGACCACGGCCCATTGATAGCCTGGATCCAGATCGATGATCCAGTAATCCCCCCAGAATGGCCAGAAGAAAGAGACTTCGAGCTTGGCGTTGGTATGTTTGTCAACAACGCGAGCTTTCCCGTTTACCGCCTTGACCGGTCCATCGACAGCACCTTTGCGACACTCGTTATAAACCCCGATCAAACCGTCTTCTCGCAAGGTGTATACGGCACGGGTCGCATAGCAACCTTTCTGGAACCTGTGGGGAAAACGTGCTATCTCGTGCCAGGTCCCGGCGTAGCGCGGCAAGTCAACATCGGCGACGGTTTCCAGGGCAGGCAGGGACCTGTCCGGCACAGTACACCCGCAAAGAGTGGTAAACAACGAAACGAGACTGAAGACCAGTTTAGGGCGTGCGCTCATGAAGGAGTTCTTTCCGTACCGAACAATTCAAGCAGCTTCTGCTTGCGATAATTGAAAATTTCATCAAGGCGCTGCCTGACCAGACCGCCGGCCAGCCAGTGCCCGGGCAGACCGAAGCCGAGCTGGTAATGCACCAGATCAGTCATTCTGACGCTACCATCAACCTCTGCAAAGTGATGTTGGTGATGCCATAAACGGTATGGCCCGCTGCGCTGTTCATCGACAAAGTAGACGGGCTCGACAACCTGGGTGATCTCGGTTGTCCACGGCACGGCAATGCCCGCTAACGGGCGCACACGATAATTGACGATCATCCCTGCATACATGCGTTCGGACAGCGGTGAAGTGACCTCAAACGCGAGATTCGCCGGCGTAATCTTTGCCAGGTTCTCCGGGCGGGAGAAAAAATTCCAGGCTTCTGACAATGTAAGTGGCAGAACCTGTTCGTATTCAAGTCTGCAGACTGGCGCAAAAACCATTTGCGCTCCCTCAATCTTGCTTTCCTGCAAGCAATGTGGTCGTCGGGCCAGTGATTATTTCAGCCCCGGATGCTTTGGCAATGCCTTTAAGCATGCCGACAAAAACCAGCCTGTGAAAAGGCAGGACCGAGTACCAGTATAGCAGGCCCAGCAAGCCGCGCGGTTTATAACGTGCGCATTGGCGGACTTCCGTGGTGCCATCGAAACACTCGGTAAGGATCAGTTCCAGAACAGCCTCACCGGGAAGCTTCATTTCGGCAACCAGCTTCAACCGGTGGCCGGGGTCAACGGCCAGCACTCTCCAGAAATCGAGGGCATCCCCGGCTTGTACTTCAGCCGGGTCGCGGCGACCGCGACCAAGACCCGGGCCACCGACCAGTCTGTCCATCCAGCCCCGCAGGTGCCAGAGCCAGTCGGCATAGTACCAGCCGGTCTTGCCGCCAATCCCGATCACCGCCGGCCAGAGCTTTTCGGCGGCGGCCTTGACCAGCATCCGTCGATCATCCTTGAAAATCGTACCGCCCGCCCAGTCAGGGTCTTGCTCAGTGCTCCATTCCAGAGGTGCCACAGCCCCGGCATCGGTCCAGGACGTTTCGACCTGCTGCAGCCGTAATTTTTCCAGTGCAAACCGGATGGCCTGCCGACAATCAAGCAGGTTTTGAGGAATGACTGCCCTGATCCGGTTGTCTTTGCACAAAACCGGGTTCCGCAAACCTTCTGCCAGCGGGCGGGCCAAGGCGGCCGGTACCGGCGTAACCAGATGAATCCAGTAGGAGGAAAGTCTCGGGGTCAACACCGGCACCGGAATGATCAGACGTTTTGTCAATCCGGCCTCCTCCGCATAAAGACGCATCAGGTCACAGTAAGTGACAACTTCCTCGGTGCCGATGTCATAAGTCTCGCCAATCGTCTCCGGACAGTCCAGGCAGGCGACCAGATAGTGCAGAACATTGCGCACGGCAATCGGCTGGCATTCGGTGAATATCCATTTCGGCGTCACCATCACCGGCAGGCGTTCGACCAGGTAACGCAGGATTTCAAAGGAAGCGCTTCCGGAGCCGATAATCATGGCAGCCCTGAGCGTTGTGACCGGCACATTGCCGGAGCGCAGGACCTGTTCGACCTCCCGGCGCGATTTGAGATGATGGCTCAACTCGACGTGCTCTTCACCAAGCCCGGCCAGGTAGATGATGCGACCGACATCGGCTCTTTCCGCGGCCGCCACCATATTCCTGGCAGCGATTCGATCGGCCTCGGCAAAATCTCCAACATTCCGGTTCATCGAGTGGACCAGGTAATAAACAACCTGACATCCTGAGACCGCTCTCTCGAGAGATTCCGTGTCAAACACGTCGCCGAATGTCGTCTCGACACCCGCGTGACTGCTCCAGCGCCTGCCTTTGAGCTTGTTCAGGTTCCGACCGATCGCACGCACCTTAAACCCGGATTCAAGCAGCTTCGGCACGAGCCGGGCGCCGATGTAGCCAGTGGCCCCGAGGACGGCGACAGAAATCTGTTCTTGATTCATGGATATTCACCTCACTCGCACATCCTAAACCATAAAGGCCTTTGTGGAAACACGTGAACTGTCACCGGCCTTTTTACCTTTCAATGGAGTCGGCAATCAATTAGTCTCTGTTTATACCACCAAACACTAATTATTCAAACTGGGGAGCAGACCATGATCTCTGAAAAATTGCTTGAAATGCTCAAGAAGGACGGCATAGTCGCGCTTGCAACGCTTGGCAAGGATGGTCCTCATATGGTCAATACCTGGAATACTTATGTCCGCATCTCACCGGAAGGGCGTTTTCTGATTCCGGCAGGCTATATGCACAAGACAGAAGAAAACATCAAATATAACCCTGAGGTGTTAATCACAATTGCAAGCAGCAAGGTCAAAGGTTTGCACGGCGCTGGAGCCGGTTTCTTAATCAGGGGCAAAGCCGAATTTGTGACTTCCGGGCCTGATTATGACGTCCTGAAAGAGAAGTTTAGTTGGCTAAGAGCGACGGTTGCCGTTACAATTGATTCCGCCACTCAGACTTGGTGACGTGTTCCAGTCTCAGATTAAATCACTTTTACAGCCTCTCGTTTCAAGGAGTATTATCATGGATGTTACAGAAAAAGTTTTAGAAGTTATGCGCGCCGAGGGCCAGCCCCTCAATGCCGGGAAGATTGCTGAACTGGGAAATCTCGACAGAAAAGCTGTTGATAAAGCAATGGCACAATTAAAAAAGGAAGAAAAGATCGTTTCGCCGAAGCGTTGTTATTGGATTCCGGCTTAAACGCAACACCGTTCTGCATCCGATTGCTGTCAAGACTTCGAATACGGCCTAACCACGTTTGATTTTCGTTGGTTAGGTCGTTCTGTATTTAGAGCCAGGACTTCCTAAAGGGATTGTCGAAGTTCAGATTAGACTGGCAACAGTGCACTGTTTTCAACGCTGATTGCTGGTTATTAGCGCGTTGATCCGAGAATATTTTCAACCATAAAATCCAAACACAAAAAAAGGGCGACCCACAGGGCCGCCCTTCAACCATTATTGGAACATGTCAGGTTACTTGATCAGCGCCTTCATGTATTCACGGTTTAGCTTGGCAATGAACTTGACATCCACGCCTTTCGGACAGGAAGCCTGGCACTCGTAGTGGTTGGAGCAGTTGCCAAAACCATTTTCCTTGGCTACTTCAGTCATCGCGTTGACGCGGCGCGCGGCTTCGATCTTGCCCTGCGGAAGAACCGCAAGTTGAGCGACTTTAGCGCTGGTGTACAGCATTGCCGAGCTGTTCGGACAGGAAGCAACACAGGCCCCACAACCGATGCACTCGGCGGCGTCCATGGAATAATCAGCTTCCGGCTTGCCAACCAGGATGGCATTTGCATCGGCCACGCCACCGGTGTGGCAGGAGGTATAACCGCCAGCCTGCATGATCTTCTCCAGGCTGCCACGATCAACGACCAGGTCTTTGATCACCGGGAAGGCGCGGGCCTTCCAGGGCTCGATGAAGATTTCGTCACCGTCGTTAAATTCCCGCATATGCAGCTGGCAGACCGTGGTCCGCTCCATGCCACCGTGAGGAACACCGTTGATGACTTGTGAACACATCCCGCAGATCCCTTCGCGGCAATCGTGATCGAAAGCAACGACATCCTTGCCTGCTACAGCCAAAGCCTGATTGACGTCGTCGAGCATCTCCAGAAACGACTGGTCGGGACTAACATCAGGGGCATCGATAGTCTCAAGTCGTCCTTTATCATTGGGGCCGTTCTGGCGCCATACGTGAAGTTTGAGTTTCATTATTTGTAACTCCTTACGGCAAGTTTGACATTTTCAAACTTCAAAGGCTCTTTGTGCAGTTCGGGCTCGACACCCGCGCCTTTGAATTCCCAGGCAGCGACATAACAGAAATCCTCGTCGTTACGCATCGCTTCGCCATCTTCGGTCTGGTGCTCGGTCCGGAAGTGGCCACCGCAGGACTCCTCACGGTTGAGTGCGTCCTTGGTGAGGATTTCGGCGAATTCGATGAAGTCGGCCAGGCGACCGGCGTTCTCGAGTTCCTGGTTGAACTGCTCATTGGTGCCAACCACTTTGAGGTTGCTCCAGAATTCCTCACGGATTTCCGGGATACGCTTGAGAGCTTCCTTGAGACTGGCATCGCTACGGGCCATGCCGACGTGCTCCCACATGACCTTGCCGAGTTCACGGTGCAGCTCGGAAGGCGTTTTGCTGCCGTTGATCGAGAGCATTTTATCGATGTTGGCCTTAACTTCCTCGGCAGACTTCTTGAACTCGGCGTGGTCGGCCTTGACTTCGCCGGGTTTCACAGTCGCCAGGTAGTTGGCGATGGTGTAGGGAATAACAAAGTAGCCGTCAGCCAGACCCTGCATCAGTGCCGAGGCACCGAGACGGTTGGCGCCGTGCACGGAGAAGTTGGCTTCACCGAGAACAAACAGGCCGGGGACGTTGCTCATGCAGTTGTAATCGACCCAGAGACCGCCCATGGAATAGTGCGGCGCGGGGTAGATACGCATCGGCTGTTTGTAACCGTCTTCGGCTGTAATCTTCTCGTACATCTCGAACAAGTTGCCGTAACGCTCACGAATCGTGTCTTCACCGAGGCGTTTGATCGAATCGGCAAAGTCGAGGTAAACACCGCGCTTGCCGGGACCGACACCACGTTCGTCGTCGCACTGCTCTTTGGCTGCACGGGAAGCGATATCACGCGGGGCCAGGTTGCCGAAGGACGGATACTTGCGTTCCAGGTAATAATCGCGGTCTTCGTCAGCAATGTCACCGGCCGGCTTCTCGCAATCTTCGACCTTCTTGGGGACCCAGCAGCGACCATCGTTACGCAGCGACTCGGACATCAGGGTCAGCTTCGACTGATGCTCGCCGTGCTGCGGGATACAGGTTGGGTGAATCTGGGTGTAGCAAGGGTTCGCCATGTAAGCGCCCTTCCTGGCGGCCTTCCAGACGGCGGTCGCACTACAACCCATAGCGTTGGTGGAAAGGTAGAAAACATTGACGTAGCCGCCGGTTGCCAGGATGACAGCATCACCCCAGTAGGGCTCGATTTCACCGGTAACCATGTTGCGGCAGGTAATCCCCCTGGCAACTCCGTCAACCACGACCAGGTCGAGCATCTCACGACGCTCATAGAGCTTGACCGTGCCGGCCTTGATCTGGCGGGACAGGGCCGAGTAGGCACCGAGCAGCAACTGCTGGCCGGTCTGACCGCGGGCGTAGAAGGTACGGGAAACCTGGGCGCCGCCGAAAGAGCGGTTGTCCAGGTAACCGGCATAATCGCGGGCGAATGGCACGCCCTGGGCGACACACTGGTCGATGATGTTGTTCGACACCTGGGCCAGACGCCAGACGTCGGCTTCACGGGCGCGGAAGTCGCCACCCTTGATGGTGTCGTAGAACAGGCGGTAGACCGAGTCACCGTCGTTCGGATAGTTCTTGGCTGCGTTGATGCCGCCCTGCGCTGCGATCGAATGGGCGCGGCGGGCGCTATCCTGGTAGCAGAAAGCTTCAACATTGTAGCCGAGTTCACCCAGGGAAGCCGCAGCGGCACCACCGGCAAGGCCGGTTCCGACGCAGAGGATTTTGTACTTACGTTTATTGGCAGGATTCACCAGCTTCGACTCGAAGCGGTGGCGATCCCATGAAGTTTCAATTGGTCCGGTAGGACATTTGCCATCGAGTATCATTGAGTCGACCCCCTATATCCTTACGCAGCCGAAGACGATCAGCAGCGGAATTGAGATGTAACCCAGTAGGAGGACAACAGCAACCAGTTTGCTGAGTAGTCCCATGACCGGAAGTGATTTGTCATTGCTCAAGCCAATAGTCTGGAAAAAGCTCTGGAAGCCATGGCCAACGTGCAGGAAGAGAAAGCACATTGCAATAACATAGGCCGCGACAGGCAGTGCGCTCTTAAAACCCTGAACCACCATGGTGTAGACATTGACCATTTGAGTTGCTTCGTTCATCTCGTAGACCCCCATGCCGGGCACCCTAACGGTGAAGTGCAGCAGGTGGTAGATGACGAATGCCAGCAGGAGCAACCCTGAGATGATCATGGTTTCGGCGCCGAAACCGGTCTTCAGGCGTTTAACCTGGACGTTTTTCTCGGGTGTGGCTGCCTTGTTTTCCAAGGTCAGCTGGATCCCGAAAAAGATGTGAATGGCAAAAGCCGCCAGCATAACGAGCCGGAAGACCCAGACGAATGGTCCGAGACTGTGCAGCTTCTGCGCGTAAGCGTTGATTGCGTCGGCACCTACAAACAGGGACGAGTTGCCCAGCAGGTGCACACAAACAAACGCGACCAACACGATGCCGGTAACGGCCATGATGATCTTTCTGCCCACAGAACTTTGCGTCAGTTGCATGATTTTGATCCCTTACTCAAAGTGTGTTGTGATAAAAACCCGAAATGGAGACCTGTTCAAGAACCGGCCAAGACCGGCACGACAGACACAAGCAAGACAACGCGTCTTGCCACGACCCACCGAGGAGGTCCCCGCCAACGACTTGACAAACCCATACTGATGTCCCTTGTCGCCTTGCACCGGCTCGAGGGTACTTCTCTCTCGCGACCCGGCGCACATAACACTGCATACTGTATACAAGACCTCCGTATACTAAACACCGTTTGAAAAAAAATAAAGTAAAATTTTCCAAGAAAACGGCTTTAAGGATTTTTTCGAAAGGATGACTGAATTTACGTCGGCGGAGCCGTGAGGAAGTTGACGAGTTGGTGCAGGGCCTGGCCGCGATGGCTGACCTGGTTCTTCGTATCGAGAGGCAGTTCCGCCATTGTACAGCTATAGTCGGGCAGCCAGAAAAGCGGGTCGTAACCGAAGCCACCGGCACCCCGCTCCTGCTCAAGGATCAGGCCATCGACCCTGCCTGCAAAAAGGCGCGGCGACTGGCCCGGCATGCACATGGCCATGACGCAGCAGAACGATGCCTGGCGCTGACTTTTCGGGACTCTGGCCATTGCTTCGAGAAGTTTGCGATTATTGCTCTGATCATCGGCATCGGCGCCGGAGAAACGCGCCGAATGCACGCCCGGACGGCCCTGCAACGCATCGACAACCAGGCCGGAATCATCAGCCAGGCAGGGCAAAGCCGTAAATTGTGCAATCGCTTGCGCTTTTTTTACTGCATTCTCCGCAAAGGTGTCGCCATCTTCCACGACCTCCGGGGCATCGGGGAAAGCTTCAAGGCCCAGGATCCTGAAGCCCTGAGACTCCAGCAGGCGACGAATCTCCTTGAGCTTGCCCGCATTCCGGGTCGCCACGACCAGCTCCATCATGACTGGCTTCTTGCCTCGATCTGCAAACGGGTCAATTCTCGACAGCCTTCTTCAGCCAGGGACCTGAGAGCATCCAGCTCGGCGTGACTGAAAGGCTCTGCCTCCGCGGTGCCCTGCACTTCGACAAATCTGCCGTCGCCGGTCATGACAAAGTTCATGTCCACGCTGGCCTCAGAGTCCTCGACGTAGTCGAGGTCGAGCACCGCCCGGCCATCGACAATCCCGCAACTGATTGCGGCGACGCTGCCGATCAGCGGTGATTTCTGGAGCACGTTGTCAGCGAGCAACTTGTCAACAGCGTCAGCGAGTGCGATCCACGAACCGGTAATTGCTGCCGTCCGGGTGCCGCCATCAGCTTGCAGTACATCGCAGTCGACGACAATCGTGCGTTCGCCAAGAAGTTCAAAATCGACTATCGCTCGCAGCGCCCGACCGATCAGACGCTGGATCTCCATGGTGCGGCCACCGAGCTTGCCACGGGCCGCTTCCCGCGCCGAACGCGTATGGGTGGCACGGGGCAGCATGCTGTATTCAGCGGTCACCCAGCCACGCCCCTCTCCTCGCATGAAGGAAGGGACTTTCCCTTCAACAGACGCGTTGCACAGCACCCGGGTTTCACCAAAGCAGATCAGCACGGAGCCTTCGGCATAGCGGGTAAACCCCCTCTCCACCTTGAACGACCGGAGTTGGCTTGGTGCGCGACCATCATGTCGGGACAGAGAGGATGAACTCATCGTGAAACTCCTGAGGATGTGGCGAAGAAAGCCTGCAGCCCTTCGAACAGGGCACGGGCAAAATCCTGTTGCCGGGCCGGGTCCTGCAATGTGATCAAATCGACACCATTGGTCAGGCTGCCCATCTCTACCAGGACACGAGGCAGGTCGCCGCGACCGAGCGGGTAAACCGGCAACTCCTTGACCTGATGGACAGCAAATCCTTTACGCTTCAACTCCTGCCGCAGAATTTCGGCAAATTTCATACTGGAGTTCTCCTGGATCACGCCATCGGGAACGTCCCGTTCTGTCTGGGGTTGCACGTAAAGGTTGACCCCGGACGCCTCAGGAGAGAAAAAGGCCCCGGCGTGCAGCGACAGCAGCACATCGGCCTGCCCTTCGGCAACAATTTCCAGCCGACGGTCCAGATCAAGCGCATAATCACCATCGCGCGTCATGACAACGGGTGCATCCTGATGCATCTTGAGGAGCTTTTCCAGTCGCTGGCTGACCGCCAGAGAGAGGTCTTTCTCCTTGCTGCCATCGGAGCCGAGCGAACCGGAATCTTCACCGCCGTGTGCAGGGTCAATCGAAACAACCCACTTGCTGCCATCGGCAACCGGCTCCTTTTTACGCAACAGGAAGGCGAACAACCGGTCGAGCGGATCTTCGCCGCCGGTCGGTGCAGGCGGGTTGTGGTTCCGGTAGTAGATCGGCTCGGTCAGCAACGGGGCCAATTGGCTGAGGAGGAAAACTTCCGAGACCCGCAGTTTACCATCGATAAAGCGCGGTCGATGGCTGATCGGGATGAAATTATCGCCGATTTTCAGGAATTGACTGCCCGGAGAAATAATCGCCCGGCCGTGCGGTGTGCGGATTACGTAAACATGGGCGACGGAATCCCAAGTCCCTTCCAGTTCAAGCGCGTTCAGAACATCATCGATAGAGATAAAAGCCGTCCCTTCACGAAGGTAAACATCTTCGACGATCAGCGGCTCTTTACCGGGGCGCCCGATTTCGACCAGTGCCGCGGCGTGAGAAGCGAAGACCAGCAGCAAAAGGAAGAAACTGAAGAGATGGATAGCAAAGCGGGGCATGGCGCATTTTATACTCCAGATGGGTGAGGCTGTCAACGCGGACCTGACGACTGGCACCTAACGTTTGACAAGCGGTTGCGGCTCGGTATGTTCGCGCCCCAAGGCAGCCAACAGACGCCCGGCAAGTTCGTATTCCAAGGCCCCGAGACTGCCTCGCACTGCTTCGAGCGGACGGATCTGTCCACCGGCTGTCATGCTGTGACCACCGCCGGTACCGAGCCCCTTGATGATTGTCTGCATCAGGACCCCGGCGTGGGTTTCTTGCTGACTGGTCCGTAATGAAAGGACACCCTCTTCTTTGCAACAGCCCAGACCAAGGACTATCTCGACGCCTTCAACCCTCATCAGGAAGTCGGCAATTTCGGCGACGATCTCCGGGTGATCGATGAGGTAGAGGTTGAAGATCAGGGTATTGCCGTAAATCTTGGCATTCCTGAGGCCGGTCTCAAAATACTTGAAGTAGATTCGCGATGACTTCGGCCGGGTGATCTCGTGCAGGATGCGGTTGTTGCAGAGCGGCATCAGCTTCATATAGGCGTCGCGATCAGACTTGCTCCAGTCGCGGCCCAGGTCTTCAGTCTCTGACTTGATTGCATAGAAGAGGATCGTCGCCAGCTTGGTCGCGATCTTCACTTCCTGGGCCTGAAGGTATTCGAAAAGAATACTTGCCGAGGCGCCATATTCGGGCCGCACATCGACCCATCGGCAAGCCTGGGTCTGTGTCCTGATCTGGTGATGATCAATGACCAGATCGATTCGCCGACCCGCCGGGTATGAGTTGTTGCCGGTTTCCGGCTGGGTGTCAACCATGCAGACCGCATTGAACGTGTCCAGGTCAAGCTCGTCTATCGATTTCGACTTGATTTCCAGCTGCTTGGCCATTACCAGGTTTTCACGTCGCCCGATTCCGCCACCGAACGCGATCGTCGCCGTCTGACCGGTCTTGATCAGAATCAGATGTTGCAAGGCAAATGATGCGGCGAGGGCATCAGGATCAGGGTGGTCATGGGTGACGATCAGGATCGCCCCTTTGCCGCGCAGCCATTCGATGATCCCGGTCGAGAACTCATTCTGAATGGCTCAGGTTGCAATCAGCTTTTTGGTTCATTTGTCCAAACGTTCAAAGGCAATGGCAACAGCCGCTTGCGCCGAATCGGCGGGCAGTGTCCCGGTTACGGCCTGGGCCCCTGGCAGGACGACAACCGGCTTGCCGAGTTTGAGCCCTATTGCGGTTTCCGAAAGCGTCCCGTACTCGCCTTCAACCGCTATCAGGGCTTCAGCCGTGTGGGCAATAATCACGTTGCGGGCGTGGCCCATGTTGGTCGGAACCGCTATGGTGACAAAGGGATTGGCCGATACGCCGCCCGGCCCCGGCAGGACGCCAACGACCTCACCTCCGGCCTCGAACGCTCCCCTGGCAGCAGCTTCCATGACCCCGCCGAGCCCGCCGCAAACCAGGACCGCACCGCGCCGGGCGATTTCGCGCCCGATTGCTTCGGCCAGGACAAGCCCGTCCGGTGAAGGCTGCGAAGCGCCGATGACACCAATGATTGTTTTTCGTCGGGTTGTCATAAAAACCAAACCATCACATGGGGCAAGGATGCAACATCAGAGGACATTAAACCCCATTCCGCATGAAAACGCAAAACTTCAGATTTAACCATAGACTCTGCCAGAGTTGCGAGGACTCTCCGGCCACCATCACGCTCGGAACGTCCAGAATCGTCCATGTGAGTTCGCGCGGATATTCGAGGACTCGGGAGAAGCCATAATATGCCACGCCACGTGCCCTCCGATTTCGAACAGCGAACTACTGTCCTCGAATGCACTTTTTAGCCAGTAGAGAACTGGGTAATCTTCTAGTTTGACGTCAGAATGCTTCTCGGCGTACCAACTGCTCGCATTCGCGTTGTCGTAACCCACAGGCTTGGTCCGCGGTGCCGCTGCAACGGCTTCAGCAAAGGTCGCATATACTCCCCGCACCTCATTGACCGGTTGCAGGCGATTCCGCACGCGCTCCTGCATAGCCTGAAGGATTCGTTTGGCCGTAAGAGGCTTTCCATTGAATGATAAGAATTTGCTTCTTAAGGTTTGTGCCGACATCAATAAATTCTGTCCACATAACGGTATAATCAGACAAAAACCAACCCTTTTCAATTTTACCCAACAACCAAAACCTTGTCAAAACCAAGACCCCGGCAGGGAAAACCACTCAACACCGCAAAACCACTTGGAAGCCACCGATTTTGCACGCACTTATCCTATACTGCCTGCTGGGTCAAGTAGCAAGCACACCCCACATGACCGTCAGTGCAGTGTGTTATCCGTTTCATCGTGACGGCCCCAGCCGTCGCGAACGCTTCACAGACAACAACTTCGGCGGTGTCTTCCTGTTCTTTGGGAGGCGGCAGACCTTTGGGTAGACTCTCGTGCCAAAGACCGAGGTATTCAAGAATGCGGTGGATCAGCAATGGCTCGTCGATGAAGCTGATGATCTTCATCTCGCCACCACACTTTGAACAGTCCAGCGGGTCAACTTCCCAGACCTTCTTGATGCACTCCCGCCAGGTCTTTGATGGAATTTTTTTGTGTGCTTCGGTGATTGTCAGGATTTCTGCTGCATAGATGTGGTATCAGTGTTATTTTTTTGCTGCTTTTTCTTATGATCCCCTCTTGAGCGATTGGAATACCAGCCATAATAGCGCACCAGTTGAAAAGACCTGTCAGGGATGTGCGGGGTGATCCTGGCGATGAATTCTTCTGCGCTGAAACTTAAAGTTTCTTTTGTTCTTTCCATGCCCCAAATTCGAACGATAGATCACCGTTCCTGAATCGTCAATGTATTGTATCTTCTCCAAAGCAAATGAACTGCAAATGATCTACTGTGCGAGCGCTTCACGGCCTTTATTGTCCTGCCGGTCTATCTTGACACCGTTGTGAATCTTGAACCCGGACATATGTCGCCACTGCATAAACTTACGGATGAAATCATCGTCGATCTTCCCCTCCTTTTTCAACATCTTCAGCGCCGCGGCACGAAACAGTTCCTGCAAAGGTTTGAGGCCGACATCGGGCATGACGTGGAAGTTGCCACTTGGCATAAAAAGGCCGTCGACCACCAGCAGGTGAAGATGTGTATGCCAGCGACCGTAGTCGCCAAACGTCTGGATGGCGGTCACCGTGCCGAGCTGGCCAGACTTGACATTGAAGACTGTCCTGAAGAGATGGAGCAGACTTCGGTTGGCGTACTAGCAGAGCCTGGTGAGCAACGCACGATCGTAGCGGAAATAGATACGCAGAATTTTCGGCAGGGTGAAAGCATTCTGGCGGTGCTGTAAGGGGGGAGAGGATTGTGCTGCCAAGTAGATTGCCGAACCACCTTATTGGCGTGACAGCTCGGGCAGAACCAGCGACCTTTGCAGCCGAATGAAGGTACTCATGGCTGCAGTCGGGGCATCGAACACGGGCGAAACCCTCGCGCAGGTCACCACATTTCAGATAGTCGCGTAACACGTCATCGACAACCGCGAGCTTGAAACCGTAAGCCTTTTGATACTTCTGCTCGAACTCCTGTTCAGAGATTCCGTAATGCTTGTTGAGCATTTTCCACAACGGCGACTGCTGCGACTACCGGGGGTGGTAAACGGTTAAATCGTTCCCCTCCGACATCTCCCCTCCACGGGATCACATAGGCCGAAAGCCCAAAGTGGCATCCGAGCCTTTCAGTTAGATTTTATTCTCTCGGCGTCTTTGCGCCTTTGCGTTAAACAGATTTTTTGACTTTCCGCGTTCCTTGCACTTCGGGCCTCGAACCTTACCCTAAACAGTTACGCTCATTTTGCCCTTGATACAGCCGCAAACAAGCCGGATCACAGCCTCCTGGCATAGCCTTTCAAAAGGAGACTGTTGGTCACGACTGAAACACTGGAGAAGAGCCATAGCCAGACCTGCAAACTCGGGCTTGAGGATGATTCCGAAAGCGGGATAAAACAGTCCAGCGGCAATCGGGATGCCAATCACATTGTAGAAGAATGCCCAAAACAGGTTCTGCTTGATCTTGGCGAGGGTTTTCCGTCCCAGGCGAATGCCGCGCTCAACATCGCGGATATCACCCTTAACCAGGACGAGGTCGCCGGTCTCCTTGGCGACATCGGTCCCGCTGCCGATCGCAATACCGATATCCGCCTGAGCCAGAGCCGGCGCATCGTTGATGCCGTCGCCGACCATGCCGGTGAAAAAGCCGCGGGTCTGATAGCTGCGTACCACGCCCTGCTTGTCGCCGGGGAGCACTTCGGCCTCAACCTCTTCAATCCCAAGCTGCCGGGCAACCGCATCAGCCACGGTCTGTCGGTCGCCGGTGATCATGACCGTTTTCAGTCCCAACTGCTGCAGGCGGGCAATCGTATCGGCAGCATCATCCTTGAGGGTATCAGCAAGGGTCAACGCGCCGAGGATTAAGCCATCCACGGCAACGTAGATGACCGACTCGCCGCCCTCGGCCCGGCCGCTGAGGAGGAGATCAATGTTGTCGGCGGCCACCTGTTCCCGCTCCATCAGTCGCCGGTTACCGGCAAGGACAACGCGGTCATCGGACTCGCCTTTCAGACCAAGCCCGCCGATTTCTGCGACATCTCGACAGGGGGTGTAATCAACACCGTTGTCCTTGGCATATCGTCACGACAGCGCGAGCGAGGGGATGACTGCTGGCTGACTCCACTTCTGTCGCATACCTGATCAAGGCATGCCTGGCGACACCCTCTGCGCAGATCACATCCGTGACGGAAAATTCACCCCGCGTCAAGGTCCCGGTCTTGTCCAGCAACAACACCTGCAGACGGGATATGTTCTCAAGGGCAGACGCCTTTTTAAAAAGGATTCCGGCGGCAAGCCCGATCGAACTGCCGACCATGATAGCCGTCGGCGTCGCCAGGCCCAGAGCGCAAGGGCATGCAATCACCAGCACGGCAATCGCCATTTTAAACGCAAACAGGAAATCGGCGCCGACCAGAGCATACCAGGAGACGAAAGTTGCCAATGCGACCACGACTACTGCAGGCACGAACCAGTTGGAAATTCTGTCGGCCAGGCGCTGGATCGGTGCCTTGTCGCTCTGGGCGTCCTCAACCATGCGGACAATCTGTGCCAGCACCGTTTCACTGCCGACCCGAGCTCGCCTCTATGACCAGCCGACTGCTGGTGTTGATCGTCGCCCCGGTGACCTCATCGCCGGGCTGCTTGTCCACAGGCAGAGATT
The DNA here is from genome assembly GCA_963715335.1 of uncultured delta proteobacterium. Taxonomy (GTDB): domain Bacteria; phylum Desulfobacterota; class Desulfuromonadia; order Desulfuromonadales; family BM103; genus JAFDBW01. The sequence continues at coordinate 43,391 of CAVQRZ010000005.1, forward strand.
CACCTGTCACCAGCGATTCGTCAACAGCTGAGGCCCCCTCGACGACAACACCGTCCACCGGGATTTTTTGGCCGGGACGCACCACCACCCGGTCACCAACCTGCACACGATCCGCCGGAACATCCTCTTCGCGACCATCGACCATGATCAGTGCACGATCGGCTTGCAGATGCAAGAGTGCCTTGAGGGTCTGGCTGGCCTTGCCTTTGGCCCGGGCCTCCAGCCATTTGCCGAAACGGATGAAGGTGATCAGCATGGCGCTCGTTTCGAAGAAAACACTTCACCAGACAGGCCAAAGACTTGAAAGAGCGCCAGCAGCGAGTAGCCGTACGCGGCGGTAATCCCCATGGCGACGAGGACATCCATGTTGGCCGAGCGGTTTTTCAGGGATTTCCAGGCGCTGCGATAGAAGGTCAATCCGGCAGTGAACTGGACAACCGTCGACAAAACACAGATGCAGGTAGATGGTTGCCGAACCGAATGGTGCAAACCACATTAGCGGCATGATCGGCAACGACAGGGTTGCGGCAAAGATCAGCCAATAAAGTTGGCGTGCGGCCTTCGTGCAGATCTCGTCATCTTCTGCTGCCGCCCGGTAACCAAGGTCATCGACCTTCGCGATCAGATCGGCACTTTGCACTAGGCGAGGATCATAAACGACGGAGAGCTTTTCTGCGGCAAAGTTTACCGCAAGCTGAGCATGACCCCAGGCACTTTGGCGACACCCTTTTCGATGGTTTGCGCGCAATTGGCACAGGTCATCCCCTGCATGGCAAAGGTACTCGTTCCGGTTGCTGCTTTTTTGACGGAATGCTCGCCAGCAACGACTCTCTTCTGTATCAGCATCATCCGAGGCAATCGGGCCACAACCTGAAAGCCCGTCGCGACGACAACATCGAAAAGCTCTTCACGGTCCGGACCGCTATCAACCACCTGAATCTTGCCCTGTTGCTCCTCTAGCGAGACCACAACCACACTCACCCCATCCATCGCCTGCAACGCTAGCGGTGATCTTGGCAACACATTTTTGACAGCTCATGCCGTAGATACGGGATGGTGATTTCAGTGTTTGTCGTCAAGAATCAAACCTCCGGGCAATTGATCCTCTGTTACAGGTTTCCAGAGCCAAGCCAGCAGGCAAGTCAGGAGGATTGCCAGGGCACAGTCGCAGTCCCAGCATGACAACCCCATCCCCACCCAGGACGACAAAGATCAGGACGTCTTCGATCACGGCATGGCAAGTCGCCAAAAAAAGACCCGTCAGAAACAGTTCGCGGCGATCCATCTGCCCGGCGGCGGCAGAGCGAATGATTATCCCGGCGCCGTAGGCGATGCCGAGGAAGACCCCGGTAAAGAGCGGCAAGACTGCCGATCGTCCCAGGCCAAGGCAGCGCATGACCGGTTCCGTTCGCGAGCCGATACTGTTGAAAGATCCGCATATGCCGCAAAAGTTCAAAGATCGCCACCAGGGGAACCACGATCAGGACCAGTTTGCCACACAGCATCAATCCGCCGAGGACGGCATCAAGCAAGGCTGTCATCCCGCCACCCCCAACCACTGCAGCCCCATCATCAGCCAGCCGGCAAGGACAGCGAGCAGAATGCGGCAGAGTGTCAGGACGCCACCGCGCGCTCCGGTGCTGCTCAGGACCCCTCCTTCAAGGACCAGGTTGTGCGCAATCCCCATCATAACGCCGCACTGCGTGACTTGCCAGGGAGTCAGGTCCAGGGGAGCCAGAACGGCGATCGCCGCATAGAGATTGATCAGGGCCGCAGCAATAAAGGCGAAGGCCGTCTCCCCGGGGAGTCCGAACAGGCCCATAAACGGCGCGCACCAATTACCCAGGTTGTCGATCAAACCGTAGGTTTTACATAAATCGACAACGATGTAGAGAGGCAGGACAAACTTGACCATCCGGAAAGCCGTCCACCAGCCGTCGACCACACCGGTCCGTAACCGCTCGAGAAGGGGTGGAACCTGTTCTTCCTCTGTTATTTCCATGTGTTAATCGCTTTCTGTGCGGTTGACATCTCGGTTTACGGCCCCTATAGTGGCGCCTATGAGAGCCATATTTCTTGCCGATGCACATTTGCGCAAACCCGGCGACCTCAATTACCGGATGCTGCTTGACTTTCTCGACGAACAGTGCGGCAGAACGGACATGCTGGTCCTGCTCGGCGATATCTTCGAGTTCTGGATCGGTAAAAGCAGCGTGATCGCCGAGCACGTCCCGTTGGTCGATGCCCTGGAGCGGCTGCATCAGTTAGGGACGAAGCTGGTGTACGTTGAAGGCAATCACGACTTCCACCTCGGGCCGGTCTTTACCCGGCGGCTTGAATGCCTGGTGTTCCCCGACGGCGGCAGCATCGATCTCGACGGCAAAAAGGTTTTTCTCGCCCATGGCGACCTGGCCAACCCCGATGACACCGGTTATCATCGGCTCCGCATGTTCTTCCGCAGCGGCCTGGTCCGTGTCCTGATCCGGACCCTGCCTAACTTCCTGTTGTTGAAGATCGCAGCCCGGGCCGGTTACGCAAGCAAAAAGAGTTATGGAGGGGGGCGCAACAGCTGGCCAGCCAGGGAGGTCCTGATTCCTTATGCCGAAAAGATTCTCGCAACCGGTCAGCAGGCAATTGTCACCGGACACTTCCATCAACCTTTCCACGAAAGACTGGTCGATGGAGAGCTCATCGCCCTGGGTGACTGGATCACGCAGTTCTCCTACGCCGTTTACGAAGACCATGCCTTTACCCTGACCAGCTATCAGGCGACGACGGCCTGAGCAGCTTCATCAAACTGGTCCTCGCCCCGGTCATCTGCCTCTTCAACCCGTAGGACCAGATCGCGCAAGGTCATCCCTTCCAGGGCTTGCATCTCCGCATCACTCAAGATCCCTGCAACTTCGGCGACGGCGACACGCTCAGGGGTATTGCGCAGATGGCTGTAATCGTCGCCATCAGCCGCCAGACTCCTGATCACATCATGCAGCCTGATCTTCTCCAGGGCACGGGCCGGCTGATATCCCGTACCTTCAAAGTCCTGGACGGTCTCGGTAATGAATCCCAACCTGACCAGTTCATCCAGAATCTTGCGCAACAGGCGTGACGGGACATCCACTTGCTCCACAAGGTCGTCCTTGCCCATGGCGGGCTGCCCGAGGTAGAAGCGCCGGCCAACACAAAGCAGGACCATAAGGGCAATAAATTCGAGGCTGGCAAAATTGACCTGCGCACCACGGATATCTCGCCGGATGCTGCGCAGGTTCTGGGTGGCATAGGTCATCTCCAGGCCAAGCAGTACGATCATCCAGGAGAAGTAAATCCAGACCATCAAAACCGGCAGGGCCGCCAGGGTTCCGTAAATAGCATTGTAGCGCGCCACACCGACCTGGAAGCTCAGGTAAACCCACTGGCTGATCTGCCAGAGCGTACCGCCAAACACACCGCCGATCAACGCTGCGCGGGGGCTCACCTTGACATTCGGCATAAACAGATAGAGGCCGGCGAAGACCAGCCACATGACCATGAACGGCAGCACCTCGAAAAGCGCGATCAGCGCTTCACCGACATACTGGTGTTCGATCAACGTCTGGACCAGTAGCTGGCTCTTGACCGTGCTGGTCATGGAGATCGCTGCGACGACAAAGATCGGGCCGATCGTCACCACCGAAAAGTAATCAGTGAAGCGCCGCAGTAGCGGGCGGGTCTCTTTGACCCCCCAAACCCGGTTGAACGTTTCTTCGATGTTGGATAGCAGGGTCAGCACGGTGATCACCAGGAAGAGCAGGCCGTAGGTGCCGAGCCGTGCGACGTTGGTATTATTGATGTATTTTACGATGTAGGTGACCACTGTGCCACCACCGACAGCAAGCTGCTTGAGCAGCAAGGTTTCAAGCTCATTCTGGACACCGAAGCCCTTGAGGACCGCAAACATCAGGGCGAGCAGCGGCACCAGCGAGAGCAAGGTCGTAAAAGTCAGTGCGGAAGCCCGCAACATGCAGCCGTCAGCAAAAAAGCCGCGCACGACCAAAGCCATAATCTGCACCTGGTTGAGCAGAAAGGTCCGCCACCAGCCTCGGTCGGCAGCGCTCATTTCCCAGAGATCCTGTGCAAAAAAATTGCGGCTGCGGTCGATAACTGTTCGCAAAGAGCCCACTCTCACCTCACGATCCCGGGATTCTCATCCAGATCGACGTTTACCACCGGCAGACCGATCTGTTCCAGCTCCACTCTAAACTCTTCAGAGTCGCCGACCAGGACAAGCTGCTGCCTGGAGAGATCGACAAATTCCCGCGCGACCCGCTGCACATCGGCTGCCGTAACCGCGGCAATATTGTCACGGTAGCTGGCCAGGTAGTCTCCGGGATAACCGAAGAACGTCAGGGTCATCTGCTGGTTGACCACCGCATGCGTATTCTCGAAGCCGAACACAAAAGAGTTGATCTGACTCTCTTTGGCCAACTGCAACTCGTCTTCACTGACCGGGTTGTTCCTTAATTCGGTCATGATCTCACGCGTCAGCGTGACTACCGGCACGACCGATGCGTTCTTGGTTTCCGTTCCGGCAACGAACGGCCCCGGCAAACGCCGACCGATCTGGAAGTAGGAATAGGCGGAATAGGCCAGGCCACGATTCGATCTGATCTCCCGCATCATGCGGGAGTTGAAGCCTCCGCCGCCGAGGATGTAATTGAAGACCCGCACGGCATACTGGTCAGGATTGTCCTTGGTCAGCCCCAGGTCCCCGATCGCCACCGTAGTCTGCGGCAGGTCCTTGGTTACAACCTGCACCAAACCCGACCCAGGCCGGACAACGGCCGGCATGATCTGTGCCGGAACTTCGCGCTGCTCCCAGTCGCCGAAATTTTGCTGCAGCAGCTGCAGCAGCCTGTCACGATCGAAGTCGCCGGAGACGGCCATCCAGAGCTCATTCGGGGCAAAATACATCTGCTGGAACTCAACCAGGTCCTGTTGTGAAATCTCCGCCAGTGTCTCAGGGGTCGGCGAATAGCCAAGGGAGCTGTCCGGATACAGCGCGGCCATCAGCAACCGTCTGGCGATCGCTCCCGGACTGTCATTCTGTCGCCGCACCTGTTCCTGGGCCTGCAGACGTGCCAGCTCCAGGCGCTCCGCCGCGAAGCGGGGCCGACGCAGCATGTCTGCCAGAATCGCAACGCCATGCTCCAGGTCCTGTGCACGCAACGACAGGTCCAGCTGTGAGGTGTAAGTATCCATGCTGGCGCCCAGGTTGGCCGCAAGCTGGTCCAGGAAGTCGTCCAACTCCTCCGGGGTGCGATCCCCTGCCCCACCGGTACGCCAGGTACTGCCAAAAAGGTCGGCAAAACCGGTCTTCTCTTTTGGCGTCGTGATGTCACCGGCGCCGACCAGTGCCGTAATCTGCACCAGGGGCAATTCCTTGTCTTCCTTGAGGTAGAGGCGAATACCGTTGTCCAGAACCAGGGTTTCCACCTCCGGGAGCTGGAATTTCAGCACCGGATATTGCAGTTGATCAGGGTGGCTCGGGAGCTGGTTGGCGCATCCGGCCAAAAAAACTATGCTTACAACAAGAGACGAGAAGACGCCGATTGAATGGAAGTATCTCATAGCGCTGCATCCTCTCTCTGCAGCACCACAACCGTGCGGTTTGATTTCGTGAAGTACCGGTTGGCAACCTGCCGGAGATCCTCCGCAGACAACTTGTCGATCTCCGCCGGGTAGGTCACCAGGTAACGCCAGTCACCGGCAAGGGATTGATAGCTGGTCAGCAGCATCGCCAGTCCGGAGTTGCTCGTCAGCTGCCGAAGCTGGTCGGTCAACAGGCGGTTTCTGACTTTGGCCAGCTCCTCTGCGCCGACCGGTTCAGTCCTGAGTTTTTCGAGTTCGGCATAAATTGCCGATTCGAGCTCTGCAACCGTGTGCGGATGGCGCGGGATACCCTCTATAACGAAGAGGTTGGGATAACGGGAACCCGGTGCGCCATACACGGAGACGGAGGTCGCCAGCTTCTGCTCCTCGACCAGGGAGCGGTAGAGTCTCGAGGTACGGCCGCTACCAAGGACCTGGTCGATCAGGTCGAAAGCGTAATCGTCTTTGTCGGGCATGGTCGGCTTGTGCCAGGCAATCGCCAGTCTTGGCTCGGCGTCAAACACCTCGATGATTCTCTTCTCCCCGCTCTGCTCAGGCTCCACGGCGGCCACTCCGGGGGCTGGTGTGCCGGGGGCAATATCTGCGAAATAGCGCTCGACCAGAGCCACCGCATCAGCGGCCCTGACGTCGCCGACCAGAGCGATCACGGTATTGACCGGTGCGTAATATTTCTCCAGGAACCCGCGGGTTTTCTGCGGGCTGAGGTTGGCAATATCAGAATGCCAGCCGATGATCGGGTTGCGGTAAGGGTGCACTTCAAAGGCATTGGTCACGAGGCTCTCGTAGTGCTTGCGTGCCGGGTTGGTATCGTAGGATCGGCGCCGTTCCTCCCTGATCACATCCCGTTCGGTGTAGAACTCGCGCAGGACCGGGTTTTTCATCCGGTCCGACTCGATCATGGCCCAGAGCTCCAGCTTGTTGGACGGCAGAGAGATCAGGTATGTGGTCAGGTCCTTGCTGGTGAAGGCGTTGTAGCCGACGCCGCCATTTTCCGAGTAGAGGTTTGAGAAAACGTCCTTGACCACGTACTGCTTGTGTTCTGTCTGCAGGTCGGCCAGTTGCTTTTCCAGCGCGGCAACCTCCGCTGGATCGACATCGCTCTGCAATCGCAGGGCATCGAGCCGGCTGCCGACCCGTTCAATCTCTTCGAGTAAAGGTTTCTCTTTCGCGTAGTCCGTCGTGCCGAGAGTCCGGGTGCCCTTGAACAACATATGTTCCAGCAGGTGTGCCACTCCACGGGTCTCACTGGTCTCGTGTACCGAGCCAACCCCGAGGGTGATGTAGGCCGAGACGATCGGCGTATCATGACGCTCAACCACGAGCAAGGTGAGTCCGTTGCCAAACCGGTGTTCAAACACCTTATCCTCAAGTGTTGTGCTACCGAGAGCCATTCCCGGCAAGCAGAGCAGGAGTATGCTGAATATCACTACAAACGATCGATTCATTTTATTCATTATCCTTACGTAAGGGAGTTGTCAATTTATGCTGCCCAATCCATTATAACCATGACGCGGCGATCGGTCGAGGTAGACATCTATTTTTTTAGATGTTTCATAATTCTTGAAAAATATTAACAAAATCCCTGCGACGCGGCAACCGCGGCCTGCCCGAGGGCCAGGCCGCCGTCATTGGGGGGCACCAGGGAGTGGGTAAGAACTGTGAGCCCTGATTTCTCCAGGCGGGGGACCACCATCTCCGTCAAGAGACGGTTCTGGAAAACCCCGCCCGACAGGACTATCAGATTCAGACCGGTCCGTTGCTGCAATTCGGCGCAGACCTCTGCAATCATCATGGCCAGGGTAAGGTGGAAACGGCCGGCAAGCTGATCTGCACCGACACCCGACAGATGGTCTTTAACAATCGATTCGATCATCTGCGCCGGATCACAGATAATTTGATCATTCTGGTCTGATAACCGGTAAGGGTAGACAGTTGATTGACCCGGATCGGCGAGCATTTCCAGTTCCATCGCCGCCTGCCCTTCAAAGGAGACCACCTGGCGCAGGCCGATTATCGCCGCAACCGCGTCAAACAGCCGACCGCAACTCGAGGTAAGGGGCGCGTTGATCCCCCTGTCCATCGCCTGGGAAACCAGGTGCAACTCGTTTTCGGCAATCCCGGCAAAACACTTCAGCTCGTCGGGGATTTCGCCGAAAACCGACTGCAGGTAACTCAGCGCCATACGCCAGGGCTGCCTGGTCGCCAGGTCACCACCAGGCATCGGCTGGTAGCGAAGATGACCAAGGCGTTGATACTCCTTCAGGTCGCCGACCAGGAACTCCCCGCCCCAGATATGACCATCGGCGCCGTAACCGATCCCGTCGAAAATAATCCCGATGGCAGGCTCGCGAATGCCATGTTCTGCCAGGCAACTGGCCAGATGTGCGTGATGATGCTGTACGGCGACCGAGGGCAGCCCGCTCTCTTCCAGGGCATAGCGTGTCGAATAGTAGTCGGGATGCAGATCGTGAGCGACCCGCTGCGGCACGACCTCGAGCAACCTCTGCAAGTGGCTGATCGTAGTCCGGAAAGATTCATAGACCTCGAGGTTTTTCAGGTCGCCGACATGCTGGCTTAAAAAGGCACGATCGCCGCGGGTCAGGCAAACGGTATTCTTCAGCTCCGCGCCGACAGCCAGGACTGGACAGCTGTCTCCGGACAAGGCCACGCCCCGCGGGACAAATCCGCGTGAACGGCGCAGCAACAACGGCCGGTTTGCCATGACCCGGGCAATCGAGTCGTCGGTGCGGGTATAAATCCGCCGGTTGTGGCACAAAAATGCATCGGCAATCGTCGCCAGACGCTGCAACGCTTCATGATCCTCAAAAGCAATCGGCTCATCGCAGAGATTGGCGCTGGTCATGACCAGGGCTTTAAAATCCTGCAGAAGCATATGATGCAACGGCGTGTACGGCAGCATTATGCCAAAGCAACGGTTACCTGGTGCGATATTTTCGGCAAGTCCGTGGCCGGGTCGTTTCCCCAGCAACACGATCGGTCGCTCAATGCCCTGCAGCAGGCGTGCTTCATCAGACCCAACGACAGCCAGCTCCCTCACCGCGTCAAGATCCTTTGCCATCAGGGCAAAAGGCTTCTCATCACGCTGTTTGCGCCGCCGCAGCTCGGCAACGGCAGCCTGGTTGAAAGCGTCCACGGCAAGGTGATAACCGCCCAGCCCCTTGATTGCGACAATCTGCCCGGCGCCGAGACGGTGAATCGCGTCCTCCAGGGGATCGACGCAATCGAGGGTTGAGCCATCCAGGGCAACCAGCCGCAGCCGCGGGCCGCAGGCCGGGCAGGCGTTCGGCTGGGCGTGGAATCGACGAGACGTCGGGTCGTCATACTCCGCCTGGCAATCGGCACACAACGGGAAATCCGCCATGGTGGTCAGCGCTCGATCGTAGGGGATGCCGGTGACTATCGTATATCGCGGCCCGCAGTTGGTACAGTTGATAAAAGGATAACGATACCGTCGATCGGCTGGATCCAGGAGCTCGGCGAGGCAGTCGTCGCAGACAAAGGTGTCGGGCGCAACCTGGGCTCGACGGCTCTGATCGACGGCGCTCTGGAGAATTCGGAAACCGGCATCACCCCGTGTCGGGGTCTTTTCTATATCGATCGATTGAATCGTGGCCAGGGGGGGCTTTTCATCGCGCACGGCAGCAACGAACTGTTGCAGGAGGTTTTCTCCCCCTTCCACTTCTATGGTCACACCACGGCTGTCGTTGCACACCGAACCGGCCAGGCCGAAACGTTCTGCCAACAGATAGACAAAGGGCCGGAAGCCGACCCCCTGGACGATCCCCTCAACAGCTATTTTATAGCGCAAATACTCCACAGGATGAGGATAACGGAAATAACCGGGAAATGCAGTTTGAAAATCAGGGGATGGTCATGAATATGTTGAGTTTCCCGGGTAATTTGAGAATTAATTATGCATGAGATTGAAGACCCTTTTCCCGTGGCTGAAACAGCCCTTCAATTAATTCAAAAAAAAGCCCCACGGTTCAGGAGGTAGAGAACCGTGGGGCAAATATTTCTTTTTAGGAGGTTTTGAAGAAGTTGTCTCTGGCCTGCCTGCCACAGCAGGCCTTTGATGATTGTTACTCTATCGAAGATATCAAAGGGAATAAACGTGGAGACTCGTATAATATCGATCGTAACCTCACAAAACCCTACTGTGCATAACCACACTAAATCAATTGGTTCTGTTCGTTAATTGAGCTGATTTGAATCAAAAACAGAGCCTTCTGGTGTGCCCTTGTTCTTATTTTACGTTAATAATAGAGATTCGCCCCCTGTGTCAGCGTAGTTGTCGCCTGTAACTGAACTCAACAAGATTGGGGGCAGTCAAACTTACAGAGGCGCATAATTCTTACCGAGCCAGACAAATGGGCAAGCCACCCGTTTAAGGTGGACAAGCTTTTCAGAGCCGCTCTCTATAACGACAGACAGAGGGGAGGATTCAGTGGATTGTTGTTTCAGCGATGTTGTTGTCTCTGGTAAAATTCAAATACTTATTACTCCCCTCTGCGAAAAGGAAGGGTTCCTTTATGCACAAGCACTTATGGATTGGCCTGTTGGCTGTAGCATCGTTGTCACAACCGTCGATGGCTCCAGCCGTCGAAATTATAAAACCTGGGCTGTGGGAAATCATTACTAGCATTGAGATCCCCGGGATACCATTTCAACAACCACCACAGACAGTGCGACATTGCGTCACTCCGCAGGAAGCTAAAGAACCTGAAAAATATCTGCCGCTAGGAAAAGACTGTAAGATCATCGACCTCAGGGCCTCTGCGACCAAGGTCAACTGGAAAGGGGAGTGCACCGGAGAGATCTCAGGCAAGGGCGAGGGGGAGGTCGAATACAAGAGTGATTCATCCTACGAAGGGATAACTAAGATTCAGACCCAAGGACTGATCTTTAACATGAAACACAAAGGGACGCGGGTCGGGGAATGTCCCTAAGTTGGGCTTACAGATTATTAAATCTCCTGACAAATAGGAAAAGGTCACCCGTTTCAAGATGGCTTTCATCACGTGTATTGAAGAGCTTCCCAATTGTCTCTATCAATAAGAAACTGTTTTTCGTCTTATAACCAGGGGGTTATGGGATTCGCCAAGAATATGGCAAGACTGTCTGGTGAATCTTGAAGAGTTTATTTTTCGTAAAACATTTCCCTGACGGCTTGATTAACCATGAATCCTCCATTTCCTGACCTTGGTCCCAAGATGTCCCGTCAAGCCGTTGGCTGGCTTGCTGTTTTCGGCTCAGCCTTTTTTTTCTATCTGGCCACTCTTATCATTCGTTGGTCTGCGAATCATGTAACCATTGGTTCTGCATATTTTGTTTTTGCACGCTTTCTGCTCGGCTTCGTCGTCGTTTCCGTATCCATGGTTGTGCAGAAGCAAAAGTTGCAACCCAAAAGATCCCATTTTCTTGTCGGCCGAATGGTAGCAAATACCGTTGCTGTGTTCTGCTTTTACAAAGCAGTAGAGATGGGGGCGTTGGCTGAGGCCAATATCCTTAATATGACTTATCCTCTTTTTGTTGCGGTTTTCTCGTGGTTTTTTCTTAAGGGTCAACGCGACTTGTTCTCATCGATGATTGTCATGCTGGCCTTTGTCGGCGTCTGGTTGGTCCTTGCGCCGGGCGGCATCAGCTTCAGCCAAGCAAATCTGTGGGGTCTCGGCTCCGGGATAACAGCTGCAGTTGCGGTTCTTTACCTCAATATAAGCAGGCGCTACCACGACTCGCAGACCATCTTGTTTTTTATGTTTGGGCCAGGCATGGTGATGATCCTGATATTCTTTCACAACGCCATCTTTTTGCCGAATGGCGAGGAGTTATTTTATCTGCTCAGCTGTTCGGTTGCTGGTGTGCTTGGTCAGTATTTATTCACTTATGGGTTTCTCTATGTCACTGCCGTGGAAGGCTCCATTATCTCTTCCAGTCGGATACTGCTGGCAGCCCTGTTTGGACCATTATTAGTAGCAGACCCGGTACTGACAGTTTCAGGTTGGTGTGGAGCGTTGCTTATCTTTACTGCCAATGCGGCACTTGCTTTAAGGAGAGCTTGAACACGCCCGTTTTCGTCCTGGCAGTGGTGATCAGTAAGAAAATGTTTGCTCATCGTTACGTGATTATTGAAATTACATAGGTCGCTAATTTAGTCACGAGTGCATGGAGTTAACTCGAAAATGATATTAACATTGCGTTGACTTGAGTGTCCGTGATAAAGACCCTTATCTTAAACGTTTGTGCAGAGATAGTTTGTTGGACTAGATTAAATGTTAATCAGTCACGAATATGCCACGCAAACTTTTTACGGTTGCGTGTTTTTTATTTTTCAGCAGTTATGGTTGCACAACCAAGAGCGTTCTCACAGGGGGACAAGGAGGTAAAAATGGCTGAAGGTACTGTAAAGTGGTTCAACGATGCAAAAGGTTTTGGGTTTATCGAGCAGGACAACGGACCGGATGTGTTCGTACACTTCTCTGAAGTCCAAGGCGACGGTTTCAAATCTCTTGCAGAGGGAGACAGAGTGAGTTTTGATGTGACTAATGGCCAGAAAGGCCCTCAGTCGTCAAATGTACGCAAAATTTAAGGTATGTATTTATCTTGATAAGCAAAAAAGCCTCGCGGGTTTCCGTGGGGCTTTTTATTGCCCTGATACCTAAAAAATAAATCGCCCTCGGTTTCCCGGTGGCCATGTTTTTGTGTATTAAAGAGCGTCCTGGTTTGCTCAATCAATGACAAGCGCGTTTTTGTCTCGGCAGGATTGACAAATAAAAACGGTTCACGGTTACCCATGAGCCGTTTGTTTAGTTGGTAATATCAACGAGACAATTTATTCTTTCCTTCGCCAACTGCAGGGCCATTCTGCCATGTTCCTTCAAACTCTGTTAAGCTGTAACGACTTTAGTACGTAATCAGTATCCTAACAGCGAAACAGAGGAGGAAATTATGGGCAAGGGCATGGATAGCAAGAAGTCGGAAAAAAAGGCTCCAGCTAAAAGCATGAAAGAAAAAAAGGCGGACAAAAAGGCCAAAAAGGCCGAGAAAAAGTAGTCAGTGATGCGCGAGAGAGGCTTGGGTTAGAGGACACTCAAAAAAGCCCCTCTATATTGAGAGTCTCCGGCTTCGGGGACCACATAAGGAGGTAGCCTACGCCAATAAATGGATAAAAGTTAGCGACGTCATGATGTTCGAGTCAGTAGAAATTCCTATTTATCCTGACAATTAGTAATAAGGCCACCCGTTTCCAGGTGGCCATCATTTTGTGGATTGACGAACGTCCGAAATGTCTCTCTCAATAACACGCCGGTTTTTCTATCGGCAGTTGTGAGTTTATAGAGCAACTCACTTCTCTACCAAGATAATATTCAACCCTTTTTACCAGAAACACTCTTGATTCTGACTGGTCCTTGCTTCTCCGGACGTTTACCAATTTTATCGCGATAATATTCCTCCAGAATTATGAAATCTGCATCAATATCACCGCTAGGTTCCAACATACGATCTATACCAATCCGTTTACTTGGATAGTCTATATACGCCAGAGCAATCGGTACGCCAGTTGCCAGGGCAATACGGTAAAAACCTTCTTTCCATTGTTTTGTCAGACTACGTGTCCCCTCCGGAGCGATTGCCATGACGAATTGGTCGCGGCTCATAAAAATATCGATCACTTTTTTAAGAAAGCCGGTACTTCCCTGTCGGTCTACCGGGATGCCACCAATCGCCCTCATAATTGGCCCGAGCGGCCCCTTAAATAAGGTGTCTTTGCCAACCCAGTTAAAACGCAAGCCGCAAGCCCACATTCCCAGAAGCCCAAGAGGAAAATCCCAATTGCTGGTATGCGGAGCACCGATCAGTACGAACTTGTCCCGAGGGGGAAGAGAGAAAGAGACCTGCCAGCCGAATGTCTTGAGTAGAGTCGTCGCGATAATTCTGAGCATAGGGTCGTATTCTATCCGACGAAGAAGAAAATGGCCACTCGGGGTTGATCCAGATGGCCATGATTGTTTTGATTTGGGTGCGTCTTAAATCTCTCCATTAACAACACGCAGGTTTTCGTCTCAGATGTCTTGGTCCTGACACACACCCTGGAGTGATTCAGCGGAGTATCTATTAAGAAAGTCAGACAACAGTGTGGCTGGAATCGCAATGATAGATTGTTTCACTTCTGAGTGTGTCTCATGATTCTCTAAACTCTATTCTTAACAAGAGATGCCAAACTCCCTATTTTCATGTAGCGTCAAAGATCAGGCTAATCTTCAAGGGGAGAAGAATGGCCTGGGCGGCTTAAACAAATCCGAGGAAAAGGTCTCTTGGAACAGATATAAAGGACGGACGAATCGACGCACCTGACTTGGCAAAGAGTGTGATTGCTTTTGCGTCAATGAATTTAGCACGTATTTAAGAGATTACGAGCCTTCGGCCAAATTATATTTCTCCATTTTGTAGCGCAAGGTTCCTCGTGGCAAATTGAGAAGGCGTGCCGTTTTCGCAACATTGCCACCGGTAATCACGACCGCCTGTGAGATCAGCTCCTTTTCCAGTCGACCGACGATCTCTTCGAACAGTACACCTTCCGGCGGAATCTGGTAGTCAAAGGAAGCCTCTGCCTTCGGTTTGCCTCCCCAGATCTCCCTCGGCAGGCAGTCCGGCGTGATCGTTTCCTGGTTATGCATGATACAGATGCGCTCTACTACGTTGCGTAGCTCACGTACGTTACCCGGCCAGTGGTACCGCATCAGAAGGTCGAGGGCCGGGCGTGAAACTTCCCGCACATTCTTGTGGAACGCCTTGCTGAAATGTTTGAGGAAGAAATCCAGCAGGGGCGGAAGATCTTCGCGACGGTCTCGCAACGGCGCAACATGGATAGGGAACACGTTGAGCCGGTAGAACAGGTCCTCACGAAAATTCTTTCGTTCAATAGCCTCTTTCAATTCAAGGTTGGTGGCAGCCACAACACGGACATCAATATCAATATTCCTGCTCCCGCCCAGTCGACGGATTTTACGGTCTTCAAGTACCCTGAGCAGCTTAACCTGAAGATTCATGTCCATTTCACCGATCTCATCGAGAAAGATCGTGCCGCCGTTTGCCTCTTCAAAGAGACCGATTTTACGGTTTTTGGCATCGGTGAAAGCACCCCGCTCGTGGCCAAACAGTTCTGTTTCGAGAAGGTTGAACGGCAGGGAGCCACAGTTTATTTCGATGAAAGGTTTGCCATTGCGAGGGGACAACTGGTGGATTGACTTGGCAACCAGTTCCTTGCCTGTCCCCGACTCACCGGTAATCAGGACCGTTGATGTCTCATGCTTGGCAACTTCCCGAATTTGTCGGTAGACCTGGGTCAGATGTGCACTGGAGCCGATCATGGTGTTGCTGCCCGGTAAATCCTTAGCCTGCGACCCTCGCCGCAATTGACGGACTTCACGACGCAGGTTCTGGGTCTCCAGGGCCAGTCGGACAATCAGGCGGATGGCATCTGCCTTGAATGGCTTTTTGATGTAATCGTATGCACCCATTTTCAGCGCTTCAACAGCACTCTCTACCGTGCCGTAACCGGTAATGATAATAACCAGGATTCCCGGATCGATCTCACGCAGGGCACGCAAGACATCCAGACCGCTCTGGGCACCAAGATTCAGATCGAGCAGGACCAGGTCGATATCCGAATCGCTGACCTCCCTGATAGCATCGTCACCATTATCTGTGGAGAGGGGATGATAACCATCTTCCTCGAGAATTCTTTCCAGGTTTTCGCGGATGAAGGCCTCGTCGTCCACGATCAGGATACGTTCCATGCTGAACCTCTCTGACTTGTCTCTGCGTAATCGACAGGAGCGTATTTTAGTGACAAGCTGGATTTGTGGCAACAAGAATGGCCAGAAATGGCCACTTAATTTATTGGCTGCCGGTTTTCTGTTGGGAAGACTCTGACTGGGTGGCTAATTTTGACCGCCATCGGGAAGATATATCTTGAATTCGGCGCCTTTCCCTTCGCTACTCTTAACCTCGATACGACCACCATGACCGGCAATGATTGTGTGGGTAATCGAGAGACCCAGCCCGGTTCCCTCCCCCTTTGTCGTATAAAAAGGTTCGAAGATCAATTCGAGACGGTCGGCAGGGACTCCGTGTCCCGTGTCACGGATTGTCACCCAAGCGCCATCTTCTGTACGTTGGGCAGAAAGCCACAAATCTCCCTCGCCGGGCATCGCTTCAAGGGCATTGGTCAACAGATTTAAAATGGCCTGTTTGAGGCGGCCACTGTCCATCTGAGGATGCGGCAACTGTTCAGGGACATCGTCATGGAGGCGGACCCCCTGCTTCTGGAACTGCTTGCCGATCAGGAAAAGCGTATCACGGAGGACTTCCGCGAGGTCGCCGGGAGCAAGTCGAGCATCCGGCGGTGATGCAAAATTCAGCAGTTCATTAACCAGCCCATCAAGACGCTCAATCTCCTCCAGTGCTCTTTGGATCAGGCCCTGGTCTTCCGGGTTTGCCAACATGCGGTCGTGCAGTTCGTCGAGCAAAAGACTGATGCCGGTCAAAGGGTTGCGCACTTCGTGGGCGATCCCGGCAGAGAGTCGGCCAAGCGAAGCGAGTCGCTCGAAGCGCGCCATACGCTTCCTGAAGTTGACGCGCTCGGTCAAGTCCTCTATCGTCAGGATGTGCCGACCTTCCCCGCCAGATGAGAGCGGGTGGAGGACCAACCTGTAGGTCAGCGAGCGCCCTCCCCTTTCCAGCGTGACGTATTCACTCCAGCGCCCTACTTCCGGGCTTTTCGATACAGCATCGAGCAGTTCGGGGAAATCGTTGAGGATCTCATTGAGAGGTAAATGGCCCGATTGTGCCGCATCAACTTGCAGAATCCTGCGTGCAACACCATTTAAAGAAGTCACAAGCTGGCTGCTGTCGAGAGTCAGGATACCTACATCCACGTTCTCCACGATCGTCTGCTTGAAATCTCTCTCCTGCTTGATTTGCTTGCGCGATCGGCGCAATACGGCAAGCGCCTTGAGCAATCTTTCGCGCCGTTCACCCAGCTGCCTGGCCATGATGTTGAATGCCGCAGCCAGCTCCGCGACCTCAACCGGGCTGTTAATTTCAACCTGCGTCCCAAGCTTGCCACGAGACATCTCCTGGGTTCCGGCGATCAGGGTGGACAAGGGGCTGGTGATGTTATGGGAAAGGCGGTACGCAACGTAAACGACCAGCAGAGCGGTCAACCCGATCATCACCCAGGCACCGGTCAAAAAAGCATTGTAGAGCCTGCGGATATCTATTGAAGCGGCTTCGGCTATTTTGTGAAACTGACCGACCTCTGCGCCAATCGTGATCCCGCCAAAGACGCCCTTTTCCGCGTAGGAACCAGAGTCATAAAAAATTGGAGCGAAAGCCATGATCTTCTTTGAGCCACCCACATTGGTGACATCAAGCACCCCCGATTTACCTTCGAGCACCGACTGGTTGACCACCGGGTAGTTCGGATGAATAAAGGCCGCCTCGTGTAAATTGTACGGAATAGTCCCCCTGTCGATGTCCTCAGGAGAAGATTCTTCAGTATAGGGGGCAACCAGGTGGCCCTGTTTATCCAGACCACGGATATCCCAGAACTTGGGGTGAGTAATGATCCAGCCTTCATCATCGAACATGAAAGCGTAGTTGCCGCTCTCGTAAGATGGAAAGACAACAAAGTTCTCTTCTGCGGGGGTGATGTGCTGGGTAAATTCCATCAGGTGGCGATGATCGAGCGATAACACGACCACGCCCTGCAGCAATCCGTTTTCAGCAAAGACCGGCTGCGCAAAACGGATAACTCCTTCGTATGTGGCCCCCTCGATCGCTTCCGCTGGGGTCGCCGCATCAAGGAGCTGTTCCTGTTTACTCACATGCCATCCTGTAACATGTGAGACATAAATCCGGCCTTGCGGCAATTGCCTGGCTGCGTTGAAATACGTTTCCGTCAGGTAGGTGGTGTTTTGCGGATTTGACACGTCGCGAAGGTCCTCGGCGACGGCCCCTCCAACGATGCGCAATCTCTCCACACCGTCAGCACCTACGAAGGCAATTTCCTTGTAGAGGCGCATGGATGGCCGTTCTTCGCGCGGCTCTTCATTGGTCCCGGCACGAACCCACACCGGGCGACGGTGACTCTCACTGAACCAGGTATAAGTAGTCGCATCAACCGGCAATTGTGCAAGGGCAGCGAGATCACTTTCAATCTGACGCAGGAAGGTCCGCACCTCGTCCGCGACCATAACCGCCCGCAGTTCGAGGGTGTCAGCGGCCTGTTCGTCAAGGGCACTAATCGCACTGGTACGCAATAGCCGTTCGACGGTGTCAAGACTCTGGCCGGCAAAAATCGCCAGGAGAATCAGCGGCAAGAGGGTCAATCCGCAGCAAACGTAGAGGACTTTTCGATGGAAGGATAAGCGCAACATGGCGGCAGTATAGCAGTTGGCAGAACGAAACGGATAGCCGGATATTGTGGCGGAGAGTTTAATTCATCAGGCGCGATGAACGCGGTATCTTTCTTGAGCGAATTGCAAGCGGCAACAGGTCCTGGTGCCTGACCAAGACCTCCTCAAAGCTGACCCCGTCACTGATAATCACATCCTGCGGGCTGAATACCGTGCGCGCAAAATGGCTGCCATCCGGACGGCTGAACACTTCAATCAGATATTTCCGCCCCTCGAAATCGCAGGTCAGTTGATGAACCAGTTCAATGTTATCCATAGCCGCCCACATCACACGCACAAGTTTGTCATGTATATGGCAGATACAGGAGCAAGCTTCGGGCCAAACGGGAAATGGCTCAATCTTGCCGTTGAAACAAGGAGACCTGCCCAAAAAACGTTAAAACGCGGGGGAGTATGCAGGAAAATGACGGAAACAGCTAGTGATTGCGGCTGATGATGTAATCCGCAAGCCGGAGCATGGCCTCTTTGGCCGGGCAATCGGAAAAACCGGAGAGATGCGCTTTGGCCGATTCGATCAGAACCTTTGCCCGTTCGCGGGTGTAGCCGATACCATCGTAGGAGTGAATCAGGTTGATGACGTACTGCAAGTCCTCATCCGGCAGGACTTCCTGTTCGACGATGGCTGCAATCTTCCGACGTTCCTCGCTTGTACAGTTTTTCAGGGTGTGTATGAGAGGCAGGGTTACTTTACCTTCCAGCAGGTCATGGCCGCACTCTTTGCCGAACTCTGCCTGGTCGGCGACATAATCCAGCGCATCATCCATAAACTGGAAAGCGATGCCAAGATCCATCCCATAGGCGGCCAGAGCTTCCTCCTCTGCCGGGGAGCAGTCACCCAGGATTGCGCCACTGCGGCTCGCAGCGGAAAGCAGGACAGCCGTCTTGTTTCGCACGACTTCAATATAGTGATCTTCGTCAAGCTCGACGTCGCTGGTACTGATTAGCTGCTGCACCTCGCCTTCGGCCATCTGGGTTGTGGCGTCAGAGAGAGTCCGCAGGACATCAAGATTTCCTTCACGCACCATGATCGAGAAAGACTTGGCAAAGAGGAAATCTCCGACCAGGACACTGGCTTCGTTGCCCCAGACTGCGTTCGCGGAATCCTGGCCACGTCGCAAAACCGCGCTATCGACGACATCATCATGCAGCAGGGTCGCCGTATGGATAAACTCAACCACGCTGGCCAACCCGATATGCGCGCTGCCCTGATATCCGGACAGTTGCGCACTGAGCAGCAACATCATCGGCCGCACACGCTTGCCACCACTGGCAAGCACGTATTCACCAACCTTGCGGATCAAAGGCACACGCGAGGTCAGATCCTCGCGAAACTGCTCCTCGACGCGACGAATGTCATCATTCAGCAATTTAAGGACAAAATCCATAATTATGGGAATCCGGAGGGAAAATTATCGCCCATCCTAATGAATTCTCGCGAAACATGTCAAAGCTTTTTTACCTGATCCAGCAAAGGCTGTGAAACCGTTGGTTGCGCTCGGGCCAGTTGGTCCTTCAATGCCATGATTTGACATCTCCGGGCTTCGAGTACCGGCGACAAGGAACTGGTTTTGGCCGCCCTCCCTTAATGATTAAATGCATGGCAAACAACATCACGCAAGGCAAAAGCATTATTTTTTGCACGGGTATTGACAAGGGCCTGAAGCTTACGTATAAATGTTACCGTTTTTGTCTTGTTTAATTAGCCCTTGACAATCATCTGCCCAAACCTACACATTGGAACAAATTAACATGCATTCAGGAGGTGCCATGGAGAGCCATAGCTACAATTACGCCATTGTGCGCAGCTTTGTCACGTGGAGCGTGATTTGGGGGCTGGTCGCAGTGCTGGTGGGGGTTATTGTCTCCTTCCAGATGATCGACCCTGACCTCAACTTTCCGCCTTACCTGACTTTCGGCCGCTTACGCCCGATCCACACCAATGCGGGGATCTATGGCTGGGGAGTGGGAGTCATTTTCGCGACTTTCTTCTACATAGTCCAGCGGCTCTGCAAGGTGCCTCTCTGGAGTGACAAACTGGCAAAATTCCAGCTCTGGTTTTTCAATGCGACCATCATTGCCTCGGCTGTCACACTGTTGCTTGGGGTACACCACTTCCAAGGAATACCATGAGATGGAATGGCCGATCGATGTCATGATCATCATCCTCTGGGTTGCCTTCGCCATCAACATCATCATGACCATCCTTAAGCGCAAGGACGAGCAGATGTACATCTCGCTCTGGTACATGATGGCGGCTATCATCGGCGTAGCCATACTTTTTGTGACCAATTCGGCAGCGGTCCCAGTCTCCTTGTTCAAATCGTACTCGGCCTACGCCGGCACCAACGACGCCAACGTCCACTGGTGGTTCGGCCACAATGCCGTGGCCATGGCGTTGACGGCACCGCCTTTGGCGATGTTTTACTACTTTCTGCCAAAATCGACCGGCGTGCCGATCTACAGCCACCGCTTGTCAATCGTGGCTTTCTGGTCCTTGATTTTCATGTATCTCTGGACCGGAGCACACCACCTGCTCTGGACCCCGGTCCCCGACTGGATTCAGACCCTGGCCATGGGCTTTTCGATCATGCTGATTGCACCTTCATGGGGGTCAGTGTTTAACGGCTACCTCTCGATGAACGGGCAATGGCACCAGATGCGGGAGAACTACCTGGTGAAGTTCCTGATCCTCGGCATCACCTTCTACGGCCTGCAGACCCTGCAGGGGCCGATGCAGGCAATCAGAACTTTTTCGGCCTTCATCCACTACACCGACTGGGTCCCCGCACACATTCACATGGGTACCATGGGTTGGGTATCAATGATCGCTTTTGCCAGTATCTACTTCCTGGTCCCGCGTATTTATGGCCGGGAGGTCTACAGCATCCCCCTGGCAAACCTGCAGTTCTGGCTGATCCTGATCGGCCAGTTGATCTGGTCCATCTCCCTGTGGGTCGCTGGTGTCCTGCAGGCCGGGATGTGGAATGCCATGAACCCTGACGGCAGCCTGACCTATACCTTCATGGAGACTATGGTTGAGATGTATCCCTACTGGTGGGCGCGCGCATTCGGCGGTCTCGTTTACCTGCTCGGGCTGATCATCTTTATCTACAACCTGTATATGACAGTAACCAAAGGCAAAACAACCACCGCACAGACGGCAACTGCAGAAGGGAGGGCCTGATCATGTGGGAAAAGAAACCTGTCCTCCTGCTGGTCCTGGCGACAGCAGCCATGCTGATCGGAACCATCATAACCATGGTACTGCCTTTCGCCTGGGTCAATACCGAGGCCGACCGGATCGAAGGCGTCAAACCTTATACGGCACTGCAACAGGAAGGCCGCGATATCTACATTCGTGAAGGCTGCAACAATTGCCATTCCCAGACGGTCCGCCCCCTGGTTTCAGACGTTTTGCGCTACGGCGAGTATTCCAAGTCCGGCGAATTTGTTTACGATCGTCCCTTCCTCTGGGGGTCAAAGCGCACCGGTCCGGACCTGGCCCGCCTTGGTGGAAAATATCCGGACGCATGGCATTACAAGCACATGGAGTCGCCACGATCCATGGTCCCGAAGACCAACATGCCCGACTACGGTTGGCTCTCTGAAAACCGGCTCGATACGGCGATGATCGAGCGCAAGATGGAAACCCTTGGCTTTCCATACACGGCCGCCGAGATCAAGGCTATCGAGGGTAAGAATGAAATGGATGCCATTGTGGCCTATATGCAGAAGCTCGGCAGCGACATCCCGTGGCGGGAAAGCGCCAAAACCGAAATCGTCGGCGACCTGGTGAACCCTTACGCCGGAGTTGACCACGGCACAATGGAGCCATGGGAAGAACTTTACGAGCAAAATTGCGCCGCCTGTCACGGCGCGCATATGGAGGGAGAAATAGGGCCGGAGTTGGTTGGTGAAGATTATGACGATGAGATTCTATTCGAAATTATCTACACTGGCATTGAAGATAACGGCATGCCGAGTTTCTCGAGTCTGGGAACCGACAAGGTCTGGAAGCTGGTTAATTTCATCAGGTACTACAAGCAGGGTGAGAGCCACTGATCATGGACCTGGCCTCGATTTTTTACCTTGGCATAACTTTCGGCCTCTTTGTGATCTTTGCTCTGATTGTCGTGCGCACCTACAGCAAGAAGCGTAAGGACGAAGGCGAAGCCGCCAAGTACCGGATGATGGATGATGATTAAAACCGGTCAAGCCGAAACGGATTGACTTTTGCCAAAAGGATATTCACATGAGCACAACGGACCCTCACCACGAAGAGCATGCGGACGGCATAGTCGAAGACCGTGAAAAGGCCGCACCGGTCTACTTCACCATCCTGTTTTATGGCCTGATCATCTGGGGTGTGGCTTTCATGGCATTCTATCTGCTTTCCGGCTGGAGCTCAGATGCCGAATTCCAGGAGAAGATGGCCGCCCACAGAGGCGAAGCGCCGGCACAGCAACAAGCCGCAGCGCCTCCAGCAACAACTCCGGCACCAGCAGCCACGCAGACCCCGGCTGCAGTTGCCGGCGGTCAGGAATTGTATGCCAAATACTGTGCAGGCTGCCACGGTGCCGATGGCAAAGGCGCTTTCGGTCCGGACCTGTCAGGTGAGTACAAGTACGGGAAAACCACCATGGCCGTTGAAGAAAGTATTGCTTTTGGCAGGCCGGGGAACATGCCAGGTTTCGAGAAAAAGCTCTCCAGCGAGGAGATCAAGACCCTGACCGAATTTATTCTGAGCCTCTAGAGTTATCGTGAGGCAGGGGTTAATTCCCCTGCCCTCTCACTTTTCTCATGTCAGAGCCATCCTGCCCGACGAAGGGCCCCCGCCCTCCTCTCCCCCTGGCGACGCCGCTGCCAATGGGGAGCGACCCTGCTGTTGTTATTGATCCCGTGGTTCCATATCAATGGCAACAGCGTACTGCGTGTTGATATCCCCGAGCTGTCCCTGTATTTTTTTGGCCAGACCCTGCGCATCGAGGAACTCTACCTGGTCCTGCTGTTCAGCCTGCTCCTGACCCTCGGCTTCCTTCTGCTCACAATGGTGCTCGGACGAGTGTGGTGCGGTTGGCTCTGTCCGCAAACAACCTTGACGGACCTGGCAGAATGGTTTTCCCGACGCCTGGGATATAACCCCGGGCGTAAAAAAAATATTTTCAAAAGTTTCACATTACACGGCTTTTATCTCATCCTTGCCTTGCTGGTCTCTGCAAACCTGCTCTGGTATTTCATCGAGCCGCAGAACTTTTTCACCAAACTGGCCTCCGGACAGATGCACTATGCGACCTGGATCTGCCTGGTGCTGGTTGCGACGACCATCTATCTGGACATGGCCCTGATTCGTCGCCTGATGTGCAGTGATTTCTGTCCCTATGGCCGATTCCAGACGACCCTGGCCGACGAAACGACTTTGGCCCTGCACCTCCCCGAGTCCGAGCTGGTGCGTTGCATAGAATGCAACTCCTGTGTCCGGGTCTGTCCAATGAAAATCGACATTCGGCGCGGTTACCAGGTAGAATGCATCAACTGCGGCCGTTGCCTCGATGCCTGCCGCCAGGTCATGGCCAAACGGCATCAACCGGGCCTGATCAGCTACTCTTTCGGCACGGCCGGTCAGGGTGTCAGGGCCCTGCTTAATCTGAGAACCCTGCTGCTCTCCCTGGCCACTTTGGCCCTCTCTGTGATCCTGGTCTTTGCCGTACACCAAAGACCGGAGGCTTCATTGAAAATTTCGGTTTCGCACACCGTAGCCAGCCGAATTCTCCAGGATGGCAGCCGGGCAACCTTTTTTAACGCCTGGGTGAATAACCGAAGCAATCAAAGCGCCAGTTACGATATCATTGCCCGCCAGACTGCTGACGCCAACCCGTTGACTGTGAAGGGTCAGACCAACGGGATCGCCCTGGCAGCAGGCGGAAATCTTCGCATCGACTTTGTGCTGATTACGCCTGTCACTGAAGCCCGGCTAGAGGTGGACTTGGTCCTGCTGGATCAGACTGGCACTGAACTGGCTAGCGCCGCGGCATATATCGATTAACCCACGGGTGTAACGACTGATGATGAAAAAGACCAACCTGTATCCTGCCTTCGTCCTGCTGATTCTTGGCAGTTTTATCTGTTTTCTCGCCTGGTCGGCCATGCGGGCTTCTGATTCCGCACCACAGGTGACCGACGCCGACTACTACAGTAAAGGCTTGAGGTACACCTCCACAGTTCTGGAGAAAAGAGCTGCGGCCGTACTTGGCTGGCGCGTCGACACACAGTTGTCAGAACGGACCCTGCAGCTGCAGTTGAGTGACAAGGAAGGACAACCAGTCAGGTCAGCGAACGGGGTTATTGCCATCTACATGCGGAACCGTGGGGAAAGCATGCTCTTCCCTCTACAGGAAGTCAGCGCCGGGATTTACCAGTTGCACCTGACCGACAGCATGACCGGGGAGATGACTGCGCGCGTCGAGTTTGAACGCGACGGCGCCCGTCTCAGCCGGCAGCTGCTGCTGAACCTCTGAGATCATGGCGGCACCTGATCCCTGCGTCCATTGCAACCTGCCGATACCGCGCGCCGACCTGGTTGTCGAGCAAATTGACGGCAAAGAGCTGCGATTTTGTTGCCATGGCTGTCAGGGGGTCTACCGAATCATCACCGGCGCGGGACTGGACAGCTTCTATCGCAACCGCCGCTGGGATGAGCTGGGCGTACCAACCGGCGCCTTCGAGGCCGAGTACGATGAGGCCAGCCTGGGCGGACACGTCATCCGTCGGGATGAAACCACGGCGGACATCGCCCTGATTATCGAAGGCATCCGCTGTGCTTCCTGTGTCTGGCTGCTGGAAAAGCTGCTGCTCAGGGAGGTCGGGATCACGGCGATTCAGGTCAATTACGGCACCCATCGGGCAGTGATCCGCTTCAACCCGCAAGCGACAACACCGGCAAAGATCTTTACATCAATCAGCCGGCTCGGCTATCTCCCCCATCCATTCTCGCCCGGCGCAGCACAGTTAGCTGCAGCAAGAGAGCAGCGTACACTGCTGATCCGTTTCGGTACCGCCGCCTTTCTCTCCATGCAGCTAATGGGCTTCTCCTTCGCTCTCTACGGCGGCTACTTTCACGGTATCGACCCGGGAATCCGTCAGTTGATCCAGTATTTTGCCGCAGCCGTTGCGACTCCGGTGGTTTTCTATTCGGGCTGGCCGTTTCTGGCTGGCGCCTGGCGCAGCCTGAAGAACCGGGCGGCGAGCATGGACCTGTTGATCAGCCTCGGCGTATCGACTGCTTACAGTTACAGCCTTTACGCCATGTTCAGGGGTGGCGAGGTCTACTTTGACACGGCAGCCATGATCATCACCCTGATTTTGCTCGGCAGGCTCTTCGAAAGCTCGGCCCGCAGCCGCTCGATCTCCGGCATTGACAAACTTCTGCAACTTGCCCCCAACTCGGCAAACCGGGTCGACGGCGATGAAGTCAACGTGGTTGCCAGTGCCAGCCTAACCCCTGGCGACATCATCCTGGTCCGTCCGGGCGAACGCATTCCTGTCGATTGCCAGGTCCTCACCGGTGTTACGGAAGTTGACGAATCAACCATCACCGGCGAACCTATGCCGATATTGCGTCAGGAAGGCGACAAGGTTTCAGCGGGCAGCCTGAACCTTTCCACGTCGGTCAGGCTGCAGGTAGATCGTGTTGCGGCTGAATCTTTTGTTGCGCGGATGGCACGCCTGGTCGAAGAGGCACAGAACCGCAAGGCGCCAATCCAGTCGATGGCGGACCGGGTGGCCACGCTATTTGTGCCACTGGTAGCCACCGTTGCCGTTGGCACCTGGGCATTCTGGTGGTTCAGCGGGGCATCACACGCCGAGGCGCTGTTAAATGCTGTTTCGGTGCTGATTGTCGCCTGTCCATGTGCCCTTGGCCTTGCAACACCGACAGCTGTTCTGACAGCATCCGGCAGTGCAGCAGGCAACGGGATTCTGTTCCGCGGTGGTGATATACTTGAAGCGATATCGCGCGTGGATTTGGTCGCGTTCGACAAAACCGGGACCTTGACCTGCGGCCAGCCAACCGTAAAGAGAATAATTCCCGCAACGGGACAAACCGGGGCGGCGCTTCTCGAACTTGCCAGCCGTGCAGCAAGCGGTTCGAACCACCCGCTGGCGATTGCGGTACTGGCCAGTGTCAGAGCGGCAGGGGTTCAGCCAGGGACAGCAGGGCCGGTCACTTCAATGCCCGGTCGCGGCTTGAAAACGCAGGGGGAAAACGGCGAGATTCTGACCGGCAGCCGGGCCTTTCTGACTGAAAACAGCATTGAGGTTCCCGCGATTGATTCGGCAGCCGAAACTGAGGTTCACGTCAGCCTGGACGGGGTTTGGCAGGGGCTCCTGCTGCTGCATGACCCGCTCCGCACAGAAGCCGAACAGACCATCAGAGAACTGAAAGGCCTCGGGCTGAAAACGGTCCTTCTAACCGGAGACCGCCCCGAAACAGCACGTCAGGTCTGCACGACACTGGTCCTGCCTGACTTTCATGCCAACATGAGTCCGGCAGACAAAACGTCCTGGATCGAAAGCCAACAGCGTAATGGCCACACGGTGATGATGGTCGGTGACGGCATCAACGATGCCCCGGCACTATCATTGGCAGATGTCGGATGCGCCATGGCCGGAGGCACTGATATTGCCCTGGAAACTTCGGACCTGGTTCTGACCAGAACAAATCTCGCCTCTCTGCATGAAGCGATTTTTATCGGCCGCAAGACCATGCAGGTTATTAAGCAGAATCTGTTCTGGGCCTTCACCTACAACCTGATCACCCTCCCGCTGGCCGCGGCCGGCAAGCTGGCTCCGGTCTGGGCGGCAGCGGCCATGGCCGGCAGTTCGATTCTGGTGGTCAGCAACTCATTACGTCTGGGCAGGCTGGTCCGCCGCACCTTTTCGATTGCCAAGCCGCCGACGAGCAATTAGTATCTGCCAATGATCAAGTCAATTATCATTCTGATTGTTCTGTCACTTTGTATCGGCACCGGTGCCTGGCTGCTTTTTATCTGGACGGTCAAGCGCGGTGATTTCGACGATATTGAAGGACCCAAGTATCGCATGCTGGACGATGAGGATGAGAATTCATCGCTCCCGGGTGCATCTCAAGGAGAGAAAAAATGAAAAGACCCGTTCGCCCCGGCCTTATGATCCTCGCTACCATAATCCTGCTCAGCAGCTCAACCGTCCTGTTCGCGGCGGAAACGAGCCTGGAGAAACCAGCCTTCAAGTCTGGCAAGGTTACGCTGACTTTTGCCGATGCACCGCTGAAAACGATGACTGAGACGCCCTTTGCAATAAAAGTTACGGGTGCTACCGGTATCGTTATCAGCGATGCCAGACTGAGTATCGACCTCGACATGCCGGACATGCCGATGCCACCGAACCACCCTGCAGCGACCTGGAAGGACGGTGCCTATCGAGGCGTTGCGATCTTCACAATGGCTGGCGCCTGGGAGATGACTGTTAACGTCCAGCGCCCCGGTTATGATCAGGAACACGTCATTTTCAAAATTGATCAAGTCATGATGAAATGAGCGAATCGCTCGTTTACATGGCCTTTATTACCGGTCTGCTTGGAACCGGTCACTGTATAGGTATGTGTGGCGGGTTGGTCAGTGCCCTGTCCCTGTCGGATGTCGGGCAGAAAGGTGGCTGGCTGTTTCATCTGCTCTACAATACCGGACGCATTGTAACTTATACCTTTATCGGTGCAGTGGTCGGCTGGCTCGGCTCCGCTCTGGCCTATACAGATCAGTTCAGGACCGTGAGCCGCACCCTGCTGCTATGCTCGGACCTGTTTGTCATCCTGGTAGGCCTTGGTACCGCTGGCATGTTCGCATGGCTCAATGTCGCAAAACTCGATTTCCCCGGGCCGATGCGGTTGATGGCGACTGCCGTAAGCGGGTTGAGGCGCCTGCCACCGGCGCTGGCTGCCCTGCCGCTCGGTCTCCTGTTCGGCTTCATTCCCTGCGGGTACCTCTATGCCGTTGCCATCACGGCAGCCCAGAGTACGAATGTCATCACCGGTGCCCTGATGCTCCTGGCCTTCGGCCTGGGGACGGCGCCAGCACTGTTCTTTTTCGGCAGCGCTGCCCAATGGTTGAGCGGCAAGGCCCGGACATGGATGCTGCGCATCGCCGGGATAGTCGTTGCCGGCATGGGTGTCATCAATCTTTTCAGTCACTTGAGAATGATGGGCATAATCGGGCCGTAAAGGCTATCTTTTGGCTCTACTTGCGTTCTGTTTTGATATTAACGTCTGCCGCTGCCCCCTCCTTATCAAGATCCGTAACCTGAATTACAAAAAAAAAGCCCCACAGCCAGGAGGGGACTGTGGGGCAACGGGTTCTATAGGGTTTTTCTTTAGGAGGTAGAACATGAAGAAAGTATGTTCTGGTTATTAGATTACCATTTTGGTCAGATATGTCAACATGAAAAACACAATAAAAAACCACCCAAGCGCGAACCCGGGTGGCAAGGATCTCCTTGGCTGGAGAGTTTGTAAATATCTCTGTCAACAAGAAGCCGGTTTTTGTTGCGACATTGGTTACTTACAGGCAGATCTGAGTCAAGGCGAAAGACCCTCCACTTAAGCTTGAATGATCGTCAAGACCTTAATTCTTCATAAATTTCGGCAAATCTTCCGCGACATTTTCGGAAAACCTCCAGAACCTCCGGGTCAAAATGTTCTGGCGAGGTACGATCGCTCCCTTGCAGAATAATTGTACAGCTCTTCTCATGGCTAAACGCCTGCTTGTAAGGGCGTTCGCTTCTGAGAGCATCATATTGATCGCAGATATTCATGATTCGCGCGGTGAGAGGTATTTCTTCACCCTTCAGGCCGTTTGGGTAGCCCTTGCCGTCCCAACGCTCATGGTGGTATCTGGCAATATCCACCGCCATCTGCAGATACGGAGAATTTGAGCCTTCCAGTATCTCGGCACCGATGGTTGTATGGGTCTTCATAATCTGCCACTCTGAAGCATTCAGCGGGCCCGGTTTCTGCTGGATAGCATCAGGTATGGCCACCTTACCGACATCATGCATCGGCGAGGCATAAAAGATACTCTCGGCAAATTCGCTGCCCAGGTTACAGGCTTCAGCGATCTCCCTGGAGTAATAACTGATGCGACTGATATGGGCACCGGTGTACTCATCCTTGAATTCTGAAGCCAGCACCAACCGGTGGATGGTGTCGATATAGCCCTCCCGTAGCAACAGGGTTCGCTCTGCCACCTGTTTCTCCAAGAGCTGCTTGTGCTCTGCCAGAAAATCATGAAACTCCTTGTTGCGAAGATTGTTTCTGAGTCGCAGAGACAGTTCCTCATTGTCGATCGGCTTGGTCAGGAAATCATCAGCCCCGATGGCTATGCCCGCCAGCCGATCTTTCCGGGAATCGAGACCAGTGATTATAATCACGGGGATATGGGCCGTGTCCTTATCGTTTTTCAAATGTGCCGTAGCTTCAAGACCATCCATCTCCGGCATTACCACATCCATCAGGATGCAGTCTGGATGCTCAGTACGGGCAAACTCCACGACCTCACGGCCGTTCCTGGCCTTGACAGTTTCATACCCCAGATCTCTACACAGTTCCTCCAAAACCATGATGTGAAACAACTGGTCATCGGCGATCAGAATTTTTTTTGATGTGGTCATGTACCTCTCTTTGATTTAGCTGGATCCATCTCTTGAAACTCTCCAAAAACCCGCCACTGACTCACGGGAAAATATCACTGAAGCCAAACATTTTCAATGTTCCACTTCAATCAACACGGAACGCGCACAAAGCTTATACTCTTTGCAGGGAGAAAATATCAGTCCTCTGGCGGTTTATACAATTTTGGCGGGGGAAGCTTATGCTGCCAGAATCGCTTGGCCAGCCACAGCAGAACCAGCCACAGCAACGCACAGGGCGTGTAACGGAAGAGAAAAGTCACCAGCACCGAGGTTTGGATCTCCAGACCGACGACCATGTAAAAGCATACAATTATGTAAGGAAAGATTGGAATCATGGCGAGTTCACGCCAGCGATAACGGTAATGCCACAACATATGCAACTGCAGCAGGAGGTAGGCCGGGATCGATGCAAGGTTGAGGAAGAAGACAATATCGAAGAGAGCCCCGTATTTCTGTGGGGAGGGGTCGTAAACATAATCGACCTTGCGTCGTTCGGCCCTGATCATGGGGGGAACCCATTCTGCAGGCTTCCTCGACTCGACTGAAGCGACATCCTGCCACGTCACGTTCACCTCATGGGAGACCTGCTGCAGCGTCTGCCATTTTTCATCCAGAACGACTATCCTGACGGCATCGACATGCGTCGGGTTCGTGTACATAACCCACGCCAGGGACTCCCCCGCCCCAGGGGCATGCAACGTTGCTGGATTTCTAATCGCTCCGACTTCGAGTGGCAAGCCATCCAGCATGGCAATGGCCTGGAAACGCAGCGGGACATCGGCCTCGTAGCGGACCTTGACATACAACTTTTCATCATTGCCGAGCGTTGAACTGACGGCAGGATCGACAGCGACAATATCGACTCGCATACCATCGACTGATTGAGCAAAAGCAGATGTCAGGCTGATGCAAAGGAGAAGCAGGCAGAAGAGGAGCGAAGCGGATTTCAGATGAGTCATATTGTTCTTTATTATCAGGGTAATAATTCTACTAATTCCGGAGATTTGATTATACCCCAAAACACGTTTCGCATCATAATTATTTGTAAAAAACGGTCTAAGGAAATTTCGGAGATAGCCCGCATAAAGCTCGCCCCGGTTCATCGGTGAACCGGGGCGAGCTTTTACCCGTCGAAGGAGGAGGGCGGGCTGATTAACTTTTGGGTGGCGGTTTGGCTGGGCTGCGCCCTGCCTTGAATTTTGGTCCCTGAAAGCCGCTTCAGGCGTCCTGCTCGATGGCAGGCTTGCTCACCACGCTTTACCCGGGATGTTTTCTTTTCAATGTTCTCGACGCTGCCAGACCGGATACCGCGCAACCCAAATTCTATTTGCCTGTACTAAGGTTGCCAATCGCATGCCAAAATTGTAAGGCTATGGCGGAAAGAACCGTCAACAAACAATTATCATCAATTATTACAGGTGTTTAAGTGACAGAAAAGTTTACTCTCATGATAATCGGCAGGTGCTCATGGGTGTGTCAGAACAGGCTTGTGTCACATATCTTGCCACCGTTGATGACACATTTTGTCGCCGTATTATACGAACAACAAGAACGCAAACGACCATACATTCAGTCGTCGACCTGCTATACTGAACGTCGTTATTTTATTACCCCTAAGGAGCAATGTCATGGCCGTTGTCAAAATTCTTCTGGCTATTTTTCTTCCCCCTGTTGCAGCCTTCATGCAGGTCGGACCGACGCTGCACTTCTGGGTCAATATAGTTCTTACCCTTCTCGGCGTGTTGCCTGGTATGGTACATGCGCTCTGGCTGGTCGTCACCAAGAAATAAATGACAGGATCATCCCAGCCTGTCGGGATATGGATCATGACATCGCTTCTCGATCACCCACTCATCAGTGAACGCTACTTTTTTCCCCGTCCGGAGGCACCGGCACAACCATTCTGGGTCGATTGCATCGATGGGATACGTCTGGCCTGTGCGTACCAGGAAACGAATCCGACCGCGCCAACCGTTGTTCATTTCCATGGCAATGGTGAAGTCGTCGCCGATTACCTCGACGATTT
The DNA here is from genome assembly GCA_963715335.1 of uncultured delta proteobacterium. GTDB lineage: Bacteria > Desulfobacterota > Desulfuromonadia > Desulfuromonadales > BM103 > JAFDBW01. The sequence goes on from CAVQRZ010000005.1 coordinate 75,284, forward strand.
TGCCGGGTTGATCAACCGGATGGGCTGCAATTGTTTTTTTGCCGAGTTTCGCGGGTACGGCGGGTCTACGGGAACGCCACAGCTTGGTAAAATGCTCGACGACGTCTTGCCAACGATCAGGTCAATTGGCTGCGCCGAAGAAAAGATAATTTTGTTCGGACGTTCCGTCGGCTCACTCTTTGCCGTCAAGGCTGCGGAACTGTTTCCAAATGTTGCAGGAATGATCCTTGAGAGTGCTATCGCGGACCCGATTGAAAGGCTGCTGCTGCGAGTCGATCCCGGAGAAGTGGGAACAACCCCTGCTGAACTTGTAGCGGCAATCACTGATGCGGTCGATATCAGGGAGGTCATGTCTCAGTTTTCCCGACCGACCCTGATTCTGCACACGCTTCACGACGGACTGATCGACGTCAGTCATGCCGAGAGATTGGCCGATTGGTGCGGTGGGCCAACCCGCTTGAAGGTCTTCCCGAACGGCAACCATAACAACATCATGTTCGTCAACGGGCCGCAGTATTTCGGCCTGGTCGATGATTTTCTTGCAGCTTTCCGGGAATGAGCGGTGAGTTACCGGTTTCTGGCTGACCTGACCCTGGCCCTGCACCTCTGCTTTATCCTGTTCGTCCTCTTCGGTGGACTGCTCTGCCTGTTCCGAACCAGCATGATCTGGCTTCATCTGCCTGCGGTAGGGTGGGGAATCTGGGTGGAATGGACCGGTAGAACCTGCCCGTTGACCCCTCTTGAAAACCGTTTCAGGCAGTTGGCTTCCGGTCAGGGCTTTTCTGGTGGTTTCATCGAACACTACCTGATCCCGATTATTTACCCTGACCATCTATACGCTTCATTACAATGGCTTTTGGGGACTTGTGGTTATTATCGTCAATCTCGCCGTCTACCTTTTCGTGCTAAGCAGGGTAAGGAAAAGCTCTCAACAGGTTGACTAATGATTGCAGTGCGTTACCTTTTAGTAAAACGCGAGGAGGTTATCCCATGTCTGAAAATGATTGCTCAAACCCGGAAGAACATTGCGAACTACATATGTGTCAGTTGAAAGCAACAACACTTAATGATGAGATCAACAAGCTCTACGAGAATCCGCGTTATGTCTGCGCCAACTGTGGCGCCAAGGTCAACAGGAAAGAGAATTTGTGCAGTCCGAAACCGATTTGAACAGTAACCAGTAATGAAAACAGCGCCATTGGGTACAAGGGCGCTGTTTTTTTGTCTCCAGACCATGTTTATAGAACGGTTCGGGGTTTGAGAAACTCACTGAAGGCCAGGGGCAGAAACAAACCGGCCTTTCTGCTTATCCCAGGTATAATTTCCGCCATCCCAGAGGTTCTCCAGGTCAACCCAGTCGATGTGTACACCGGCCATGTCTTCTATGGTAAATGAACCCTCGAGCATTTCGGCATCATCAATTCGACCATCGGCATTTGTGTCCACCCAGTGAACAGGTGCGACAATGACAGAGCGTTCTCCCTGAATTGGAACTGCCGACTGGCTACCCTCCATGCTGGCAACGATTTCCCCCTGAAAACCTTCGCTCGACTCCAGCTTGGCTTCCGAATCAACCTCGACAAGATATACGACCCTGTCCCGGACATCACCTGCCTTGATGATCCAGCGCGCGACACCGTTCACATTATCCAGACTCGAGGCGGGTGGATGGGATTGTGTGATCTTCCACCCTTTCGGAAAATACTCCCGCAGAATCACGCCGCCACTCTGGGTACGATGCGTCAGGCGAATCTGTACCGGGATAGTGCTTCCGGGCGCGGCATAAACCGGCAAGAGCCTTTCTGCAGTAACCATCGCAGGCGGCAGGGGTGATTGGGTCAAAAGAGAACCGATGACGAGAATAGCGAGAAGGAGCGAAACCACAAATGCCAACCAGACGAATGGCGCTTTTGCCCGTGTGGTGACTACCGAGCCTGGCTCGTCTGCGACAGGCTTAAGCAGGATATCATCGAGCTGGACTTCCAGGGCTTCAGCCAGCTTCAGGGCATTTTCCCGACGGATGGTCGGATAGCGGTTATTCTCCCAGCGGGAGATCGTGTCGGTGGTTACACCGACCACCTTGCTGACATACAACTGGGTCAGCTGCGCGTCTTCGCGAATACGCTTGACCTCTGTTGCATCGATACAGACCTTCGATACCCTGTCTTCCAAACCAGAATGATTCATACCGCTGAGTCTACCAAGGGATCAACTAACAAGCAAACGCTAAAAAACCCATGTCGACCAACTAGATTTTTTGTTACATAAGACACTGAAAATACAAAGAATAAGCCCTACATCTAGCGACATACGACTCGATGTCTGATGTCATCCCCATAATATTCGGCTATAAATACATCAAACGTTGTTAAGGCAATTGTGCCGAGAACAAAACACTTTTAACTCAGGAGGAAGAACATGAAGAAACTGGTAATCATCATGATGCTGCTGGCGTTCGTCGGTGTCAATGTTGCTATCGCAGCAGACAGCTACACCTACGAGAACAAGAAGGGTAACGTTACTTTCGACCACAAGGCTCACCAGGACAAGGTGGGTGACTGTGCCAAATGCCACCAAGGCGAGCCGGCAAAAATTGCTGTCGACAAGGAATACGCCCACTCGACTTGCAAAGACTGCCACAAGGACATGAACGGCCCGACCAAGTGTAACGACTGCCACAAGAAGTAACCTTAACTTACGCAATGCTGCAAAAAGGCCACCGGTTTTAAGGTGGCCTTTTTGTTCTTTGATTCCACTCCCAGGCAGCAACGAGTCCCAACTATCTATTCAGAAAATCGACAGCCTGGTCTTGGTTGTAAACAGTTCCAGAGCCTTGGTCCCTGCGTAAGAGTTCCCGGCTGAATTCAGTGCCGGCGACCACACACACAGAGACATCTGGCCCGGCACAATAGCGACGATCCCGCCCCCTACACCGCTTTTTCCCGGCAGGCCGACACGATAGGAAAAATCGCCCGCCGCATCGTAAGTGCCACACGTCAACATAACCGCATTGATCCGTTTTGCGTGCCTCCGACTGACGATTTCACCAGAGATAGGGGAAACGCCTTGATCCGCCAGGAAAAGGCTCGCCAGGGCCAGTTCTTTGCAGTTCATCATCACCGCGCACTGAAAAAAGTAGAAATCAAGAACGTCCTCCACACTGTGCCGAAGATTATCAAAATCCTTGAGCAGGTTGGCCAAGGCCCGGTTGCGATGTCCGGACTCGATTTCAGCTTTGTAAATGGTCTTCGAAATCTTCATCGAAGGGAGGCCCGTGACTTGTTGTAGAAATGCAAGATACGTTTCCTTGGGGTCGTCAACGTGGTCAAGGATAATATCCGCAATGACAAGGGCGCCGGCATTGATGAACGGGTTTCGGGGAATTCCGCGCTCATATTCGAGCTGCGTAAGAGCATTGAAGGGCGTGCCCGAGGGTTCCCTGCCCACCCTCTTCCAGAGCGACGTTCCAACCAGCCGGAATGCCAGCGTCAAAGCAAACAGCTTGGAGATGCTCTGGATGGAGAACCTTTCTCCCGCGTCGCCGATCTGACAGGACTGGCCAGCGGTTGTCTGCAGAGCCATGCCGAATTTCTTGCCGGAGACTTTGGCCAGGGGCGGGATATAGTCCGGAACGGTGCCGCGACCGATCAAGGGCTGGATTTCGCGATGGATCTCATCCAGGACCTCCTGGTAATTCACTGTCAACGTCTATACCTCCTGAAGGGCTGTCGTAGCCGTCCTTGCAACGCTCAGCTGATCGCAAGCACGTCAACAGAGACTTTCAACTCATGTTCACCACTACCGAAAGCCACACCTTTCAACGGTGTCACATCGGTAAAGTCGCGTCCCCAGGCGACTGTAATGTACCGCTCTCCGGGCAGCTGGTTGTTGGTCGGGTCGAAGTCGAGCCAGCCGTGTTCAGGCAGGTACGCTGAGAACCAGGCATGTGAAGCGTCGGCGCCCACCAGCCGTTCCTTGCCAGGCGGAGGCTCAGTCTCGATGTAACCGCTCACATAGCGCGCCGCGAGGCCCATGGAACGCAGGCAACCGATCGCCAGGTGGGCAAAATCCTGGCAGACACCGCTACGGTGCTCAAGAACATCTTTTAGTGGAGTCGCAATGGTGGAGAATTCCGGATCGTAATTGAATTCGTGGAAGATCCTCTGCATCAGGTCACGTACAGCATCGATCAGCGGCCGACCCGGCGAAAAAGATGGCAGGGCGTAGTCTAAAACCAGGTCATTGACAACAAGCGTAGGCGAATCGAGAACATACTGGGATGCGTCGAGGGCTTCAGCGGACCTGGCGTTACGCAATTGTTCCCGGGCCATCTCCCAAGCAAGAATGCCGGCTTCTTCAGGCAGGCTCGCGGCATTGGTCTCGACTTCGCTGGTCGCGGTCACGATCAGTTGGTCATGGGGCTGCTGAATGGAGAAATAAGTTGTCCGGTTACCAAAGTAATCAAAGCGTTCGTAATAATCGTATGGCTGCGGTTCGATCAGCAAGCCGGCCGAAAGGACTTTCTGCTGAGGTAAATCGCGAGGCAGGAGCCTGGCCTCATTGTAACAGAGGCCGACCCGTGCTTCGTAACTGAACTCGGTCGTATGAGTGACGCGGTATTTCATATGTCCTCATCCTGGCGTTGCGGCGACAGCTGCTGATGTGGTTGCGAATGGCTGAAATAGGTGCCGGTGAGCACGTCGGACAATTGCCAGAGGTTCTCAGTCTGCCTGGAAAGCAATTCTTCCAGCCCCTTGCAGAAGCCATCGCCCTCTTCGATTCTCGACAATTCAACAGCATCGGCCAGACGCAGGGAGGTAAAGGCTTCGAGGATAGCCCTCTCGTCTGCGCCAAGACGGTGCGACACCTGAGTGCGCGGCAATTCGGCGACGTGGCGCTGCAAGCTATCAAGCTGGAAAGCCAGAGACCTTGGGTGATGCTGGTCCATCAGAATCAGTTCGAGAACGGTGGGCAGATGCATGTACGAGTGATAACGGCGCCGGAAGGTATTCAGGCTGTCGCAGATGACCAGCACCGTCTCCATCAGCTGGCGCTTCGTCGTATCATCCATGCCGGGAACTAAGGTGGCACGCAACAGCGAAATTAATCCCAGAGCCCGTTCCAGCCGTCGACCGATGTCGAGCAGCAGCCATCCGGCTTCCCGGGTCATGCTCTCAGAAGTCAGGCCACTGAATGCAACCAGCTGCATGATCAGGTGGTCAAGGCGGTCCTGGGTACGATGGCTCCCCGTGCCAGGGTCTTCCTCGTCAACAACCCAATCCTGCCGGATCGCGTCGATGATCCTCCAGATTTCGGTCGGCCAGTGGTCCCTGACGGTCATGGCAACCTGGCCAAAGGCCTGCAGGGTCGACGTCAGGCTGCCGCTCCGGTGCGCATCCTGCAACAGGGAGCGCAGCTCAGGGCGAGGCTGCTCCAGAAGCTTTTCAGCCCCCTCATCGACAAATCCCGGGTAAGTTCCGGTCACATGGGTCAGAGCGCGCAACAGGTTGTGAAGGTAGGAGATAGGCCTCCCGCCGTTGGCATCACGCAACTCCCTCCGGAGCAGATAGATGGCCCGCAACAGGCGGGCCGTCCCCTCAGCCCTCTCGACGTAGCGGCCGGCCCAGAACAGGTTGTCCGCAGCACGGCTCGGCAGTGGCTCGATGCGAAACTGCAGGACCTGGTCTTCTTTCGGCTGCCTCCATAGGCTGACGTATTCAACCGGTTCATTCGACAGGACCCAGGCGTCCTTGCTCAAACCGCCGGCCCGGTTGGAAACCACCAGCTCTCCTTCCCGGGCGGCAATCCGCGTCAGACCGCCAGGCATGGCGATATAGCCATCCTCGCCGGCCACCAGGAAAGAACGAAGCACCGCGTGACGCGGCTCAACCTGACCATCAACCAGCGACGGGGCGGTCGAAAAACTGACCATTTCCTGGCCGGTGTAAAGATGCGGTTTGTGCAGAATGCGCGCGCGCAATTCGGCCTGTTCGGCTTGTGTCAATTGAGCACCAAAAACCGAACGGTAACCCCGTGTGCGGTGAATCGTCTTTATGACCAGCTTTTCCAGATTCTCGAGAACGAACCGACGTTCATTCTCCTGACCACACCACCAGGTCGCAACCGAGGGAAGCTTGAGGTCTTCGTCAAAGAAGTGCTTCGCAATCCCTGGGAGGAACGCCAGCAGCCCAGGGTTTTCCAGCACACAACTGCCGATCGGGTTGGCAATCGCCACGTGGCCGAGACGGGCCGACTGCATCAGTCCGGTCACGCCGAGCCGGGAGTCCTCCCGCAGTTCCAGCGGATCGCAATAGGCATCATCGACGCGACGCAGGATCACGTCAACCTGGTGCAATCCCTCCAGAGATTTGAGCCAGACCCGCCCGTCGCGGACGCTCAGGTCATCGCCCTGGACCAATGTATAGCCGAGGTAATTGGCAAGGTAGGCGTGTTCGAAGTAGCTCGGGCTGTAGGGCCCGGGTGTCAGGACCACGATCCGCGGGTCTTCCCGATTCTGCGGCGCAAGGCTGGCGAGACGGTCCCGGAAAGGCTGGAAGAAGCCGGCCAGCCGTCGGACATGGCAGGCACGAAAGAGCGCCGGGGCGATGCGCGTCATGACCATGCGGTTTTCCAGCGCATAACCGGCCCCGGAAGGAGTCTGCGCACGGTCATCGATTACCCACATGCGACCGTCCGGACCACGGGCAAGGTTGGAAGAGCAGATGGTCAGTGAGCGACCACCGTTGGTGATCGACCCGACGCAGGAGCGCTGGAAACCGGCGTGGCCGAATACCAGCTCAGGCGGCAGGAGGCCTTCGAGCAAAAGCTGCTGGGGACCGTAGATATCAGCCAGAATCAGGTTGAGCAGTTCCGCCCGCTGGACCAGGCCGGCCTCTATAACCGACCACTCCTCGGCACTGATGAACAGAGGGATCGGGTCAAGCTCCCAGGGGCGGGCCATACCGCGCAGCCCGTCGTAGATATTGAAGGTGACGCCGTTCTCACGCAGCAGGCGCTGGGCCTCCAGGTGGCGGCGTTCAAGCCCCTCCCGGCCGAGCTGGTCGAGCTCCTGCATGAGGGTTTGCCAGTGGGGGAGAATGCTCCCCTCACCGGCATACAACTCGTCATAGGCTTCGAGCCTGGGGGCGTAATACTGGGCAATTGACTCGGAAATCTGGTTATCGGGCTGTTCCACGGCAGGGGCCTCGTAGCGTCAACATGGCATTGATTATCCTCGGCCCGATTATATTCCAGGAAGGCGTCGCAAATCCACGGTATAAGGGAACTCTTCGTTCGGTTCTTCTTCAGGTGGCGTCATCGGTCCTGTCGAACCAGTGATAGGCGTAAAAGTACCAAGTCCGACAAATGCGGGCGGGGCTGTCTGTACCGAACCCGGCTCAGCGCCAAGATCCCAGAACCGGGTGATGCGACGGGCTTCGGCCTCAAAGGCATTGACCGGGAAGACGTCGTAACTGCGTCCTCCCGGGTGGGAGACGTGGTAGGTGCAGCCGCCGATCGCCTGGCCGCTCCAGGTGTCGACAATATTAAAGACCAGCGGCGAGTGCGGCTTGATCGTCGGATGCAGCGCCGAAGGCGGCTGCCATGCCCGGTAACGGACGCCGACGACAAATTCGCCCTTGCGACCGGTGCTGCGCAAGGCCAGTCGCCGACCATTGCAGACCACGACGTGACGCAGTTCGGTCAGCCCATTGATCCGCAGTTGCAGCCGCTCTACAGAAGAGTCGACAAACCGGGCGGTTCCCTGGCTCCCCATCTCTTCACCAAGCACGTGCCAGGGCTCAATAGCGAAGCGCAGCTCGAGCTCCATGGCATCGATATTCACAGAACCGAAGTGCGGAAAGCGGAACTCGAGGAACGGTTCAAACCATTCCAGTTCAAACGGGTAGCCCGCCCGGTTCAGGTCAACCACTACTTCCCGCATATCCTCACGGACAAAGTGCGGCAGCAGGAACCGATCGTGGAGCTCCGTGCCCCAACGCACCAGATCGTGCTCATAGGGCTTTTCCCAGAACCAGGCCACCAGGGTACGCAGGAGCAGGTTCTGCACCAAGCTCATACGGGCGTGAGGGGGCATCTCGAAAGCACGCATTTCAACCAGGCCGAGGCGTCCCGAAGAGCTGTCGGGGGAGTAAAGCTTGTCGATGCAGAACTCGGCGCGGTGGGTGTTGCCGGTCATGTCGATCAAAAGGTTGCGCAGCAGCCGGTCAACCAGCCAGGGGGCAGGCACCTCCCCTTTCGGCATCTGCTGGAACGCGATTTCGAGTTCATAAAGCGCGTCATTGCGTGCCTCGTCGACGCGCGGGGCCTGGCTGGTCGGGCCAATAAACATTCCGGAGAAGAGATAGGAGAGCCCCGGATGGTGCTGCCAGTAGGTGACCAGGCTGCGCAGCAGGTCGGGCCGTCGCAGCACCGGACTGTCGGCCGGGGTCGCCCCGCCGATCGTGATATGGTTGCCGCCGCCGGTTCCGGAATGGCGGCCGTCGAGCATGAACTTCTCCGTACCAAGACGGCTCTGACGGGCCTCCTCGTAGAGGATCGTGGTGTTGTCCACCAGTTCCCGCCAACTGGCCGCCGGGTGGATATTGACTTCGATGACGCCCGGGTCAGGGGTCACAAGCAGGCGCTCCAGGCGATAGTCCCGCGGCGGCTCATAGCCTTCGATGACCACTGGCATGGACAACTCTGCAGCGGTCGCCTCAATCGTCGCTACCAGGTCCAGGTAATGTTCGAGCTTCTTCAGCGGTGCCATAAAAACATGCAGGCGGCCGTCACGAGCTTCGACGCAGAGTGCCGTGTGAGGGATCTTGATCAGAGCATCCCCGCGGCGCTCATCAGCGAGCGGTTGTTCGTGAACTTCCGGATGGGCCATCACCGGCTTTTCAACCTTGCTGTACCTTTTCGCGACTTCGCCATGGGCATCCTCAAGAACCGGCAAGGCTGCGAACTGGTCGTGCTCGGCGCTAACTTCCCGTTTCTCTGGAGCCTCCCATGGCAGTGAATCAAGCGGCAGGCGCAGGCCCATCGCTGATCCGCCCGGAATCAGGAACATCTGTCCCCGACGGAACTCCCAGGGGCCGCTGTACCAGCCGCCGCTTTTTGCGTCCCACTGTAGCGGCAGAGCATAGCCGGACGGCGTTCCGAGTCCCTTGTCCAGCAACTTGGCCAGATACTGGCGTTCAAGAGAGTCTTTGAGATCGACCTTGAGCGGGTCGACATTATCCGGCAGAGTACCCTCTTTCCACAGGTAATAGAAAACATCCTCATAGCCCGGCACCACCCGTCGCGGATCAACCCCAAGACGTCTCGCCAGTTCGCTGGCGAAGCGTTCGGCGTGCTCATGAGTTATGTCGTAACTCTTGGCAATATTGGCGAGCAACTCAGGGTTCTTCCACACCGGAACACCGTCCTTGCGCCAGAAACAGCCGTAAGCCCAGCGCGGCAGCTGTTCGCCGGGATACCATTTCCCCTGGCCGAAGTGCAGCAACCCACCACTGCTGAATGACTCACGTAGACGGCGGACCAGGTTGTTGGCCAACTCCCTTTTGTGCGGACCATCAGCCTTGGTGTTCCATTCATCACCTTCCATATCATCGATCGATACGAAAGTCGGCTCACCGCCCATGGTCAGGCGGACATCTCCGCTGGTCAGGTCGGCGTCGACCTGCTCTCCCAGAGCATCAATCCGTGCCCATTGCTCATCGCTGTAGGGTTTGGTCACCCGCGGGTCTTCGTGGATACGCTTGACGCTGTTTTCGAAATCGAAGGTCACCTCGCACTTGTCCATAGAACCTGTAACCGGAGCCGCACTGGAGTAATGCGGTGTACAGGCCAGCGGGATATGACCTTCTCCGGCAAGCAGCCCGGAGGTCGGGTCAAGTCCGATCCAGCCTGCACCGGGGATATAGACCTCGGCCCAGGCGTGCAGATCGGTAAAATCGACCTCGGTACCGGAGGGCCCGTCGAGCGATTTCTCATCGGCAGTCAGCTGGATCAGGTAGCCCGAAACAAAACGCGCCGCCAGCCCCAGATGGCGCAGGATCTGCACCAGCAGCCAGCCCGAGTCCCGACAGGATCCGATCTTCCGTTCAAGGGTCTCTTCGGCGGTCTGTACCCCGGGCTCCATGCGCACGGAGTAATTGACCGACTCGCGGACCATCTGGTTCAGGTTGACCAGGAAATCAACGGTCGTGGTCGGTGAACGATCGATCTTTTCCAGCCAGGCACTCAGCAGCGGTCCACTGTCGGTTATCTCGAAGTAAGGCGTCAGTTCCTTGCGCAATTGGGCTTCGTAAGTAAAAGGGATTTTCTCGGCAGATTCTTCAACAAAAAAATCGAACGGGTTGATGACGGTCATGTCGGCGACCACCTCGACCTCGATTCTCAGCTCGCGGGTCTTCTCAGGAAACACCAGCCGCGCCAGGTAGTTGCCAAAGGGGTCCTGCTGCCAGTTGAGAAAATGCGTATCGGGAGCGATGCGCATTGCATAGGCACGGATCGGGGTCCGCGAATGCGGTGCCGGCCGCAGGCGCAGGACGTGCGGCGAGAGGTTGATCGGCCGGTCAAAGCGGTAATGCGTGATGTGCCTGCAGGCAACGCGGATGGACATAAACTGAATAACTCCCTGGGAATCCGTCTGATGATCAGATCCCTAGCTCTGTGATTGATCTTGCACGGCAGAGGTTGCCGAGGAAATCGAGAAGAAACGTCTCGAAAACAACTTTACTTACGTCATTCAGGCGGGTCTGCAAGTCGTCGATAAACTCGTGAAGGCCAATCGCCTTGATGTCGTCAATGGTCGTGTAATCGAGGTCTGCCAGCAGACGCCCGAGCGTCTTTTCAGCGCGGTTGGTAAAGCGGCCGCGCATGGTCCCCGAAATATTGCGCAGCGATAGCTCCGCGATAATCAGGCAATGGTGAATCGCCCGCGGGAACTCGGCGTCAAGCACCATGAACTCGATAATCTGGTCGGGAACAATCTGGCCATAATCCTTGCGATACATTTCGAAGGCGCTGGCTGAACGCAGGATCGACCCCCAGAGGATGTGATCGTAAGGCGTGCCGACATACTCTACTGAAGGCAGCAGAATAAAATACTTGACGTCGATGATCCGGGCGGTCTTGTCTGCCCTCTCGAGCATCCTGCCGAGCCGGGCAAACTGCCAGCCATCACCGTGAGTCATGGTGTTCTGCGACAGCCCGGTAAAGAGATGGCTGGCGAGCATGACTTCAACAAAGAATTCGTGCGGGAGTTCAATCCCACCGCTGTTACGTGAGGCCTCCTTGACGAGCAGGTAGAAGGTGTTGACCTGCTGCCACATCTCGGAGCTGATCCATTCACGTACCGAGCGGGCATTTTCCCTGGCCATCTGCAGGCAGGAAAGAATCGAATTGGGATTTCTGGTGTCGAATGTCAAAAACTGGACAACGTTCTCCTCGTTGAAATCGTCGTAGAATTTTTTGAACAGGTCTTCGTCGCCGGTCGTCACGATCAGCGGCTCCCACTGCTCGCCAACGCCGCTTGGCAGGTCAAGGATCATGTGATAGTTGGCGTCCATGATCCGCGCCACGTTTTCAGCCCGCTCGACATAGCGGGCCATCCAGTACATCGATTCAGCAACACGGCTCAGCATGCGGCACCCCCTTCCATGACCGAACGGTCCTCGACCACCCAGGTATCCTTGCTGCCGCCGCCCTGGCTCGAGTTGACCACCAGGGAGCCCTTCTTCAACGCAACCCGGGTCAGGCCGCCGGGCATGACATAGATCTCCTCACCGTAGAGGATATAGGGGCGCAAGTCGACGTGCCGACCTTCGAAGTGATCGTCAATCAGGGTCGGCACCCGTGAGAGCGCGAGGGTCGGCTGGGCAATGTAATTGCGCGGATTGGCCTTGACCTGCTCGGCGTATTCGGCGCGCTCCTTCGAACTGGCGTGCGGCCCGACCAGCATGCCGTAGCCGCCCGACTCTCCGACTTTCTTCACCACCAGCTTGTCGAGATTGGCCAACACGTGCTGCAAGTCCTTGTCGCGCCAGCAAAGATAGGTCTCGACATTATTGAGGATCGCGTCCTGGTCGAGATAGTAGCGGATCATCTCCGGGACATAGGCGTAGATGGCCTTGTCGTCGGCCACCCCGGTCCCCGGGGCGTTGGCCAGAGCGACGCGACCGGCGCGGTAGGCACGCATCAGGCCCGGGACACCGAGCATCGAGTCTTTGCGAAACACCTCCGGATCGATGAAATCGTCGTCGATACGCCGGTAGAGGACATCGATCGGTTTCAGACCTGCCGTCGTACGCATCATGACACGGTCGTCAACCACCACCAGATCACTCCCCTCCACCAGTTCGATCCCCATCTGTTGAGCGAGGAAGGAATGTTCGAAGTAGGCCGAGTTGTAGACACCGGGCGTCCAGACCGCGACCACGGGTTTGTCACGGCGCGGCGGCGCGAGGAACTGCAGGAGCTCCAGTAGGCGGTTCGGGTAATCAACCACCGGCACGACGTGTGCGGCATCGAAGGCGCGCGGAAAGCTGCGTTTCATGACCACGCGGTTTTCAAGCACATAAGAGACACCCGACGGGCAGCGCAGGTTGTCTTCGAGCACATAGAACTGCCCGTCAGCGCCGCGTACCAGGTCGGTCCCGGTGATATGGCACCAGACGCCGCCCGGGGGATTGAGACCTATACATTCCGGGCGATAACCGCTCGCCGACAGGACCAGGTCCTTCGGGATGATGCCATCCTTGAGAATTCTCTGATCATGGTAGAGATCGTCGATAAAGAGGTTGAGAGCCTGGACTCTCTGTTTGAGTCCGGCCTCCATAACGATCCATTCGTTATGAGCGATAATGCGCGGAACAATGTCGAAGGGGAAAATCCGCTCCGTGCCCTGCTCATCTCCGTAAACGCTGAACGTGATCCCCATCTGCAACAGGGCTTTCTCTGCCGACTGCTGGCGGCGCCGGAGCTCTTCAAGGGGCAATTCGTTGAATCGACTGACCACGGCTTCAGTGCCGGGGCGAGGGCGCCCTTCCGCATCGAACATCTCGTCGTAGAAACCGTCGAGCGAATAATTTTCAAATTGCATACCGGGTCCTTTCGTTGGCAGGGGAATATGAAGGAGATAGCCTTACGATTCAAGCCTATTCTGTGTATTATCAAATATTTTCAGTTGTTAATGATTTTCTGTTTCAAGATAATCAGGGTCGCAATTTGCTGCTTATTATACCATACTTGAAAAATCTGTGGAAGACGCCGGCGGCCGCCAGGCATTGCCGTGTTGCAGTGAATTCCCGCCGCGCATAGAATGGGGCCATGAATTATCGCTATATCTTCTGGGACAACGATGGTGTGCTTGTCGATACGGAACGGTTTTATCTCCAGGCCAGCAGGGAAGCGCTCGCCAGGGTCGCCATTGAACTGAGCGACGAACAGTTCGCGGAGATTTCGCTGGCAGCGGGACGCAGCATCTTCGATCTCGCGGCCGGGTCCGGGGTCTCCGAGCAGTCAGTCACCGCTTTGAAAGAGTGGCGGGAAAAGCGCTATGCGAAACTTCTCTGGCAAGAGGACATTTCTCTCGACGGGGCAGCTGAGGTACTGAATATGCTCCACGGCAGACTCGGCATGGCTGTCGTGACAAGCTCACGGAAGCATCACTTCGACATTATCCACAGCAGGACGGGTTTTCTGCCTTATTTCGACTTCTGCCTGACACGCGAGGACTACACCAACAGCAAGCCCTCAGCAGAACCGTACCAACTGGCCTTGAAACGCAGCGGGATTGAAGCAGGAGAGGTCCTCGTGATTGAAGATTCGCCACGGGGTTTGAGAGCGGCGAAAGCTGCCGGGCTGGCATGCTGGGTCCTGCCGGGACATCACACCTCAGGGCAGGATTTTGCCGAAGCCGACAGGATTCTCTCTGATATCAGGGACGTCATGGATATCACCTCGTGAGACATTCCAGACAGCTCACTTTTTTCTCACATTTTTCTCAAAAATACTCTTGCCAAGAACTTTCTGCTTTGATATATTTCAGCCAACTCTTCGATTGCCTGCAAGCCGAAGAGCTTTGGACCCCGCGTATCCCCCCCCTCCTTACGCGGGGTCTTTTTTTGTCTTTTGCCGTCGCACTGCGCTGTCCCTGTGTCATCCTCGATTTTCTCTTGACGGATCCCCAAAAATTTCTTAGGATTCACTCATGTTCCCCTGACAATGGTCAGGGCTTTTGCCCCGTGATTCCCCTCCTTCGCGGGGCCATTTTTTACCCCTCCGTCGTCAAATTCTGAACGCCCGTAACAGATGGGGCATCAGCTGCTTCTTCCTCGACAACACCCCTCTCAGGTCAAACCTGCCTGTAGCAATTTGCGGATAACCGACTGCAGAGATCAGGTCCTTCTCGCCACGAACGATCAACTGGCTGTTCTGTTGCACGATATCGGTCACCAGTAAGCCGGCCAGGGCCAGGCTGCGCTTCTCTGCAAGCGCTTGCAAGCCGGAGGAGATCTCTTCCAGGCGGTCGTCGAACTCCTGAAAAGTTACAACTTCAACCTGCCCGACGCCAAATCGCCTGCCTTCAACATCATATTCCTTGAAGTCGGCGGTCAGCAGCGACTCGATATCCGGATAGGCCGCAAGAGCGCTTCCAGCCTGGAACATCTGCCGGCCAAAAGCCGACGCATCCAACCCTGAGCATTGCTCCAGCCAGCCCAGCAGTTCCCGATCGGCATCGGTTGTCGTCGGCGACTTCAAGAGGACCGTATCGGACAATAATCCCGCCAGCATCAGAGCCGCAATCTTCGGTGCCGGGTCAATCCCTGCCTGCCGATAGAGCGTCGCAACCACGGAACAGGTACTTCCCAGTGGCTGGTTGATAAAGCGAATCGGCAGTTCCGTATGAAAATTACCCAGCCGGTGATGATCGATGATTTCCAGGATTTCTACCTGATCCGCACCTGGAACCGCCTGGGTCAGCTCATTATGATCGACCAGAATCAGCTTCAGGGGTGATGGCCTGAGCAGGTTGGTTTTGGTGCCGACTCCGCAAACCCTGCCATTGTCATCAATGACCAGCACTCCGGGGGCCGTACTGCGCATCAAGACCTTGCGAATTTCGTCAAGCCGGTCGTCAGGGTGCGCGCGCGGGACATCTGCTTCGGCCAGATATCGAACCGGCGTCGACAATCTCGCCAGCATGGCACTGGTTGCCGTGTCGTAGGGCGAGCAAAGGACGGAAACCTGCTTTTCTCGGGCCAACATGACCAGGTCTTCATCGACAGGAAGATCTCCGGTTACGACCAGCAGTCTGATGCCAAGCTGAATGGCATGTTCCAGAATATTCCGGCGATCGCCGACAAAGACGACAATCCGCTGTGGGTCAACCTTTGCTAACCGCGCCTGGAAGCTCTGCGGAGACATTGCGCCGACAAACAGCTCGAGCTCCCCGGTGCGTTCGCCGTCTACCATGTTAATCGCAGTTGCCTGCAGGCAGGTCTGTATGGATTTCGGTGAAGAAAGCACCTGGCGAATCGGTTTGCCTGCGCGCGGCAGCAGGATATGTTCTGTCATACGTTTCAGGATCATGGCTCCGAGCGGGGCACCATCGGTATCAACGACAGGGAGCATGCGGATATCGCGCTGGCGCATCAGTTCAAGGGCATTCGCCAGCGGGGCATCGGCATCGATCAGCGCCGGGCAATCTCCCACCGTGTCGCGCAATCGCGGGTAGACATCGGTCAAGAGTTGCGGCTGCAATTGCCCGATGGTATCAAGGACAAATTCAGTCTGCCTGTTAAGCCCGCCGGCCCGTCCCGGAAAGACGTTGCTTCTTCCCTGTAGCTGGCACAGCGCTGCATATGCAATTGCGCTGCAGATCGAATCCGTATCCGGGTTTCTATGGCCGACCACAAAAACTCTCTCCTGCTGGCTCATGTGCCCTCCTTGTCCAGATAGCCTCGTACATCGCCCAAACCGATCAGATCCTCGATAATCCCTCGGCCGGGTACGCCCTGATCATCAAACCAGACATAAAGACTGCCGCTGTTGGTGTCGAATATTTCCGGATCAACATTTACCTGGATGAGCAGGCCGTGATCCGGGAAATAGTCCTTGCTGGCCTGCTCCTCGACAGTCAGAATCCTGACTTCAAAATCGACAAAACCTTTACCTGAATAAGTGGCGATCGGAATCTTTGTGCCGCGTTGCAACGGGCCATAAATTCCGGCTCGCAGGTTATAAAATGCCGTCAACATGTCGACAGGATGCTGACCCTCAGGGATATCATGCTCCTTGGTCGAACTCACGACACCTGCCTTGAGCTTCTCTTCAGTAATCTTCCCCCGCTCGTAATCGAAACGGCGGATCTTGCCGCGGGTTTGCCACTTCCCCCACCTCTTCTTCCTGATGTGCGACACATGCTCAATACTGTCCAGAGAGCCATCCGGCAGCAATCGCATCAGTGAACTGTAGGTCTGCGTGCGATCACCCGCGAGCCACAACGCGATGCCCAGTGTCCGACCGACCAGCTCTGCGCGCAGGACGTTCGGCTCTCCGGTCTCGACCAGCCGCAGCTCCCCCTCCGCCAGCCGGGTGAAGAAGAGGAAATCGATCCCGTAAGAATAGGCTTCGCCCGTCAACTGCGACAGTGGCTTGACGACGCCGAAATCCTGTGCCCTTGTGAAACCAGGCACAGTCAAATGGAGAGAACTGAAGATAGCTATCAGCAGGCAGGAGCGTGTCATCAGAGGAACAGGCTGGCAATGAAAAGGAGATAGGCTCCCAGCAGCAGAAGACCTTTCCTGCGATTCAGTTGCAAACGGGGCAACATCATGGTCAGCAGCCCAATCAGGAGAGCACAGAAGGCCAGCATGACCGGAAAATCGAGCTGCAGAGCCCTTGCCTCTATCGCAATCGGATTGACCATCGGACAGAGTCCGAGCACAAACAGGATGTTGAAGATATTGCTGCCGATCACGTTGCCGACACTGATATCCATCTCTCCCTTCCAGGCACTCATCACCGAGGCGGCGAGTTCCGGCAGACTCGTGCCGATGGCGACGATCGACAGGCCGATGACCATCTCGGAGACCCCAAGCAGGGTCGCGATCATCACCGCGCCCCGGACCATCAACTCGGCTCCGACCCCCAGACCGGCCATCCCGAGGACGACCAGGGTCGCATTCCTGCCGCGCCCGGCAGAGGCCGCCCGGATCGCCTGTGCAACTTGCCCATCGGCCGGCATGGCAGGGTCCCGTGCGGTCACAACGCAATAGCCCAGAAAGACCAACAGGCAGATAAAGAGCAGCAGACCGTCCAGGAAGCTCAGCACACCGTCGAAGGCGACGACATACAGGCCAAGCGAGGCAACGACCATGATCGGCACTTCACGGACCAGCGTGGAACGTGCTACGACGACCGGCGTAATCAGGGCGGCCACCCCCAGGATCAGGCCGATATTGGCAATATTCGAACCGATGACATTGCCGGCGGCCATGGCAGAGGCTCCCCGCACTGCGGCAAGGAGGGAGACCAGGAGTTCCGGCATGCTCGTCGCGAAGGCAACCACGGTGAGCCCGACAACCAGTGGCCTTACACCAAACGACAGCGCCAGACGGGAACTCCCGGTGACCAGGTATTCAGCACCGTAGTAAAGGAGCAACAGTCCTGCCAGAACGAGAACAGCACCCAGAAACATCGACAAAATCCTATCTGCACTACTGCTATCAGGTTAAATAAGCCATCGCGTCAGTGGCAACGCGTATCAGTTTAATACCTGCATCCCTTGCTGTCGAGCACTAGTCGAAGACGATATGAATATCTTGACTTGCTTATCAATCAAGGGCTAATATTCATATATTCAATTATTAGCTTAAGGATGATCTATGGCAAACGTGGAATTCGATAAAACAATCTGTCTTGACAGGGAAGCCGAGATTCTCAAGGTTCTGGGTCATCCGATACGACTGAAGATCGTTGCCGGCCTTATGTCGCAATCGTGTAATGTGAAAAAAATCTGGGAATGCCTCGAACTGCCCCAGGCAACTGTGTCGCAGCATCTGGCCCTGCTTAAGAACAAGGGAATTATTGATGGCAAGCGTGACGGTGTTGAGGTCTTCTACCAGGTCACGTCGATCGAGGCCCGCAAAATTGTCCAGTCACTGATGGAGGGTTTCTCCTGCGGCTAGCCGCTAAAGAGGAACACACATCCGGCAATTATTACTAACGGTGGTTTGCAGTGATTCTGCGCCGCCGTTTTTGTTTCGACCCGCCTGAAACTTAGCCTAAGTCTTTGCTTGCCGTAGCAATAATTACTTCATAACTTGCTGGCAGCCCGGACTCGCATCGATGCTGTTCTTCATAGAATTTGATCATTGACTGCATGACCCGGCGTGACGCAAACCCCCGCGGACGACCCGCCGTCGCGTTGCTGGCACCGATCTGCTTGAGTTGTCTGAGCAGGTCAGGCACATCAAGGTGGAATTCAACCTCCATCCCGCTGGAAATATCATGACAGGTCAGTCCCGCAACGGCGATCGCATCGGCAACTTCGCCAAGAGTGGGGAAGTCCTGCACATGGGACAGCCCGCCCCGTGTCACTGGCCGCAACGGCCCGGCGGTGGGAAGAGCGCAGCTCGCAGAGAGTCTTTTCACCAAACAGCGCGAGGGCGAAACAGCCGCCCGGGCGCAGGACTCTCGCTACCTCGGCAAAAGCCGCAGGAAGACAATCGACCCACTGGTAAACCGAACTGGAGACCACACAGGCGAATGTTTGATCGGCAAAGGGCAGTAGCCTGGCGTCTCCATCACAGGCGGCAACAGCTGTCAACCTGTCTGCAGCCGCTCTGGTCATAGCGTGCGCGATATCCATCACAACCAGCTGCTGTCCCGGCATACACTTAAGCATTGCCGTAGCGAGGGCACCCGTGCCGGTGCCTACATCGAGGCATAATCCGGGCTGCAATACAATAGTTGCCAATCGATCATAAAGCAGCTCGACGACCCGCTTCTGGACCGATGCGTAGCGATCATAATCCCCGGCATGGTTCGAAAAATTACCGCGCACGCGGGCGCGGTCAATTGCTTTAATCGGCGGCACCATCAGCAGAAGCCCATGAGCCTGGCCGCAACATCCTGCGGCTTGCTCAGAAACGGCGCATGCCCGATGCCGTGGAATGGCACGTATTCTCCGTGAGGAAGCATGTCCGCCATGGCCTGTCCGGCACCGACCGGCGAGATCCGGTCAAGTTCACCGTGCAGCACCATCGCAGGGATACGGATGTTGTAGAGGATGTCGCGTTGATCCTGTTCGGCCAGCATGTTGAGGAGCGCAATGGCAACCTCCTGATCAGGTAAAGAGCTGGCCCGCACCGCAAAATTGCGGATCGTCCGCAACCTGTCGATCGAGATTCTTTCGCCGGCGAAGGTCAGGGCAAAGAACTCGGCCAAGGTTGATTCGAACTGCCTCTTGAGATTTCTGACCATGGCACGGACCTGGCTGACCGGCAGACCGAACGGCCAGTCGTTGCCCGCAGTGAACTTCGGCGTCGAACCGATCAGTACCAGCCGATTCACCGCAAGTTGCCCCTCACTGGCGATCTGCAAGGAGAGCATCCCCCCCAGAGACCAGCCTGCCAGTGTAACCGGTTCTGTTTCAAGAGCCGCCAACCAGTCCGTCAGGACAGCAGTAAGCCCGGCAAGATCATTCCGCCCGGCAGGCGAAGACTTACCATGACCTGGAAGGTCCGGGACCAGAACACGGAAATTCACGGCGAGCAGGCCGGCGAGTTCCTGGAAGGCCGCCGCCGACATGGCCCAGCCGTGCAAGAGCACCAGCGGCCTGCCCTGACCGGTCTCGTACCAGGTCAGTTGACGTCCGTCAGTACGCTGGAACTGTCTTGCCCTCATCCGGTGCACTCGCCGTAAACATCAAGGATTTTTCCAACCGCGGCCGACAGTTCGGTTAGCGAGTGACTGGCCATGACGGTTGCCCGCAACCGACAGAGCCCGGGGGGCACGGTAGGTGGTCGAACCCCCTGCAGAAAAACCCCTTTTTCGAGAAGCCGTTCCGTCATTTTCATGGTCGATTCTGGTTCCCGCGTCAACACTGGAACGATCTGGGTGGTACTGCCGAGCAGATCCATTCCACCAGCTGTCAACAGCCCGGCGAACAGGGTGCGATTCTCATCAAGCTTCCGGCGAAGACGCCGTCCTTCATCGCTGTCAACCAGCTCAAGTGCGGCCAAGGCCGCGGCCGGAACTCCTGGCGGCAGGCTGGTAGAGAAGATGAAAGAGCGGCTGCGATTGATCAGCGTGTCGATGATGACCCGGTCTGCAGCCAGGTAAGCGCCTGCGCAACCAAGGGCCTTGCCGAGCGTTCCCATATGCAGGTCGATGCGCTCGAGACAGCCAAGAGCTTCGCCGGTCCCTCGGCCGTTCCGACCCGAAACGCCGGTTCCGTGGGCATCATCCACCATCAGCAGTGCGTCAAACTGGTCTTTCAGGTCACAAAGCTCAGGCAATGGGGCAACATCCCCATCCATACTGAAAACACCATCGGTGACAATCAGCCAGCGACCCTTACGCAAGGGCTTTTCCCGCGCCATGAGTTCTGCCAGGGCGACGTGGTCACAGTGGGGGTAAACCACTGTGCGTGCGCGGGCCAATCTACACCCATCAATGATGGAGGCATGATTCAGCTGATCAGAAAAAATAAGATCATCAGGGCCGAACAGCCCTTGCAGAATCCCGGTATTTGCGGCATATCCCGAGTTGAAGAACAAAGCTGCCTCGGTCCCCTTGAATGTTGCGAGGCGCGCTTCGAGTTCAGCGTGGACCGGCATCGTTCCGGAAATCAGACGACTGGCGCCGGAGCCGGCACCATATCGCACCGTGGCATCAATCATCTTCTTCACCAGGGTCGGGTGATTGGCGATACCGAGATAGTTATTGGAGCAAAGCAGCAAAACGTTGCGGCCGTTGATCTGCACCCTCGGACCCTGGCCACCATCAATAACCCTCAGGGAACGCAACATCCCCTGGCGCTGGAGCCGGGCCAGATCATCTTGCCAGTTATCCATGTCCCCCCCCCCACCTTGCCGCCGGTCTTATCTCGCCGAGGCTATCGAACAAAACCGGTTTCCGCTCAAGGTAATCCGTGAGTTCCGAAATCGAACAGGCATCGGATCTGACGAAAAAAATTCTGCCGCCACGCAGGTCACCGACAGACTTCAAGCTACTGATTCGCTGGTAACCGTGAGCGGGGTCAGCAACATATCCGGTGAGATATTCCGGGTCATCCGACCAGCAAAGTTCAGCGATGATTCCAGGGGCACTCAAGACCTTTCCGGCAAGGACAAGGGCCTCCAGAACGCGACGGTGCCCGAGACCCGCTTGATGCAGGCGGCCCTCAAAATCCCGCCGGCATTCCATGGCAACATCCATTCGGGAAACCCTGACACCCCGGCCAGGATCGCCTTCAAGGCGCTCTCCGGTTACGGCATCCATGATCACGGCACCGCGCATCACTGTTTCACCCGGCCCGGCGCCCCCGGCAAGAAGTTGCACTCCCCGGCAGGCTAAGTCCCGATCAATTCCGGCCCGGGACAGCAATTCAGCGGCAACGGCACGACCCTCCCGGTAATCATTCACCTGCCAGGTCGAAACATCGGGAAGTTTCGCATGCCACAAGGTGACAGGGTCGATGCGTTCCGCCTGACAATACACGTCGTCGGCTACGCTGCCGGCGTCGGCGATTCCCCGCGACATGAGCTCCGAGGCGACTTGCCTGACCTCTGACAGCGGGACAATCCTTTCGGCACCGGCGAGATGCCGACCGCACAATGAGGCGCGCATACGCACTGAAAAAAGGGGGGTGTCCATGGAGGAAGAAATTATCATTGCCGACATAGCTTGTCAACCTCAACAAGGTCTTGGTTAACAATGCTTTTAGCTTGGGTTAATCGGTTGAAAATGTTAGCTTCGCACAGGAACAACCGGCCACATCAAGCGGTCATAACCATGTCAAAAACACTCTTACATCTGCTCTTCGCAATCTACTTGATGGCGACATCCGGCTACCTTCTGCATATCTTCTGGAGACGGTCCGCCGTTGCCACGGCATCACTCGTCCTGGTCTTTGCCGGAGTCATTTTACAGACCGCCCTGCTTGGTCACCGGTGGTGGGCTGCCGGCTATCTACCGGTCACCAACCTTTTTGCCACGCTCTTCTTCTTCAGTTGGTCGCTGGCGCTGGTTTACCTTTACTTCGAACTGCGCTACCGGATTCGCGCCACCGGTCTGTTTGTCATGCTGCTCAACCTGCTCCTGCTTGGTGGCGCACTGCCACGGGACCCTGCTGTCTCTGCACTGATACCAGCCCTCGACACTCCCCTGTTCAGCCTGCACATCATTTTTTCCTTTGTCGGTTACGCATTTTTCGCCATGGCATTTTCAATAGGAGCCTTGTTTCTCTGCCAGGGGCGCCTGAACACCACGCTCCTACCTGACCTGCCGACACTCAGAAAGATCAATGAAGAAGCGATCTTCCTTGGCTTCGGCCTCTTCACCTTCTGCATGGTCGCCGGCAGCATCTGGGCGCATATTGCCTGGGGACACTGGTTCAGCTGGAACATCAAAAGCATCTGGTCGGTTCTGGTCTGGATGTTTTATGCCGGTATGTGTCACGCCAAATTTATCCGCCGCTGGCAGGGTGGCGTTTATGCATGGCTGTCGATTGCCGGCTTTGGCGTTGTCCTGTTCACCTACCTCGGCATCGGCTTGCTGCTTGAGAGTAATCATCCCCTGGAGTAACGATGTTACCGGGAAAACCAACCAGACCATTTTTACTGAAACTGTGGGCTCTCTGCTGTTCGTTGAAGCTGGCAATTACTCTGGCTTCAATGGCGACGCTGCTGATTATGGGCGGGTCCCTGGTCATGCATTACAACCCGGCTATCTTTGCCGACATGGAGCAGGAAGTCATGAGCCGCTGGCTGCCGCAGGCGTGGGCACGCGCCCCATTGCTGGTATCCTGGGTGCCTTTGAGCGGCCTGTGTGTGCTGTTGTTCGCCCTCAACACTTTCTGCTGTCTGGTCGACTGGCTCGCCGGGATCAGAGCCCGCTGGAGAAAAACCGGCGAATACCTGATCCATGCAGGCTTCGTCCTGTTGACCATCGCTTACCTGTGGGGCAACATCAGCGGATTCCGCTCCGGACCTCACCGGCTTGCCCCCGGTGATCGCATAGCGATCCCCGAGATGCCGGGCTATCTCCTTGAACTTGAGGATTTCACCCCGCAACTCGGACCGAGTGGCCGGCCTCTGGATATGATCAACCAGGTAGTCCTCTGGAAGAACGGTCAACCGGTTGCGCAAACAGCCGTCCGCATCAATCATCCCCTGATTTACGATGGCTTGGTCATCCTGCCAACGTCTTACGGCCAGGACCTGCAGGGCTTTCGCTTTAACCTGCCAGGCGTCGGTGTTGTTGATCTCACACCAGGGAGTCGCTTGACGATCTCAGCCGAACTCTCGCTTGCGGTTCACAAATTTCTCCCCGATGCCCGTCAAGACAGGCAAGGCCGAGTCATGCAGGTCAGTAGCTATCTCAACAACCCTGCCCTGCAGGTCTCTCTCTTCAGCCCCTCCGGGACGGTCTGGAAGGGCTGGTATTTCCTGCGCCAGCAAGCCCCTGAAGGGCTGTTAAAAGCCGGTGTTTATTTGCGACCGATGGAACCCGTCCTGACGACTTTCAGTCTCCTGACGATTAACCGCGACCCGGGCGACAAAATGGCCCTGGCCGGAAGTCTCTGTATCAGTGTCGGCATTATCTTTGCCTTCTTCTCTTTTTACCGAAAGCGGACAATGGGGGATCGTCCGGACTTATAAAGCCTTTGCCGCTTGTCACAACAGGTTTCGTTAGCTATTATTCAGCTAGGTTAGGCAACATACTGAACTGGTTTTATTATAGCGACTTACGGGGGCCAAGATGTTGACCAGGAACCACTCCATACTGATCGTTGACAATGTCACCGAGCGCCGCAAGCAACTCCAGTCAATGCTGTCCGAGCGTGAAGATTCTGTCATTGAAGCCGACACATCGGAAGCGGCCCTTGAGCTGATGAAGGAAATGCAGGTGGACCTGGTCATCACGGAGACCGAGCTACCGACACGCAGCGGGCTTTACCTGCTTCAGGAGGTAAAAAAGCGCTACCCGGAAACCGAGGTGATTCTCACCACGCACAACGCATCATCTTTCAACCTCCTGCAGGCCCTGAGGCATGGGGCGTTCGATTTCATTGTCCGTCCGATCGATACGTCGGAAATCCTCTTCAATATCATTGACAAGGCCTTCACCCAGATCGACCTGCGCGTTCATAACCAGGCACTCCTGGCTGAACTGGCACATCGCAACCAGGAGATGGAGCGATCGCTCGCCATGATGACCGCTCTCAGTGAAGCGATCGAAAAGATCAACTCGGCGATTGAGGTATCGGAACTGCTGAGCCGCCTGCTCAGCTCCGCGATGGGCGCCCTGCACGCCAAGAAAGGGTTATTGGCATTGATTTGCGGTCCAGGGCAGAGCCCCTTCGGCATCAAGATGGGACGTGGCGTTGCAGAAGAATTCGTCCAGAAGTATGCCGACAAGCTCCCCGAAGGCCTCCTGCTGGACATTGCTCGAAGTGGCAGCCCGATGGTTGTTTCCGATGTACTGCCCACTTATATGATGGATCGGGTCAACGAGGAAGAACGACATCTGGTTGCCGATCCCGGTCTTCTGGCCGTGCCGCTCTATCATCGCGACCGGGCCATCGGCGTCATGATCCTGTTCGGGCATGCGGAGGGAACCCCGTTTACCGGCCAAAACCTGCAATTCCTGGCTCAATTGGCGCATCACGCCGCCATTACTCTGGAGAAAGCCGGGATCATCCACCAACTTAAACGACAGGGGAAAACCACCAAAAGTAAATAGCGCACACAAGGTCCTCGCTTAACAGAAGCAAATTCAGCACAACGGCACTGGTTCATCATAAAGAGATAGGAAGCGGCACATGTTGCAGATGAAATGCCCGAAATGTGAAGCAATCATCAGCTCTCCCTTCCTT
Organism: uncultured delta proteobacterium; assembly: GCA_963715335.1. Classification (GTDB taxonomy): domain Bacteria; phylum Desulfobacterota; class Desulfuromonadia; order Desulfuromonadales; family BM103; genus JAFDBW01. The sequence continues at coordinate 100,401 of CAVQRZ010000005.1, forward strand.
GTTGAGATCGGCGCCGTCACGTGTGAGCAATGCAAACAAGATGTCACCGTCAATGATGTGTTTGTCACGACCAGCGGCTTTAAAATGCACCGCGACGATCTGCTTGCGCGAGTTCTCCATTACCGTGCCCTTTTGAAAGATGTTGAAAGGGAGAAGATGCAGATCAGCAACAGTGGCAGTGCGTCGGCTGAAGCCCAAAAAAGCCTGGACCAGTTCTACAACACCCTCCGGGAATTACTGGCTGCAGCGAGAGAGCATTTCCGACTGCAAATTGCCAAGGATTTTCCACTGGATATCGAATGGGCCGGCAAGACGGGCAGAGGGTGTTTACTGAATTTAAGCACCAAAGGTGCCGCGATCAAATACCAGGCACAAAGGCTGCCGATCCACGGATCAGTCATTAGATTGCAAATGGCCCTGCCGAATATAGCCGAGCCATTTTGTCTTTCGGCTGAAATTGTCTGGATCGATAAGCGTAGCAGAAATGAGCAACAGGGCAACGTCATAGTGGGCGTGAAATTCATGGGTCTGAACGAAGTGACCCAGAATCACTTATGGAAGTACATTTCCAGTTCGCACTAGAACTCCCGGTGAGCCTGAGCACTCGATAGCCATTATTCTCGCTGCAGGTAATTCAACAAGACCCCTGAAAGCTTTGAACAGGCAAAGGGCACCATCTTTTATCAGACAAGACCTACAAGGAGTTGGTTATGAGAATTGAATCTTTGGTCGGGAAAATATTCATGATTGCAACTTTGGTGATCCCCGTCATGTCGATTGCACCCGCAACACATGCTGGCGAACTCCCCGATTTTTTGTACAGCAAGGGCGGCATTATTTATCCGCATACGGGTGACTCCACACAGGAAATTTTCCGCACCCCGCCCAATGTTAAAGATTTCATCGAACCGGGAATGCTCATCGGCGTCTTGCCGGAAGACTGTACCTCTGCAAGTCGAGGTACGATTGGGGATTACTATATCTGCAATCACGATCTGGCGCTTAAACCCGAAGAGCACTACGGCAAGACTGTTTATCGAGTGATTGAAGTAGACTGAGAGCGGGGTTTGTTTTTTACCTGGCAGATGGAGACTCTATGAAGCCAAGGGCATCAGATGGTTAATCTGTTGCCCTTTGCCTTTTCTTGAAATGCTAGTAAAAGCAAAACCGGCGGGTCGCGTCCCGCCACGACGCCATACTCTTTTGTCCGGCAACAAAAGTATGCAAAAGTGCCTTCTCCTTGCGGAGGGCATCTCCTTTGCCGGATGTCTGTGACTTCAAGAACCTGTTACTGATGGGGATCCGGCCCTGTGTCAGAAGGGCCTGACCTTTCCTGCTGTGAATTTACAAGGGAAAAGCCTGAAAACATGACCTTTATCCATGCAAATCTTCACGAGAAGGAGAGGCTCTCAAGAGCCTCGGATCCTGCGGGGGAAGCGTAGGCTCTTGATCGTTTAGAACGTTCTGAATTGATGTCGCCGCCATCCCGCGCCAGACATGCCCAGCGCAGCGCAGGCCTTTTTCTGCTTACTCTTTTAGGCCAGTAAAAGAGTAAGGCGCAGTCGGGGGGCGCGACCCCCGGGTTCTGATTTTGGTTTTGTCTCTAAATTGCAGTGGACAACGACAAAGGGCAACAGATGAACCATCTGTTGCCCTCTCTATATATGAAATCTGAACTTTGTCAGCATCCTGAAGGGAGGCAGAAACACTCCCCTCCTTTCGATACGGTTACTATTTATCGGCCAGTGCCTCCCTGACCTTAGCAGCGACCCCGCTGGCATTCAGGCCGTAACGTTCCCTCAGTTCAGCCTGGCTGCCCTGTTCAACGAATTTGTCCGGCAGGCCAATACGCCTGACAGGCACGTGGACCCCCTCGTCACAAAAGAGCTCCAACACGGCTGAGCCGAAGCCTCCCCGGAGCGCATTCTCTTCTGCGGTAATCACACAACCGGTCCTTGTCGCTTCGGCAACCAGCAGGTCTCTGTCCAGTGGTTTAAGGAACACCGGATCGACGACCGCGACACCTATGCCTTCGGCTTCGAGAAGCTCTGCTGCTGCCATCGCCTCAGGAACCTGGGTGCCAAGGGCGAAGATGACACAATCATTGCCGTCGCGAAGTTTATCCCCCTTGCCGATCACAAGCGCTGCAGCTGCTTCCTCGGCAACACCTGTTCCCGTGCCACGGGGATACCTGAAAGCAAAGGGGCCATCAAAACCCAGTGCTGTCGCCACAGCGTGACGCAGATAATTCTCGTCACGCGGAACCATGAACACCAGGTTCGGGATATGCCGGAGGTAAGAGTAATCGAATACACCATGGTGGGTCGGCCCATCGGCCCCGACAAGACCGCCACGGTCGAGGGCAAAGGTGACTGGCAGCTTTTGCAGGCAGACATCGTGCAGAACACTGTCATAGGCCCGCTGTAAAAAAGTCGAATAAATTGCGACAAACGGTTTAAGCCCGCGGCTGGCGATACCGGCGGCAAAGGTCACGGCATGCTGTTCGGCAATCCCAACGTCGAAAAAGCGCTCCGGATATTGTTCGGCAAACGCTTTCAGTCCGGTCCCTTCGAGCATGGCAGCCGTGATCGCAATGATCCGGTCATCATGCGCCGCCATTTCAGTCATCACATCACCGAAGACCTTGGTATAACTGGGTGGACCGCTGCTCTTTTTCACCTCTCCGGTAGCCTGGTCAAACGGGCCGACGCCATGGTAAATATGCGGGTTCTCTTCGGCGGGAGCGTAGCCCTTGCCTTTTTTGGTGACCACGTGCATCAGGATCGGGCCATCCATATGAGTTATATTTTCAAGGGTCTGAATCAGTTCATCTAGCTTGTGGCCATCGATCGGGCCGACGTAGTCAAAATCAAACGCCTCGAAAAGCATTCCCGGGGTCAGAAACCCCTTGACGGCCTCTTCGGCCTTTTTCGCCAAGCGTCTGAGGTCCTTGCCAACCTTCGGCACGCTATCAAGGAAATGCTCGGTTTCCCGTTTTAGTCGTACGAAAAAATCGGACGTCAACTGTCGACTGAAAAAAGAAGAAAGCGCGCCGACGTTGGGTGAAATTGACATTTCATTATCATTGAGAATGACAAGCAGGTCTTTTTTGAGATGACCGGCTTGGTTGAGTGACTCGAAAGCCAGTCCGGCGGTTAGCGAACCGTCACCGATCACTGCGACAACCCGTTCATCACCACCCCTGGCGTCCCGAGCCGTTGCAATGCCGAGGGCTGCGGCAATCGAGGTGCTGGAGTGGCCGACATCAAAGCAGTCATGAGGACTCTCGGCACGCTTGGGAAAGCCGCTAAGGCCGTCGAGCTGACGCAGGGTATGGAACTGTTCATATCGACCGGTCAAGAGTTTGTGTGCGTAAGCCTGGTGCCCAACATCCCAGACGATCTTGTCGGTAGGGGAGTTGAAAACCCGGTGCAAAGCAATAGTCAGTTCAACAACCCCCAAGGAACTGGCCAGATGGCCACCGTTTGCTGCGACAGTCCGCACGATAACCTCACGCAGCTCTTCCGCCACCTGCGGGAGTTCCGCGATCGGGAGTTCCTTGAGGAAAGCAATGGGATCTTCAAGCTTCAGGATGTCTGTCATGTTCATCACACTTACATTTCAGTTGTTTCGATTGACAATGTAGCGAGCCAGCTCCTGCAAGATTTCCGCAGGCTCACCTAAAGGAGCCAGCGCAGCAACGGCAATTTCGCAAAGCTCGTCGGCTCGTTGTCGCGCTTCATCAAGACCGAGCACCGCCGGGTAAGTCGCCTTACCTCGGGCCTGGTCGCTACCGACATCCTTACCAAGTTGCGCCTGGTCACCAACGACATCCAGAATATCATCTGCTATCTGAAAAGCCAATCCAGCAGCACCGCCGAACCGTTTTATAGCCTTGATTTCTGCATCATTGGCGCCGGCCAATAAAGCTCCGACCTGGACTGAGGCCAGAATCAGGCCACCCGTTTTGTGCGTATGGATATATTCAAGAGTCGGGAAGTCAATTTCCTTCCCCTCCGATTCCATGTCCACCACCTGTCCGCCAACCATCCCCTGGGAGCCCGCGTAGCGTGCCACGAGCTCGATCACCTTGAGAGCCCTGGCCGGTGGAATTGACAAATTGGCCTCGGTATCGGCAAGCAGGCGAAAAGCTTCTGTCAGCAAGGCGTCTCCGGCGAGAATAGCGGTCGCCTCGCCGTGCACCTTGTGGTTGGTCGGGCGTCCGCGCCGGAAATCATCATCATCCATAGCCGGCAGGTCATCATGGACCAGTGAGTAGGTATGGATCATCTCCATTGCACAGGCAGCATGCAGCACCTGCCGGGCGTGACCGCCAACCGCTTCACAGGCAGCAATCATCAGGATCGGGCGCAGGCGCTTGCCTCCGGCAAAAACCGAATATCGCATAGCCTGGTGCAGGGAGCGAGGTAAAACGTCCTCACCCGGCAACCACCGCTCCAACCCCTGATCTACAAGTGCAGAGCGATTTTGCAGGTAATCCTTGAGGTCCATGGCAAGGCTCAGTCCTGATCGTCTTTGCCGTTGAATACTTCTGTCACCAATTCCCCCCCCGCGCCTTTTGTCAGGGTTTCAATACGGCTTTCAACCACCTGAAGCTTTTGCCGGCACAGATTGGCACTAAGCACTCCTGCTTCGAAACAATCGAGAGCTTCATCGAGAGGTATCTGCCCTTTCTCCAGCCTGACAACAGCTTCCTCGAGATTTTTCAGCGCCTGCTCAAATGTCGTCTCTTCCGACATCCTGACTCCTTTCCTGTGCGTTGGAACGCAACGAATCGATGTAAAACACCACGCTATCAACGTTGTGTCAAGAAACTTATTCCATGAATGCCGCCAGCAACGCAAGGGGGTCAATCCGCTCCGACAAGAGCCTCACTGTAAGATGAAGATGCGCCCCCGTGGAACGCCCGGTGCTGCCGACCTTACCAAGCACATCACCGACAAGGAGTTCGTGCCCCTGGTCGACCAGAATCTCCGAAAGATGTGCGTAAAGCGAAAACAACCCTTCACCGTGATCGACAACCACGGTCTGCCCGGTGTAAAACAGATCGGCAACCATGATCACCCGGCCGTTGCTGATCGAACGGACCGGCGTACCGTCCGGGCTGCGAAAGTCGGTTCCGCTGTGTGGTGCCCTTGGTTCGCCATTCATGAGCCTGCGCTTGCCAAAAACGCTGCTGACCTCTTCATCAACCGGCCTTGCAAATTGCGTCCATAACCGTGGTGACTTCACAGCGAAAACTTCGCTGAGTTGTTTGCTCTCCCGGTCGATTCGGGCCAGGCTTTGCGCATCTGGAGAGACCATATTCTTCGGCAACGTCAACTGTTCGAGGGGGCGCTCCTTGTGGCCGACATGCAGTTGCAGCTCTTCCGTAGCAGTCCGGCCCTGTTGGTCAACCAGTGCCACCAGCAGAGGGTAATATCCCTCGGCGACTTCAAGCCCGATCGGTAACAAGGCAATGGCTCCGCTACGGTCCGGGTAGAGGTAGATGACACTGTCCATGAAGCGGACCACGCCGAAGGAAAGCGGCTCGCCTTGCCAGCGCAGCACAGAGACCCCGCCATTATCGACTTGAGCAGGGTGCAGAGCCAGTTCAGCCCGAACCGGCACCGAGGTGATCAACAACAGGACAAAAAGAGCAAGGAGGCGCATCAGCTTTCAACCTCCTCGACGCGAACGGCGACTCGGCCCCGGGAAAAGCGCAGCCAGAGTGAATCGCCCGCATCCAACCCTTTAGTTGAGGTCAGCCCGGCACCATCCCGGTCATGGCTGGCGATCACAAAGCCACGATCAAGCTGCTGCAGCGGCGAAAGCGCATTGAGCCGGCCAGCAGAAACCGCCAGGCAATCCGTATACTGGCGCATCTTCGATCTGATTGCGATGACCAGGCGATTTTCCAGTTCGGTGATCACTTCCGGAAGGGCGGCAAAATCACGAGCATAAACTTTCAGCTGCCTTTCAAGCCCTGCCAGGCGTTCTGCAACCAGGCCAAGAGACTGATCGAGCCGGGCAGAGAGTCGAATCAGCAGATGGTCGAGATGAGCTTCCAGTTCCTGGCGATTTCTGGCAACCAGTTCAGCCGCAGCGCTCGGTGTCGGTGCTCGCAGGTCGGCGACAAAATCTGCGATGGTAAAGTCTGTCTCGTGCCCGACGGCGGAGATGACCGGTACCGCAGAGCCTGCAATTGCACGCGCGACGACCTCCTCATTGAAAGCCCAGAGGTCTTCGATTGAGCCGCCGCCGCGGCCGACAATCAGGACATCCAGGCCGCCATGGCGATTCAGTGCACTGATTGCCTCGGCGATTTCCTCTGCAGCGCCATCGCCCTGGACCCTGACCGGGCACAGCAGCAGGTGGACATCGGGTGCACGACGCTGCATGACATTGAGAATATCCTGGATCGCGGCACCGGATGCAGAAGTAACGATACCGACTGAGCGGGGGAACTGCGGCAACGCCCGTTTGCGTTCCACAGAGAACAGGCCCTCCTCAGCGAGCCTCGCCTTGAGTGCTTCAAAGGCGACCTGCAAATCACCCTGACCGCCAACAACCAGAGTATCGACGACCATCTGCAACTCGCCGCGCGCAGAATAAACCGTCACCGTACCGGAACAGACGACCTGAACGCCGTCGCTTGGCAAACCTCCCGCCAAACGGTTGCGGCCCCGGAACATGACCCCGCGCAGTTGGGCATGGCTGTCCTTTAGCGTGAAATACCAATGACCGGAAGCCGGAGCCGCGAAATTCGAGATTTCACCTTCCACTGTCACAGTGACAAAGTTGGTTTCCACAACCTCCTGCAACAACCCAACCAGGCCGCTTACCGATAACTTTCCGTGCAGATCAGACACGCAACAAACACCCCATATCTTGTGGTTTCATTTGACATTTTATTGACTTAACACTATATATTGGCGGACTTGAATTGCAAGGGAAGATCATGTCCATACCATATATTGTTACCATTTCCAGTGAGAAAGGTGGCGTCGGCAAAACCACCCTGGCGACCAACCTGGCAATCTACCTGAAAGCCCTGCATGAGGATCTTCCGGTCACCTTGCTGAGCTTCGACAATCATTTCTCCGTCGACCAGATGTTCCGTATCAACAAGCAAACGGTGCAAGGGGATGTGGGCGACCTCTTTACCGGCAGCAATCCTGACCGCCTGGTTGAAACCGGAGAATATGGCGTGCAGTTCATCCCGTCGAGCAAGCAACTACACACCCTGCGTCGCGAGCTGGATGACCCCTCAGCCCTGGCCAGGGCTTTCGTCAAATCCTCCCTCGAGGGGATCATTATAATAGATACGCGCCCCGACCTGGACATTTTTACCCAGAGCGCCCTGTTTGCGGCAGACCGGGTCATCGTGCCGGTCAAAGACGCACCATCGATGGACAATTGCAGGCACATCTACGATTTCTTCGACACCCATGGCCTGTCACGTCGGCCATTGCGTATTCTGCCCTGTCTGGTCGATGGCCGCATCCACTATGAGGGGCCGTTCCGCGATCCGTACCAGCTATTGAAAGCTTACGCCATCAATCGCGGCTACCGTTGCCTGGAAGGCTATATAGCCAAGAGCCCGAAGGTTGAATCACTCAACACCAACCCTGAAGGCAAAATATACCCGATCCTCACGCACGGTCGTCAGACTGATGTCCATGTCCAGATGACGCATATTGCCCGGCAGGTCTACCTCAGCGCCAAAGAAGCCGAGACCCGACGCCTGACCGAGTACAGCACAGACATGGCTCACGCCGAAGAGGAACATCTGAGTTCGTACGAGGCCAGATTCAGCAACCTGGCAACCGGCTGCATGGTGTGCGGCAATCCTTTGCTTGAAAATGGCCGAATCGGGCAGGTCGGTTATTTTGCCCAGAGTTCTGACCAGAAGATCGCTGGCTTTATCGAGGAAGAGTGTTTTGCCGGCCTGGCTTTTCGCTACTTCTATGGTGCGAAGCGCGTCGTTGAGACCCAGGATCCGATCTGGGACCTGTTCCGTGAATCGGCACAACGCTCCTATTTCGTCCTGCAACGTGCACCGCACACACGTAATTTCTACCTGCAGAAACTGTCCTTCTACCGCTTTGACGAAAACGGCCTGGAAGTGTCACACAAAACCATTGAACTCCAGGAATTCGAAAAACGACTGCTTGCCAAGGAACGTTCCGACCTGTTCCCGCTGCTCGAACGAACTCTGTTTGATGAGCAAGGCCGTTTGGGGGAGGCGTTTCTGCTCGTGCGCAAGGTCAGCTCCGACCTCCCGGAAGAAATCCTTTACGATCAGAAGTTCGCCGGCTTTGCCAAGGCCATGGCCAAAGTCAGCACGCAGCTGCCATAGCAATCGCACTGGGTCTGCCGTGACAACTCCGCTGACACCGCCATTTCAACCGCCACGGTCCGTCTACTGGGCACGTTCGATAATCCCGGTGATTGATGCCTGCTTCCGCAGCAGCACTGAGACAGGCACAACCGTGATGCCCCGACCGCGCATCTCCGGCAACTCCCTGCGCAAGGCTTCAAGAGTCTCCGGATAGGGATGGCAGATCCCTATCGCCGCACCCTGTCTGCGAGCCTTGTTTTCCAGCCTCTTGATCTCCCGCACAATCGCGCCGACCTCGGCAACATTATCGAGGAATACATCACGATCCATTGTCGGCACACCGAAGTGGCGAGCGACCTCCGTCACTCTTGATTGCCCGGTGGTTCGGCTATCGATAAAGAAGAGCCCTTTTTCCCGCAAAATTTCCATCACCGGGGAAAGCGCTCTGGCATCTTCGGTGAAGCGCGAGCCCATATGATTATTGGTGCCGGTCACATACGGGATCCTGGCAAGCAGAAGATCGAAACGGCGGCGGATTTCGGCATCGCTCTGTGCCACAAACAACGCATCATCTCCCGGATCGACGGCGGGATATCCCTGCGGTTCCATCGGCACATGCAACATGACTTCGTGGTCTGCAGCGTGGGCTATCTGGGCGACTTGCACCGCATGAGGCTCACCGGGCAGAATCGCAAAAGTGATCGGTTCGGGAAAAGAGACCAGCATTTCGGCGGTGAGGGCACTGCGGCCAAGATCATCCATAATGATGGTCATCAGTGGCCCATCGGGGAATTCAGGTAGCGGCGGTATGAAGTGAATGACTATCTGCGTCACCCGGGACTTTTCAACCGTCAGGGAATTCGCTTCGCGTAAGCGGATCGAATAATCTCCCGGTATTGTGCGCAGACGTTCTGCGAAACCGGCAATCAGATCAGGCGCAGGGAATTCGACAGCGACAGAATAACGTGCCGGGGACTGATCGAGATCACGCTGAATGCTGCCGGGCTCAAGATCCATTGCGGCGAGCAGGGATTCGACTTCAGCGTGAACCTTGCCGGTATAGTCAACCGGTGGTTGTGTGCCCGGCGCGACGGCGGGTGGTTTGGGCTGCTCTTCCAGACGCGCCAGGAAGATCAGACTGATCAAGGCAAAAGCGGCAAGACCCAAAACCACGAACAGGCGTTGGTTTTTTTCTAAAAAACCAGGGCGCCGTTTTTTGGTACGGCGCCGTTTGGTTGATTTCGTCATCGGCAACTCATCAAATCAGCAGCCAGGTCACATCACGCGGCCTTCAACCCCTGAAAGATCCTCCACCCCTTGAGCAGGTCCAGTGCACGCAGCAACTGGAAATCTTTGCGGGTTTCTTCATCAAGCACCGGATCCTTTTTCTGCTCGACACCTGAAGCATTCCCCTCAATGTTGAAATGATTCTTCAGGTCCTTTTCGCGGAAGTGGTTGAAATCTTCCATTTCCTTGATTTCAATCTGCTGCACCTCGATGTCCGGAATAATCCCGCGGGCCTGGATCGAAGTTCCGTTCGGTGTGTAATACTTTGCCGTCGTCAGTCTCAGGCCGGAGTCATCGCTGAGCGGAATAATCGTCTGCACAGAACCCTTGCCAAAGCTCTGGGTCCCCATGATCACCGCGCGATCGTGGTCCTGCAGGGCGCCCGCAACGATTTCCGAAGCACTGGCACTACCACCGTTAATCAGCACGACGATCGGATAGTCAGGCTCTGTTCCGTTGCGCATGGCCGAAAATTCCATCTGTGCGTCATCCTCGCGACCCTTGGTGTACACGATCAGCCCGTCAGTCAGGAACTGATCGGAAACTTCAATAGCCTGATCGAGCAAGCCCCCGGGGTTATTACGTAAATCCAGCACCAGTCCTGCAAGTTTGCCGCTGTTCTCCTCACGCAAGGTGTCAAGGGCCTTCGCAAGATCGGGTCCCGTGCGTTCCTGAAACTGCGCGAGGCGAACATAACCGAAGCCCTTTTCCAGAGTCCTGGCCTTTACACTTTTGACCTTGATGACCTCGCGTGTGAGAGTGAATGATTGTGGTTTCTCGAATGACGACCGCATGATGGTGATTTCGATCTCTGTCCCGGCAACTCCACGCATGAGCTGCACCGCTTCCATGATTTTCATATCCTTGGTGAACTGGTCTGCTATTTTCAGGATATGATCACCGGCTTGCAGACCGGCCCGTGAGGCAGGAGTATCTTCAATTGGCGAAACAATTATCAAAAGCCCGTCACGCAGTGAAATTTCGATGCCGAGACCGCCGAATTCGCCACGGGTGTCGACCTTCATCTCCTTGTAGATCTCGGGAGACATAAAACCGGAATGCGGGTCGAGGGAGGCGAGCATACCATCGATAGCCCCGTAGACCAGGTCTTTGATAGACACCTCTTCGACATAACTGCGCTTTACGATTGTCAGGACATCAGTAAAAATCTGCAATTCCTGGTAATCCGAAGCCTCATCGGCCGCGGCAAGCGGGGGATGTCCGACGAACGCCACTCCGCATATCAGTAAAAGCAGTAACGCAAACATAAGAATGGTCGTCTTGTTTTTCAACATGCTCTCCTCCGTAACCTCAGCGCGGCTTCAGCCAGTCGCCGGGGTTGAGGGGTTTTCCCCCTTGGCGAATTTCAAAATAGACCGCATCACGGCCCTCGTAGCCGGAGTAGGCAATCACCTCGGCGGCGGCCACCGGGTCTCCAACTTGCTTGGTAAAGCGTTCCATATGTGCATACAGGGTATAGTACTTGCTGCCATGATCAACAATCATCAACTTGCCATAGCCACGCAAACTGTTGGCAAAAATCACTTTCCCACTGGCGGCAGCGTTGACGGGGGTCCCGACAGCCGTCTCAATATCAAAGCCATGGCTTTCGATGAGAGTTCCCAGGTCACCATGACGGCTGGTGCCGAAACCGACCCTGAGTTTGCCGGGAACGGGCCAGAGAAGACGTCCTTTTTGCGACAGGAACCCTTGTCGATTTTCAGTATAGGGTTGCACCTGATCCGTTTCAAGTTTTTTGACCAGTTCGTTGAGCCGGGTCGCTTTGGCGCGCAAGCCCTGCAGCAACTTCTCGAGCGATTTGGCATCCTGCGTCACTTCTGTCAACAGGACCTTCTTGCTTCTCCTCGCTTTTTGCAGGGTTTCCTGCTCCCTGTTTCGCCTCAGAACCACAGCCGACTGCTTTTTCTCCATCACCTCAAGATCGTCAAGTCCGGCACGATGTTCCTGCATCTGCATCCGGTATTGATCGAGCAAATCGCGATCATGACGGACCATCCTGGACAGGAACGCATATTTCTCGGCTATGTCGCGAGGGCTCTCCGTTTCGGCAAGCAAAGCCCTGATCAAACCGACCTCGCCGGTCTTGTAAAGGACAACCAGACGGCTCCGGATCTGCTGTTCAGTCTGGTCACGCGAAGCATCAAGCTTTTCCAGGGCATTGCGTTTAAGCTTAATTTGCGCCTGTAATTCGGCCAATTGCTGTTGACTTTTTCTTTCCAGCCTCTCGATGCGGCGCACTTCGGCGGTCAGGCGCTCGAGATCCTCCGCCAACGCGCCCCCTTCGGACTGTTTGTTCCGCAAACCCTCAAGGGTCGTCCTGATCTGCCTCTGGAGCTTATCAAGGCGCTCACGACTCTCATCCAGTTCATCCGCAGCGGATGCCATCCCCGGATGCAATACCAGCGAGACAATCAACAGCCGCAGCAGCATATTTGCCATGATGCCAGTGAATCGCTTCATGAGGCTCCGAAACGAACGAACTTGCGAAGCGCAAACAGGCTGCCCAACAGGCCGATCAGACCACCACCAACGATCAGCAACACCTGCCAGATGACCGGCAGGAAATGGATCGTGTCGATTCCGGTAATCAGCAGCAGGCTGCCCAGACTCTTTTGCAGGACAATCTCGAAAACCACGAAGCTCAAGCCGAGGGCGGTCAAGCCGCCGAGAACTCCCTGGATAGCCCCTTCCACCAGAAACGGCAATTTGATAAACAGTGCGGTGGCACCAACCATCGCCATCGCCTCGAGTTCATCCTGGCGCGCATAAAGGGTCAATTTGATCGTGTTGGCAACTATCACCAGCGCCGCGAAAACCAGGAAGCCTCCCAGCGTTGCACCGGACATTCTCAACAGAAGCAGGAAGGCCTCAAGCTTCTCCAGCCAACCCTGACCATACTGCAAATCCGTAAACCGATGGTCCACACGCAAACGCTCGACCACTGCGGTCATTGCAAGTTCCTTTCGCGAGTCATCAGTCAGACTGATTTCAAGCGATGCCGGCAACACGTCAGGTCCAAGGCCCTCGACCAGTCCGGCATCGTCTCCGAGCCGTTTGCGAAACCGTTCGAAAGCCATATCACGAGAGACAAAGTGAACCTTCGCCACTTCGGGATATTGCTCGATATCCCTGATCCACTCCTTGACGACACCTTCCTCGGGAACTTCATCCAGGTAGGCGACTATCGTCAGGGTTTCACCCCACGACGCGGTGAGTTGCTGGACATTCAGGACAGCGATGGCAAAAAACGCCAGCAGGGCCAGGGCGACCGCAATCGTGCCGACTGACGCCAGACTCAGCACAGGGCTCTGCCGCATGTTACGCAGTGCACGTCTGAAGAAATATCCACCACGTAGGATCATCAGGGTTGACCTGTCACTTTGGTTTGTCCGTGGAACAGGGGCATGTCGTCCATCGCCAGACTGCCGGAGTCCAGGGAGACCACGCGGCGCGGGAACTGGCGAATCAGGCTGCGGTTATGGGTTGCCATGATGATCGTAGTACCGCGTGCGTTGGCACCTTTGAATAATTCCATGATATCCAGAGTCACATCCGGATCGAGATTACCGGTCGGTTCGTCAGCCAGCAGCACCAGGGGGTCGACCACCAGCGCGCGCGCCACGGCCACTCTTTGTTGCTCGCCACCCGAGAGCTGCAAAGGCTGATGATTCAGACGATGTTCAAGCCCGACATTTTTCAGGGTCTGGTACACCTTCTTGCTGATTTCAAACCGTTTGCGCCCCTGGACTTCGAGGGGAAAGGCCACGTTTTCGTACACTGTGCGGCGGTTCAGCAGTTTAAAATCCTGAAAAATGATACCGATATTGCGCCGCAGGTAGGGGATACGGGAGACCCCGTAACGGGTAATGTTCCGGCCATCGACCAGGATCTGCCCACGGGTCGGCCGTTCAGCGCAGTAGAGAAGCTTAAGCAAGGTGGATTTACCGGCTCCGGAAGGCCCGGTCAGGTAAACAAACTCACCTTTCTCTACCGTGAGAGTGACATCCTTGAGGGCGTACTGGTCGCGCTGGTAAGCTTTGCAGACATTATACAGCTGTATCATCACCAATCTCGATATGGAATGCCATTCAGACCGACACGGTCATCGCCACTGTAAACATCTTCCAGCCCGCCTTCGGCGACTTCACCATCAAGTGGCGGGGCCGGCGGAACCTCCTCCCAGGTCTCGGTCGACTCGGTAAAGGGGTCACGGGGGATATCACGCAGGTACTTGCTGGCGACCAGATCCTCCAACGAATCAGGGTAACGGATATGATCGGCAAAATAAGTATCGATGGCCCGGCGCATCTGGTACAAGTCTTCCATCAGCACTGCTTCGCGGGCCTTGATCAGGTTGCGCTGGTAGTTCGGCACCACGATACTGGCCAGGATGCCGATGATCGTCATGACGATCAGCAGCTCGATAAGGGTAAACCCTTTTTCTGATTTTTTCCAAACAACAGGCGCATCTGTATCACCAGGTGTTGTAAGGTGTTCCATCCAGCGCGTAACGCTGGCTCTGGGAGTAAACATCGTAAACATCATCTCCGCTGTAAAAGGTCGAGTCGGGGTCGTCTTTGTAAGAGCGCAGTCCCCACCCCTCGTCATACTCATCAAATGGGTCCTTAGGCAAACGCCTCAGGTATCTGCGTTTGTAAGGGTACAGGCCGCCCCAGTCACTGCCTTCCAGAAGAGCTTCGAGAGATTCCGGATAGCCGGTTTGGTCAATTGTCACGATGATTTTTTTCTGTTCTACGGCTTTGTCAAAGTCCGCCTTGTAATAATCGATCGCCGTGCGGATTTCCCGTAATGACCGGCGCAGCTCGAGTTCCTTGCTACGTCTGGCGGTCATTTCCGCCATCGGCACAATCACCGAGGCAAGCACTGCCAGGATGGCCATGGCCAGGACCATTTCCAGCAGGGTCAGGCCACGCTGTCCTCTGCAGAAGCTTATGTCGTCATGAGAACTCAACGTACTTCAATCACGAGCGCTTCGGGCACGACCTGGAGCCGGGCTCCTTCAGGATTGCGGAAGTTAACCCGATTGACCTTGAGTTCGGTCTCCCCCGCTGCAATCGGCTTAAAAACCGCGTTGAACAGCGTACCGGAACCGGAAGCCCCTTTGCCGCCCGGTCCCTGCTTGTAACCCACGATCACTTGTCCCGTAGCCTGGTTGGGGCTGTTGGAGAAGACAGTGGGCTGGCCTCCTTGCTGGAGAAAATCACCTTCGTTGATACTGACCAGTTCGAGAACAGCAGGATCGTAACCGATAAAGAGCGGCGCACTGTGGAGCTGTTCAACCCCGCTCACCAGCACTGCGACCGTGAACTCCTGTCCCTGTTCGGCTTGTCCCGGCCCGGCAAAGCTGATGATCGCCGGGCCCGGGCTGGTTGTCTCGGCCACAATCGGCGGGCCGACTTCTTCCTTTGGCTCAAACTGTTCTGTCTGTACAGCCTCATCGGCAGCTTCAACAGTCGGCGTTGTCTCCTTCCAGGCAGTCATTTCTTCCGGTTCGGCGATCTCTTCCGCAGCAGTGGTCGGGACAGCGGTCGGTTGCGACGCCATTGCCCCTTCAAGACCTGCCGGAACCGTTTCCCCTGTCATGGCGTGCCCGGATGAGGGCGAGGGAACATTCGCATCCGCCGTGACGGACATCGGCGTAATCCCCGGTGCGGCGAGAGGCCTTGTCGCATCAATCTCACTCAGAAACGGCCTGACAAAGGCACCGAAATTCGGGCCGTCTTTCAGATTGTCCTCGCCACCCGACCAGATGGTCGCGACATCAACGTCGGGGAGTTCAAGCTTCTTGATGATGTAGGGTGTGATCGACAGGATGATCTCACGCTTCTCCTCGTTATTCGAGTAGTTGGTAAACAAACTCCCGAGCCAGGGGATTTCGCCCAGAAACGGCAGCGTTGACTTGTTGCTGGTCTTATTGTTTTCGTACAGCCCGCCGAGGATGGTGCGTGCACCGTCGCGCAGTACCAGGGAGGTTTCCGCATTGGTCGTAGTCAGGGCAATCGGTGACTCCCCGGTTGTGTCAGCGGCATTCAGTCTCTCCGCGCTGCTGACCTCCAGCTTGATCTTGGTCAGCACCGTGCCGTCGAGCTGCACGCTCGGTTCGATGTCGAGCTTGATGCCGGAATCGACGTACTGGACGTTCTGTGTCGTTGAGTCAGTGTTGCCGATTTGCGTCGTGGTCACGATCGGGTCGCGCTTGCCGATATGGACTTTCGCCTTCTCCTTGTTCTTGACCCGAATCTTCGGACTCGCCAGAAGCTCGGTCGAATTCAGCGATTTCGCAAAATCGAAGGTGGCTGTGGGGATAGTGTAAAAGGTTTGCAAGCTACTCAAACTCGTCGTCAACCCGTCTGTAGAAGCACCTGGGCCGAGGGCATCTTTTTGGATATTGGTGCCGTCCTGGGAAAAGCCGAGGCTGGTACTGTAGGTGCTCAATTTGGGCCCGAAGTTCAGAGCATCGGTATCCCTCACGCCAAGCACTTCCACATCAAAAAGCACCTCTGAATCAGCACGGTCCGCGGCGGCCAGGATCTGCTCGGCAAGCCTGATAACCTCCGGTTTGTCACGGATCACCAGGGCGTTGCGCTCTTCGTGGACGTAAATCTTGCGCAGCTGCAACATGGTCCGCAACAGGTTGACCGCCTTCTTGGCGTCGATGTGCGACAGGTAGAAGGTCTGGATCAACTGGTCTTCGTACTGTTTGGCTTTCTCACGGGATTCGGGATAGATGATAATGGTCTTGCTGTTGAGCACCTTCTTGCTCAATCCATTCATCTGCATGATCAGTTCCATCGCCTGGGCGAAGCTGGCTTTTTCGAGGAGGACCGTAACCTGCTGGCTGCGGATACCTTCATCAAAGATGAAGTTGATCCCGCTCAATTTCGACAGGATGGCAAACACATCCTTGATTTTGGCATCCTTGAAGCTCAGGGTGATCGGCTCGCCCGAAGCCACGTCCAGTTCAATGCCGTCCATGGAGACCGTATTCTGATCACGGTCCAGCAGATCCTTGATCGCCAGGGCCCGGGCACTGTTCGGATCCAGGCTCAACGCCTTGTCTATAGCCTTCCTGGCTGAAGCCAGGCTCCTCTTGGTGTAGAAGGCTGCCCCTTCCTCCGCGTACTTTTGTGCTTCAATGATTTTTCTCAGATCAGCTTCTTCCTGTATCCCGACTTCGATGCTGGGGTCGAAATCCTTGGCCCGTGCGTACTCGGTCAGCGCTTCGGCGTACTTTCCCGCAGTCCTTAATTCGCGGGCCTGCCTGACATGATATGCTGCAGCACGGGTCCGGGAGGCGACCAGCTTCAGTCTGTAGGTCATGCTCCCCGGTTCCAGGTCAATCGCTTCAAGATATTTTTCAACAGCCTGATCATAATCCTCTTCGGCGACCAGTTGTTCGGCCTCATCGAATGCTGAGCGGGCCTGCATGGCGGAGGTACAGCCTCCGACCCATAACAGTGCGAGCGCCAGCAATAACCACTCCGGCTAAATGAAACTTATTGATTCTTGCCATTGACTTCTCCCTCCGGGGCATTTTCATCGCCAGGATTTTCCTGCTCCTGTACTGCATCGGGGTCATACTCTTCCAGCAATGTCTCGTCACCTTGAAAATTCTGATCTTCCTGCGGTGCGACAGGCCGTACAGGCCTGGGCCGAGGTCTTATGGCCCGCGCATTCGCCGGCTGCCTCTCCGGACCAGAATCGCGGGAGATGCTGACCGGGGCACTGACCGCCGCATTGAGTTTCTGTTTCTCAATCAACTCGATTTCTATCAGCCCCTCGCGCCCCGCATGACGTACTTTCAGAAGCTTGTTGTCGATCTGCTCAACCAGGAATTCCTGGCCTGTACCGAAGCGTTCGCCCTGCTTGACCAGGAACAGGTTCCCGCCGCTGGAGAGAAAGACCGTCTTTTCTCCGCCTTTTTCCAGAAACCCGAGAAAGGTGAATTGACTCAGCGATTTCTGCACCACTTCGACAGGAACTACCTCGCGCACAATAACGGGCACCGGAACTTGCTTTTCAACAACCGGGGGCACCGGCTTGATCAAGTGACGCTGGCCAAACCGGAAGATATCACGCTGCGCGCCGGTAAATTCCTGCTGTTCCGCTGTCAGGTAGGTAAAGTCAATGCGCCCGCGGGACTCTTTTTCGTCGACCTCAGGTAATTTCTCGCTGACAGCTTGCTTGCCCCCCTGGCCGACCGCCCTTGGAGGAGCCTTTTCCAGGCGCGGTGTCGCCAGGTATGCATAAACCAGGCAGACCGCCAGAACTCCGAGCAAGGCTCCCAGGATGACGCGTTTGCGATTCATGTATCGCGCCCTCCCGATCGAAAATAGGTTTCCAGTTTCAAGCGCAGGCTGACACCTTTGTCATCAGCACCCTGCAGACCGATCTGTTTGATTGCAATCAACCGGGTCGATTGCTCAAGGGAGTGGATGAACCTCTTGATCTGATCGTAACCTCCTGCGACATTGAAGTTCAGCTCGAGCCGTAAAAGTTCGCTCTCCTTGAGTTGCGTCGAGCTGTAATTAATTCTGGTGATGTTCAGACGGGCGCGACTGGACAGGACCAGCAGCTCCTCGATCAGACCGGTGAATTCCTGGTAATCAGGTATGGACTGATGAAATTTGGCAAGGTCCTGAGTCGCCATGAGATACGCTTGTTCCGGGGTGTTCGTCGCCCCCCCCTGGTTGCGCAGCAGCTGCCGGACTTCAGCCTGTCTTTTCAGGAAAGCGATTTCCTGTTCAGCAACGCGGGGCACAACGAACTGCTCCAGCGCGACGACGAGCAGTAAGTTGATTACAAGCAAGACACCGAGCAGCACCAACGAGCTGCGATGGGATCTCCAGAGTTGCCCGGCCAGTTCCTTCCAGCGCATCAGAAAGCCTCCCTGATCACGATAGAGAACCCAGTGAGGAGCTGACTGCTGTTGCCCTGGTCCTGCTTGATTTCGCCATGACTCTGCAGGAAAGCCTGATTCAGGTCCTCGGACGCCAGGAGATTGTCGACGAACCTGGTCAGTGCCGAGACATCACGGGCAACCCCGGACAGCTGGACCGTGCGCGCCTTGAAATTCGGTTGGATCGAATGAATACTGACATCATCAGGAAGTACACTTTCAAACCTGCTGAGAAGGTTCGTCCAATGGAACCGGTCGGCATCGACGATCTCGTTTGCAAGCTCAACCTCGTCTTTAACTGCAATCAGTTTTTCCGGGGCGTAATCCGCCGACGTCCCGTGAATCCCTGCAATCTGATCATTCAATTCATGGAAGCGTTTGTCGAGCATCTGTAGCTGCCGATAGTTCCTGTATCCATAGGAGCCATTCAACAGCAACAATAGCAGCAGCAGAATACCGAACACCGATAGCCAGAGACGGACGTTCTGGCGATTCAGGTAAGGCTTGCTGGCTAGATTGAGTTTAATTTCCATAAGTTCTACATCATGCGCTCGGCGGCACCGAGGGCCGCAACAACCGAACCGACCGGCTGCAGCCCGCCGGTTCGACCTTCGCCACTGAATCGTTTCAGGGCCGGGTCCAGGCATCTGACTTCACGATCAAACGCGGAGGACAGCAATTTTTCGTTCTCTGCACCCAAGCCCGGGTCAACATGGGCAAAAACAGCGCAACGTTTCATCGACGGGAAAGCTTCATAGGCTTCAACAAGGGTGCGGTTGATCTCACGAAAAGCTCTCTCAGGGGTCATCTTGAACTCACGAACACGCTGATAACAGGGGCTGTGGCCGAGCACATACTGGATCCCGAGGATTCCCTGTTCCAGGCTGACCAGGATGAACTCATCCCCGAGGTCCAACCGAGGCCGGTAATAATTGTAAAGGTTCAGCGAATGGAAAGCGATCTGGATTGCATGTCGACCGGCTTCGTTGACCAGATCCTCATACTGCTCGAGAACCGGCCGCGACAGGGCCGCGACCACACATTTCTGGCGGCCGTCTTCCCGTTTACCAAGAACCTGGTAATCCAACTGGACCTGCGCCGGGGGTGCGGGCAGGTTCGCCTTGAGTCGCCACTTCAGAATTTCCACACCTTCGTCATGCGTTTTAAAGGGTGCATCGACATCGGTCAGGTAAATACGGCCGGCCCGGTCAGGCAGGCTCAGAGCAATACGCTCTTCCTGGCCGGCCAAAGCATCGACGCCACGACGCAACCCCTCGACAAAGCGACGGGCATCGCGGATGTTCGGCTTACGGCTGGAAGCCTCCAGCACACCTTCCAGGCTCTCAAAACGCAAACCGACCAACCGGGTATGCGGCCGATGCCGCTGCAAGACCGCAAAAAAAAGGCCAGCCGGCTGGACATCTACGCCGACGTAAAACCTGCTCATGCCTCCCTCCCCGGCAACTCGACAAAGGTCACACGATTTATTTCCTCGAGCGTCGTGACTCCATTCAACAGTTTTTCCACTGCCGAATCTCGTAAAAAAGCGGTTCCTGCCGCACGTGCGGCTTCCTTGAGACGGCCGACCGGAGCCTTGTTGATGATCATGTCGCGCAAGTTATCGTCCAGATCCAGCAGCTCGATAATTGCAGTTCGGCCATGATAGCCCTGGCCATTACATTTTGCACATCCGGTCCCCTTGTAGAAGGCATGCTTCCCGTACCTGTCGTAATCCAGGCCGGACTCTGTAAAGGCCTGGCGATCATGGGTCACCGGCACTTTACAGTGCTCGCAGATCTTTCTCACCAGGCGTTGCGCAACAACACAGTTGAGGCAGGAAACAAAATTGTAGGCGTCGATGCCCATGTGCAGAAAGCGTCCGAGGACATCGAAAACGTTGTTGGCATGTACCGTAGTGAAAACCAGGTGCCCGGTCAATGCCGATTGGACGGCGATCTGGGCCGTCTCCGGGTCGCGGATCTCACCGACCATGATTTTGTCGGGGTCATGGCGCAGAATGGAACGCAGGCCGCGGGCAAAAGTCAGGCCCTTTTTCTCATTGACCGGAATCTGCACCACTCCCTTGAGTTGATATTCGACCGGGTCTTCGATCGTGATGATCTTTTCCTGCTCGTTGTATATCTCGGTCAGTGCCGCATAGAGCGTGGTGGTCTTGCCGCTACCGGTCGGTCCGGTCACCAAAACCATGCCGTAAGGCTCGCGAATCATCCTCCGGAACCTGGCCAGCTCGTGGCCCTCGATGCCAAGCACATCCAGAGTCAGGCCATGCAGGTCCTTGGCAATACTTTCTTTATCGAGGATCCGGATCACAGCGTCTTCGCCAAAGATGCTCGGCATGATGGAGACGCGGAAATCGATCGATTTACCGGCCATGCGGACTTTGAAGCGCCCGTCCTGGGGGATGCGGCGTTCCGAGATATCGAGGTCGCTCATGACCTTGATACGGGAGATGATCGGCCCCTGGAAACGTCCGTCGAGAGGTTCCGTTGCCCGAAAAAGGACGCCGTCGACACGGTATTTGATCTGCACTCCATCGAGGTTGCTTTCGATATGGATATCGCTGGCACGCTTGTTCAGAGCATCGAACAGGGTGGAATCGATCAAACGGATAATCGGGCTGCTGTCATCAGTCAACTTTTCTATCGAGAGGACCTCTTCACCCTTGTCCGTCTCCTTGACCAGCTGCAACTTGAAATCCTCGGAAACCTCCTGCAAAACCTGTTTCGAGCCATGTAATCGCTCAAGCAGGGTGCCAATCTTGCTTTTGGCTGCAACCTGGTAGGTCAAGCGGAGGTCGAGTTGCATTTCCAGATCATCGAGATTCGCTACATTGGTCGGATCGGCGATCGCGACAACCAGGCCGTCCTCGGTTTTTTGCAATGGGATAAAATTGTAGCGCACCGTCAACTCGGCGGGGAATTCTTCATCCAGCACCGGGTCGGCGACAAATGCGTCAAGGTCGACGTATTCCAGGCCAAACTGCTGCGCCAGGGCCTGGGCCAGCACATCGTCCTTGAGCAGGCCTTTGGCAATTGCGGCTTCACCGAAACGCAGACTCAGCTGGCCCTGTTGCTCAAGCACGAGGCGCACCTCCGCCGGCGCAAGGACGCCCATTTCAACAAGTATTTCACTGATTTTGCGATGCTCGAACGACATCTCTTGCTCCGGGCTACTGTACCGTACCCGCCAACTGGAAAATCGGGATATACATGGCGACGACAATCCCGCCGATCAGGAGCCCCATCGTCATCATCATCAAGGGCTCGACGATCGTCGTCAAGCGATCGAGCCTACGCTCAACCTCGTCCTCATAATACTCGGACACGTCGGTCAGCATATCAACCAGCGAACCGCTCGTCTCACCGACACCGATCATCCGCAGGGCAATCAGCGGAAAATGACCCGACTGTTCCAGTGCTTCGGAGATTTTTGCCCCCTCCTGGATACGATTGACCGCCCCGGAAAGACGTTTCTCCAGGACCCGGTTGTTCAGGGTGCCGCGAGCCATCTGCATCGACTGGACAATCGGAATACCGCTGGCCAGAGTTGTCGAAAAAGTCCGGCAAAACGTAGAAAGAGCATATTCATTCAACAGCTCACCGAAAAAAGGCAGGCGGAATTTGAGACGGTCCACGAGCAGTGCACCACGTTCAGTCCGCGCGTAAGTACGCAGCAGAAAAATTCCAACCACTAAACCTGGCAACCAGAAGGGGAGGCCCGACACCAGCCCGTTTGCCAGGGCAGTCACCATCCTGGTCAGGAGAGGCAGTTGTACGTTGGCGTCCGCATAAACCTGGGTAAAAGTTGGAATCACGTAGAGCAGAAGAAACCCAACAACGACCGTAACGGCAATGGCCAGAATCGCCGGGTAGAATGTCGCACTGCGGACCTTCGCCTTGATCGCCTCGACACGCTTCTGATACTCGATGTAACGCCCGAGGGTTATCGGCAGGTCTCCGGACTGCTCTCCAGCGCGCAGTGAAGCAACGTAGAGTTGAGGGAACAGCTGTGGAAATTTGCCGAATGCATCGGACAGGGAACTGCCGCCTTTTACATCAGAGCGGATTTCCTGCAAAGCATTCAACAGCCCTCCGGCCTCCATGCGATCAACCAGGGTATCAAGGACCTGCAAAATCGGCAGACCGGAACGGATCAGAACCAGCATCTCCTGGTTCAAGGAAAGGAACCGGCGCCCACCTAAACTACCGCCACCCATCCCTTTGGCAAACCACTGCAGGGAGGATTTGCGGATTCTGAAGACGAAGAAGCCCTGCTCTTCCAGGCTCTCCTGGAGGGCCTCGCGGCTGGCCGCCTCAAAGTCCTTCTCAAGCACCCGGCCATCGGCAGTGCCAATTTTGCAGCGGTAGGTTGACATTAGCCTTGTTATTTAGCACATCTCACCCGCAAAAATGAATTAAAAACCACTGACTTAGTCCTGCCAGGGACGACAAAACGGCCGGGCACAATGACCGGCCGCCAGTCATAGTCTGATCAAGAGATTCACCCAGGACAGCGGCCGGTTGGGTGCGAAGTCACGGCTCTAGAAAGAGCGGGAGCCATCTCCGGAGGCCATGCCCGGAGGGCAGGCCAAGGTCAAGTCAACGCATCAGAAACAAACAAGGCGACTCCATGGCTATCAGGAATCGCCTCATCTGAATCTGGCGGGGCTGACGGGACTTGAACCCGCGACCTCCGGCGTGACAGGCCGGCGTTGTAACCGACTCTACTACAGCCCCTTGGTTAAATTGTGAAGATGGTGGGCGAAACAGGGCTCGAACCTGTGACCCTCGGCTTGTAAGGCCGATGCTCTCCCAGCTGAGCTATTCGCCCAAACTTTAAAATGGCGGGGCTGACGGGACTTGAACCCGCGACCTCCGGCGTGACAGGCCGGCGTTGTAACCGACTCTACTACAGCCCCGCAACAGACAGAAAATAGGAAACGCTGTCAGGGGGAAGCCCTCTCCCGCGTTTCCTATTTTCAGGGTCTTCACAGCCGATTCCGGACGAACCTGAAGCGACTGTATTTCTAGTTTGACTTAGTTGATGGAATCCTTCAAAGCCTTACCAGCTTTGAACTTGGGAACCTTCGCTGCGGGGATATTGATTTTTGCGCCGGTCTGGGGATTCTGACCGGTGCGAGCAGCACGCTGACCTACGCTGAAAGTACCAAAACCAACCAAAGAGACTTTCTCACCGGCCTTCAGGGCATCAGTCACTGCATCCGTGAATGCTTTCAGTGCCTTCTCTGCATCGGCTTTACTCAGTCCCGCCTTCTCTGCAATTGAATTAACAAGATCGGCCTTTGTCACAACATACCTCCACGTATAAAAGAATGATTAAGCCCTGCTGAAAACGAAATATTTATATCAGACGCTTCAAAATCTAGTCAAGCAATAATTGGCTGTGTTGCTCAATGATGCACCGAATTTGTCGGGTCTGAGGCATAATCTTTATTATCGACGGCCGGCGCCGCCGGAAAGCATCCCAGGATTGCTTCGTCAAGGACTTCATCCATATGTGCAACCGGGAGTATTTTCAGAGCTCGGCGGATTGTCACTGGGACCTCTTCTAGGTTCTTTGCGTTTTCCTGGGGAATCAGCACGCGGTGGATACCGGCCCGCTTGGATGCAAGGAGCTTCTCCTTCAGCCCGCCAATAGCCAGCACCCTGCCACGCAGCGTTATTTCTCCCGTCATCGCCAGGTCCTGGTCGACCGCAAGGCCGGTCAAGGCGGAGGCCAGGGCTGTTGCCATGGTGATTCCGGCGGATGGCCCGTCCTTGGGTATTGCGCCTTCCGGAACGTGGATGTGGATGTCGACCCGGGTGTAAAAGTCCTTCTCCAGGCCCAGTTCCAGCCACCGGGAGCGCACATAGCTGAGTGCCGCCTGGGCAGATTCACGCATGACCTCGCCAAGTTTGCCGGTCACGGTCAATTTGCCCTGACCCGGCAGTACCGTGACTTCGACAGTCAGGAGCTCGCCACCGGCCTCAGTCCACGCCAGGCCGTTGACAAGACCGATCCTGTGCTCTTCTTCCCGGACGCCAAAACTGTAACGCGGCACACCCAGGTATTTCTTGATTTGCGGAGCCCCGACCTGGAACCTGTTCCCTTGCAGACCCGCCCTGACAACCTCGCGGGCGATCTTACGGAACACGTTCGCGATCTCACGCTCCAGGCTTCGTACGCCGGCTTCACGCGTATAGCGACGGATAATCTCGAGCAGTGCGGCCTCCGAGAACCGGACCTGGCCCTCTTTGAGTCCGTGCGTCTGCAACTGCTTCGGCAGAAGGTAGCGCTCCGCGATATGCACCTTCTCTTCTTCAGTGTAGCCTTCGATGCGGATCACTTCCATGCGGTCACGCAATGGCCCGGGGATCGCCTGCAACGTATTCGCTGTCGCGATAAACATGACCGAGGAAAGGTCGTAATCAACATCGAGGAAGTGATCACCAAAGGCATTGTTCTGCTCGGGGTCCAGAACTTCCAGGAGGGCGGAGGACGGGTCCCCACGGAAATCCGTGCTCATCTTGTCGACCTCGTCAAGCAGAAAAACAGGATTACGCGTACCGACCTTACGCAGACCCTGGATCACCTTGCCGGGCATGGCCCCGATGTAAGTACGTCGGTGTCCGCGGATTTCCGCTTCGTCGCGCACACCGCCCAGGGAAACGCGGATGAACTTGCGCCCCATGGCCCTTGCAACAGAGCGGCCCAGAGAAGTTTTGCCAACGCCGGGCGGACCGACCAGGCAAAGGATCGGCCCCTTGATCTTCTTGACCAGCGCCTGCACGGCCAGGTATTCCAGAATCCGTTCTTTGACTTTTTCCAGCCCATAGTGGTCCTCTTCAAGGATCTCTTCGGCATGGACAAGGTCTATCTGGTCCTTGGTCCCCTTCTTCCATGGCAAAGCCACGAGCCAGTCGACATAATTCCTGACCACCGTCGCTTCGGCAGACATCGGTGACATCATCTTCAGCTTGCGCAACTCCGCAGTCGCTTTCTCTGTCGCTTCCTTGGACATCCGCGCCTTATCTATTTTCTCTTCAAGTTCACGCAGTTCCTGCTTGAACTCGTCCTTCTCGCCAAGCTCCTTCTGGATGGCCCGCATCTGCTCATTCAGATAGTACTCTTTCTGACTGCGCTCCATCTGGTTCTTGACACGATTGCGAATCTTCTTTTCGATCTGCAGGATTTCAACCTCGCGCTCCATGAGGGCCAAAAGCTTCTCGAGCCGCAGCAGGGAGTCCATTTCCTCGAGGATCTCCTGCTTGTCGGGAATCGGCACCGTCAGGTGCGCTACAATGGTGTCGGCAAAACGTCCGGGCTCTTCGACGCCGGAGATCGATGACACCATTTCAGCGGGGATTTTCTTGCTCAGGTTCGCGTAGACATCGAAGGTCGTATTGACGCTGCGCATCAGGGCTTCCTGCTCGGGTGACGCGACTTCCTGATCCGGCAACTGTTGCAGGCTGACGAAGATGCACTCATCTGTGTATTCAAGATCGATCAGGCGCGCCCTGACCTTACCCTCGACCAGGACCTTGACGGTTCCGTCCGGCAGCTTCAGCATTTGCACAACCTGCCCCAGGGTCCCAATTTCATACAACTCGTCAGCGAGGGGGTCGTCTGTTTTGGGATCCTTCTGGGTCACCAGAAGCACCTGCTTGTCGTGCTCCATTGCCCATTCCAGAGCCTGGATCGACTTTGGCCGCCCGACAAACAGAGGGGTCACCATATGCGGGAAAATCACGATATCCCGCAACGGCAGGACCGGGAATGATACAGGGGGGACAGATTCAGGCATGAAGTCTTCCGAGGGTGCGGTCATAACAATATCTTCCGGCTGAGCTAACGCCCGACAGGAACTCTATCAGGCCGACTCAGCACATTCGTAGATGATAATAGGCTGGGAACCCTTGAAAATGACATCTTCATTGATAACAACCTCCCGGACCCGATCCTGGGACGGGATATCATACATGACGTCAAGCATTGCATTCTCAAGGATGGAACGCAAGCCGCGCGCACCGGTTTTGCGTTTGAGGGCCTCCTTGGCAACAGCGACCAGGCCACCGTCGGTAAACTTGAGATCAACATTTTCCATATCAAAGAGTTTCTGGTACTGCTTGATCAACGCGTTCCTGGGCTCGCTGAGGATTCTGACCAGCGCTTCCTCATCCAGCTCATCGAGAGTCGCGACAACCGGCAAACGGCCAATGAACTCGGGGATCAATCCGTACTTGAGCAGGTCACAAGGTTCCACCAGGCACAGGACCTCACCGATCTTCTGATCAGTTTTCTGCACGGAGCTGGAACCAAAGCCCATGGTTTTGGAGCCGACCCGCTGGTTGATAACCGTTTCCAGCCCTGAGAATGCTCCGCCGCAGATAAACAGGATATTGGTGGTGTCCACCTTCAGGAATTCCTGTTGCGGGTGTTTTCGGCCACCTTTCGGTGGTACGCTGGCGGTCGTCCCTTCGATAATCTTCAATAGAGCCTGCTGCACCCCTTCACCGGACACATCCCTGGTGATCGAAGGCGAGTCTGATTTGCGGGCGATCTTGTCGACCTCGTCGATATAGATGATCCCCTTCTGGGCTTTCTCCAGGTCGTAGTCAGCCGCCTGCAAAAGGTTCAGAATGATATTTTCGACATCTTCGCCAACATAACCGGCTTCAGTCAGGTTGGTGGCGTCGGCGATTGCAAACGGGACATTCAGGACCCGGGCCAGGGTCTGGGCCAGCAAGGTTTTGCCACTGCCAGTCGGCCCAAGCAGAAGGATGTTGCTCTTCTGTATTTCAACTTCTCCGGCTTTTTCAGAGGCTTCAATGCGCTTGTAATGATTGTAGACAGCAACCGCCAGAACTTTTTTCGCCCGCTCCTGCCCGATCACGAAATCATCCAGGACATGTCTGATTTCAACAGGCTTCGGCAGCAGGCCTTCACCCATCGGGGTTTCATCAAGCTGGGCCTCTTCCGCGATGATGTCCTTGCACAGTTCTATGCATTCATCGCAGATATAGACTGCCGGTCCGGCGATAAGCTTCTTCACCTCTTCCTGCGCTTTACCGCAGAATGAACAGGTCAATTGATCACTGTGGCCACTCTTTTGCGTCACTGCCTCACCTCGTGTAAATCAGTCTTTTCTCGACACAATATCGTCGATGATACCATATTCTTTTGCCGCTTCGCTACCCATGAAGAAATCACGCTCCGTATCGGCCGACAACTGGCTCAGCCGCTGGCCAGTATGCTCGGCCATGATCGAGTTCAGGGTGTCCTTCAGACGCAGGATTTCCTGGGCATGGATGCTGATATCGGTCGCCTGCCCCTGGAATCCGCCCAACGGTTGATGGATCATGATCCTCGAATGCGGCAGGGCGTAACGCTTGCCCGAAGTCCCGGCCGCGAGCAGGAGCGCGCCCATGCTGGCCGCCTGGCCAACACAGATAGTCGAAACGGGAGCCTTCAGGTACTGGATGGTATCGTAGATCGCCAGACCGGCGGTCACGATGCCGCCCGGGGAGTTGATATACAGGTGGATGTCTTTTTCAGAATCCTCCGACTCGAGAAAGAGCATCTGGGCGATGATCAGGTTGGCCAGATGATCGTCAATCCCGCCACCAAGGAAAATAATCCGATCCTTGAGCAGTCGCGAATAGATATCATAGGCGCGCTCTCCACGTCCGGTCTGCTCCACGACCATTGGAATCAGGTTCATGCGTCCCCCTCGGTTTTCTTGTCAGCCTTCTTTTTCGGTTTATTCGGTGACACTTCCTTGATCTTGGCATTATCCAGAAGGAAACTGATGACTTTTTCTTCCGCAATCTGCGCCATCAGGCCGACGCGCGCCTCGGGTGCGGAGTAGTACTTCTTCACCGTCTCGAGGGGAGCGTTGGCCATGGTGGAAATTTCCTCCAGCTTGGCATCAATTTCACTTTCATCGGCCCGGATACTCTCCTGGCGGCCAATCGCTTCGAGGATCAGGTTGCCACTGACCTGCTCAACGGCCGTGTTCCGGTAATTTTCACGGAAATTCTCTGGAGTGATCCCCAGCATGGCGACAGACATCCCCTGCGACTGCATGCGGTTGCTGATATTCTCGTACATATAGTCAAGCTGTTTGGCGATCATCGCCTCAGGAACTTCGACTGGGTTTCGCTCGATCAGGGCGCTGACCAGCTTTTCACGCAAGTCATTCTCAACCCGGTTCTTCTCTTGGGTGGCGTGGCTCTTTTGCAATTCCGCTTTAAGTTCGTCAAGTGTATCAACGCCGAAGCCTTTGGCAAATTCATCGTCAAGCTCCGGGACGACCTTCTCCTTGATCTCCTTCAGCTTCACTTTGAAAACGGCCGGCTTGCCGGCCAGTTCGGCCTGACCGTATTCTGCGGGAAACGTGACTTCAACATCCTTGTCCTCGTCCCGTTTCATGCCGACAACCTGGTCTTCAAAGCCGGGGATAAAGGAGCCAGAGCCCAACTCGAGGAGGTAATCTTCGCCTTTACCGCCGGCAAAAGCCACGCCATCGACAAAGCCCTCGAAATCAATCACGACGGAATCGCCATTGCGGGCCTTTTTGCGGCTGCTGACTTCGAGCTGCGAGCGGGAGATGCGCATCTCTTCAAGACGACCCTCTACAACCTTGGCATCGGCAACAAACTTTTCTTTTTCCAGTGACAGCTTGGTGTAATCCTTGGCTGTCACTTCCGGCTTGATCTCAACTTCAGCCTCGTAGGTGAAGACTGCACCCTTGTTGATCCCGCTGCTGTCGACGATGTTCGGCTCACCAACCGCCGGGATATCATTCTCGTCGAGGGCCTTGAAGTAAGTATCATTGATCAGCCGGGTCAGGACTTCCTGTTCCACCTGGGCCCCGTAATATTTTTCCAGAACCGAATCGGGCACTTTTCCGGCACGGAACCCTTTGACCTTGGCCGTCTTGCCGATCTTCTTATAGGCACGACCGATTTCCTTGTCGACCTTCTCCGAGGCGACCTCAAAAATCAGTTTCTTCTTGATGCTGCTGACATCTTCAACCTTCACATTCATACTAGCGCTCCTCATTTGCTCTGCCATGACAGCGGACAGGATACCGGTATCGGCAAGATTTATCGACAGGTTTTCATCCTTGAAGATTGGTGCGGGTGAAGGGACTCGAACCCCCACGCCTCTCGGCACTAGATCCTAAATCTAGCGTGTCTACCAGTTCCACCACACCCGCGCAACCAACCGGCGCTCTGCATACAATTAAGGCCCGACTTTTCCCGGGATAACCGCCACATTCTGAGGGGTCGACGGGGAAAAGGCAGGCCCGGAATATTTATGGGGTGAGTGACGGGGATTGAACCCGCGACAACCAGGGCCACAACCTGGTGCTCTACCAACTGAGCTACACCCACCATAAAGAACAAGATTCTAGACAAGGCCGAGGAGCAATGTCAACGAGAAACCACCCCTCGATCGCCAAACGTAATGGCGCGCCAGGAAGGACTCGAACCCTCGACCGTCGGCTTAGAAGGCCGATGCTCTATCCAGCTGAGCTACTGGCGCTTTAAGTGGTCGGGGAGACAGGATTCGAACCTGCGACATCCAGTTCCCAAAACTGGCGCGCTACCAGGCTGCGCCACTCCCCGAAGGGCGATTTTCTAGCATGCCAGGAGCAATAATGCAAGACTAAATCACACTTTGCTCTTCCGAATGGCAAGAAAAGCCGCAACCCTACTGACAGGCTTCGCCTCAGCTATCTTTCAGGCTGAAACGAACCGGGATGCGGACCCGACTTTCCACTGGCAGGCCGGCCCGCGTTGCAGGGGTAAATTCCCAGCGTTTTACGGTTCTGCTGGCAGCCCGGTCCAGGACCTGGTGGCCACATGATCGCTCAACATCAACATCCTCGACCAGGCCCGATGCCGACACGTCGACCAACAGCCACACCACGCCCTGCCAATGTCGTTGGCGAGCTATGTAAGGATACTCGGGTAAAGGGTTATTGAGGTAATCCGGCATGGCTTCTACCAGTGCCTCACCGGTCGGCCTCACAGCGTTGCGATGGGCCGGTCGACGATCCTCATGCTGTACAACCCGAACCTCCGGCGCGGATACCTCGGCACGCACCCCTTGCAAGGTCATTTCGACCGGGCCTTTTATCGTCGCGACTTCGGTCGGAGGCGCCGGCACACTCTCCCGGGGCTCAACGCAAACCGGGGCTGTCGGCTCACCTCTTCTGTCGATTCTTCGACGATTTCGACAGCGTCCTTGACCGGTCCGGTTTCGGCCGTGTCATGCGAGACGGCTTCACGACCGGCCGGGGTGAAATCCCCGGGGCAATTTTGGCCGTTACTTTACGCTCTGTAATCGCGGAGTCCTGCTCCGGAAGGGCCTGCGGAACGTCATCAACGACGAAGGATTGATCGTCTGCAGCGGTAACCAGGGCGACGACAACTGCAGATTGGCCATCGGCTACGCTGGCAGGCTGATTCGCCCAGTCATAATAAGCCATGCCTCCGTGGGCCCCTGCAGAAACCAGCAGGCACAGTGAAAGCCGAAGGATCATCGGCATGGATGTCAGTTTGCTCAACATCATCGCATAACCAAATTGAGAGACCGGAAAGAGGCTCTGGAGTTAATTGCTCGATTCGGGCTGCAAAGCAATCCGACCGACCAGGGTTAGAGCTTTTTAGGTTGACACTTTGCGATAAAAATTAAGACAATGCGTCGCTTTATTTGTCCGAATAAACAACAACTTAACAACTCAGTCAAGTGCTATATCATGGCTTTCCGGAAAGCAATCATTCTCGCTGCTGTTGTTGTCGCAACGCTACCGACAAGTTTGTCCGCTGTGGAAACGGCTGACAATGGGCAACTGGCCGCTCCTTCAGGGAAGATTCCCACCCTGGGACAGGTGACTGTGGTAGGCACGACTGAAAACCTGCTTTCCGGTAGCTCGGAACTGACCAGCAACGTTCTGCATTCCCTGCCGAAAAAAAACAGCAGCATCACCGAGGCAATCACCATTCTGCCGCGAGTCCAGATCGGGGAAGGACAGCGCACATCAGAAAATTCGGGCGAGATCCTGCCACCGCTCATATCCATCTCCGGCGGACGCGCTTATGAAAACAATTACACGATCGACGGCGTCAACCTGGGCAGCGTCCTTGATCCTTTGACGGGCAATAATGTTGCCGAGTCGATCAGGGAGGTTCCGAGTCACCCGCAACGCAGCTTTATCCACCAGGATCTTATCGACAACATAACGGTTTATGACAGCAATATCCCGGCTAAATTCGGCGGTTTTACCGGTGGCGTCGTCGATGCTGATACCCGGTCACCGAATAAAAAGTTTGCAGGTCAAGTCAGTTTCCGGACGACCCGGGATGCATGGACCGAGTTTCGTATTGACCCCGACAGACGGGAAGAATTTTACAACTCAACCGACCAGCAGATGCAGCCACGCTTTAAAAAGTACGATATAGGCCTGGAACTCGACGTGCCGATCAACGAAGAGACGGCGTTCCTGGCTGCATATAAAATGATTCGGTCTGACCTGGAGACGTTCAACATCGACGATTGGAACGAGCGCCACAAAACTCTCGAGAATTATTTCCTGAAATATGTCTGGCAGCCCAAAACGCCCTTCACCCTGGAATTGACCGTCAGCCACACACCATCTAAAGAAGATTTCTTTATCGACGGTGCCAGGGACAGTGACGTTGAGATTGAGCGCGGCGGAACCAGCGTCAGCGGCAAACTGACAGGAGAGTTGCCATTCGGTGTTCTGGAATTCTCATCAACCTACCTGAACAATGACAACTCGAGGCAGGCAAACTCAAATCACTTTTTTTGGCCCTCCGACACGCCTTCCAAAAACTGGGGGGAACAGTACGGACTGCCGTGGAGTGCGGAGGGCGGTTACGGTGACATCGACAACGAGGAAGAAAGCCTGCAAGCATACATTGACTTGGTTTCGCATCCGGCAACCTTCTATCAGACTGTAAACACGTTCAACCTCGGGCTGGAAGCCAGTCATGATAAAGGCTCTTTTGATCGCAAACGAACAACCTACGAACACGCCCTGAACAGAGCGGTCGAAGATTTAACGGTTGTCTGTAGCGATGATGACCCGTCATGCATTAACAGCGAAGTCTACTTCCGGGAAAGACGTGTCTACTTTGCAGAATCCGAGGAAGCAACGATCAACAGCTTTGCCGCCTATCTTGACGACCTGATTGAAGCAGGGCCTTTTCGTTTCCGGCCCGGGGTTCGTGTGTCCTATGACAATTTCATGGAGAACACCGACATATCTTACCGTTTTGCCGGGACGTGGGATCTGTTCGGGAACGAAAAAACCATCATCAAGGGCGGTTATAATCGTTATCACGGGAAAGCCTTGTTGACTTATAAGTTACGTGAAGGAAGAACCCCATACCTGAGAGAGGCTCGTTCCAAAAATCCGGACGATTCCCTGACAATCTGGACACCAGTTGCAAACGAAGGGTTTCTGAGTCACCGATATTCAGAACTCGACACCCCCTATTCCGACGAATGGAACATTGGAGTCGTACAGAGATTGCTGGGCGGCAGCCTGGAGATCAATTACCTGGAACGTGACAACCGGGACCAATTTGCCAAGGAGTTGTTCACAACCGTTGTCGACGGCAGCACCATCCGCGGTTGGGAACTCAACAACAACGGCTCAAGCGACTACAAGAGCGCCAAGCTTTCGTGGGAACGGCAATGGCAGAACCATTTCCTGAACATCAACTATACCTATAGCGATCAGGAATCGAGCAATGACTCTTACGATGATATTTTCGACGAAGATGATCTTGATGACAGCGTCTGGTACCGGGGCAAGTTGATCAGCCTGGATGATTTACCCCGACCGGACTATAACCGCGAACACAGGTTAAACATCATCTATGTCGGTCGATTGCCCGGGAATTTCACCTTCACAAACACTGCCCGTTATCAAAGCGGTTACGAAACACTAGAAGACACCAGGGACAATATCACGCTGCCTTCAGGTGAGAGTTATGACATTTACGCGAAGGGTGAACAACCCGGCTACTGGATTTTCGACTGGAGAATTGACTGGGAGAAAATCATCCTTCGCAGCCAGAGCATCGTTCTCTCACTGGAGATCAATAATGTTTTTGACCGGACACCGCCGGCGGATGATTCCGACGACGTCTACGAGCTCGGCCGCCAGTTCTGGTTGGGCATGACCTACAAATTCTAGGCCAGGGATTAATCAGGCGGATTCTCGATCAAGACCCTGTTTTGCGAGTGTTCGTCATAGAGATATACATACCCCGCGCCAGAGGCAGGCGCTTCGCTCTGCAACAACTCCCTGCTAACGATCCGATAATTATCCAATTTTTCCGGGTAAGGCAACTTCAAGGTCCCACCGGGGTAATTGCTGATCAGGATTCCATCCGGCACGGTTGCAATTTCATTGGCCCGCAGCGGAGTCGGCAAAGAGCCGATCGGCAGAAGCCGGCCCGGCATGCTGGCATCAAGCATATAGATCCCTTTATCTCCATCGGCAACCAGCAGGAGACCATCGTGCAACACCATTTTTCTGGCCAGCCCCGGAGTATCAACAATCTGCACCAACTCAGGATGCCTTGGATCGCCAAGATCGATAACGTTAAGACCGCCGCTTCCTTGCGAGACATAGGCAAACTTGCCATTTATAAAGATATCATGGGCTATGAAGGACGACTGCAGGTGCTCTGGTGGTCTCACCTCTGCGATTTGTACGGGATGCGTCCGATCAGAGACATCCACAACCTTGAGGCCTTCCTCTTTCGTGGTCACCAATATGTAGCCCGGCTCCAGAGTCCTCAGGTGAACAGGCTGCCCGGAAAGTTCCATGTCTCCGACAACAACCACCTCGCCCAATTGTGGATCGGACAGAATCCGCAACCCCCCGCGATGCAGAACATGCAGAGACCCTTCTGAGTAAACCGCGTCCAGCGCTCCGCTTTCCAGCATGATGGACCCATCCAAGCTCACCTCGCCATTCTTCGACATGCGGAACAGGGTGACGCCATCCTGGTCATGTACCGGCAAAACCGGGCCGGAGGTGGGCGATCCGGAACGTCCCTGATCAGCCAGGGCGACCAGGGTTTTGTCTCTACGGTAACCGAAAAGACGACCGTTCCAGGAAGACAAAGCATGGTAATTACGATCGACATAAGTCGCCGGGACAAAACTGCTCTGTTCAATCCCCTCCATGGAAAACGCGACTAACCCTCGTAATCCAGCCTGCATGGAGGCGTATATTGCGTCATCCTGAACAGCCATGGCAATGACAGTCGAAGGCAGCATGAGATGCCCTGAAACGACTGCGCTCGCGGAGGGCTTTACGTCAATCAGGGCGACACCCGCTGACACAAGACTTACCACCAGTCGGTCTCGACCGACAACCGGCATAACCCTATATGGCACCCCCGGAACCGGCAAGCGACTGACTTCCTGCAGCTTTGGCCACGCAGCCAGAGAGAACACCCTTATCGAGCCGTCCGATACAGCTACCGCAAGCGTTCCTGCCAAGAAGGCAAGCCCCCTGACCCCGCCTTTATTCAGGTCGGGAAGGTTTAAAGTGCCAGCCTTTTCGACGCTATCCTCCGGGGAAATGTTGTAAAAAAACAGGTTGTTGTCCACGGAAGCAGCCACTAACCGGTTGCCGGAAACGGCTAGCCTCCAAGGTTTATCCGGTGCATCCAGGAATTCCGGAGACGGGTTCTCCACGGCAAGGTTGATTCTGCCGAGTCCACGATAGATATCTGCATAGTAGATAGACTCACCAACGGTAACCATGTCGGCGACAGACCCTTTCAAAGGGATGATCGCAGACAGCTTCAACTCTTCCGGATGGCTCAGATCGATGATTGCCATACCTTTATCATGTGCCATTCCGACCAGGGCCCGATTGCCGACAATCCTGACTGTCTTGATATGAGCCGGGAGTTCCAGTGAGTCCAGCAGAGTCGGCCCCCCAGGGGTGGACAGGTCAACACTGGTCAGCTTGTTTATAAAGCATGCAGCAAGGGCAATCCGGCCTTTCACAGCGACAGCACGCACTGAAATTCCCGGCAATATTTCCCATGTGCGAGCACGCTCATCAACCATATTGGCGGCATGCAGAACACGCACATTTCCATGCATCCCCCCTCCATGGATAGCAAGGGAGGTTTTCGAGTCATGGTTTTCAGTGACCACTGCGCGAGTCATGCTGACCGGTACGTCAATGCGCCATTTTTCACCGGCGATGATCGTGACCAGGGCACCAAGCGCGAGGCTGTAGGCCAGCACCGGCAAATGCCAGGATGATATTTTGCCTGGCGATGTTCTCTTCGGTGATTCTTTCATCCGTATCAAACGTCTGCGTTTTCGGTGTTGGAAGACACGCACTGCGGTTTGCATCCCAGCCATTTCTGCAACATAGCCCGCATTTCTGATTGTCGGAACGGCTTGCTGAGAAAATCGTTCATCCCTGCAGCAAGACACTGTTCTTCATCTTCATCGCGGGCATAGGCGGTCAGGGCAATAACCGGCGTCTCAATTCCTTTTGCGCGGAGCAGGGCCGTGGCTCTAAAACCATCCATATGTGGCATCTGGCAGTCCATCAGGATCAGATCGACCTTTTCCTGCTCCAGGAATTCGACTGCAGCCTGACCATTATCAACGATCGTCAAGCCAAAACCCATCTGCTCCATGAGGATGGAAATAAGGCTCTGGGTAGTAGGATTGTCCTCGGCCAGGAGGATGTGCAACTCCCTGCCCGTTGCATTGCATGGAGACTGTTCAAAGCTCCTTGGAACCAGGTCGCCAGACTCAGCATGATCGTTCGGCAGAGACCGTGTCTGGACTGTTTTATCAGTGATGGTCAGGGGCAGACAGACACTGAAAGTGCTTCCCACACCGGGCGCACTCTCAAGCGAGACAGCCCCCCCCATGGCCCGGACAAGGTCTTTGACTATGGCCAGGCCAAGCCCGGTCCCGCCATACCTGCGCGTCGTACTGCTGTCACCCTGGTCGAAGTAATCGAAAATACGATCCTGAACATCCGGATCGATCCCGGCACCGGTATCATGAATGTCGAACAGGCAGTTGCAGATGTCCGCAGTTTCATTGCAAG
Organism: uncultured delta proteobacterium; assembly: GCA_963715335.1. Lineage (GTDB taxonomy): Bacteria > Desulfobacterota > Desulfuromonadia > Desulfuromonadales > BM103 > JAFDBW01. Next base: position 137,139 of record CAVQRZ010000005.1, read on the forward strand.
ACGCCCGCAAGGAAACCGAGACGGTGCCGGAATCGGTAAATTTTATGGCATTGCCGACCAGATTCAGGAGAACCTGGCGGATCCGTCCCGGGTCGCCGATCACGGCCGGCATCAGGTCGGGCGTATCCACCTTTAATGCAACCCCTTTGGCGTGGGCATTGATAGCCATCAAGTGCACGACTTCTCCCGTCAACTGTTTCAAATCAACAGGAATCGCATCGAACTTCAATTGTCCTGCTTCAATCTTGGAAAAATCGAGGATGTCGTTGAGAATTATCAGCAGGGCCTCTCCTGACCTGTAAATGGACTCAACCATCTGCTTGTCGCGACTCTCGAGAGGTCTTTTCCGCAGCAATTCCGCCATTCCCAGGACACCGATCATTGGTGTGCGTATTTCATGGCTCATATTCGCCAGAAAACTGGATTTTGCAAGTGTCGCCTGTTCCGCCTTCTCCTTTTCCGCTTCCATGGCCCTGGTCCGGAGTTGGACTTCCAGCTCGAGGTTCTTGCGCTGCTGCTCGAGTAACCGATCTCTTTCTTTCAGAGCCTTGATCATCTCTTCAAAACCGGTGTAAAGAACTCCGAACTCATCTTCGTTTTCATGCTGAATCGGGCCGATCAGGCGTTTTTCCCTGGAGATCTGCTGCATTTGCGAAGCCAGATTCTCAACAGGACCTGAAATGTGTCTCTGCATCCTGACACTCAACAGGTAGGTCACCAGAATCGCAATCACCATCGTCAGTAGCCAACTCAGGGCAAGATACAGCGTTATCCTCGCGCTGTCTCACCATCTCAAGGCTCAGGTAACTGTAACCGACGGTTTTATTTTGATAAACAACCGGCATGAAATGAGACATCCGACCGGCGTCCCGCCAGATCTTCTCGCACATTTGTCGCCCCTGCTCGATCTGCCTTTTCTCTGTTTCCAGCAGTTCAACCAGTTGTCTTGCATCGATTGCCGATCTGTTATAGGAGAAGACGGATAGCTTACGATGGTTCGACCATCCGCTGTCAGAAGATGTGCAAAAACGATATCCTTGCGTACCCCAGAGGGCGTGAGAACTCCTGCATGCTGCGCGAGTCCCGACTTGCCATCGGCAAGACGACATTCGAGCAACGACCCTGGCCAACGAACTCAGGTCGTCTTCGGCAAAGTCATTATACGCTTTGATTCAAATAGAAACGAACTGCACGGAGGTCAGAATCAGTACGAATATGCTGACCAGGAAAATTATTCCCGTCATTTTCTGTTGTACGGAGAGGGACATACGATGCGACATGGATTTTCCGGGACCTTTTGGGCCGTGATGGGCAGATTAAAATTTTGCGAATTTTACCAGTTCAGCGTCTCAATGAAAAGGGAAAGCACAGGGGGAAGACATTAAGAGCCAGGATCTTCCTGTCAGGCTCTCACAGTTACCAAATCAGGATTCAGCCCACAGTCTCTATTTGTTCCGAATTGAATTTCCTCATAGTTTCAGGTCGACGACCACACGACCGGACACCTGTCCGGCGAGAAGTTTTTCGCTATACTGCGGGACCTCTTCCAAAGAGACAACTTTGTAAATCTGGCCCAGAAGGTTGTCGGAGAGTTCTTTCGACAGGCGCATCCAGGCCGTCTTTCGTAGCGGGATCGGACAGGTTGTCACTTCCACCCCGACCATCTTGATCGCCCGCAAGATGAAAGGCATGACTGTTGTGTTAAGGTCTGCCCCTCCGGTCAGGCCGGTCGCAGCGACTGTGCCGCCGTATTGCATCTCTGCCAGCAGACGGGACAGGACCTTCCCGCCAACCGTGTCGATCGCTCCGGACCAGCGTTGCTTTTCCAGGGGACGTGCAGGTTTTTCAAGTTCTGTGCGGCTCACTATTTCGGTAGCACCAAGTTGGTAAAGGTAATCGTCATGTTCTCTATTACCGGTAGCCGCAGCGACAGAGAAGCCCAACCCGGCGAGCAGGGCGACCGCAATGCCACCGACCCCGCCGCTCGCTCCAGTGACCAGGATAGTTCCCTGCTCCGGAGTCACGCCCTGGTCCTCCAGAGCCATAACGCACAACATGGCAGTGAGACCTGCAGAGCCGATGGCCATAGCTTTCAATTCTCCAAGTTCCTCCGGAAGAGGAATAAGCCATTCGGAATTCAGTCGAGCCTGCTGCGTATAGCCGCCCCAGTAGCGTTCCCCAACGCCCCAGCCAGTCAGCAGCACTTTATCCCCAGGCTGAAAATCTGGAGACTCTGAGGACAATACTTCTCCGGTCAAGTCCACTCCAGGGATCATCGGGTATTGGCGAACGATATTTCCCCGACCGGCAACAGCGAGGCAGTCCTTGTAGTTGAGACTTGAGTATTTTACTGCGACCAGAACATCACCTTCAGGAAGATCATCGATCGAGAGTTGACGAATACTATGCTCGACGACACCGTTCTCACGAGTCACAATCAGGGCTTTAAATCTATCGCTCACTGCGTTTCCCCGTCACGGTCACGGCGCCACTCCTGGGCCTGGGCGTATTGTTCGCACAGGTAATTCATCTGCTCTGCCATAGCTTCTTCAGCGATGCTGGCATTCTGAACTCTGATCGCTTCGTAGATGCGTTCATGCTGGGCGAGAATTTTTTCACGTTCCCTGAATCGGAAGATGACCAGGTTGGTTGCCGGTTGCAACGCCTCAATGACGGCAAACATGACAAATTGCAGAACCGGGTTTCGGGTTGCATCCACCAGTGCCCGGTGGAAACGAACATCTGATGCGCAGAAGTCTACATCCGTTGTAGCGGGATTTTTTTGCCGTTTAAGCTCTTCAGCCATGGCCAACAGGTGCTCATCCTGCCGACGTTCTGCGGCAAGACGGCAGCAGGTCAATTCCAGTTCTCGGCGCGCTTCAGCGATTTCAGAGAGGCTGAATTCACCCATACTGACCAAAAGCATGGCGGCGCCCGTCAGCGAGGAGCTAAGGTCTTCCTGACTGGGGCGGTTGATGAATGTTCCACCGGTCGGACCGCGGCGGCTGCGAATCAGGTTCTGAGCGGCAAGCCGCTTTAATGCCTCGCGAATAGTCGGACGAGACACGTTGAACTTTTCTGCTAGAACTTCCTCAGTCGGAAGTTGGTCATCAACCTTGAGACTTCCATCCAGAATTGAACTGCGGATGTTTTCCGCGATTTGCTTGGCAAGGCTTTCTGCAACAAGCGGCTGAAAATTAATCGCCATTTTTCCAGAGCTCTCCCTTTTCACTCGGGACACGAGTGATAATATTGTTATTCTCAGCGTCCAAGATATCTCATTTACAAGATCATGGGAAGCATTTATATATTTGTTTGACAAATATATAAATGGTGGATAGGGTAGCAAAATCGTACCGACACTTTGGAGAACCGCTCTTCTCGAAAACATATTTACAGGACGCACCCCAACCAAAAGGAAAGGATCTAAAGAATGAAAGCACTTGTCTACAAAGAGTACGCCCCAGATGATAATTTTGCAGACATCCTGACAGTAGAGGAGGTCCCGAATCCAAAGCCAAAAGCGAATGAAGTGCTGATTCAGGTTAAGGCCTCTGCATTGAATTATAACGACGTATGGGGCATGCGCGGCAACCCGATTCCGGTCGAACTCCCCCACACCTCTGGGTCCGACGCCGCCGGGGATGTCCTCGCTGTCGGCAGCGACGTGACCAGCATCAAGGTCGGCGACCGGGTTGCAGTTCACGCCAACATGTCCTGCCGGGTTTGCGAAGCCTGCACCAGCGGTCGTGAATACGACTGTTCCAAACGCATGGTCTGGGGTTTCCAGACGACCCCCGGCAGCCATGCTGAGCAGGTTTGTCTACCCGAGGTTAACGTGGTAAAGATCCCCGATACGGTCAGCTACGAGCAAGCGGCGGCGGCGGCCATGAACCTGCTCACCGCATGGCATATGCTGGTCGGACGTGCTCAGATCAAACCGGGCCAACTCGTGCTGATCATGGGCGGGCGCTCCGGTGTCGGCCACCTCGGGATCCAGATTGCCAAACTCTACAACTGTACTGTTATTGCCACCGCCAGTCCGGAGAATGCCAATCTGTGCAAAGAGCTCGGCGCAGATTACGTGGTCAATCACCGCGATGAAGGCTGGGTTAAGGAGGTTCGTGGCATTTGCAAAGAGATCGCCAAGCAGACTGGTGGCGCTCCTGGGGTCGATGTCTCTTTCGACCATGTTGGCGAGACCCATTTTAATGCCCAACTTACCTTGCTGAAATTCGGCGGCACCTTGGTCAGCTGTGGGGCGACCACAGGTTTTGACGCCAAAATCGACTTGCGCCACGTATTTTTCAAGGGCACCAACATCCTTGGTTCCACCCAGGGCACCAAGGCTGAACTTGAGCAGGGTTTTTACTGGATGGGACAAGGCAAGATCAAGTCCGCTATCGGCGCCGAGTATACATTCGATCAGGCGGCAAAAGCCTATGACCAATTTCTCTCCGGCAAAGGGCTTTTCGGCAAGATCATCATCAAGCCATAACAATTCAGGAGGCACTTTTTCCAAATGCCCGAAAAATAAACGCCCTCATCAACTGGCATTCCTGTAAAAAATATGTCACTCTCCAGCCCCGCTCCATGAGCGGGGCTTTTATTTTTAACCTCAACTATCAATCAGAGCGCAGTACGCTACAATTAATCTTCATAATGACGCCACGAATTGGAGCCCTCAATGGATAACAAACTCCCCCTGCCCGGCGACCGGCTCGGCAGTTTTTTGATAAAGCAGAATCTGCTGGTCCCGGAGCTGAACCTGACAGCGGTCACACTGCTGCATGAGCCGACCGGAGCACGGCTCCTGCACCTGGCCTGTGACGACCCGAACAACGTCTTTGCCGTCGGCTTTCGCACCCCGCCGCCGGATTCGACCGGCGTCGCCCATATCCTCGAGCACACAGTCCTCTGCGGATCGCAGAAGTATCCGGTGCGCGACCCGTTTTTCGCCATGCTCAAACGCAGCCTCAACACCTTCATGAATGCCCTGACGGCAGCCGACTGGACCCTTTATCCGGTCGCGAGCATGAACCGCAAGGACTTCTACAACCTGATGGGGATCTACCTCGACGCCACCTTTTTCCCCCTGCTGCGTGAACAGGATTTTCTCCAGGAAGGCCATCGGCTTGACTTTGCCAACCCGGAGGATCCCGCCAGCCTGATGATCAAGGGCGTGGTGTTCAACGAAATGAAAGGGGCCATGGCCGACCCGTCATCACTGCTCGGCCGGCGCCTCAACGCGGCCCTCTTCCCGACCACCTGCTACGGCGAAAATTCAGGCGGCGAACCGCTGGTGATTCCGGACCTGACCTGGGAGCAGCTGCGAGCGTTCCACAAGAGCTATTACCACCCGAGCAACAGCTGGATTTTCACTTACGGAAACCTGCCGCTCGAAGACCATTTGCAACAGATCGACGATTTGGCCCTGGGCCGCTTCGAAAGACAGCCGGTCAGCAGCGAGATCCCCCGTGAGGCTCGTTTTACCGAACCGATCAGCAGGACGCAGACCTTCCCGGTCGACGCAAAAGACGACATGCGGCAGCGCAGCATGGTCCATCTGGCCTGGCTGACCTGCCCGATCGAGGACACTTTCGAGCGTGCCGCGACCGGCATCCTGGCTAACCTGCTGCTCGGCAATCCGGCCGCGCCCCTTTACCAGGCCCTGATCGAATCGGGCCTGGGCCGCAACCTTTCGCCGGGGACCGGATATCACGACGACTATCGCGACACTTTTATCGCTGCTGGCCTGCAAGGAACGGATCCGGAGAGATTACCGGAGATTGAGAAGGTGATTTTCGACACCCTGGCACGGGTTGCCGAGCAGGGACTTCCGCAGGAGCGTATCGATGCCGCCCTGCATCAGTACGAGTTTGCCAACCGCGAGGTAACCGGTGACCAGTACCCTTACGGACTCGGACTGATGATGCGCCTGTTCGGCCCATGGCTGCACGCCGACGATCCGATCAGCACACTGATGATCGGCGACAACCTGAAGCGCCTGAGAAGCGCTACGACTGACCCGCAGTTCTTCCCGCAGATGATCCGCCGCCACCTGCTCGACAACCCGCACCGGGTCACCCTGCTGTTGCACCCCGATCCCAAACACGCGCAACGTGAAGAGCAGGCGTTTGCCGAACGACTCGAGGGGATTCGCGAGCATCTCGACGAAGCTGCGATCGCCGTGATCAAAACGAAAGCAGCCGATCTGCAAAAGAGCCAGGAAGCCCAGGACGACATGAGCTGCCTGCCGATCCTCGAACTGTCGGACATCGAAAGCGCTGAGCCGATAACGCCATTTAACACGGAGGCGATCTCCAGCTGCAAAACGTTCTGGTTCAACCAGCCGACCAACGGCATCACCTACCTGAACCTGCAGTTCAACGCCAGCGGCCTGGATGACAGCTTGCGGCCTTACCTGCCAATGTTTGGCGCACTGCTGCCGCAAATCGGTGCGGCGGGGCACGACTACCTCGCCATGTCGCGACGGATCACTGCGGCAACCGGTGGCATCCGTCTCGGCACCAACATGCTGGAAAGTCCGGTCGACCTCGACATCATGCAGCCGGTACTGGAACTCAAAGGCAAAGCCTTGAGCTGCAACCAGGAGAAACTGTGCGGAATCATCGCCGACATGCTGTGCGCACCTGATTTTACCGATCTCGACAGGCTGCGCACGGTCATCGGCCAGGTCAGGACGTCGATGGAGAACTCGATCCCCGGAGCTGGCCACTCCTTTGCTGCACGCGCGGCCGCAGCATCGTTGACGCCCGCTGCTGCGCAGCGTGAGGAATGGAGCGGCATGAGCCAGACCCAGATCATCCGGGCCGCCAGCGATCTGGACGAAAAAGGCCTCTCGTCCCTGGCCGACAGTTTCGCTGCAATCGCCGCAGAGCTCTTCACACCGGTACGCGCCACCATTGCTGTGACCGCCGAGGAATCGGCCCACCAGACGATGCGGGCCCCATTGACGGGCCTGCTGGCCGCACTTCCGGGGAAGCTGTCGACGGGCGATGGCCAGCTCGCTCCGTTTACAAGCGAGGCGACATCCATAGCGTGGCAATACAACCTGCCGGTCGCTTACGTCTCACAGGTATTCCGGACTGTCTCCTACACGCACCCTGACGCCCCTGTGCTGATGGTCCTCGCCAAGTTGTTGCGCGCGGAGTTCCTGCATCGGGAGATTCGTGAAAAAGGCGGCGCCTACGGCGGCATGGCCGGGTACAACGCCGATGGCGGTCTTTTCTCGATGCTTTCCTATCGCGATCCACACCTGGAAAGGACCCTGGATGTCTACCGCCTGGCCGTCGAATGGGCCGGCAGGGGAGATTTCGGTGACGAAACGATCAAGCAGTCGATTCTGACTGCGTTTGCCGAGCTTGACCGCCCCCTCTCACCCGGCGGCAGGGGATATCGCGAGTTCATCCATCAGCAACAGGGGATGACTCATGACATGATTCAGGCCTTCCGCAACGGCATCATCGCAGTAGACCGGAAGTCTCTGGTCAGGGTGGCGAGGACTTATCTCGAACAACTTTTTGCTGCCAGTTCAGTCGGCATCCTGGCCGGTGAAGAAATGTTCAGCAAGGCGGAGCAGACCCTGTTGCAGATGAACACCCGGATCAAGCGGTTCGAGTGAGCAACCCTGCCGGCCGGAGAAACCGCTCAGGCGCAAAAGGGTAACCGAAAACCCCCTTTTGCGCCTGACTTTGCTTTGCGCCTTTGCGTTAATGATGCCGATTCGCTATAGTCTCAAACGTAACCAGACACCTGAATAACCGAGAGCATGCCGATGACGACAAAAAACCAGTTTGCGAGCGATAATTACGCCGGCATCTGCCCGGAGGCCTGGCAGGCATTAAAGGATGCCGACAGCGGTTATGCAACCAGCTATGGCAACGACCCCTGGACAGCCAAAGCGTGCGACGCGCTACGCGATTTTTTCGATACCGACTGTGAAGTTTTTTTCGTCTTCAACGGGACGGCCGCCAACTCCCTGGCCCTGGCGTCACTCTGCCAGTCGTACCACAGCGTTATCTGCCACGATATGGCCCATGTCGAAACCGATGAGTGTGGTGCCAGCGAATTCTTCTCCAATGGCACCAAGCTGCTGACTGTTGGCGGCGGGAACGGCAAGGTCGACCTGGTCGAGGTCGAACATACGGTCAAGAAACGCAGCGACATCCACTATCCGAAGCCGAAGGTCCTGTCTTTGACCCAAGCCACGGAGCTCGGGACCCTGTACACGCCGGATGAGCTGGTTGCGATCCACGGCCTGGCCAAGCGCCTTGGCCTCAGGTTGCACATGGACGGTGCGCGCTTTGCCAACGCCGTCGCTGCGCTGCAGATCCACCCGAAGGAACTGACCTGGCGGGCCGGGGTTGACGTACTGACTTTCGGCGGCACCAAGTGCGGCATGCCGATGGGTGAAGCCGTGGTCTTTTTTGACCGGAAACTCGCTAACGAATTCGATTACCGCTGCAAACAGGCTGGCCAGCTGGCGTCGAAAATGCGTTATCTCTCCGCCCCCTGGTTCGGCCTGCTCAAGGACGACGCGATTCTCAGGCATGCCGGGCACGCCAACGCCTGCGCCCGCAAATTGTCCGACGCCCTTGCCGAGATACCCGGCGTCAGCCTCGTCCACCCCACCGAAGCCAACGCCGTTTTCGTCGAGCTCCCGGAGAGGGTTGTCACCACCCTGCACAACCGGGGCTGGGTCTTTTATACCTTCATCGGCTCCGGGCACTGCCGCTTCATGTGCTCGTGGGCTACCACCGAAGGGGATATTACTGCCCTGTCGAACGACATCCGGGAGGTCATGAAGACTCCGTAGCGATCGTCGCGGGGGATTCATTGCGAACCTTTCATGTCAAAAACTCCGAGCCAACACCCTTTCGAAGCCCTGACTCCCAGTTTCATCATGGATGCCGTCGAGAGCTGTGATGTCCTGTGTGATTGCAGGAACTTCGCTCTGAACAGCTACGAGAACCGCGTCTACCAGGTCGGCATAGAGGACGGTGATCCGTTGATCGCCAAATTTTATCGTCCCGCACGCTGGAGCGATGAACAGATCCTCGAGGAGCACCGGTTCTGCTTCGAACTCGCGGAACACGAACTGCCGGTCGTCGCTCCGATTATCAACGAACAGGGAGCAAGCCTCTTCCATTACCAGGGCTTCCGGTTTGCCCTGTACCCGCGCCAGGGCGGCCACGCCCCGGAATTTGACAATTTCGACAACCTTCTGATCATGGGGCGGACTCTGGGACGCATCCACGCGATCGCCGCGACCCGTCCTTTTGAACATCGCCCCCGGCTCGACTGCACAACCTTCGGCCATGAGTCCGTCGCTCTGATCAGCGACCGGTTCATCATTGCCGAGTACAAGGCAAACTACGATGCACTGACCCGCGACCTGCTGCAGACGCTCGACGACCTGCTCGCCGGGTTCGACGATTCCGCTTACATTCGCACCCACGGCGACTGCCATGCCGGAAACGTCTTGTGGCGCGGAGACGCACCGCATTTTGTTGATTTCGATGATGCCCGAAGCGCTCCGGCGATTCAGGATCTCTGGATGATGCTTTCGGGGGATCGTGCTCATCAGACGGCGCAGCTGGCGGAGATTGTCGAGGGGTATAACGAGTTCTACGATTTCCGACCGGGAGAATTACGGCTCGTGGAAGCTTTGCGAACCCTGAGGATTTTGCACTACTGCGCCTGGCTGGCAAGGCGCTGGGACGACCCGGCGTTCCCGCACCACTTCCCCTGGTTCAATACGACCAACTACTGGGGTGAGCACATCCTGCAGCTGCGCGAACAGATGGCAGCTTTGAACGAGCCGCCTTTGGCAACCAGTTAACCGGCACCGCGCCACCTCGATCGCAGCCGGGTCAAAGTAAAATTGATGATAAAAACCCTGCATTTCCGGATTCACTCTTTGGCCGGCAGTGATCCAAGTCTTCCATGCCTCACGCATCCCGACTACGCCTGCCGGACAATTTCTACCAGAAGTTCCGTAACCTCGACCATATCGGCAACAGCCACGTATTCATCGTGGGTATGGACCTTTTTCATGCCGGTGGACAGAATGATCATTTCGACACCGTGACCATTGAAAATATTGGCATCACTGCCGCCGCCACCCAGGCGGACCTTAAGCTCCTTGCCCAACCCTGCGGCCGCAGACCTGGCCAGCTTGACCGTTTCGGCATCTTCAGACACCGACATGCTCGGAAAATCCGACCGGATATCGGCGCGGATCTTCGGCACGACCTGTTTGCCGTCGATCGTCCGGGCCATCTCTGCCGCTGCAGCCTCGAAACAGGCCAGCATGTGCGCCGTCTGCTCCTGCAACTTGCCTGCATCGTGACTGCGCGCCTCACCGACGATCGAGACCTTCTGCGGCACGATATTCCGGGCGACGCCGCCCTCGATGCGGCCAATATTGGCCGTTGTCTCTTCATCGATACGACCCAGGCGCATCCGGCTGATCGCCAGAGCCGCGGTATGGATTGCCGAGAGGCCCCGCTCCGGCGCTATGCCGGCATGGGAGGCCACCCCTTCGACGTCGATCTGCAGCTGGTTGGCTCCCGGCGCCCGCAGAACCATCCAGCCGGTGCCTTCCGTATCCAGAGCGTAACCGCGTTTTGACTCCAGCAGGGCGTAATCCAGGTTTTTCGCTCCGATCAGGCCGATCTCTTCGGCGATCGTAACCACCACTTCAATTGGTCCGTGCGGAACCTTCTGTTCGCGGATAACCTCCAGGGCCTCGATCAGTTCCGCGATCCCGGCCTTGTCATCGGCACCGAGCACCGTGTCGCCGGCGCTGAAGAAAATGCCATCCCGCAGGACGGGCTTTACCTGGCCTCCCGGTTCGACCGTATCCATGTGTACGGAGAAGAGGAGCGACTCGGCGTGTTTGCCCCGTCCTGGAAACCTGGCGACCAGGTTTCCGACCTCGCCACCGGTCGCTTCAGCGGCATTGTCAAAAAGTACTTCGGCGCCAAGTTTCTCAAGACGTTTGGCGAGGTAGCAGGCAATCTCACTTTCATGCAAAGGGGGGCTGTTGATTGCCGCCAGGCGGGCAAATTCGTCACTCAGGCGCTGCCGGTTGACCATGCAAGTCTCCTTTGTTGTAATGACTCACTTTAGTACCTTATCCTGCCCCTTTGTGACAAGCAAAACCGGTTGATTCGATCCCCAAACCAGAATAAATTCGACAACAGCTTCTACAGATTTCTAGACAAATCCATCGCAGGGCTGATATCATCAATAAATTTTGTTTTCCGGTAAGTTGACTCTTTTTCTCGCGGGAAAAAAGCTCTTGAATTCAGATTTCCATCCGCCAAAATCATCGCCTGTAACCCGTCGCCGCTCAGCCCCGCGCCTGCGGCTCTGGCTGACCCTGGCCCTGGTTGCTCTGCTTGTCATTCCGCTGTTCTTGCGTCCGACGGTGACCAGCACCGAAGCCAACATGTCGGAGCCGGCCATACCAGCACCGCCACCGGTTCCGGAAATCCGCAAGGAGACCATCAAGGGGACCGTTGCCCAGGGCGATACGGCGACCGCAATATTGGGTGACTATTTCTCGGCGGGCGAGATCCATGAACTGAGCAGGCAGTGCAAACCGGTCTTCCCCCTCTCCCGCCTCAGCGCCGGACAAGCATACCGGCTCTGCCTGAGCAATGATGACTTCGAACGCTTCGAGTACGACATCGACCACGATGAGCAACTGATTATTTCCCGCGAGGCGGAGGAATTCTCCGTTCAGAAGGTACCGATCCCCTACACGACCGAAACTGTTCGCGTCCGGGGCAAGATAGAAACCAGCCTGTTCGAAGCGGTCACCGACTCGGGAGAAAGTGATGTCCTGGCTATGAACCTGGCTGATATTTTCGCCTGGGACATCGACTTCATTCTTGATATCCGCCAAGGCGATTCATTCCAGGCGTTGGTGGAAAAGCGTTACCGAGACGGACAACCGGCCGGTTACGGTCGCATCCTGGCGGCAGAATTCACCAACCAGGGGAAAACCTTCCAGGCCCTTCTCTACCAGGACGGTGACCGCCGCCCCGATTACTTCGACGCCGAAGGGCAGAGCCTGCGCAAGGCCTTCCTCAAGGCGCCACTCTCTTTCTCCCGCATCTCGTCCGGATTCAGCATGCGCCGTTTCCACCCGATCACCAAAACCTGGAAATCCCACCCGGCGATCGACTACGCAGCAACTCCGGGGACACCGATCAAAAGTGTCGGGGATGGCGTCATCATCAAAAAGGGCTACAACAAGGGGAATGGCAACTATGTGAAGATCCGGCACAATAGTAGCTACGAAACCCTGTATCTGCACATGAAAGGCTTCGCCAAGGGGATCGCCCAGGGTAAACGCGTGGCACAGGGACAGACGATCGGCTACGTCGGCAGCACCGGCCTGGCCACCGGGCCGCATCTCTGTTTCCGGATGTACAAAAATGGTGCCCCGGTCAACCCGCAACAGGTCAAGGCTCCATCGGCTAAACCGGTCTCTGCAGAGAACCTGGCTGATTTCAAACTCGAGGCTGCAACCCTTACCGCCTCGCTGGCCGATCATCAACCGGTCAAAACGGCGCAGCAGCACTCGGCAGGCACATCGGTTATCCAGTAGCATCCAAGGGGGCATTTGATGGCTATCAGACTCGGCGAATTACTGATCAAAAAAAACCTGCTGACCCAGACTCAGCTTGAAGAAGCTTTGCAGGCTCAGGTCATTTTTGGCGGCACGCTCGGCACGATCCTGATAGAAATGGGACTGATCTCCGAAAACGTCCTTGCCGAGATTCTGGCGAGCCTCCTCAAAATCCCTTGCCTGAAACCTGACCAGCTTGAGGAGATTCCCGAGCATGTCATCAAGATTATCAGCCCGGAACTGGCAGAAAAGCGCAAGGTCGTGCCTGTGGCAGTCAGCGGCAAGAAGTTGACCCTGGCGATGGAATCGCCCCACGATCTGAAATGCATCGACGAGATCTCTTTCCGCACTGGATATATTATCGTGCCGATCCTGGCTCTCGAAGTCCGCCTCATTTTTGCCCTGGAACACTACTACGGCATCAAGCGCACGATGCGCTATATCGCCCCACCGAAAGAGGTCCGCGACGAGCTGGATAAGGCACCGGTCTTTCACACGCCCGAAGGGCCGCTCGCCGCGGCAGAGACAGATGAAGACCTCAGCGAACCGGGATCCGAGCTGATCTACCAGAGGCCGGACACGTCGGTCGCAAATGTCAAAGAAGAAAAACCGGCCGGGGTCATCGAAGAGCTCGACGACATCGAGGTCATCGAAGACCTGGTCGAAGAAGAAGTCACCCTTGCCAGCACTTCCCGGGCATTAATCAAAGTCTCCGACCGCAACGATGTCGCCGATGCAGTTATCTCTTACCTAGGAACGCACTATGCGAGGGTCGCCCTGTTCATGGTGGTGGCCGGGCAGGTCACCGGCTGGCGTTCGGCGAAACAAGGGGTGGCAATCCCGGGATTTGACCAGTTCCAGCTGCCCCTCTCGGAGCCCTCGGTGTTGAAAACCGCCGTCGCCAGCAACAGTTATTTTCTCGGCCCGGTGCAGCAGAGCGGCGCGAACCTTGCCCTGACGTCCTTCCTCGGCAAGCCCGCACCAAAAGCCGCACTGCTCATCCCGATGAGCATGCTTGGCCGCGTGGTCGGCCTGATCTATGTCGACGACCCCGATGCCGATCTCTCCCAAGCGGTTGTCGAAGTCCAGCAGCTCGCCAGCAAGGCATTGATGGCGTTTGAAATCCTGATTTTGCACAACAAGATCCTCAGAACCTGACCTTGAACTACCTCGTTCACCTTTTTCTGGCCGGACCCGATCCCGAGCATCAACTCGGCGGGCTGATGGGTGATTTTGTCAAAGGCCCGATTCCTGAAGGCTACCCTCGAGGAATAGCGCAGGGATTGCACCTGCACCGGCGCATCGACAGCTTTTCCCATAACAACCTCCACACCCGCAGAAGCCGGAACCGGCTGGGCCAGAGATACGGCCATGGGCGCGGCATTATCGTCGACATCTTCTACGACCACTTCTTGGCATCCTCGTGGTCCGAGTACTCTCCAGAGCCTCTTGAAGATTATGCTGAAGGAGTCTACAAACTTCTGCAAACCCATCACCAACTGCTGCCTGACGACCTCAAGGCGGTCTCGGCGCGCATGATCGAGCACAACTGGCTGGTCTCTTACCGCCATAGCGAAGTTGTCGGCAGAGCTCTCCACAGGATCTCCCAGCGTTTGAGCAGACCGCTGCCCCTGGCAGACGCGACCGAAGATCTGGCCTGCCATGAGGATGCCTTACGCAGTGATTTCAGGGAGTTTATGCAAGAGGCCGGTCTGTTCACCAGCAAAGAAGCGGCAATCAACCCCTTCTGAGGATCGACTGCATATCCCGGACGTATCAAGCTGTCAACCAGCCATGATCTGGCGAATGCCATCGACAACAAACTGGACCGAAAGGGCTGCCAGGATCACACCAAACAGACGCCGCAGGATGTTGTCCCCGGTCCGTCCGATGACGTCCTTGATCCGGCTGGACAGCGAAAGGGCGACAAAGGCGCACAGGTACATGACCATGACCGCCGCGATCAGGAGGAGATTCCCTCCTGCACCAGAGGCTTTCGAAAAGAGCAGGACGGTCACCGTGAGGCAGCCAGGACCGGCCAGGAGGGGGATCGACATCGGGAAAACCGAGATATCCACGTCGGGACCGCTCTCCCACTTCTTGCCGGTTTCCCCCTTGGTGACCATATTGAAGGCCGTCACGAAGAGCAGCAAACCACCAGCTACGCGCAGAGCATCAATACTGATCCCCAGTTTGACCAGAAGTATCTCGCCAAGGAACGCGAAGGCCAGCACAATCATTAACGATATCAGCGTCGAGCGAAAGGCCATCTGGCGCACATAGGTCCGATCGCACTCCGAGGTCAACCCATGGAAGATCAATGCGCAGCCGATCGGGTCGATCACGACGAAATACGACGTCAGTGCATGCAGAAAAATCTCAACGGTCATCGACAACTCCATTCGCAGGCAACAGTTGGGATTAACTGTTGAAAAGCCTGAGATCGTTTCTACCTCAGCCCTGACAGCGAGTCAAATTCTAAACCGCAGTCAAAAAAAATGGCCGGCTAGAGGTAAAAGGCCAGGAACAGCAGGGGGATGACGAAACCAATGCAGGTCAGGACAATACCGCGACGCATGCTTTTACGATGGATCATCAGCATGCCGCTGACAGCCAGAAACCCGAGCGCAACGGCATAGACGTCAGCAACCCAGGTCCAGCTTTTTTTGGGATGGTTGAGATGCAGGAAGTTCATCTCGTGCAGGACCGGACGCGGGATGGCGCGATCGTGAACGACATGCCCGCTGCCCAGGTTGACGAGAATTGAACGGCCTTCGACAAACAGCTGGAGGCTGTGCGGATCGGGGCGGTAGCTGCTCTCGAGCTTGCCCGTTTCATTGAGCCGGGCGAGGATCGTGCGGATGGTGTCGGCATCCATCGGTTTGCCGGAGATCGGGCCGATATTGGTTTCAGCGCGCTCTACGCTGTAGCTCGGGTTCCACTGGTTGATATGGTTGACCGCCACCCCGGAGATGGCATAGACCAGGGTCAGCCCGATACAGAGGAAGCCGATATCACGATGGAGAGCAGTGTTCCAGTGTCGCCAGCCCATCTTTACAACGAGGGGATCTCGGCACCGAGCCCGCGAATCCGCAGAACTGTCTCACCCGAAGTCACGCTGGCCGGATCGAAGGCTTCACCGGTCTCTTCGGCGTGATGCTTGCCGCGGGCGATCACTTCGTCCCTGGTCAGTTCCATGCTTTCCACGATGCCTTCAACGATGGCCTGCTTGCCCCGGGCCTCCATCGGGAAGACGATTTCGCCATCGGTGACCTTGATGCGGATCTTTTCAAATTCTCGGTCACCCGCCAGGTAGATCCAGCAACCGCGCCGGCTGCAGACATCCACCACCAGGCCGGACACTTTGACCCTGTGACCGACATAAGCGACGGGATTATCGATAATCGAAGAGATGGCCGTCTGTTCCAACTGGGAGACACCCTGGCCAAAGGTCCTGGCAAAAGTGGCCGAAGGGACCAGGATTGTGACGGCGGCGAGGATAACCAGAAAAGTTCGCATGATCTGCTCCTGAGGTTTGATGGACAACGGGATTGATCATACTTTCTCTATATATGGAGAGTCAAGCCATAAACAGGGTTTTCACTGTGCGACAGGCCGGCAATTTATGCCGGGATTGGCCAATCCGATGCGTAGCCCGGCGGGAAAAATGTTTCGCGGGTCCGGTTGAAATATCCGTACTGCAACTGCGGGAAACGTAGCTTGTGCTGCCTGAGCATTTCCAGCATGCCGACCCCGTGACCTTCAATGCCGAGGGAAGAGAGGTAGAGAAACGGGTCAAGGCTCAAGTTGCGCATCTGGACCATGTCGATACCAACCTCATCGATCAGGCCGGCCAGGGCTTCTATCTCATCGCTGCGGTCCGAGACCCCGGGGAAGACCAGGTAATTCAGCATGGTGTACAGCCCGGCGGCCCTGGCCCGTCTGAGTGACTCGAGGACATCAGCAAAGCGATAACCGCGCGGCCGGTAATAGGCATTATAGAAAGACTCCTGGGCCGAATTCAGCGAAACCCTGATCGAGTCGACCCCGGCATCCGCCAGCTGGTCAATCGCATCAGGGATCGACGCGTTGCTGTTGAAGTTGATCGTGCCACGTTCGGTCTGGCTGCGCATCTGCCGAACCGATTCGACAATGAGACCGGTTTGCATGATCGGGTCGCCCTCACAACCCTGGCCAAAAGAGACGATAGCATTTTCGGCTTCCCGGAGATGCGGAACCGCCACCTCGCAGAGTTCGGCAACAGTCGGCACGAAGGTCAGGCGCTCCTGGCTGGCCGGACAGCAGTCCGATTCCTGCAGGGAGATACAACCGATACAGCGTGAATTGCAGGTCGGCGAAGTCGGCAGTGGGGCCTCCCAGCGCCGGAAGAAGAGGTTCTTGGCGGCAAAGCAGTGGTAATCCACGGCGCAGCGCGCCAGTTGCTCCAACAGGCGGTTGTCAGGATACTCCTGCAGCACCTTGCGCACCAGGGGATCGAGCTTGCGATCATCAAAATGGTCTGGCTGCCACTGAGGATTGCGATCAACCTGCACCGCGGCAACATAAAAACGCTCTTCCTCGACACACCAGCCGACCGCAGTGTAGGACCAGAGCGGCAGGGTCTGCCCTCTACGCTGGAAATCTGCCGCAGGCAACAGCGTCCGCGTGTAGCCCGGTGTCAGGAAAGCTGAAACAGCCTGGATACGCCCCCCGCCCCACTCCCTGGGCAGACGATCGACCGTCACCTGCACGCCGCTACGCCGGTCGAATCCGATCGGCGGCGTCTGCGGGATGGTGAAGAGGCGACTCCCTTCCGGCATCGGCATCATTTCATCAGCGAGCGGCTGAACCGTATCCGTACCGTTCATTCCTGCCAGCAACAGGTCGGGATGCTCGAAGACCTCGCCCTGTTCATCGGCGACCAGCGCCAGGATCGTTTTGTTTGTTGCCACGTAGAACTCCAGTCCAATGACCCGTCGAAAAATCGAACACCCCCGTGCGAGAACCCTATTCAGACTAGCATAGGCCGACGTTTCAAACAATTTCTCCCTTGCAGTTATGACCTGATTTTGCGCAACAGAAATACCTCCAAGCCATTCCATACTAATATACTGTATATTAATTTTACATAAAAACATCTTGACACAGTTATATAAATATTTTATTTCTTACCTACGAAATCAACTTTAAAGGAGTCAATCATGCAATCGCTGAGAACAATCACCGTCACTGCCGTTCTTCTGATCGCCCTGCCGGTTCTGGCGGCAGCAGCGATAGAGGACTATTTCGTCCAGACCGACTGGCTGGCCGCAAACCACTCACAGGTCGTTGTCCTCGATGCACGCCAGGCACCGCTCTACCTGCTCGGACATATTGACGGGGCTTACAGCATCCCCCGCAGCGAGTTCCTCGACAAACGCGGTGGGGTCAAGAGCCTCGTACCAACCACCACCGACTTCGAAGTCCTGGTGGAAAAGTTCGGCATCACCCCGAGCACCACGGTGATCATCTACGCCGAGCATGACAACCCCTATGCAGCACGCCTTGCCTGGACCCTGAGCTATCATGGCCACGAAAGAGCCCTGGTCCTCGATGGTGGTTACGAGAAATGGTCCCGTGAAGGGCGTCCTACCTCACTGTTGCCGACCACCGCAGCCGTTCCCAGCGAATATCGCGTCACCTCCCACGGTGAAACACGCGCCGAGGTTGACTACGTTTTGACACGCCTCGGCAATCCCGGCGTGCTGGTCTGGGACACCCGCACTGCCGAAGAATATGTCGGGACCGATGTCCGCGCCGAGCGCGGCGGTCACATCCCCGGCGCGACCCACCTCAACTGGACCGAACTGCAACATGAGATCGACGGCGTAAAGGTCCTGCGACCCGAGCCGGAAATCCGCGCCCTGCTTGCTGCACACGGCATCAACGACGGCCAGGAAATCATTGCCCATTGCCAAACCGGCATCCGATCCTCCTACGCCACCCTGGTTCTCCAGGCCCTTGGCTACAAGCAGGTCAAGAACTACGACGGCTCCTGGATCGAATGGGCCAACAACCCCGACCTGCCGATCGTCGCCGGCACAGAAACCTCGCACAGCGATGAGATTGCCCTGCTCCGCAAGTGATTGACTCCGTTTACGCAGCCCGTTCGCGTGGGCACACGGGAGTCTGACCGTATCCGGTCAGACTCCTTTGCGTTTGGTAAAGAAAATAATTTCACGCCGCAAATTTCGAGCTATACTATCGGCAAAAATGAGGATGCGAAACATGTCCAGCCGTATCAAGAACCAGTTGATTGCCAAGATCATCACCCGCTTCCCGAGCCTGGCGCAACGTTTTATCGCTGCCTACCAGCCCTGGGAGTCCGGGGAAACGCCTCCCTGGACACCTGTTACCAGACCTCTGGGCGAATGCAGGGTTGCACTGGTCACAACCTCGGGCATCCACCACAAAGACCAGCAGCCTTTCGATATGCTGGACAGCGAGGGCGACCCCAGTTTCCGGGAAATAGAGGGGGCAACTATTGCCAGCAACTACATGATCACCCATGACTACTACGACCACGGCGATGCCGAGAAGGACCTCAACATCATCTTCCCGATCGACCGTCTCCGTGAGTTGCAGACCGAGGGGGTGATTGGCGACCTGGCGACCCGCCATTACTCCTTTATGGGACATATAGACGGGCGTCATATCGCTACGCTGGTCAACAAATCAGCCAGACAGCTTGTCGGGAAGCTCCGCCAGGACGCCGTTGATGCGGTCCTGCTGACCCCTGCCTGAGGCATCTGCAACCAGTCCGTGGGACTGGTCCAGAGAGAGATCGAAAAAGCCGGCATCCCGACTGTCGGGGTCTCGATCGTACGCGAATATACCGAAAAGGTGCAGCCTCCCAGGACCGTTTACCTCAAGTGGCCCTTCGGCCATCCGCTCGGTGAACCGGGCAACATCAGGCAGCAACGGGCCGTGGTCCTGGAGGCCTTCAGGGTGCTTTATTCGGCGACAACTCCGGGAGAGATTGTTGATCTGCCGTTTCGTTGGCGACGGCATGATTATGATAGTTACGAGGAGCCGAAGGGGTTTGTGCCAATTCGGGAATAAAGAATTTATCGAGCCACCATATTTGATTGTATGGTGGCATCGTTGATTTTAAATTCTTTAGAATCTTAAGATCAAAGCTTAAACCGGCGGGTCGCGTCCCGCCGGACGCCATACTTTTGTCCGGCAACAAAAGTATGCAAAAATGCCTTCACCTTGCGGTGGGCATCTCCTTTGCCAGGTTTCTCTGAATTCAAGAACCTACTGTGATGGGAATCCGGCCCTGTGTCAAAGGGCCTGACCTTTCTGTGTGATCTTTATGGGTCATGTCTAAATTACGACGGTGCTAGCAATCATCCTTAACAGGAGAGGCTCTTTTGCTCCTTGCTCCTTTAGTGGTGTTCCGTGCCTGCTGGTTGTAATTGGTCTCAGCAGCTTGATCTTGCCACCCCATTTTGACAGCAGTGCGGCGAGGCCCCCTGTAACGGGCCGGCTTGTCTCCTCTGCTGTTTTTTGAGGCCATTGACCCTTCGCGAACGTCTATAGCCCTCCGCTAGGAGTAAGGCGTTTTTTGCGTACTTTTTGTCGCCGCTTGGACAAAAAGTACGGCGTCTGGCGGGACGCAACCCGCCGGTTCTGATTTTGAACTTAAACTCATAACCAATTAAATTATGCAGGCGACATATTCCTAGCAATGTGTTGCCCGCATAATTTACTTTATCTCCCCCTCCCCCTTCGCTATCCTTGCCGCATGCGCACCATTCTGGCCACCCTGCACAGCAAATTCATCCACAACAGCCTGGCGTTGCCCTGTCTGGCAGCCTACTGTGGTGACGGCTGCGGCGAACTCCTGATCCGCGAGTACACCGTACATGAGCCGCGGGAATCCGTCCTTGCCGTGTTGCTGGCTGACGAACCGGATGTCATCGCTTTCTCAGTCTATCTCTGGAACCGGCGGGAGACCCTCGACCTGGCCGATGCCCTGGCCGTCGCCCGCCCCGATCTGCGCATTGTTCTTGGCGGGCCGGAGACCTCTTTTGACGATGACACAATCTTTGCCCGGCATCCGGGACTGACTGCGCTGGTCCGTGGCGAAGGGGAAGAACCGCTGCGGACACTCCTCCATGCGTGGCAGCAGGGACTGCCTCCGGGATTGGTTCCGCGCGCGGTTATCCGTCAGGATGCCAAACTCATCAGCGGTTCCGACAGCCCGCCGCTCAGCAACCTGGACAGCATCCCTTCGCCATTTCAGCTAGGTCTGGCCGATTTTTCCCGGGGCCTGGTCTATTACGAAACCAGCCGCGGCTGCCCTTTCCGTTGCAGTTTCTGCCTCAGCGCCCGCGACAACCTGATGCGAAGCTACTCGATGGAGCGAATCCGGAGCGACCTGCTCCTGCTGATGCAGAACGAAGTCCCCAAGGTCAAGCTGGTCGATCGCACATTCAACTACGATCCCCGGCGCGCTCTGCAGATCTTCCGTTTCATCCTCGAGCACAACCGTTCGACCCAGTTCCATTTCGAGATTGGCGCTCACCTGCTCGATGACACCACCCTGTCCTTTCTCGAAACGGTGCCGGCCGAGATGTTCCAGTTTGAAATCGGCGTACAGTCGACCCTGGAGAGCACCCTTGACACGATCGGCCGCAAGGTCAACCTGGAGGAACTCGAAGAGAATGTGCGCAGATTGATGGAGAGCTGTCGCATCCGCCTGCACCTTGACCTGGTTGCCGGCCTGCCGGGCGATAACTTCGAGAATTTTATCGCATCGATCGATCGGGTGATCGCACTCAATCCCCACCACCTGCAGGTCGAGCCGGTCAAGCTTTTACCAGGTTCCCCGCTGCGCGACCAGGCCGAATCACACCGTATCAGGTTCGACCCCAATCCGCCCTACACAATCCTGGGCAGCCCCGACCTCTCATATAACGAGCTGCGGCAACTCCAGGAGATCAGCCGACTGCTTGATCTGACCTACAACAGCGACTGCTTTGCAACCTTCCTGCACGAACTGACGGCAGTCTCAGGTTCCTTTGCCAGCGGGCTGGTATGGCTGGCCGGCGAATGGCGCCGCCGCAACCTGTTCCGGTTCCCCATGGACCGCCGGGAGGTGTTCAACAGCCTGGTCAGGATTATCGAACAACGTGACAACGACATCTCAAGGCAACGCCTTCTGGAGGGTCTGGCTTACGATTTCGCCCGTTGCGAACGAGTCGTCACCAACCGCATCCCGGCATTCTTCAACACCGGCCTTAGCGCCGAAGAGCAGCTCTGGGTCCAGAATACCGTGCAGAAGCGAGCCGGGGAGATCAAAGGCCAGGGGATCAAGCTGCAATACTTCGCCACAGTTTTTTCAGCCCTCCACGACGTCGAACAACCCACCGCCTACCTGTTTCTCTACCTGACGCAGACCGGCCAAAAGATGCAGGTCGAGGAATATCTTTTCTGCGAACAACCGTGATGTGGCCCGTCACGAAAGGCTGTGGCGCAGCAGCGCCGGGGAGAGGCCCTGTCAGAAAAACCGCACTTGTTCAAAGGGATTCTCTCTGGCGGCAAAAAGCAGATCGAGAGAGGCGAGGAACCGCCATCAGGAGAATACTCAGGGGTGAGAATTTAAACTCGGCGACGATCAGCGTTTCATGGCAATCTTTTCCTTCACGCACTCCCCAACCGCACAATTAACCCACCGATATAACGCGGATCAATATCTTCGAAGCCGATCGAGCAGAACTCCTCCTCCCAGATATCCAGGCAATACCCGGCAAAGTCGCCGCCATCCGGCACCAGGGACTCGAGCCAGTGGACAGTTTCTTCGCGCAGGCGCGGGTGCAGCACACCCGATTGCGAGACCATCCCGTGCAGACCTGCCAGCTCTTCTTCGGCAAGCGGCAGGGGGAGAAAATCACGGCCCATGAGCTTGTTGGAGAGCGCCGTCAGGAAGAACTCCACCAGGCTAATGTCTTCGATATCGCCGGGTTGACAGCCATCCAGGTCCAGCGTTGCCGGGTCAGGCAACACAAATGGCAGCCCTTCCTCAAAAATACGCCGTTGCACTTCGATCCTCGCCAGCCACTGGTCAACCGACCTGATTTCATACAGGTTGGCGAACATGCGCGTGCCACCCCGGGTCGGGTCACCCACACCCTCGAAATAGAGCGGCGGGTTCTGAGCGAGCGCCTCGAGGCAGGTCCGTGCGTTCGGGTCAAGATAGGGGGCGAGCGAGGCCCTGCTCAAGGCTGCGGCCCGGCGCTGCAACTTCAGGGTCAGGCTGTAACCGAGGCGGAACAAGTCTTCACAGTAGCATTCGTCCAGACTGTGCCTGGCCACTGCCAGATCCTCGCCGGCCAGCCACTCCAGGGCAAGGTTGAGATAGGCATCGACCTTGCTGATCACGTCTTTGACCTGGTCGAGAGCGCCCATTTCGACACGATCGGCCATCATCACCTTGTTGACCACGTTGGCCAGTTCCCAGGCCAGCTCTTCGTCCAGCCCTTCGGCGAGGACCTCGGCCAGAATCCCTTTCGGGCGCACCAGCGTTAAGGTAAAGCCGGGCGCACTCGCCGCAAAGGAGCCGGGAGCGAGTTTGAACGGGCGCTTTTCCCTGTACAGGTCTGGATCCAGCCAGGTGTAGACCTGCCGTGCCGAGAACGATTCCGGAATCCCCATGTCGAGCAGGCGGCCGGTACGTTGCTGATAGACACACTCCTCGAGCATGATCATCGATTCGGCCCGCACCGCTTCGAGCAGGTAGACAAAGAACTCCGCCTCGGTGGTCTGCAGGATTTCGATGAGCCGGCCATAGAGTTTGGCGCCATTCTCCGAGCGGTAGTTGATCTCATAACCGCCTTCACGCTTCACCGCCTCGGCGCGGGCGTCATCATCGTCGAGCGCATCAGGCCCAGAAATGATTTCCAATTCGGTTTTGAGGATCAGGGTCAAGAGTTCGAAGTTCATGGTGCGCAGAACGTTGAAGACCGTCTCTTCGTCACTCTCCATCAGGGTCGCGAGCCAGCGATGGGCCTTGGCCGCAGCGAATGCGTCACCATCCCAGCAGTCAAGGTCAATGAAACCTGTCCATTGTTCAGGCGTAGCAAGGCCGAGCAGTTCCGGCAGGTGTTCCGGGCCACGTTCCATGGCCAGCAGATACACTTCCTGCGCTGACAACTGCGCGATCAGCTCGGCACCGTTGGCCGCATCAAGTAACAGTTCGGACTTCTGCCGGGCATCCTGGCAGCGCAGAACATCGATCTGCTCTGCGAACGGCAGCCGGGAGAACTCTTTCTGGCTAATGCTTGGGATGGAAGGTTTGATCGACATGGCAGAACTCCACTGAGGGTAATAGGGAGCACAACTTAATCGATGTGGGGATGTGCGTCAAGGGGACAGGCGGTTATTGTCGATCATCAGCCGATACTGCCGAGGCTGGCCAGGGACACCATCATATCTTTCCGGACGAGCCCTGCATCGCCCAGCACCATCAATGCATTCTTGCCGACACAGGCAAAGCCTTCTGCAGCAAGAAGTCGGCGGGCCGGTGAAGAAGCAAGGGCGTCAACCACAACTTCGACATGAGGGTCCGCAGCAATGAGAATTTTTTGCAGCAGCAGCCGGTTGGCTCTCGGACAGCGGGAGGGCGAATACCAGGGCCCGATGATCTGCAGGCCAGGCTCACGCTGGAGCAGCGCGACCGAGCCATCACAGGCGAAGGCCTGACCACACACGCTAAGGGCACCAAGCAGGACGGTCCGGTCCTCACCCCATGCGGCCCGATCCTGATTCCGCAGGAGTTGCTCCGCGTCGTTCTCGAACCCGGCAGCCTGACCACAACCTGCTCTTTTGCCGATTATCCACCTCTCGATTTTGTCGACCAGAACGAACCCGGATTTTTCATAAATTGGCCGGCCCATTTCTGAAGCCGTCAACCAGATGGTCTCCAGGTTTTGAGCCTGCAGCGCCGAGAGTGCCGCCATGAACAGTTGCGAACCGTGACCCCGGCCCCGCAGCTGCTCCGGCACGATCAGGTTGCCGATCCAGCCGCTGCGCTGGTAGGCAACCGAGGTCACCAGGCCACAGAAGATCTGTCCCTTCTCCAGGACCCGCGCATAACAGGGCCACGATTCCCTGAATAGTTGACGTTCGGTTTCGGGGACGCGCCAGCCCTCTGTCTCTGCAATGGTGTGAAAATTATCCCAATCGGATTTTTCTGCGAGACGGATCTTTTTCATCTTTGTTGAACGGAAGAAGCCCACAGAACACAATGCTCCATGGGCTTCCTCACCTGAAGGAGGTACACGTATGCACCTATAGCCCTGATTATCAGCAACAGCCGTGCCAAAAAAACGTGACCTTGTGTTATCAGGAGGTTGCGGAAATGCACCGGGATCAATTGTGTACAGAATGACTCAGCGTTGTGCATAAATTGATCTTTAGTGCAGAAATAATTTTTCTTCGACAAAGCGATATGAATGCCCCGATCCATGCGTCAGGCCACCTTGAGACCGGCACTGTAAAGCCGTACCAGGTCGAGGTCAGACAATGAGCGCTTGTTGCTCTGCGCCACAAGGCGCACCTGCTCGAGAAGCAGGTTAGCAGCCCTGTCATCAAGGTGGATGCCGAGTCGCTCAAGGCGATCTTGCAGACCATGACTGCCAGAGTGCTTACCGACCACCATGTGTCGGCTCAAACCGACCTCGGCCGGGTCGTAGCCTTCGTAGTTGCCGGGGTATTTGAGAACACCATCAGTATGCAGCCCCGACTCATGGGAAAAAACCTTCTCGCCGACCACGGCCTTCCATTCCGGAACCGGTCGGCAACTGGCCTGCCCGACCAGTCGGGACAGTTCAAGGAAGCGGCCGGTGTCGATCGACAGATCAATACCGCAGGCGTATTTGAGCGCCATGACGACTTCCTCTAAAGCCGCGTTGCCGGCCCGTTCGCCAAGGCCGTTGACCGTGGTGTTGACGAACCGGGCACCGCCCCGGATACCGGCGATCGCGTTGGCCGTGGCCATGCCGAGGTCGTTGTGGGTGTGGACCTCCAGGTCGAGATCGCCCCTGGAGGCCAGATACCTCACCTTGTCGTAAGTGGCAAAAGGATCGAGGATGCCGAGGGTGTCACAGAAGCGGAAACGATCAGCGCCGAGGTTGCGGGCAATCGACATCAGCTCGACAAGAAAATCGAGATCGGCCCGGCTGGCATCTTCACCGCCGACCGAAACATACAGATCATGCTGCTTGGCAAAACCCAGCGCCTTCTTGAGCTGCTCCTTCACCCAGTTGCGATCCTTGCGCAGCTTGTGCCTGATATGGATATCCGAGACCGACAGCGAGATGTCGACGGCCTGCACTCCGCTGTCGATCGACGCCTGTATATCGGAAATGACCGCCCGGTTCCAGGTGATCAGGCGGGCGTTCAGACCCAGGTCGACCAGCTTCCTGACTGAAGCCTGCTCCGCCCTGCCCATGGCCGGGATGCCGCATTCCAGTTCGCCAACGCCGGTTTCGTCGAGCATGCGGGCGATACGGATCTTTTCTTCAAGGCTGAAGACGACTCCCGCGGTCTGCTCACCGTCACGTAAGGTTGTGTCGTCGATGATGATTTGTGGTGTGTCGATTTCAGGCATGGGTTACCTCGTATGTTCCGCAGGCAGAAGGAAAGTGTTTAACGCAAAGGCGCAAAGACGCTAAGATTGCAATCAGGGGCTGAACAGCAAAAAGCCCCGGATCTCGCATCGGAGAGCCAGGGCGTCTTTGCCAGGAGCCGGCAACCTTGCCGGACAAATCTGGATTAAGGTTAAGCAAACTGCGTGCCTCATCTACCTGCCATGCCACTGAAATGGACAAGACCCTTAATTTATCTGCTTCTGAACGAAGAGAGACAGACAGATGGCAGGTTTTTCTTCGCGTCTTTGCGCCTTTGTGTTTAGAATTTATGCACAAAAAAAGAGCACCCAATCCAATTGTTGCCTGACAAGAACACATCCCCTCCCCAACAACTCGATAAAATGCCTGTTTTTGTGCCCATTCTGATCATGGCAAGACTCTTGCTCTGTAAGTATCGTAACCAGACATCACCCCCTTTCCCGCCAACGCTGCCGGAAAAACCGGGTTCCCTCCCAAAGATGCGACGGGACTGATTTCAAGACATTTGAAAGAGGTCCGAAATGGCAGATAAGCCAAAAATCAAAGAACTGCTTGACGAGAGCGCCTGCAGCCACAACAAGGCCAGGAAAGTCGCCTGTAATGCACCTACTCCCGGGGCAACAACCGGAGGCTGCGCCTTTGAAGGCGCACAGATATCGCTGTTCCCTTATGCCGACGCCGCCCATCTTGTGCATGGGCCGATGACCTGTCTCGGCACGTCCTGGGAAACCCGCGCCACCGGCACCAGCTGGCAGGGACGCGACCTGACCCAGATGGGCTTCACCACCGACATCAACATCAACGACGTGGTCTTCAGCGGTGAAGAAAAAGTCTCTGCCTCGATCGATTACATCGTCGAGCGCTACCAGCCTGAAGCTGTATTCGTCTACAGCACCTGCGTCACCGCACTGATCGGCGACGATATCGACCTGCTCTGCAAACGAGCCGCAGAGAGACATGACATCCCGGTGATACCGGTGCACGCACCCGGCTTTGTCGGCAGTAAAAACCTGGGCAGCCGCCTCGCTGGCGAAGCTGTACTGGCCCATCTGGTCGGAACGAAAGAGCCTGACCAAACCACCCCCTTCGATATCAACCTGATCGGTGAGTACAACGTCACCGGCGACATGTGGCAATACACGCCGCTGCTCGAGGAGCTCGGCATCCGTGTACTGTCCACCTTGAGCGGCGACGGCAGGGTCGCACAGATTCGCGCCGCCCATCGGGCCAGGCTCAACGTCATTGTCTGCGCCAAGTCGCTGATCTCACTGACCAGGAAAATGGAGGAGCGCTACGGCATTCCGTCAATATCCCTCTCATTCTATGGCAAGCGTGACACCAGCGAGGGCTTGCTTGCCATCGCCCGGGCACTCGGTGATGCCGACCTGATTGTCAGGACGAAAAAACTGGTCGCGCGCGAAGAGCGGAAACTTGATGAAAAGCTGGCGCCTTACAAAGCCTTCTTCCAGGGCAAGAAAGCCGTGTTGAATACCGGTGGCAACAAGACCTGGTCGATCGCGGCCGCCCTGCAGGACCTCGGCATCGAGGTGGTGGCGACCGCGGTCAAGAAAGCCACCGAGGATGATCGCGAGAAAGCCCGCCAGACTCTCGGCAAAAACGGCGTGCTGATGATGAACCCTGGCGTCGAGCAGGCAAAGCTGATCGATGAAACCGGCGCCGACCTGTTGCTCGCCGGCGGTCGCAGCCTCTACACAGCGATCAAGAAGGGGATTGCCTTTGCAGATGTCAACCAGGAGAAGAAAAAGAGCTACGGCGGCTACGACGGTTTGATTAACCTTGCTGAAGACCTCAAGAACGCCCTGCAGAATCCGGTCTTTAAAAATGTCGCCAGGAGGGCCCCATGGGCGAGGTAACCCGCAAGAGAGAGAAGCAGCTACAGGTCAACCCCTTCAAGCTCAGTCAGCCGATGGGTGCGACCCTGGCCTTTCTGGGCGTCGACAGGTGCATGCCGCTGATGCACGGGGGTCAGGGGTGTACCAGCTTCACCAAGGTCTTCTTCACCCGGCATTTCTGCGAACCGGTCGCCATCCAGACCAGCGCGGTCACCGATGCGATCGCCGTCCTCGACGGCGGCGACTACAGCATCGTTGAATCGGTGAAGAATATTACCGGGAAAATGTCGCCAAGCCTGATCGGCCTGCACAGCACCGGTCTGCCGGAAACCAAGGGCGACGACCTCCGCGGCGTTGCCAGTCAGATCGGGTTCCCGATGGTCACTGTCAACACCCCGGATTATGAGGGGGGATTGGAAAGCGGATGGGCACTGACCTGCAAGGCGATGATCGAACAGCTGGTCAAACCGGGCGGAGATGTCGATAACAACAAGCTGGTCCTCTTGCCGCACGTCAGCCTGCAACCGATAGAAGTCGAAAAGATCAAGGAGTTCATCGCGAGTTTCGGTTTCAACGTCTTCGCCCTGCCCGACCTGTCGACGTCTCTCGATGGCCATCTCGGCGAAAGACAGGCGGCTCTTTCCAGCGGGGGCATTGCCGTGGAGGAGATTCGCTCGCTCGGTGATGCCGGGCTGGTGATCAGCGTCGGCGATTCGATGCAGGGCTGCGCGACTGCGCTGCAGAGGAAAAATGCCGAGATGCGTCATCATCACTTCGCTCATCTGCACGGACTCGAGGCGACCGACTCACTCGTCGAGAAGCTTCTGGCGGAGACTGGCTTCAGCTCCCCTCCGCAGCCGGTCGCACGCTGGAGGCAACGCCTGCAGGACGCCATGCTCGACAGCCATTTCTCTCTCGGCCAGACCCGCTTTCTGGTCGCGGCCGAACCGGATCAGCTGGCCGGGATCTGCCAGTCTCTTTATGACGCTGGCGGTAAGGTGGCTCTGGCGATCGCACCCGTCGATTCATCGCAACTGGACAAGGTGAGGGCCGACCAGGTGATGGTCGGCGATCTGGAAGATGCCGAGGACATGGCCGACAATTACGGCGTCATGATCGGCAACTTTCACTGTGAATCGATTGCACATCGACAGCAGAAGGGACTTGTCATCAGGGGGTTCCCGAACTGGGAGCAGGTGGGAAATTCGTTGAAGAATGATGTTTTGTACGAGGGGGGATGCTACTTCCTGTTCGAGACGGCGAATATCGCCTCAGGGATGCGTTCCGATTCCTACCGTAAAAGCAGTCACTGTGTTATCGAGGAACGGCTAAAGAGAAAATGACCGGCTACACCGAAAAAATCCGACAATGGGCGATGGATACCCGCTACACAGGCCGCCTGGTCGATGCCGATGGCATCGGCGAAGTCGGTCTCGGCTTCTCCGAGGCCGGCACTCGCCTGGCAGTCAGGTTTGCCCTCAAGACCCGGTTCGACCGGGTCACGGACATCCGTTTTCAAGTATTCGGTTGCGGCTTCACGATCGCCGCATGCGCTGTTGCCGCGGACATGTCGGCAAGAAACACCCTCGAAAACGTTAACCGGATCAACCCACGACAGATCGATAAAGCCCTCGATGGGCTCCCAGCAGAGCGAAGTTACTGCGCTGTACTGGCTATCGAAGCGCTGCATGCCGCAGTGAAAAGCGCTCGCAATGGTCGCCAGCCGGTCCAGGCAAGCCTGTCTGCAGAAACCGATCACGGGCCTCGGGTCACGGCAGAAAACCCTGTTTATACAGCCCTGGTCAACAGCCCGCAACCGAGCCATGTCACCTGGGAGGACCGGCACCTGTTCGCCTGCCTGTTGGCTGTTGCCGCCAGCGAACATTGCGATCTGGCAGAGGCTCTCGGTCTGGACGCCGATGACCTGGCAGCGATCCTGGATCATTTTTTCCCTTCTGCCGACCATGACCTCCTTGACCGGCATGCCGTTCCCTGCGAAAATACGCCCCCGGAGGTCAACGAGGACATCCTGAAAATCCTGCTCCGCCACATTCCCATTGAGGCCGGCGCTCGTGACCTGCTCATCGCAACCTCACTCTGTAAAATCCTGGCTGCACGTGCCGCCCATCCCGGCCACCTCTGGATCGCCATGGGCCTGTTCGAGAGGCCGCAACTGAGCGCCGCAATCCGCCGCCACCTCCCCACCCTGGCGAAGGCCAACAGGCAAAACATGCGCTGGAAGCGTTACCTGTTCAAGCAGGTCTGTGATTTGAACGGGGGAGTGATGTGCAAGTCGCCGAATTGCGGCGTATGCAGTGACTATGCCTTGTGTTTTGCACGTGACGAGTAATTATCTACAGTCAGAATGTCCGTGTAGCGGCCAGCCAAGGTTCATGTTAGTTTAGTGCAAAAGGAGCTGCCATTCTGCCTGCGAACATCCATAAACTGACTTCTGACGAGATATCTGAGATTGCGGACAGGACCAGGGCCTCTTTTCTGGCCGCAACCAAGCAGATGAGGATCGACAACGACCTGGAGCAGGCGTTGATCGATCTCTATATCCCCCTGGCGGCGTGCCTTGCAGGACAAGCCGATGAATATGGTGCAACCCGGGTCATCGGTGTCAATGGTGCTCAAGGATCCGGCAAATCAACCTTGTGCACGCTGTTGCAGATTGTACTGCAAGAGGGTTTTGCAAAACGTGTCGCATCCTTCTCAATTGACGATATCTACCTGCCCCGCGCTGAGCGTGTGAGACTGGCAGAAAAGGTTCATCCTCTCCTGATGACCCGAGGTGTCCCCGGCACCCATGATGTTGCCCTTGGCCTGCAATTGCTGACCGAGCTCAGAGCCCTCAAGGCAGGCCAGTCTGTCGATCTCCCGGTATTCGACAAGTCCATCGACGATCGTTCGCCGGAGAAAGATTTCCGCCAGGTGAAAGGCCCCGTCAACCTGGTCCTTTTCGAAGGCTGGTGCGTCGGCGCCAGGCCCCAGCGGGATCAGGCCCTGTCGATACCGGTCAACCGCCTTGAGCGTCTTGAGGACCCCGACCGGGTCTGGCGGCGCTATGTTAACAAACAGCTGGGAAATGACTACAAACAGCTGTTCAGTGAAATCGACTTCCTGATCATGCTCAAAATCCCGGGAATGTCCAGCGTCATGGAGTGGCGCAGCAAACAGGAACACAAGCTGGCCAAGGCCTCTCCGGGTGGACAAAGGATCATGGACAGCGCCGCGCTGCAGCGGTTCATCATGCATTACGAACGACTGACCAGGGCGATGCTGACAGAGATGCCGGAACGGGCAGACTTGATCTTTATGCTGGACCAGAAACACCAGATCGAGAGTGTGCAGATTAACAACGAGCGCCTTGTACTATAAAAAGTTCGGTGACAGTTCCCTTTTTTAACGTCGGGTCGATGAAATCCGACAACTGTCACCGAATTCCATACCAACAGAGACCCCTGGCCGATCCCACGTGCAGATTCGCGACAGCTTGAACCCTTCACCCGTAAATTCTGCACAGAAGCCGACATTAAAGACTTGCCGTTCAAGCCATCAACTCTTGTATAACTGCCCCCTGATTTAAGCCTTCCGGCGATTTCCAAAAAAGACGTTAGATTATTGTAATTTTTTGTCAAACAGTTATAGTCACGTAGTTCACCGTTAAATAAAACCTTGCCTGGGACGATTGTACGAGAACTTTTGTTTGTTTACACAAGTTCCATGTCGTATCGCTCTAACTAAACACTGCCGGGAGATGTTATGTTTTCGAGACTCATTGCCCTGTTCTTTTCAATCACGCTCATTTTCTGTTCATCACCGCTCTTCGCTGCAGAGCCGATCATGCTCGAAGAAATTGTCGTCAAGGGAGCAGAACTCCCCTCAAATGAAGAGACCTTGACGATTCGCGAGGTGCGCGAGAGCCCGGCACGCGACATCGGAGAAGCGGTCGAAATGCTCCCGGGCCTGTTCGCCCTGCGCAAGGGCGCGATTGCCAACGACATCGTACTGCGCGGCCAGCAGGGGGATGACATTAACGTGCTGATGGACGGGGTGCGCGTCCAGGGAGGATGTCCATCAAGGATGGACCCGCCGGCGTTCCATTTCGATTTTGCCGAAGTTGAGTCAATCGAAGTCGTAAAAGGTCCGTACGATCTGCGCTATGCCGGCGGCATGGGGGGATTGGTCAATGCCGTCAGCAAGAGTCCCAAACCGGGGCTGCACCTGTCTGCAGTCGCAACTTACGGTTCCTACGAGCAGGTGCAAACCTCGGTGACCGGATCCTATGCCACCGACAGCTCCTCCGTGCTGGCGGGATACGCCTACAAATACTCACTGCCGCCTAAGTCCGGCGACGGCAAGCGGATCACCGATATCTATCCGGCGACCAGCCCGAACCGTTATCGTGACAGCAAGCTGGATTCCAGGGCCTATGACATCAATACCGCCTGGGTCAAAGGTGGTTACCAGCTGACCGGTAAAACCCGAACCGAACTCGGCTTCGCCTACCAGGATGCCGACCATGTCCTCTACCCGGCCCTGTACATGGACGCCGAATATGACCGGACCAAGCGCCTCAACTGGACGACCACGGTCGATTCCCCTGCAGAGCTTATCGACGAGATCAAGCTCCAGCTCTACTGGACCGATGTCGAGCATCTGATGCACGACGAATTCCGCGTAAGCTCCACGAGACCGATGGTCACCAGGGATTATATGATGGAAACCGACGCCGACACCACCATCGTCGGCGGCAACCTGAGCGGTGCCGCAGCCGTAGGCCCCGGGCAGTTGAACGGTGGCCTCGACCTCTTCTATCGCAACTGGGACGCCACCAACCGGAGTGCCATGTACATGGGCTACGCAGCGCAGCCGATGATTCCCGATGTCGACGAGAACCAGGTCGGTTTGTTCACTGAGTATACCTGGCCGGTCACGGATCAGGTCAAAGTCAAGGGCGGCCTGCGCCTCGACTACGCCGACGCCGATGCAACCAAGCTCGACAGCAACCGGCTCAACACCCTTTACCAGCCATACTTTGCCGGTGAGAAGCTCCATGCAGACAACGACTTTTTCGAGCCATCGGCCAACCTGCAGCTCTTCTGGCAAGCCACGCAAGGGATCGAACTCTTCGCCGGCCTGGCTTCCGCCAGCCGCATGCCGGACCCCCAGGAGCTCTACATCGGCCTGCCGCGGATGGCACCGTCAACCAACTGGATCGGCAACCCGGCCCTTGATCCACCGCGCAACAACCAGGCCGACCTCGGTATCAAGTTCACCGGGGAGACGTTCTTCGTTAACAGCTCAATCTTCTACAGCCGGATCGACGACTACATCAATATCGCCAATCTTGCTGACCCGGATGGCCTGGGCATGCTGCCGGCAGCCAAAAGCTATCAGAATATCGATGCCAGGCTCTGGGGCGGTGAACTGTCCTCACAGGTCTCGCTGCCACTCGACCTCTACCTGATGGGGAATCTTTCCTACACCGAGGGGGAGAATCTCGATACCGATGAGCCTCTTGCCGAAATCCCACCCCTGAGCGGTTCGATCGGCCTGCGCTATGACAACGGCACGTGGTTCGCTGAAATTCAGGAAAAATTTGCCGCCAAGCAGGATCGCGTCGACGACGACCTCAACGAGGAAGAAACCAGCGGCTGGGGGATCACCGATCTCAAGGCCGGGGCCAACCTTGATCGCTGGTCGGTGATTGCCGGCGTCAACAACCTGTTCGACAAGTTCTACTACACGCACCTTTCCTACCAGCGCGATCCGTTTCGGACCGGCGCAAGAGTACCGGAGACAGGAGCTTTTGCCTTCGTGACGGTCATGTACAAATACTGAGCATGCCTTTCGCAACCAGGCACCGGGCAGCATTTCCCTCCCAGGAGGAACTCTGGAAGCAACCGCTGCTGCTTTCGTTGATCATTCACGCCGCTTTGCTCTGGGTTGCTACAACGTGGTGGCAGAAGAGTTATCGGGAGTTCAAACAACCGCCGCAGGTTATCGAAGTGGAGGTCGTCGAACGTACCGTGCCGGCGCCGGTTGCTCCTTTGGTAGCAAGGCCGGAACCTGTGCGACCGGCGCCAAAAGTACGCCCCTCTGCACCTCCGGCTCAACCGCAACCGAAGGAAATGGCCGTCACCCCGCCAAGACGGCAAGCGCCGACACAACGACAGGCCCCGGCTGCTTCGCAAGCTGAGCCGGTCCAGGTTGTGCCGGTCTCGGCAACCGGAGAAATGGGCCAGCTTGACGAAAGACCGGCAGCACAGGACAACATGGCAACTAAGACAACGCTCGAGGCGAGCCCTGCGGTCAGCCTTGAGCAGACGATCGACATTGAAAAGGCCTACCAACAACAGCTCAAGGAACTGATCGAAAGATACAAGCAGTATCCTCTGCTCGCCCGCAAGGGAAGGCAGCAGGGGCCGGTCTTGGTCGAGTTTAGCCTACGTAAGACGGGAGAGGTGGGCTCGGTTCAGGTGACACAATCATCAGGACATCGCCTGCTCGACCGTGCCGCACTCCAGGCTGTCAGGTCCGTAGACAAGTTCCCCGCCTTACCTGAAGGGTTACCTGAAGACACAAAATTCCGGATCTCCATCAACTTTTCTCTCGAGTGAACGGCCTTGCCAACCAAATCGGCAGGCCTTGTCATGTCCTAAAGTAAAAACATCTTCCCCCCGGCCATCACCAGCATCAACGACATCGCCTTGAGAATGGTTGCCACCGGCAGGTGACGGCTGCCACAGAGCGCGCCGATTGTGCCGCCGAGCAGCGCAGCCCCTGCAAGCAGCGGCGCAAACTCGGGGACGTGCTGCAGGCTGCTCATATGGCCAAGCAGGCCGGAGATCGAGTTGACCAGGATAAAGAGGGCTGCAATTCCAGAGACTTCACGAACCCTGGCCCAGCGCAGCAAAATCATCAAGGGGCTGAGAAAGATCCCGCCACCCACGCCGATCATGCCGGAGGCGAAACCGAGCACGCCCCCGACTACCATGGCCAAAGGAATATTGGGCGCCTTGGCATCGTAATCATCTTGCTTGCGGCGGGCGAACAGGCGCCACGCGGCAAACAACAGTACTACGCCGAGTGCCGGGCGATAGAGTTCCGGCGGCAGGCTGAAGGTTCCGCCGAGGAAACTAGCCGGAATCGAGGTGATCACGAAGGGCCAGAAGATCCGCCACGAGAACTGCCTGGCACTGCAGTAGAGATAGGTTCCAACCCCGGCGACGACGATATTGAGCAGCAAGGCTGTCGGCTTGAGCGCCTCCGGATGCAAACTGAACAGCGCCATTACCGCCAGGTAGCCTGAGGCCCCGCCATGACCGACACTGGCGTACATCATGGCTACGATGAAGATGCAAACGGCCAGAAAGGGGAGAAGTTCTGGACTCATGATATGCCTCCTGAAGTCGGCAGCTTATAGTTGCGGTTAGGCGCTGAGTGCTTCCAGGTCAATATCCTGCCCGACGACACCTGCCGCATCGGCCCGGCACTGCTTGCAATGCCTGGCCTGGGAGAGGATCAGTTCTGCCTGGTTGCGCAACATCTCCATGGTTGCGACGGACGGTGGTTCGATATCCCTGAAGAGGCCGATCGGGATCACCGGGATGATGTTCATCATTTCGGCACCCAGCTCGCGGACTTTCACTGCAAGGTCGAGCGTTTCATGATCGTTGATGCCGGGGATGTAGACATGGTTGACCTTGACCATCATGCCGGCAGCAGCGGCATATCGGACACCGTCGAGCTGACGCTTGAGCAGCACAGAAGCGCCTTCTTCGCCATAAAGACGCTGGCCATGAAAATTGACCCACTCATAAACCTTGGCCCCGGTTTTCGCAGCCAGTGCATTGATCGTGACGGTAACGCTATGCACGCCCAGTCTCTGTAGCTTATCGAGATGTTCGGTCAACAGCAGGCCGTTGGTCGAAAGACACAGGGTCATCTCCGGGAACGCTTGCTTGATAAGTTTGAACGTCTCAAAGGTCTTCGGGTTGGCCAGCGGATCACCTGGGCCGGCGATACCGACGACCTTGAGCCGGGCGCCACCGTTCATTTCCATGTGGCGCTTGACAATCCGCACCCGTTCAATCGCCTGTTCGGGATTCAGAACCTTGCTGGTCACACCGGGACGGCTTTCATTGGCACAATCAAATTTTCTCTCGCAGAACCCGCACTTGATATTACAGCCCGGGGCAACCGGCAGGTGAATCCTGCCAGACTTGCTATGGTCTCCGCCAAAACAGGGGTGATCGGTCTGGCGCTGCATCTTCATCATCGGGCATCCGGTAGCCATGATGGTTCTCCTTGCTTTCAAGAATTCAGTATCCAGAATTCAGAATGAGAAATTCTACTGGCTACTGAATTCTGGATTCCCGTTTTTTATTGGATGAGTCCACGCCTCTGCGTGAAACATTCTTTAAATATAAAAACCCCGCGAAAACGTACTTCGCGAGGCGTCTTTGCCTTTTTCAGATGCGATACGACCCTGTATCGCCGGGTTTTTTTAAAAGTTGGCAGGGGAGGCCTTTCGGCACCTCCCCTGCCCATGCCTTAGGCTATTGCATCTCTGGAAAAGGCATAAACTGACCGAATCGTAAGGCGCAAAACGCGAGGGGCAACAAATTAAATGCTTCTCTCATTTCGCACCCCGCACTTTGCGCCTTAGTTATTTGTGTTCGCATTTCTCCGTGTTGCCTGCACATTTACCGTCACACACCGCGTCATGCGCCATCTTCAGGGCCGGCTCGATCGGGCCTTCCACGCTGATGACCTTGAAACCAAGTTTTTCCAGTTCCTGTCTGGGCAACTCGCCGATCATGGCAGTCACAACCGCCTTGCAATCTTTGAGAGCTTCAGCAATGCCGTCAAACTGCACGTGCCGGAACGGGTGTTCCAGGTCGAAAGTGCAATACTTGTCGACCTTGACCTCATCCACCTGGACCGGGTTCCCCTTGCGGTATTTGAAGATACGGAACTTTTCAGCATGGCCGAAGTGCTGGTCGACTTCGGTTCCTGTTCTAGAGGCGACTGCGATAAGCATAATTTACTCCGCAAATTATGCGGTCGCTGGCAGCTTGAGGCTGGTGGCTGGAAAAATACCAGCCACTAGCCCCCAGTCCCCAGTCCCCGCTTTTCAGATTTCCATAGTTTTGAAAGTAAAGCACTTCTTCGGGCAGGCGACGCCGCAGCCGGCGCAACCGATACAGTTGTCCTGGTTGACAATCATCATGATCATGCGGGTCGAATCTGTCTCCTCGTCGACCAGGTCCTGCGGTCCGAGCACCTTGCGGGCACAGGACTTGAAGCAGCGTCCGCAACCGATGCACTTCTCATTGTCGATAGCCATGGCGAAGGTCGGCGTCCACTCCGCTCCGCCGTATGTTACTCCTGTTAGTAAAGCCATTTTTCATCTCCTCACGCTATTATTGAACTACCAAACTTGCTTTAATAATCTGGGAAGTGCGAGGTGAGAGAAGCGAAAAAGCCTTTTCTCACTTCGCGCTTCGCGTCTCACGAAAGTCTTTCACCCTTCAACATCGCCTTGCGCAACCATGGTGGGGGATTCCCTTTGAGCACTTCCTGGAGCTTCTCGACCACCACGGCTATCGGTTCCCGCTCCTTGCTTTTGATCGGGTGGATTTTCTTTGCTACCAGGCGGGCGGCCGCCGGGCCGCCAATCTCGCCGACATAAACCAGGGCACAGTCCGCCAGCGCCGCACCGCGGGCCTCGATCTTGTCGTCGCTGTGCCCCGGCGCATCCTCAGACAGCACCTGGACCACGCCGCTGAAAGCAGCATCCTCCGGCCCGATATCCCAGATGTAAAACTCCTCGGCCTGGCCGAAATGCTCATCAACGTGCACCTTGTCAGTGCTGGCGAATGCGACTTTCATGCTCAATCCTTTTTTCGGGTTACCGACTATTTCCAGTCGTCTGGTTCGAATCATTATTTACATCCTGATTTGGGATCGGGAGCGAGCAATTTTGTGCAAGGTCAAGGAAGCCAAGCAAGCGCGCGGAGGCGTAGTGCTTTACGCCGCACAAGTGCTTGTGCAGGCTGACGCAGAGATTGTGCAAAAGGGCCGCTCCCGGCCAAAATCAGCGCATCATCTCAAACCACTGGTCTTCACAAGTCTCATCCTTGATATCGAGGTACTTGTTGGCGATCATGGTCAGCATGTTGATAGCGCCGTTGTAACCGATCACCGGGGAACGGTGCAGGTTGACCCGGTCGATGATCGGGAAACCGATGCGGAAGAGCGGGATCCCTGCATCGCGGGCGGCCCACTTGGCGTGTGTGTCACCGATGATGCCGTCGACCGGATCGGTGACCAGCAGGCTGCGCATGTGCCAGAGGTCTTTGTTGATGTAGCATGTGCAACCTTCACCGAAGGGCGAGGAGGCGAGCAGCGCATCCATCTCTTTCTGGAATTTCTTGGTCGCCCGCGAACAGAGCACGTGCCAGGGGCGTGCGCCCATCTCGAGCAGGAAGGAGACAATGCCGAGCAGGTAGTCGGGGTCGCCGGCCACGGCAAACTTGCGGCCGTGCAGGTACTGGTGAGCATCGGTCATGGCGTCGACTGCCAGGGCACGCTCTTTTTTCAGCGCCTCGGGGACCGGCTTGTCGAACATCTCGGAGAGCTTCAGGATCAACTCATCGGTCTTCTTCACCCCGAACGGCATCGGCAGAATTGCCTTTGCGCCGGTGAATTCGGATTCTATCCACTTCATGGTATTGACGGTCGAGTACTTCTGAAAAGAGATGGTGGCCTTGCCGTTGACCGACTCGGCGGCGGCTTCAATCTTGGTGCCGCCGGGATAGAGCTTGTACTCGCCGTCACAGCCTGAGTCGAAAACATCGGAGACGTCGGCAAGCATGGTGTAGGGGATCCCCATCAGTTCGCAGATGCGCTTGTACTCGCGCAGGTTGCCGACGTTGCCGTCGAAACCGGGGATGATGTTGAGCTTGCCGGTGCACTTGCCTGCGATGCTCTTCCCCTCAGTAAGAGTTTCGAGGATGCTCTTCAGCATCGCGTCGTAGCCATGGATGTGGGTGCCGTTGAAGCTCGGGGTGTTGGCGTAAGGGGTAGGCACTTCTTCCGGCAGATGACCCTGCAGCTTGGCATTCTTGATGAAGGCGGTCAGGTCGTCACCAATAACCTCGGGCATACAGGTGGTATAGACCGGGATCATCTTCGGCTTGTACAGGGCGTAGGCGTTCTCGAGGCCCTCGAACAGGTTGTTCTGGCCGCCGAACACCGCGCCGTCCTCAGTCATGGCGTCGCAGGTCGCGGCGGCCGGTTCACGATAATGACGGCTGAAGGTGCTGCGGAAATAAGAGGCACACCCCTGGGAACCATGCACAAACGGCAGGGCACCTTCGAAACCTGTGGCCACCATCTGCGCACCAAGAGGCTGGCAGGCGTGGGCCGGGTTGACCACCAGGGCGGTCCGGTCAAAGTTCTTCTCTTTATATTCTTCGCTATTGATCCATTCCTTGACCCTGGCGATTTCTTCAATTGGGGTCTCGGTGACGAATTTTACTGCTGCTTCTGCGCTCATCGTTTCACTCCTTCGCGGAGGCGCGAGATGCGAGGTGAGAGGTGAGAAACCCCCAAACCAACCTTTTGCCTCCGAATCCGTTAACCAATCAACCTTAGATTGGTAATTGCTTTTGACTTTCGCGTCTCGCGCTTCCGTCAAATCCCCTTAGAAAGGCGACTTGACCAATCCCCAGGTCGGGCTGTTGATTGCCATATCGATATCCCGGGCAAAGATCTTGAAGCCTTCGTAGCCATGGTACGGCCCGGAGTAGTCCCAGCTGTGCATCTGGCGGAACGGGATGCCGGCTTTCTGGAAGACGTACTTCTCCTTGATGCCGCTGCCGACCAGGTCGGGCTTGAGCTCTTCGACGAATTTCTCCAGCTCGAACTCGGAGACGTCGTCGTAGATCAGAGTGCCCTTGGCCATCTCCGGAGCAGTGCGGTCGTAGTCGTCCTGGTGGGCGAACTCATAGCCTGCACCGGTGATCTGAATACCGAGGTCTTCGTAAGCACCGATAGTGTGGCGCGGACGCAGGCCGCCGACAAACAGCATGGCGGTTTTGCCATCGAGGCGCGGTTTGTACTCGTCGATCACCTCCTGCATGACCGGCTGGTACTTTTTGATCACTTTCTCGACGTTCTTCTTGATCTTGTCATCGAAACACCCGGCGATGGCACGCAGGCTCTCTTCGATCTTGGTCGGGCCAAAGAAATTGTACTCGAGCCAGGGGATCCCCCACTTCTCTTCCATCACCTTGCACATGTAGTTCATCGAACGGTAGCAGTGGATCAGGTTGAGCTTAACCGAGTGCGTGGCACCGATCTTTTCCACTTCGCCGTCACCGGTCCAGACCGACTTGACGTTGAGGCCGATTTCTTCGAGGATCGGCTTGGCAGCCCAGACGTCGCCGCCGATGTTATAGTCGCCGATCAGGGCAACGTCGTAGGGGCCGGCCTCTTCTTCAAACTTGAACTTGCCGATGATGTGGTCGCGGATCGAGTCGTTGGAGATATGATGGCCGAGTGATTGGGAGACCCCGCGGAAGCCTTCGCAGTTGCAGGGCACGACCAGCTTGTCGAGTTCATTCTCCATTTTCTTGGCGACGGC
This sequence comes from uncultured delta proteobacterium, assembly GCA_963715335.1. GTDB lineage: Bacteria > Desulfobacterota > Desulfuromonadia > Desulfuromonadales > BM103 > JAFDBW01. The sequence goes on from CAVQRZ010000005.1 coordinate 177,996, forward strand.
GTTGATATCATCGCCGATCAGGCCGACCGGACACTCGGAGAGAATCGACATCCCCTTGTTGAGCGGAAACAGCTCGTCGGCTTCACGCAGCAGCTTCTCGAGCTTGATGTCACCGCCGTAGACGATGTCGCGCTCCTGGAAGTCGGAGGTGAAATCCATCGGGAAGGAGGTAACGCCGGGGATCCCCTGCATCAGGTTGCGCCGGGTCCCCCAGCTGTAGACGCCACAGCCGATCGGGCCATGAGAAACATGGACCATGTCGCGGATCGGACCCCAGACAACACCCTTGGCGCCGGCGTAGGCACAGCCGCGCTGGCTCATCACGCCGGGGACCACCTTCTTGTTCGATTTAACCGCACAGTTCGACACGGTCGGTTCATTGGCGCCGAGATGCGGCGCGCGTTTCTTCGCCGTTTTTTCCGGCATCTCCGCCAGGGTTTCAGCGATCAATTTCTCGGTTTTCTCTATTGTGACGCCCTTGATGGGCTTTCTTTCAGCCATTTATGATCTCCTTTATCGGAGGTGCGAGATGCGAATTGAGAGGTGCGATAAGGCTTTTTTGCACTTCGCGTTTCGCGCTTCGCACTTCGTCAATTAAGCGCTTTCAGCCACCCCGACGATCGACTCGTCTTCGGCTTCCATGATCCCGAACTCCATCAGCAGGTCTTCGAGATCTTCCATTTCGAGCGGGGTCGGTACGACGAACATCTGGTTCTCGGAGATCTTTCGGGCCAGCTCGCGATACTCTGCGGCCTGCTTGTGCTCCGGGGAGTACTCGATAACCGTCATGCGGCGCAGTTCGGCGCGTTGGACCTGGTTGTCACGCGGGACGAAGTGAATCATTTGGGTGCCGAGGCGTGCGGCCAAGGCTTCAATCAGATCAGCCTCACGGTCGGTGTTGCGGCTGTTGCAGATCAGACCGGCAAGGCGCACACTGCCGGAGGAGGCGTATTTGACAATACCCTTGGCGATATTATTGGCGGCGTACATCGCCATCATCTCGCCGGAGACAACGATGTAGATCTCCTGGGCCTTGTTCTCGCGGATCGGCATGGCGAAACCGCCGCAGACGACGTCCCCGAGCACGTCGTAGAAAACATAGTCGAGGTCCGGGGTGTAAGCGCCTTCTTCCTCGAGGAAGTTGATGGCGGTGATAACGCCGCGACCGGCACAACCAACGCCCGGCTCAGGACCGCCCGACTCGACGCACATAACGTCGCCGTAGCCGCGCTTACAGACATCTTCCAGCTCCAGGTCCTCAACAGTGCCGAGCTCGCGGACCTTGTCCATCACCGTGTCCTGGGCCTTGGCATGCAGGATCAGGCGGGTTGAGTCGGCTTTCGGGTCACAGCCGATGATCAGGACTTTCTTGCCGAGCGAGGCGAGGCCGGCCACGGTGTTCTGTGTCGTGGTCGATTTGCCGATGCCGCCCTTGCCGTAGATTGCAATCTGACGCAGTTTCTTTTCAGCCATGGTTCTGTTCCTTTCGTTTCGACTTCTCTCGATTGAAGCCCTTTGGATTTACGTGCTCCCATCTTCAGCCGTGGCGGCATCGCCCTTGATACGTACGACTTAGAATACAAAACACAAAATACAGAACGCCCTACCCGGACAATCCGGATAGGGCGCCAGTGCCCGACGGCGCAATCATTGTGCCGCGAATATACCTATAAAATGGAAAAGCCCGCAAAAGAGACAATCATGTCTTTGCGGGCTTCATCGCCAAATGAGCAACACTACAGCGTGTCGAATGGTTCTGATTTTGAAGCAGGTGGATTTATCTCACTTCGCACCTCGTGCTTCGCACTTCACGTTAATTCTTAGCATTTGCCGTGCCAAACATTTCAGAGCTCAAGATTACAGATACTTACGAACATAATGTCCATCGTGCACAGAATTCATGCTTAAAGGTTGTGCAGACTTTGAGCAGGCTTGGTGAGGAAATCAGCAGAAAACGCCAGGCACTCAATTTTTAATGTGACTCACACGTTTGCAAATTCTGTTTTCAACCCTAGATTCCAAATATCCAAAGAAAATTGTGTATAATTTAATATCGTATGTATTGGTAATAAATGTGAAGTTCATCCCGATAGATGAAAATTTTGACTTAGATAACCAACATAAGGAGACAACTAATGACACTGTGGGAAAAAATTCGCGATGGAATTCACGATGTTTCTTCAAAAACCGGGGAATTCATCAAAAGTGGTGCTGAAAAAACCGCTGAGACAGCTACATACACTTCAAAGCTCACCCAGCTAACCTGGGAAAGGCGCAATATTCTGAAAAAAATTGAAGATGAGCACCTTGAACTAGGAGCTCTGCTGCACAACCTGCAGAAAGAGAATCGGCTTGGTGATTTGAAAAAAGCAGCACAAGCCAACTTTGACAATCTCGCTTCCTATGACAAAAAACTGGCTGACATCGATTCGGAAAAAGATCAGCTTGCTTCCCTGCATAACATTGGCAGAGAAGAAGAGACCTTTGCACATGATCTCGCTGAAGACCTGGAGGCCGGTGGAGGGACCATGCAAAAAGTCACCATCAAGGACACCTCACCTTTTGTTGACAAGAAACTAAAGGAGATAAAGTTACCCAAAGAGGCTCTGATTGTTAATGTCATGCGGGGAGAAGAAATGATCATACCCGACGGCAGTACCGTGCTTCAGGCAGAAGATGGGGTTACCCTGCTTGGTAAGCAAGAGGACGTCGAAACCGCAGTTAAAATGTTTCAGGCTTAAATCGAAAAGTCCGATTATAAAAAAATCTGTCTACATATCCGCTGCCCCGCAAGAAACCGGCCACCTGATGCACCGCCAGGTGGCCATAAGTTTGAGAATTAAATAGCGGGGTGATATCGTGCGGGGAAATCCTGACCCTTTCGATGTCGCGGTTTTTTGCTTGCCAGTTTATACTTTCACCATAGAATTGAGGACATATTTTTTTTGTCACTTAAGAGGCTTATGCTAGGGGAACCATGCACGACACCCACCAATTCCTGAGTGCCCTGGCAGTGGTACTGTGCATTGCGGCGGTCACTACCGTCGTCTTCCAGCGACTGCGCCAACCGGTCATCCTCGGCTACATTCTGGCCGGGCTCATTATCGGACCACATGTGCCGTTTCCGCTGGTCGCTGACAGCAGCATTGTGCACACTCTCTCCGAAATCGGCGTAATTCTGGTCATGTTCTCCCTCGGCCTTGAATTCAGTCTGCGCAAGCTGGCATCGGTTGGCCCCACCGCAACGCTGACCGCCTTGATCGAAACCAGCTTAATGATGTGGATAGGGTTCAATGTCGCCCAACTGTTCGGCTGGACGACCGTTGAGAGCTTGTTTACGGGAGCAGTCCTCGCCATTTCCAGTACCACCATCGTTGCCAAGGCCTTCCAGGAGCAGAATATTACCGGCCGCTTGCGCGAGAAGGTGGTGGGTGTGTTGATCGTCGAGGACTTGATCGCCATCCTGTTACTGGCGACATTGACTGCCATCGCCTCCGGCAGCGGCCTGACAGCGTGGCCAATGTCGATCATGGTTGTCAAACTGGCCGGCTTTTTGGTCGCCATGATTTCTATCGGACTGCTCATAATCCCAAGGGCGATGCGACTGATTATCCAACTCAACCGTCCTGAAACGATTATTATCTCCAGCGTCGGCATCTGTTTTGCTTTTGCATTACTCGCCCAGGCTTTCGGCTACTCTGTGGCCCTTGGCGCTTTTATTGCCGGCTCTCTGATTGCCGAATCTGGGGAAGAGAAAAAAGTCGAGAAACTCGTCGAGCCGGTACGCGACATCTTTGCCGCAGTTTTCTTCGTTTCGGTGGGGATGCTCATAGATCCGAGACAGGTTATGCAGTTCTGGCAGGCAATCCTGTTGCTGACCCTGGTCGTGGTGGTAGGCAAGGTTGTTGGCGTCTCAGTCGGATCCTTTTTAACCGGTAGCCGGCTTCGCACATCAATCCAGTCGGGAATGAGTTTGGCGCAGATAGGCGAGTTCTCATTCATTATCGCAGGGTTGGGGCTGACTCTCGATGCCACCGGAAGCTTCCTTTATCCGGTGGCGATCGTGGTTTCGGCGTTGACCACCCTGACCACTCCATGGCTGATCCGTGCCTCAGGCCCGGTGGCCAGCTGGGTCGACCGCACGCTACCCGGACCATTGCAAACCTTCAGCGTGCTCTACGGCAGTTGGATCGAGAAATTGCGCACTACGCCACGCTCCCAGGGAACAGTCGCCAACCTCCGCAGGCTGCTGGTATTTCTTTTGATTGATGCGGCCCTCTTCGCGCTGATTTTAACCGGCCTTACTACGTTCAGCGACCGACTGATTGCTCTGGCAAAGGAACACGTCGGATTACCTTCACTGGTCGCTTGGCCTCTGTTGATCCTTGTGGCGATCATATTGCTTGCGCCATTCTTTTTCGGTGTCGTGCGACTCGGCCGCAAGCTCGGTGCGACTTTGGCCGAGATGGTTATGCCGGCCAGCGACGTGAATCGGGTCGATCTCGCTGACGCCCCACGCCGTCTACTCGAAATCACGCTTGAAATCGCCATAGTTGTCATAGTCGGGGCCCCGTTGCTGGTACTTACTCGCCCTTTCCTTCCGGCGGGGGAGGCGAGCGCCCTGCTGCTGGTGATAATCGTTATTCTTGGCATCGCCTTCTGGCGCAGTGCGACCAATCTAGAGGGTCACGTTCGTGCTGGCAGTCAAGTGATTGTCGCCGCACTGGCAAAACAGTCTCGCAGCCGTGGTGAATCTTTAGCCCCAAATGATCTAAGACAGGTTGAACAATTGCTGCCCGGGCTCGGCGCACTGACCGTAATACGCCTTGATTCCACTTCGTCTGCAATCGGCAAGACCCTGGCCGAGCTTAACCTGAGAGCACTGACCGGCGCCTCGGTCCTGGCCATTACCCGTGCTGACGGACCCGTCGTTGCGCCGTCAGCTCAGGAAATCCTGCAGACCGGGGACGTCCTTGCGTTTACCGGGACCCATGAAGCCATCGAGGCAGCACGAAAGCACCTCCGCTCTGGGGGGAGAGCACAAACAACTTGGGCGACTGAGGTTAAAGGAAATTTAGGGATGGGGGCAGAGAACAAACGCAACGGTCTCTCTGATATAATGGCTGTCCCTGAAATTGTGACATGACGTTTTGCTGGTCAATTTCGACTGTCTGATAAAAGTATCCGACAACAAAGATATCGCGCATTAGATTCCTTTGCTTGCGCTACAATGTTCACCATGATTGTCTCTTCAAAAGTCCCTGCGCCTTGCAGCGGGATGAGCCTTGCCGTGTACCTGGCGACCCGCTTTACCTATTTGCCCGAAGCAGCCTGGTGCCAGCTGATCCGGGAAGGACGCATTTCCTGCCATGGCGCCCTGTGCGATGCAGCAACGACGGTGACCAAAGGGGACATCATCCGCTGCGACATGCCAGAGTTCGAAGCCCCTGCCAGCAATCTGGACTACCGCATCGTTTACGAAGATGAATGGTTGATCGGGGTCAACAAGCCCGCCGGGCTGCGGGTTCATAGTGGCGGCAAATTCGTCAAGTCCAACCTGACGTACCACCTGCGCCACCTTCACGAGCCGGCCTACCCGGAGGCCAACCTGGTCCATCGGCTTGATGCAGACACCTCCGGCCTGGTGCTGCTGGCGCGTGACAAGGGAGTGCTTAGCGCTTTGATGGAGCAGTTCAAAAAAGGGCTGGTAGTGAAAAACTACCTGGCCGTGGTAGCGGGGCGCCCTTCCCCCGCCAGGGGCACCATCGACTTACCGATCGGCCCGGTTAAAGGCGCCCTGGTCCCCCGTTACGGGATCGACAGCAGCCGGGGAAAGGCAGCCGTAACCCACTACGAGACCGTCCGCTCGCTCACAGATGAATTGACCCTGCTCGAGTTATCGCCCGAAACCGGTCGGACCCACCAACTGCGTGTCCATCTGGCGGCCATAGGCCATCCGATTGCCGGTGACGCCCTCTACACCATGAATGACGGAGACTATCTCGACTGGCTTCACCACCCCCCCGCACAGGCATCCCTGCGGCGGCAGGCGCTGCACAGTCATCGCCTGCAGTTTTTCCATCCCATCCGGCAAACTCTCAGCACCTTGAGCGCACCACTGGCAAGCGACATTGAGAAGTTTATTGAAAATGTAGCCAAGGTGGGCGAATCAACGCCCTGAACAACGGAAGAAAAACGCGTGATTGGACGTAAAGAGCGGTGGCGTACGATTGACGATCCCGCGGATCGCCGCTGAACCCAACAGGCGCCGCTCGAGAAAGCGGCGTGCGGCGGCCCGGTTCCAATCGCCATCGGCATGAAATTTCTGATAGAGCCCGAGAGGAGTGTCGGCTTCGATCGGCTCCGCCGCGACAATGCCGTATTCGTGCGGCTTTTCAAGCAATCCAGAAGCGCGCGGCAAGTTCATGATGGCAAGATTTAAGAACCCGATTTCGGCCGCGTGCAATTCGAGAAAAGCCAGCGTCTGTTCGGCGTCAGCCTCGGTTTCACCGGGGGTTCCGAGCATGATGTAAACAAAAGTGGCGATCCCTGCGGCCGCGAGGTTGGTCAGAATTTTTGCGACTGTTTCGAGCGAAACCCCTTTCCCAAGCCGGTCCAGCACACTCTGCGAACCACTCTCCAGCCCCAGCTGCAGCATGCGGCAACCGCTTTGCGCCAGGCGGGCAACAAACTCGGCATCCTCGAGTATCGGTTCAAAACGGACAAAGCCAAACCAGTTGAGATCCGCCAAAGCCTCGGCATGATCAGCCATAGCCTTGAGCATATTCACCGGAACGGCATTATCCGTGAGCTGGAGATGGCGAACGCCATAGCTGTCTGCCATCTGGCGCATCAACATCGGCAGTTCGGCGGGGCGGGCAGCGGTGTAAGGGATGGACCGGCGCAGCAGCCTCGGGGCAAAACAGACAGCGCTGCCAGTAGCAACCGCGCGAGGTGCTTAATGGCAGCACCGGCTGCGGTGAAAAGTAGTCGCCTATCCTGGCAAAGCTGAAGTCGGGAACAAAACCGATGGTCGTGGCATCGGCCAGGGTGTAACTCTCGTCCGCCTCACCTTTGGCCAGGGCGGTCAGCATCGCTTCACCGGGGCCGAAGACCAGCCGATCAAAGGGTGACATGCGCAGTTCGAGACGTCGCAGCGGCTCTTGCCAGGAAGTGACCAAACCACCTCCGGCAACCAGCAGAGCGTCAGGCAGGGCGCGGCGCAGCAACCCGGCCAGTTCAAAGGCCGGCAGGACCTGGTGCAGAAAATTGATCGAGATGGCGATGATGCGCGGCTGTTCCGCAATGACCTGCGACACCAACTCTGCACGGAAATAAGCAGCAAAGAGGGTGTCTGCCGTACCGCTGGCGACCTGCTCAAGATCTTCCGGGTTGAACGGGGACAGGCTTGCATTCTGGTAATCGCCAAGGGTCAGACGCTCATTGCCGCGGTTCCACAGCGCCAGCAACCGGTTGAGATAGCGTACAGCGGTGTTGTAACGGGCAAAATTTTTCGTTGCCGCAGCCGAGCGCAGCAGCGACAACGAGGAGGAGCGATGACGCAGGGCACGGCGTAGATTGGTCTCAACCACATCGCCGGCCTGAGCCGCCAAACGTTCGCCATCGAGAAGGTAGAGGTAGGCAGCCAGGTTGGCGTCAATCGCTCTGACGCTCAATCCCTGGGCACGCAGGTGTGCCAGCAAAACGGCCAAAGCAAGCGGAGGCTCTGCGGGCTTGAGCGCTGGCGGTTGGAGCAGCAAAACCTCAGTCATCGAAAAGCCTTGGAACGGAAGATCACCAGGTTCGACAGGGTAATACGGCTGGGATTAAAACAGGCATTATCACAATTCGGCGACAATCTATTTTGAGTGTCCCTGGTTCTACGGGTGGTTGGATCTCAACACTTTTTCCCGGCGGCCTTGTCCGGGTGACATTGGCAGTCATGACCTGACTCCGGGCCAGGGCGACAACTGCCACGCAGGCCTTTACGTTTGAGCAGCAGGCCGACTGCCAACCCGGCGAATGCGAGCAGGAAAAAAATCAAAGCAATCAGGTAAATTTTCATGAATCCAGCTTTTCGTGGTCCTCGAAGACGGACCATCGGGGTTATTATGAAGACTCGTCTTTAAAGATCGGCCAGCCCCTGTGAGTGGCGAATCATGCGCTTCATCGCCTTCTCTTCCTGGGTTTTCAAGGTTGCTATGAGATTGATCAATTCCTTGTCGGTGCTATGCTCGAGCAGGTGGGCAAAATAGCTGATCAGGTTGCTTTTGTAGCTGACCGCTGCCTTGACCAGCTGATCAAGGTCCGTCCTGGCGTCCTCGCCGAGGGTGTCCTGGCGCGCAACGGGGAAGGTTATCTCCACCCCCTTGAACCAGTGATCGAGGACCCGGTGCGAGGCATCCTGGCAGAACTCTCCCAGCGCCAGGGCCCTGTGCAGTTCGTGATCGATGAGGTAGTCGAGCATCAGGCGGACCCGCGGCGAAACGACACCGTCTGCCATCTCCTGGTAGTAGTCGCTGACCTTGCGATGATAATCCGGGGCCAGGTGCTGCAGGATTGTCCTTGTCTGTTCAAAACGCATGATCAGCTCCTGTCAGATGCCGAAATCATCAAACAAAATGTTTTCATATTCCACGCCCAGGTTGTAGAGCATCTCGGTGGCCGCCTTGTTCATCATCGGCGGGCCGCACATGTAAAACTCACAGTCTTCCGGTGCCGGGTGGTCGGCCAGGTAGTTGTCGTAAAGGTACTGGTGAACGAACCCCCTGGGACCGGTCCAGTTGTCTTCAGGCAGAGGATCGGACAGCACCAGGCGCCAGGTGAAATTTTCATGGCTCTCGGCCAGTCCATTAAATTCATCGACGTAGAATGCTTCACGCAGGCTGCGGGCGCCATACCAGAAAGAAATTTTTCGTTTCGATTTGAGCCGTTTGAGCTGATCGAAAATATGCGAACGCATCGGGGCCATGCCGGCTCCGCCGCCAATGAATACCATTTCAGCATCGGTGTCTCTGGCATAGAACTCGCCGAAGGGGCCTGAGACCATGACCGTGTCGCCCGGCTTCAGGCTGAAGATGAAGGAAGACATCTGTCCCGGAGGCGCGTCAGGGACAGCCGGCGGTGGCGGGCAAACGCGTACATTCAGCATGATGATCCCTTTTTCATCCGGGTAGTTGGCCATCGAGTAGGCCCGCATGATCGGCTCATCGACCTCGGATTGGTACTGCCAGAGGTTGTACTTGTCCCAGTCCCCCCGGTATTCCTTGGCGATATCCATCGTCTTGTATTCCACGACATGCGGTGGAGCATCGATCTGGATGTAGCCGCCGGCCCGGAAATCCAGATCCTCCCCCTCGGGCAATTCTAGGACCAGTTCCTTGATGAAAGTTGAGCAACTCTCGTTGGAACGGACCCGGCACTCCCATTTCCTGATGGAAAAAATTTCGGCTGGCAGTTCCAGGTCCATGTCCTGCTTGACATTGACCTGACAGGAGAGCCGGTACCCCTCTTTGGCTTCCCGCTTGGTGATATGAGCGGTTTCGGTCGGCAGGATGTCACCGCCACCAGATTTGATCTTGACACGGCACTGAGCGCAGGTGCCGCCGCCGCCGCATGCCGAGGGGATGAATATCTCGTGGTTGCCAAGGACGTTGAGCAGTTTCTCACCGGGATTCACCGATATGCTCTTGTCCTCATCCCGGTTGATTTTGAGCAGGACTTTTCCGGCCGGAATCAGCCAAGACCTGGTGATCAGGATAAAGACCACCAAGAGCATGACAATCACGGTGAATATCAGTACGCCTAAGCCTATCTCGATCATCATTCCTGCCGTTACAACTGGATCCCGGAAAACGCCATAAAAGCCATGGCCATCAGTCCGGCGATCATAAAGGTAATGCCCAGCCCCCGCAGCCCGGCCGGAACATCTGCATATTTCATCTTTTCACGGATGCCGGCGAGGGCGACGAGAGCAAGAGCCCAACCGGCACCACTACCGAACCCGAAGACCACGCTTTCGGCAAAGTTGTAGTCCCGCTCAACCATGAAGAGGGAACCGCCCAGAATGGCGCAGTTCACGGTTATCAGGGGAAGAAAGATCCCCAGAGAGTTGTAGAGAGCGGGCACATAGCGGTCGAGGACCATTTCGAGGACCTGCACAATCGCGGCAATCAGACCGATATAGCAGATCAGGCCAATGAAGGTGAGATTCGTATCAGTCAAACCGAGCCAGGAAAGGGCCCCCTCCTTGAGGAGGAACTGGTAGATCAGGTTGTTTGCAGGGACCGTAATCGTCTGCACCACGACCACCGCGACGCCGAGGCCAATGGCTGTATCCACCTTCTTTGACACGGCCAGGAAGGTGCACATACCGAGGAAAAAAGCGAGTGCCATATTCTCAATAAAGATCGACTTGATCAGGAGACTGAGATAGTGTTCGATCATCTAGTTCTCCTCCTCAACCTGGTCGCTTTTCCATGTGCGCAACGCCCAGATCAACAAGCCGATGATGAAAAATGCGCTCGGCGGCAGCAGCATCAAGCCGTTGGGCAGGTACCAGCCACCTTCGCTGGTCGTCGGCAGAAGGGTCAAACCGAGCAGTTTGCCAGCGCCAAACAGCTCACGGCAGAATGCCACCAGCAGCAGGACAAGGCTGTAACCGAGACCGTTGCCGACGCCATCGAGAACACTGAGTCCGGGCGGGTTCTTCATGGCGAAGCCCTCCGCACGGCCGAGGACGATGCAGTTGGTGATAATCAGACCGACGAACACTGACAGCTGCTTGCTGATACCGAACGCGTAGGCCTTGAGAAACTGGTCAACGATGATGACCAGGGTGGCAATAATCGTAATCTGTACAATGATGCGGATGCTGCTCGGGATCTGCTTGCGGATCAGGCTGACCGAGACGTTGGAGCCGGCGAGGACAAAGATAACCGCCAGGGCCATAACCACTGTTGTTTCGAGCTTGGAGGTGACGGCCAAAGCGGAGCATATCCCGAGAATCTGCAGCCCGATCGGGTTTTTATTGAATATCGGGTCGATTAATACATCCCTGGCATTGCTCATTGCTTCACCCCTTCTTCTTCCAGTTTGGCAAGAAAAGTCCTGTAACCATTATTGCCCATCCAGTATTTAAGCAGGTTGCCAACACCCCGGGCGGTCAGGGTCGCCCCGGAAAGGCCATCGACCTGGTAGACAGCCTGTTCTGACTCCCTGTCAACCATGCCTTTCAGGACTTCGATGCTGGTGTTGCCTGCTTCGTCGTAGATGCGCTTTCCTGACCACTGCTTCTTCCAGTTCGGGTTGTCGATCTCTCCACCGAGGCCGGGAGTTTCACCGTGTTCGTAAAAGGCGAAGCCGATGACCGTGGTCAGGTCTGCATCAAGAGAGATAAAGCCGTACATCGTCGACCACAGCCCCTTGCCGTACACCGGCATGATAACCTGCAGCAACGTGTCGCCATCCATAACCAGGTAGATGTCCTGGTAACGGGAGTGGGCCTTGATGCCGGCCAGGTCCTGCCCCTCCGGAATGAGAAACCGGGTTTCAGGTTCCCGGGCGAGCACACGACTGTCAAAGGTTGAAACATCGAACTTCGAGGAAAACTCACCCGTCTGCAGATCAACGATGCGAGTCTGGATGTTGCTGAACTGCTCATCAAGCGAGAGGCCGGGATCGTAGAGCCCTGCCGCCTGCAGGATATTCTTCTTCTTTTCTTCAGCCTTGTTGCGTTCCTGTCGCTCACTCAACCCCACGGCTGCAGCGGAGACCAGGATGGAACAGACCACGCAGAGGAGGAAAGCAACGGTCATGATTTTTCCGGTACTATCCCTGGACATGCCTCAGCCTCCTCTTGACATGGACCTTGAGCACCATCTGATCGATCAACGGCGCAAAGACGTTGCCGAACAGGATGGCGAGCATCATCCCTTCCGGAAAGGCCGGGTTGATGACGCGAATCAGGATGCACATCATGCCGATCAGGAAACCATAGATCCATTGACCTTCCTCGGTCATGGCTCCGGACACCGGGTCGGTGGCCATGAAAACCAGGCCGAACGCCAACCCGCCCAGCACCAGGTGCCAGTGCGGGCCAATCCCGAACATCGGGTTGGTGCTGCTGCCGATCAAATTGAATATCAAGGAGAGGACCACCACGCTGCCGAGCCCGGACAGCATGATTCGCCACGAGCCGATGCCGGAAAGAATCAGGACTGCAGCACCGAACAGGCAGGCCAGAGTCGAGGTTTCTCCCATCGATCCGGGGATCAGGCCGAAAAAGGCGTCAAACCAGCTGGTCACACTCATGACCGCCTGCACGCCGCCTTCCGCAGCATGGCTCAGCGGCGTCGCCCGGCTGATGCCATCCACGGCGGTCCAGACCTTGTCGCCGGTAATCTGTGCCGGGTAGGCGAAAAACAGGAAGGCCCGCCCGGTGAGCGCCGGGTTGAGAAAGTTCTTGCCGGTCCCGCCGAAGATCTCCTTGCCGACAACAACCCCGAAGCTGATCCCCAGTGCCACCTGCCAGAGCGGCAAGGATGGCGGGCAGATCAGCGGAAAGAGCGAACCGGTCACCAGAAAGCCTTCGTTGAGCTCGTGACGGCGGACAATGCAGAAGAGCGCCTCCCACAGGCCGCCGACGATGTTGGTGACCAGGTAGATCGGTACGAACCAGGCTGCGCCAAGCAGCAGGTTGTCGACCATGCTGTTCGGGTTGCCGCTGTAACCGAGCAGACCAAGCAGAACACCACGCCAGCCCTCGACACTGCCGCCGTTCAACTGCATGACGCTGTTGGCCTGGTAGCCGGTGTTCCACATCGCCATGAAGAAACACGGGACCAGGGCCAGCACCACGGTAATCATCACCCGCTTCAGGTCCATCGCATCCCTGACATGCGGAGCACCGCCGGTCACCTCGCCAGGGGTGTAGGTAAAGGTGTCGATGGCTTCGTAGAGCGGGTAGAATTTCTCGAACTTGCCGCCATGGGTAAAGTGGGGATGCAGTTTGTCAAGGAGGTTGCGAAGCGCTTTCATTATCCCTCCTTCTCGATCTTCAGCAGGGCCTGCCGGAGATGGTAGCCATAGTCCATTTTCCCGGAGCAGACAAAGCTGCACAAAGCCAGGTCCTCCTCGTCGAGCTCCAGGCAGCCGAGCTCCTGGGCCAGGTCGGTGTCGAGCGTCAGCAGCGTACGAAGCAGCCAGGTGGCCTTGACATTGAGAGGCATAACCTTCTCGAAAGCACCGGTCGGCACCATGGCCCGCAGGCTGCCGTGGGTACTGGTCGTCATCGGCAGTTCGCGCCGCGGCAACAGCGATGAAGCAAACAGTTTCTTGACCGAAAACCTGTCAAAACCCGGCATGCACCAGCCCAGGAATTCGCGCTGGCCGCCCTCTTCAAGGACCGAGACCTGGTTATGGTAGCGGCCGAGGAAATCGCGGGAATCTTTGGCGGTATACCCTGTCAGTACCGATCCGGAAATGACCCGGGGCTGTTCAGACTGCAGTTGCCCTGCAACCAGCTCGGAGAGGCAGGCGCCCAGGCGGGTGCGAATCAATCTCGGTCGGGCGACAGCCGGGCCTGCGAGGGAAATAACCCTTTCACTGAGGAGTCTGCCGGCCAGGAAAAGGTGGCCGATGGCGAGAACGTCCTGGTAGCCGATATGCCAGACCATGCGCTGCTGGTTGACATGTTCGAGGAAATGGATATGGGTCCCCACCAGGCCGGCAGGATGGCAGCCGCCAAATTCACTGACGGTGACCTCCTCCGGCGCAGGAATCCGCGCGTCAGACGCTTTGCACAGGTAGGTCTTGCCGGTCGTCAGGTGGCGAACGATTTTCAGGCCGGCCTCAAATTCGCTGGCCTTTGCCGCGATCACGACCTGCGGGTCCGCGGCCAACGGGTTGGTATCGATCGCGGTGACAAACAGCGCCGCCGGCCGTGAGCCCGGCAGCGGGACCTTGCTGTACGGCCGGGTCCGGAATGCAGGCCACAAACCGGCAGTGATCAGCCGCTGCTCGACCTGATTGCCGTCAAGTCGTCCAAGCTGATCAGCAGAGACCGCCGGAAAGGTTCTCTCGTCATCGCCGGAAACCTCTATCACCAGGGACTGGAAGACCCGCCGCTCGCCACGGTTGATGGCAACCACCTTGCCAGCCGCCGGCGCGCAATAGACGACCGCGGAATTTTTCTTGTCACTGAAGACGGGCTGGCCCAGCGCCACCCGATCCCCTTCCTCGACCAGCAGGGTCGGCTTCATGTCCTGGTAGTCACTGCCGACCAAAGCCACCCTTGAAATTGGCGGGCCGTCTTCAATGTGCATAGCCGGCGCGCCGCCAATCGGCAGATCAAGACCTTTCTTAATCTTGATCATGGTCACACCACCGTCTGCTTGTCAGAGAACTACCCATTGTTTGAAGCTTCCTCTTGGCCAGGAACGGACCGGATTGGACGAGGTTTCCGCCAACAGCCTTGTCGTTATTGATTTATGAGGTTGTCTCATCATGGTACACCTGAACCCTGAAAGGGCCAGGAGCATTCTATGTCCTGCTTTGATTGCCGGCGGGTCACTGTTCACCCTTGATATATTTTTCCAGTTGCCTGATGACGAAATCCTTTTTATCAATCGAGGCCTTCACCAGGTCGCCGATCGAGACCATGCCAACCATCTCATCGCCATCCATGACCGGCAGGTGACGGCAACGGGTCTCGGTGACGATCGCCATGGCTTCGTCGACCAGGGTTTCCGGTTTGACAAAGTAAATGTCCTTTGACATGACATCAAGCACCTTGATCGTCCGGCAGGAATTGCTGCAAAACTCCAACTCGCGAGCATAATCACGCTCGCTGAACATGCCGACCGGGCGCCCGTCTTGCATAACAACCAGGGCTCCGACATTGCTGTCTGCCATCATCTTCAGAGCTTCATAAACACTGGCGTCCGGCGAGATGCACAAAACCCCGTGCCCTTTCCGATCAAGAATCTGTTTAACGCTCTCGAGCATATTCCTCCCGTCGGGGACTGGTTGTCTACAGTCTAGCAAAAATTTGCTTGAGTGAAAGCTCAGGACAGGTCCAGCGCTGTAATGTTTATTGAATTTTGCCTGTACGAAATCACGAATAGCCCCGGCCTCCGCAAGCAATCTCCAGCGCTTCACGCCACGGCAAATAATGACGTTACAAGTTATATATAGGTGATAGCTTGAGAAAATTCAACGATAAAGCCAAACCCGTCGCATGACTTAGGGCGGAAAGCCGGTTCTGCAAACTTTACCGGATCTTTACACATCCTTTAATCACTCCTTGGACAGCTCTGCTATACTTCATCCGAAACAAATCGAAAATTTTGCAACCTATCTCTGCACGACGGGAGGTCTTATGAGATCCAAACGAATTCTTTTCCTCTTCACCATCCTGCTGATTTTTGCCGCCAACGCCTTGGCTGACAAAACGATCCTGGCGGGGGGATGCTTCTGGTGCATGGAGTCTGATTTTGAAAAAGTTGTTGGCGTAACGGACGTGGTGTCCGGATTTACCGGTGGCACATTGCCAGACCCGACCTACAACGGCAATCATGAAGGGCACTACGAAGCGGTCGAAATCACCTATGATCCGAACCAGGTGAGCTACCGACAGTTGCTCGAATATTACTGGGTTAACATCGACCCCTTTGATGATCGCGGGCAATTCTGTGATAAAGGGCACAGCTACCTGGCGGCCATTTTTGTCGCCAATGACTCAGAGCGGAAAATAGCTGAGGAAACAAAGGCACAGGTTGTCGCGATGTTCCCCGACCAGACCGTGGTCACACCTATCCTGGACGCCTCAACCTTCTACCCGATCAAGGGCAGCGAAAGTTATCATCAGGATTATTACAAGAACAATCCGATTCGCTACAATGCGTACCGGTGGAACTGTGGTCGCGACCAGCGTTTGAGGTATATCTGGGGAGACAAGGCAACTCATTGACCGGTGCAACGAGCTCAGGAGAGAAGAGATCAGGTGCTGGATGATGTCAGCCCGAGCTTTTCAGCCTGCCTGGCCAGTTCTCGACAGACAGCTTGATGCTCCTGATGCAGTTCGCAGGCAACCTGGTAGAAACTTGCAGCATCAGACTGTTGACGATATTCGATCAACTGCGAAGCAATTTCGCCAAAGAACCAACCGTTCTCATGCTCATTGGCCATAAGTTGACGATAGCAGCAGACAACCTCATTGAATTCGCCGCGTATGGCGTGCACCTTGGCAAGGCCTAGCAGGCTGAATTTGTCATAATCGTTGTCAAGAGCCTTCCGGTATGTTGATTCGGCAGCAATCAGATTGCCGTCATTTCTATAGGCATCCCCCAGGCGAGTGAACAAGTCGGCATTACCTTGTGATAACTCAAGAACTCGCTCCCAGAGAGAAATGGCCATAGGGTAATCACGTTGCCAGCGATAGTAGTGACCAAGTCCATACAGGGCATAAGTATTGTCACTTTCCAGATCGAGAGCTTTTTCGAAGTGTCCTCTGGCTTTGTCATGTTCCCCACGACGCCTTTCGAGATTGCCCAAAGTAGTCAGGATATTGATCATCTCAGGACTTTTCTCCAGAACTTGCTCATAGTACTGGATGGCAATCTCGTCTTGTCCGGTTTTATGGTACAGATCAGCCAGGCCCATCAGAGCATGGCTGTCTTCGTTGTTGATGTGCAGAGCCCGACGATAACATTCCTCGGCCAACTCAAGTTTGCCGATGTTTTTGAGCCCATCTGCTATCCGGGTAAGCACGAAAACATCCCGAGGTCGGCACTGGATGTAACGTTCCCACAGCATCAGGGCCTCATCAAGCAGATTCTGGTCGCGGCGAGTATCCCCTAAACCGCGTAACGCAAAGAGGTTGTCCGGCTCTTGGGCCAGAACTCTTTGGTAACAGCGGGCAGCCTTTGAAAAGTTTTTTAGCCCGCGCTGGGCATCGCCAATACCGACGAGTATATATGGATTGGTTGGCTCGAGCTTAAGGGCTTCATCGAACAGGGTACAGGCCTCATGGTAGCTTTTTTTCTTGAGTAGTTGATGGCCTCGCTTGGAGAGTTCAAGGATCTTCGTATAGTCGGGTGAGCGGATCATGGAATTCTCAGTTTGTGCGTTTGTCTTCATTGCAGACTCACAATTATTTGAAATACTCCGATGGCAGAGGGAAGAGGCTCAACCTGTTTACGTGCGGAAGGAACCAAGTCTAAAACAAGTTTTAGCAGACGACCACGCACAATTCTCTCACAATGACTCTCTCGGTTGATCGTGTGAGCACCTGATAATTTGAGGACAGGATTCCTAAGTGATTCAGATAAATAAAAAAAAGCCCCCGATCCAAAGATTGAGGGCCTTCGTGTTTAATCTATGATGATAAGGCTTTAAAGGGGTGACTATCCAGGAATCTGCCCGTATAGCGCTTGATCCTCCAAAAACTATTTAGCAAGACAGGGTAATGTTCTACTATAATCTACGAGGTCCATCATGTCTTGGATATCATGCCCGCGATCCAACACTATCTTCGGATTTTGGTGCTGAACTTCTAAATCAAAAAATCCTGCCTTTCAATTAGTACAATCACAACAGCCTATTTTTGAAATATTCTGTTCATTCATCAATGTCCATCGGGTCTTGTCTGTTTGAGTGACACGGTGGCCTCAAAATACATCAGCAACAAGAACCGTCGAAAACGTCCAGCCGCTATGACCGATACCGTATAAGTTTAAGGAGTCAACTTCTCCAGCCTCCTGATCGGAGGAATTTCTGAATTTGAATCTCTTCGTCAAGATCGAGGAATTCCACGCCCATTCCAGGAGGGTGATCTTTATTGATCGGGGAGACCAATGAATTCACCCAGGCAACCCGGCCCCGACAAATGATCGGTTCATTTTTCTCCGGGTGAGAGAATTTAAGCTTCAACGCCACCCCGGGTGAGAGGGGGCTATCGGTTTCCAGGAATAGGCCGCCGCCACTCATATTGAAAGTATATCCGGCGGTATAATCAGAAAACTTTTTATCTTCACCATAATAGACTTCGACTTTCACCGGGATTCTCGGTGACTTGCGTTTGCCGAGGGTGATTTGCAGTATGGTTCTTAACTGGGTCTCATTGGGCGGTTTGCGCAGAAACGTTGAAATACCCAACTTCTTGGCCCTGAACACTTTTTCCTCATCGTCTTCACTGGAAAGCATGACGATTGGAACAAACCTGCAATTCGGATAAGTCCTTACCCGTTTTGTGAACTCCAGCCCGTCCATGATTGGCATATTCAGATCCGTGATAATCATATCAAATCGGTCTGATTCGACCTTCCGGCAGGCATCGCTGGCATTGTCGAAAGTCGTCACTTCGTAATTGAGCTTCTTCAAGATGTCGCCAATGACCTTCAGCATGAAAGGAGAATCATCCAGGACAAGTATCTTTTGTTTCATGATTGCCACCTCAATTCAATTTATCCCCAAAAGTTCGCTCGAGGCCTGACTGAGCACAACTTTCCCCCTTGGAATGGATTTCGAAGGGCTGTCTAATTCAATATTCTACAATCGGGTCATTTGCCCGTGAACCGCACAAACAGAAACCGCTAATCGGCACAGACCGGCTGAGCGGTTCTAAATTATGTCTGATTAATGGGTAAGAAAGGCTTCCTGCACAAATAAAATCCCCGGATAACTCATAAAAAACAAGCGATACCATATACTTGAGAGACAGATCCTGTCAAACCGTTTAATCAAGTCATAGTCAGCAATGTACCGCAAGCGGCAGGCAAAGGTCAAAATGATTAATCCGTTCAGGAAAGGCGACGCTGCGGTTAATCTTCAGCCATGTCAGGGTCCCGGGCCTTGTCGTCACGGGCGCCCTGACGCCCGTCTAGCTGCCCGAGCTGGACCAGGGCATCATTGATCTGGCTTTCGTCTAGGATGCTGCGCAGACCCAGCAGCTTGATCAGCCTTGCTGCCCGTTGACGTACTTTGCCGGGCCTGTTCTGCGGGTTGAACGCGACGCGCGGTCCGGGCAGCGTGGCAACGAGGAAGGCCGCCTCGGCAGGGTCGAGATACTCCACCGGCTTACCGAAATGATGTTCGGCAGCGTGTCCGAAACCATAAACCAGCGGGCCCAGTTCGACCACGTTCAGGTAAAGCTCCAGGATCCTGCCCTTGGTCAGCTCCCGTTCCATGCGCGTTGCAAGCACCAGCTCCCTCAGCTTGCGCAACACCGATTTATCACGGGACAGGAACAGGTTCTTCGCCAACTGCTGGGTGATGGTCGAAGCACCATATTGCAGACGCTTGTGCTTCAGGTCATATTTCAAAGCCTCCTTCAATGCCGTCACATCGACACCGCCATGTTCGTAGAAGTTGGCATCCTCGGCAACAATAACCGCCCACTTTAGCTCGATGGGAAACAACTCCAGGGACGTCCAGTGCGAATTTGCCGGCCCGACCAGGAACGAATGCATCGTTCCCTGCCAGTCGGGGACCGAAATCGTCAGTGTGTTTACTCGGGCTTTCAGCGGCGAGATATCCGGCAGTTCCCAGAAGACTGCGAACGTGAGTGCCCCAACGAGCAGGATGAGCACGAACAGGGACCAGAGCAATAACTTGCCCAGTTTCTTCGAGCCGCGCATCAACTTTTGGGCCGGTCTGAAGTTTTGACTCATTCGGTCGCTATGTTCGTGAAAGGGCCGCGATCCATCGTGTCTCCATAATTTGACCGCAGGGCGCGGGATTACTGCGCAATTAGGGGGCGGTGACGATTAACAAAGGGGTTGCCGCAGATTATCCTGCTCAATCACCAGGGCAGCTCTTCACCGTTACAGTGCCAGAAAGACCCGGTGTTTTCAAGAGTGAGGGCCTTGATCCTCTTGGTCAATCCGGCAACAGATTCCTCAGTTGTCAGCACCCCGCCAAAATTGACCATCCGGGTTTTGACGAACCCAGGATGCAACTGCGCCACGGCTATGCCGCGTCCTTTCAGATCGATCGCCAGGGATCGACCAAAGGCATTGAACGCCGCCTTGGAGGCACGGTAGCCGTAATGGCCACCCGACTCGTTGTCGCTGATCGAACCCATGCGACTGGTGATGTTGGCGATTTTACTGCCGGCCTTGAGATTGGGCAACAGAGCTTCGCAAACCAGCAGGGGCGCAAAGGCGTTAACTTCCATCTGCAGGCGGAGCGAATCGATATCGAGTGAGCCGAGGACGTTATTGCACAGGACACCGGCGTTGTTGATCAGCAGGTCGATCATCTGGCCCTGCAGAGCAGCGACCAGCCGTTCGATACTGTCCGCGCGTGAGACATCAATCCCTTCGACAACCTGTACTGCGTATCCCTCTAGTTCGGGCGAGGTTTCACGACAGACCCCCGTGACTCGCCAGCCTTCGGTTTTGTAGTGCCGCGCCAGCTCAAGGCCAATGCCGCGGTTGGCGCCGGTAATCACAACGTGTTGCATGACAGACTCCTCCTCAGGGTAAAGCCTCCAGATAAAGTATACCCCAATGTGCGCCCTTTGGTGCTTCGTAACCTTGTCCGACACCATTCAGGCCTCTGAGAGAGATGGATTGGTTTACCCGCCAGAGAGAGTCTCGATGTGATGTGGAAAGGCTGGCATCGATGATGCAGAGCTTCAAAGGCAATTTATGCCGAGCACTCATACTTCCTTGCCTCCTAATTGTTTCCTGTGGTAACAGTGCGCAGCTTCTTTGCAACTTTTGCAAAGGAATCAAACTCTTTACGAAAAAGGATCAAACATGGCACAGGCAATCAAACAGGCGAAACCGGGCGACCGGGTCAGAATCCACTTCAACGGGACCTTAAAAGACGGGACCCTTTTCGATACGACTTACGAGGGCAACGGCGGCTGCAATGGCGAAGACTGTGATTGCGGAGACGACGACTGCAATTGCTCGGACGGTGGTTGCGGCTGCGGAGACGCAGCGGGCCCGATGGAACTGGTGATCGGCGCCGAGGATTTCTTCCCCCAGGTTGAAGAGGCTCTGATCGACATGGCCGTCGGCGACAAGAAAACCATCACGATCAGAACTGCAGACGCTTTCGGCGAATACGATGCCGAACAGGTCTCCGCTGTCCCCCGTGACCAGTTCCCGGACGATGTCGACCCCCAGGTCGGCGACACTTTCGAGCTGGTCAACGATGATGGTGAAGGGATGGTGGTCGCGGTCATCGCCGTGGACGCCAAGGAGATCACCCTCGATGCGAACCACCCCCTGGCTGGAGAAGACCTGACCTTCGAGCTGGAAGTGGTCGAAATAAACTGACCGACAAAAAAAGGGCCACTCAACTAATTGAGTGGCCCACAACTGTTTTCCCCCGCAACAATCCCGCACCAACTCAATCGCCCCCCTGTGCATGCCCAAATTGTAGGCAAATCGGCACTGTTCAAGCTGATCCCTGCCTTCAGGCTGACAGCACGCGAAAACGCTGCTATACTGCTCGAATATGCTATCGGGTTGGGGTCTTAAACCACCCCCGCCTGCAAATATGGCTTCGCGAGTCCACGTTTTGTTCTATGGTTGTCACCAGCTCGGCAAGGAGGTCGTTCATGCAAAAGATGATTCGTATCGAACCCGCTAAATGTGTTGGCTGCAAGACCTGCGAACTGTCCTGTTCGTTCAAGAACGCCGGAGAGTTCGCCCCCAGTCGTTCCAGAATCTACAACGAAATTTTTCTCGAGGAGGCCAAGTTCATCACCGTGACCTGCATGCAGTGCGATGAACCCTGGTGCGAGAAATCCTGCCCGAAAAATGCCATCAGCAAGAACATGGCAACCGGTATCGTCACGGTCGACGATGTCAAATGCGTTGGCTGTCGCACCTGTGTCAGTGCCTGCCCCTTCGGCATGATCAAGTATGTCGACAGCACCGGCAAGGCGGACAAGTGCAACCTCTGCGGAGGCGACACACCGGAGTGTGTGGCGTTCTGTCCAACCCAGTGCCTGACGCTGGACGAAGAGGACAAGCCGCTGCGGCAGAAGATGCTGCGTTTCGTCAACACGATGAAAGACGGGCAGATGGAGGTCTGACATGAACAAGGGATGGAAAGGACAATTACTGCGAGTTGATCTGACGGCCGGCACCTGCAAGGTCGAAGCACTCAACGAAGAATGGGCCAAGGCTTATGTCGGCGGCCGTGGCCTGGCATCAAAATACCTCTGTGAAGAGATCGCTCCGGACGTCGACCCGATGAGCCCGAAGAACAAGCTGATCATGGCGACCGGACCGCTCACCGGCACCTACGGTGCGGCCAACGGCCGTTACATGGTGGTGACCAAATCGCCGCTCACCGGCACCATCGCCAGCTCCAACTCCGGCGGTTATTTCCCCAGCGAGCTGAAATACGCCGGCTTCGATATGATCATCTTCGAAGGCAAGTCGAAGCATCCGGTCTACCTGCAGGTTCGCAACGGCAAGGCCGAACTGGTTGGCGCCGTCCATCTGTGGGGCAAGTCGACCAACGAGACGGAAGATGCAATCCTGGGCGAATTTCACGGTGACGCCAAGGTCGCCTGCATCGGCCCGGCCGGAGAGATCGGCGTGCATTACGCCTGCATCGTTAATGACAAACACCGTGCTGCCGGGCGCAGCGGTGTCGGCATGGTCATGGGCAGCAAGAACCTCAAGGCCGTTGCTGTCCGCGGCACCGGTGGCGTTCAAGTCGCCAACCCGAAAGCTTTCCGGGATGCCGCCCTCGAGGCCTACGGCATGCTTAAGGCGAACCCGGTCACCGGCGAAGGTCTTGGTGCATTAGGGACCCCGGTGCTGGTCAACGTCATGAACCAGTGCGGCGGGCTGCCGACCCGCAATGCGCAGACCGGAACCTTTGCAGGGGCCGAGGCGATTTCCGGCGAGACGCTGGCGTCCACTTACCTGAAACGCAACAAAAGCTGCATGGGCTGCATCATCAGTTGTGGTCGGGTGACCAAGCTCGTCGACAACAAGTATGCCGGAGCTGGCGAAGGCCCGGAATACGAAACTTTATGGGCGATGGGGGCAGCCTGCGGCATCTCTGACCTGGCGGCGATCACCAAAGCCAACTATATCTGCAATGAAGCCGGTATGGACACCATCACTTTCGGCTCAACAGTCGGATGCGCCATGGAGCTGTTCGAGAAAGGGTTGGCCAGCGAAAAAGAGATTGGCATGCCTCTGAATTTCGGTGACAGCGGTGCTTTGGTCAAACTGGCCGAAATGACCGCAAAGGGCGAAGGCTTCGGCAAGAAGATTGGCCTTGGCTCCTACCGCCTGGCTGAGAGTTATGGCGTTCCCGAACTGTCTATGTCGGTCAAGAAGCTGGAGTTCCCGGCTTACGATGCACGTGCGGTGCAAGGGATGGGGCTTGAGTACGCCACCAGCAACCGCGGCGCCTGTCATGTGCGCGGCTACCTGATCTCACCGGAGATTCTCGGCCTGCCGGAGAAACTTGACCCGCAGGAAACTGAAGGCAAAGCCGGCTGGCTGAAGATCTTCCAGGACTTCACCGCCGTGGTCGACTCCTCCGGAGTCTGCCTCTTTACCACTTTCGGTATCGGTGTGCCCCAGTTCACCAAGTTCTGCAATGCAGCAACCGGCACCAGCATGAGCGAAGAGCAGCTGCTCGAGGCAGGGGATCGCATCTACAACCTGGAGCGGGTCTTCAACCTCAAGGCCGGGATTGACCCTTCCCAGGACAAGCTGCCGAAGCGCATGCTCGAAGAGCCGCTGCCCGACGGCCCGCACCAGGGTCAGGTCTCCAAGCTGCCGAAGATGCTGCCGGACTATTACAAGGTCCGCGGCTGGGGCAAAGACGGCATCCCGACCGAGGCGAAGCTGCAATCTCTCGGCCTCGGTTAACCTTACGGCGGTTCAATGACAAGGGAGGGCCCCGCGATGTTGCGGGATCCTCCCTGTTTTGAGTCTGAAGCCGCATCTTGCTGAAGGCTTCAGGTGGGAATGGGGTACGACGTGGCAGAAGCTTTCGACTACGTAATTATCGGCAACAGCGCGGCAGGCCTGCAGGCGCTGAAAACTCTTCGCAAGCACGCCAGAAGCGCATCCGTGGCAATCATCGACCGCGAGGATTGTCCGGCCTACTCCCGGGTCTTGACACCTTACTTCGTAGGTGGCAAGACCGCGCGCACCAATCTCTTCATTGTTGAACCTGACCATTATGACCAGGCTGGAGTGACCACCCTGTTCGGCCGCAATGTGGTCGCCCTGGATGCCGAAAGCCGGCAGCTGGGAATGGAAGATGGCAGCTGCGTCACCTTTGGCAAACTGCTGCTGGCAACCGGGGCAGAGGCACGACAGCTGGAAGTCGCCTCTGATCGCTCCAGCGTATTGCGCCACATGTCTGACGCGGAGCAACTGGTCGAGTTGATGTCAGAGGCGAAGACGATCACCGCGATCGGCGCCGGCCTGGTCAGCCTGCCGCTGCTCTCCCATGCCCCGGAGACGATTGAAAAACACATGGTGGTCGGTTCGAACCGCATCTTGAGTCGCATGGTGGATGCCGAAGCCTCGGCCATCCTCGAAACCCGTTTCACTGAGAAAGGTCTGCAGCTGCACAAGCAGAATGACATCGTGGCGATTGAGGAGAGAGAGCGCCTGCTGTTGCACCTGGCCTCCGGAGCCACCTTGTCCAGCGACATGCTGATCGTCGGCAAGGGTGTTGAGCCCAACAGCGAGTTGGCACGTCAAGCCGGCCTGCAGGTCAACTACGGCGTACTGGTCGACGACTACTGCCGCACCAGCCATGCCGATGTCTATGCTGCCGGCGACGCTGCCGAAGGCAGGGACTTCATCACCGGCAAACCGACTATCCAGGGGAACTGGATGACCGCCGTCGAGCAAGGAGAGAATGCCGCCCTGAACATGCTGGGGATGCAGTGTGCCTATCCTGGAAGCCTGAAAAACAACATCACCGAGATGTTCGGCGTGGACATAGCGGCGATCGGAGATTGCCTGGCAGATACCGGACGGAGTGTCAGGATTCACGACCAGAAGACCGGTCGCTTCCGCAAGGTATTCCTCAATGATCAGGAGCAGGTGATCGGTGCGATCCTGATCGGCGAGACCAACGATGCGGGGGGCTATTATAAATGGATTCGTACCCGCTCAGTTTTCCCGGGCAGGCAGGCCCTGAGCGGCGCCAACACCTATGCCGGCTTCCAGCGGCGCATGGCTTAACAGCCCGTCCGGCTGTCCGGAAAAGGAGGCCAATGGTACAGGTTCAATTTTACAGTCTGCTGCGCATGCTGCTCAAGCAAGAGCAGATCGACCTGCCCGCTATCGAAGGAGAAACGGTCGCGCAATTGCTGGGTAGGGTCCAGCGGCAGTTGCCGACACCCTTTCTGCACAAGCTGCTCAACGATGATGGCAGCATGCACTCAGGAACCATCATTCTCGTTAATCGACATAACATCCACCACCTCGAGGAGTTGCAGACGCCTGTGAACGACAACGACGTGGTCGCAATGTTCCCGCCGGGGGCCGGGGGGTAACAGTTTGACAGCGCAACGCTACGCACGCCAGGTGCTGCACTGGGGCGATCGGAATCAGCAGCGGATTGCCGAGGCCGCGGTTTTGGTCGCCGGGGTCGGCGGGCTGGGGGCAACTCTCAGCCAGCTGCTGGCGCGCGCCGGGATCGGCAAACTCTATCTGGTTGATGATGGCATCGTCGACTGGCCCGACCTGAACCGGCAGCTGTTGTATGGTGAGAAGGATATCGGCCTGGGGAAATTGCAAGTGGCCGGAGAGAGACTGAGAGCCATCAACAGCGCCACCGAGATCACCCTGATCGAGGGGCGGATCGAGGCAGACTTTGTCATGCCGGCGGGCCTGAGCGCTGTTGCCGATTGCCTCGACAATTACCCGAGCCGCTTCCTGCTCGACAAGCTGACCCCGGCAGGGGTGTGCCTGGTGCATGGCGGCCTGGAAGGTGACCATGGCCAGGTCATGACCCTGCAATCCGGCCGATCGCAGCCAATGGCGGAAATCTTTGCCGGGGCCTGCCAGCCCGAAGGGAGTATCCCGGTGACCCCGGATAACGTGGTAATCGTTGCCGGTTTGATGGCCAATGAACTCTTCGCCATCCTCTTCGGCCAGCCAAAACTGCTCGACAGGTGCCTGGTTGTCAGCCTCGCCGACTTCCATGTGGCCTTTCTGGATATCTAGACGCGCAGGAGACTTGATGGGAAAAGACAGGGGTCAGCCCACAATTGTCAGAAAAGAGATGGGGATCACCCATGAAGATTTTTATGCTGAACTTCCTGCCCTGCTTAACGAAACTCCTTATCAGCAGAGCGCTGACACCATCAGATTTAAGCGTCATGGCAAACGGATTGAAATCGCTCTGGGCCCGGAAGGGGGCCGCCAGATCGGCCATTCGATGCGGCTGCCCGTGACCCCTGTTGAAATTCGTTTCTTTGACCTTGCCGAACAAGAAATGGGTGACTTTGTCAGGCATTTCAACTTAAGATTCATGAAAGGTGGAGGATAACCGCCTCTAATTACAGCGATTACTAGACTTCCTTAGCCAACGACAAGGAGAGAGCCAAAATGTTCAATCTACGACAACTTGCGATCGGCATTGCTCTGTCATTACTGCTGACTTCAACAGCACCCGCCGCCGAACATCTGCGCCTGGCAACGACCACCTCCACCGAGAACTCAGGCTTGCTCGCAGAGCTTCTGCCGCCGTTCGAGACCGCCAATGACTGCCAGATCGACGTGATCGCGGTAGGCACCGGCAAGGCCATCAAGCTGGGGGAAACCGGTGATGTCGACGTCATCATGGTCCACGCCCGCAGCATGGAAGACCAGTTCGTCGAAGCCGGCTACGGTGTCGAACGCCGCGACGTGATGTACAACGACTTCGTCATCCTCGGCCCGGCAGCCGACCCGGCAGGGGTCAAAGGCGGCAAGGATGCGGCCGAAGCGATGGCCAAAATTTCCGCCAGCAAAAGCACCTTCGTTTCACGCGGCGATGATTCCGGAACCCACGCCCGGGAAAAACAGCTTTGGCAGAAAGCAGGGATCACACCTGCAGGCGACTGGTACCTCGAAGCGGGACGCGGCATGGGTGAAGTCATTATCATGGCCGGAGAACGGCAGGGCTACGCCCTGAGTGACCGCGGCACCTACATCGCCTACGCAGCAAAGACCCCTCTGCAGATCGTCGTCGAAGGCGATAAAGACCTGTTCAATCCCTACGGCGTGATCATGGTCAACCCGGCCAGGCACAGCCATGTGAAAGCTGATCTGGCCAGGGAATTTCTCGATTACCTGACTTCGGACCAGGCAAAGCAACTTATCACCGGATTTCGCAAAGGTGGCAAGCAACTCTTTTACGTTGCTGACTAAGGAGCACCTTGGGCTATCTAGGCGACTCACTGCTGACCGCAATTGAACTGATTCTCAGCTTTGACCGGGAAGTCCGGACGGCGGTCTGGGTCTCCCTGTACACCTCGTGCTGTGCAATCGTGATTGCGGCGCTGCTCGGGGTGCCGGCCGGCCTGTGGCTCGGGCTCAACCGCTTTCGTGGCCGGAAGCTAATGATCACCCTGCTCAACACGCTGATGGCCCTGCCGACTGTAGTGGTCGGCCTGCTGTTGTTTGGTTTGTTCAGTCGTCAGGGTCCGCTCGGGCCGCTGGGTTTGCTCTTCACCCCGCTGGCGATGATCGCCGGCCAGACGGTGCTGGCAGCACCGATCGTCGCCAACCTGGTGCTGGCGGCGGTGGCCGGCGCCGACCAGCGGATCATCAACACCGCACTCACCCTCGGTGCCAGCCGCCTGCAGGCGGCGATCCAGTTGTTGCGCGAGATTCGCTTCGGGGTTATGGCAGCGGTGATCGCCGGTTTCGGTCGAGTCATCGCCGAAGTCGGGGTGGCGATGATGCTCGGTGGCAATATCCGCAACAGCACCCGGACCATGACCACGGCGATCGCCCTGGAAACCAGTAAGGGAGAGTTCGCCTTCGGCTTGGCGCTGGGGATCATCCTGTTGTCTGTCGCCCTGATCGTTAATCTCTTTCTGAATTCCCTGCAACAGAGGTGAATCATGCAGCCGGTGGTCTCGCTTAACAACATTCGGGTTAAACTTGGTGAGAATTTCAGCCTGTCGGTTCAAAGCCTCGCCCTGCAACCATGCCGAATTTATGCACTGACCGGGCCTAACGGCTCCGGCAAGAGCACCTTGCTGCGCGTTATGGCGTTGTTAATTGCACCGCAGGCAGGCTCGATCGAATTTTCCGGCAGTGAACCGCGCGATCTTGTCCGGCAGCGGCAAAGAGTCACCCTGGTCGAGCAGTCTCCCTACCTGTTCAAGGGCAGCGTGACCGATAACTTGTGCTACGGGCTTAAACTGCGTGGCATCGACAGCAGGGAGCGAAGCGAGCGAATCAGCATGACGCTGGCAATCGTCGGACTTGAGGGGTTCGAGCAACGCCAGGCGACAGAGCTTTCCGGTGGCGAGGTGCAGCGGGTCGCCCTGGCACGGGCCCTGGTTCTTAAACCGGAGTTGCTGCTGCTGGACGAACCCACCGCCAACATCGACAGCAACAGCCTGCAGTCGTATGAAGCCCTGATCAGCGGCCTGCCCGAATACGGGTCCACGGTCGTGTTTTCCACCCACGACCCGTCTCAATCCAGACGCCTTGGAGAAGAGGTTATTCGGATCGAAAATGGACAGATAATCGACGGCTGCCGCCTGCGTCCGGCGGAGACTGCTTTAAGTGAACGGAGTAGTGCGTATGGCGCATAGTTTTGCATCTGCCAGAGCAATGATCCTGGAGAGCGTTGCCGTTCTGCCCTCTGTGCCGGTGTCATTGCTGGACGTTGTCGGCATGGTTATCGCTGAAGATATCAGGGCACCCTGGGACATGCCACGCTGGGACAATTCGGCGATGGACGGTTTTGCTGTCAGGTCAGAAGATTGCGGTTGCGGACACATGCTCATGATCGAAGGGTACATCCCGGCGGGGTCCAGCGCCAGCGGGATTGTGGTCAAACCTGGAACGGCGGTAAAAATCATGACCGGTGCACCGGCGCCGAGCGGTTGCGATGCAATCGTTCCGATTGAGGATACGGCAGAAAAAGACGGCAGGCTTGTCGTAACCTGCCAGGTCAAGCCGGGAGATCATCTCCGCGTGCGCGGCGAGGATGTGTCGAAGGGTGAGCTGGTCATCACTGCCGGTACGGCCCTGCGCCCGCCTGAAATCAATATGCTCGCCTCGTTCGGATACCGGACGGTTGCCGTATTCCGTCGGCCGAAGGTCGCAGTTCTGTCGACCGGTGATGAGCTGGTGGAACCGGGTGAAGAGGTCGGTCCCGGCCAGATCATCAACAGCAATGACTACTCGATTGCGGCAGCGGTCAGGGAGCTCGGCGGTGAACCGTTACTTCTCGGGATTGCCCGCGACGACCGCGAAAGCCTTACCGAAAAGATCAACGCCGGATTACAGGCCGACGTACTGATTACCACGGCCGGAGTGTCGATGGGGGATCGCGACCTGGTCTGCGAAGTGTTGGACTACACTGGGTGTTGAACGCCGGTTTTGGCAGGTTGATATCAAACCCGGGCGGCCAACCGCCTTTGGCCTCAAAAACGGCAAGCCGGTCTTTTCTCTGCCCGGCAACCCGGTGTCGAGCATGATCACCTTTGAACAGTTTGTCAGGCCCGCGCTGCTGAAGATGATGGGGCATCAAAGGGTCATCAAGCCTCACATCAAGGCGGTCCTGAAAGAGCCTATAAAAAAGAAGCCGGGCAGAGTCCAATTCCTGCGGGTGCGGGTGGTTGATGACGGAGGGCAGCTGCTCGCTACAAGTTCGGGAGACCAGAACACCGGGATTCTGCGCACCCTGTTGCGCGCCAACGGGATTGCGATTCTGCCTGCCGACCGGGAGCAGGTCCTGGCTGGCGAAGTGGTTGATGTTCAGTTGATCGCGGCCATCGAAGAGCCTTGATGCGCTACCGGAAGGCCCTGCCGCACGAATTTTCGGCAACGGGAGTAGATGAATGACATTTTTGCCTTCGCTGCCGGACAACGCGGTCAGACGCTTGTCAAAGGTCATCGCCAGGACGATTCACCTGGTCGGGATCGCCGGCCTGTTCGGCAACGCCATGCTGGGCAGCTACGCTTCAGTCTATGTAACGCTGACCATCGTTTCCGGGGTTGTGCTGACTTTGATGGAGGCCTGGTCGGGCCCGATCTGGTTTGTCCAGCTCCGCGGCATCGCGTTGTATTTCAAGCTGCTGCTTCTGCTGCCGATCCATCTCTACCCGAACACCGCCGTCCCCTGCCTGATTGCTGTTATTGCCATTTCCGGTTTCATGTCCCACGCGCCGAGTTGGATCCGGTATTTCTCCGTGCGGCATTGGAAAGTCGTGCTTTCCCAGAATGACCTCTTAGGCTGAAGCATCGCACGGCCGGAGGACACTTGCAGAAGTGGCCGGCGACGAATTTTGTCAGATAAATCTCTGCATCATCTCTGCGGTCCAGGCCTCAACATTGTCCGATGTCACGCGATGTGCAAGCAGGGCCTTTTCCGCATGGTTCCGCAGCACGCTATCGTTCAGATCTGACAGGCGCGAAAAGATCCCGGTGCGCCGGCCGACCAGGTAGAGCAGCTGCTGCGACGGGTCGATCGACATGAAGGTACGGATCGGTTCCGTCATCTTCTCCAGGTCGTGCGGCAGGTGCCCTTCGACCTCCTGGAACAGGTTGAGGATGTGATCGCTCTTGACCACGCTGGTGACACCTTCGAGGTTATCCAGAAACAGCAACAGCTCCGCCGCCATCTGCTGGTCGTTCAAAGGGGTAAAGGTTCCCATCTGCACGTCCTGGAAGAGATCGACTCCGGCGGGGATCGCCAAGGTCCTGATGCGGATGAAATCG
Organism: uncultured delta proteobacterium; assembly: GCA_963715335.1. Lineage (GTDB taxonomy): Bacteria > Desulfobacterota > Desulfuromonadia > Desulfuromonadales > BM103 > JAFDBW01. Next base: position 208,901 of record CAVQRZ010000005.1, read on the forward strand.
GGGTCGATCCGGTTGATGGCGTCGGCGGTCTGCAGGGCGTTGACGCCGGAATACTCCTGGCCGCCCAGGCCGGGCATGTAGTACTCGGAGAGCTCGATTCCGGCACTCTTTACCTTCCGTCCGGCGATGACCTGCGTCTCCTTATCAACGCCCTTTTTAATGAAATCGAGGACCGCATCCGCGCCCGACTCCATGCCGATGTGAATCCGGTTCAGGCCGGCCGCAGCAAGGCAGGCCATATCTTCATCGCTGATCCTGGCGACCGAATGCGATCGGGCATAGGAGGTGACTCGCTCGATCCGGGGGAAAACCCGGCGCAAATGCTCCAGAACCGAGACCAGCTCGGCAGGCTTGATGACCAGCGTGTTGGCATCCTGTAAAAAGACCGACCGCATGCCGCTGCGCACCCAGTTCAGGGCGGAGTGAAAGGCCATCCGTTCGGGGGGTGACAGACCCGTCTGCAGCGAGGATAATTGCCTGTAACTTGCCTCCCCCGGTCTTTGCATGGCCGCCTCGATCTGGTCGACATGATGCCTGATCTGATCGATGTCCCGCATCACGTGCGCGACTGGTCGAATGCTGAATTGCTCCCCCCGATAGAGCCCGCAGAACTTGCACTTGTTCCATGGGCAGTTCCTGGTAACCCTGAGCATCAGGCTGGCGGCCTCACTTGGCGGACGGATCGGCCCCACTTCAAAGCCCTCATAGACTTCTGCCGTTTCGATATGCTGTTTCATCTATTCACCCATCTGTTCCTGTTATTATGACAGCTCGGGAGTTTATTTGTTAAGAGGGGGGAGATTTATATATGGCAGAAGGGCTCGAACGTGATGTCGTGGATAACGTTTGTGAAAGAGGCAGCACACCGCGCAAACAAGGGAAAATGGTTGTTTGGAATTCCCTGTTGAATCTTGAAAAATCAGGGCCTCTGAGAATTTCGCACCTCAGCCAATCTTGGTGTTACTGTATATTGCAGAGATATAAACGTGAGGCTCTCTTGAGCCCGTAAACCGCGACAGGGCTGCTGGAGACCTTTGGGCAGGCAGATATCGCTTCAGACGTGTACATCGCCGAAAGTCAACTCTCCCTCCACTGTCCGATGCCGGATCATTACGTATAGAAGCCAACCGTAGAAGATCAGCACACCTGCCAAGACAACCGCACCCGGGATGTAACCGATAGCGCTATTGTGCAGAAACTCTTTGCTCGAGTGGACGAACTCCACATCTCCAGTTCTGGGTTGCAACACCGCAGTGGTGGTTTTCAACATCCATGCCCCCAGCAGAATCAGGAATATCCAGCAGTAGTTCCTTGACAGACGGCGCGCCATGGCCTGGCGTCGACCGATGGTGAACCTTGGGTGTCGTAATGTTTCCGCAAGTTCAGTTGCCCAGTCGTGGGATGCAGCTTGTTTCTCGGGATCGAAAAACGGGGCATAGTAATTACGTTCCAACAAGCGCACGCGGGTCCGAAAAAGGTGAAAGAAACGATATCGCCGTGACTCGATCTGGAGGAGGAGGAAGACTAATACCATCGAGAAGATGAGCACGCTGTGGTGCGCATTGGCCGTGGCCAGGGTGATGGAAAGCATGGCGGTCACCGCGCCGATGGCCCAGTTAGTCGTGCGATCAAGTCGGTCGCGCCAACTCATCATGCGCGCCATTTCGCCGCGGTAATAGTGGGCCAGGGTGGTAATGTCGTCCTTTGCCAGCACCGGAAACCTCAGAGATGAGCCTCCCTCAGGATGATCAACGAGACCGGTCGTTGCATGCCCGCTCCTTGGTTGACGTTTTTCAGTCATGGCTGTTCACCGAAGGCGCCTTCAAATACTCATTGCGACCATTTTCCGGAGATAGGGACCCGGCCGAAGGTTGACTTCTCTCAAGTTGTAATTCTTTATCTGCCATCGGTATAGCCCTCGCTGATAGTCTGTTTTAGGAGTTTGCGCATGCAGTGCTCTGAAACTTCCATCCCCACCTGCTTTTGCATTTACTACTAACAGAGGATAATGAAAGATCAAGTTATTGGGTAGCTTTTAGGTTATGTGAATTTCCAGACACGACCAGGAGGTAATTTTGCTGCTTGGCCTATCTACTCAAATCTTGATAATGACTCGCTGTCTGATGATTCACGGGTTGTGAGAGGACGAACAGCTTCTTATTGAAAGAGACCTTTGAGAAGCTATTTAAATGGCCACGTGGAGACGATCCAGGTGGCCATTCTCATGTTGTTCAACTGTGTGTCCGCACAGTTGATTTTCGTGGATTACTAGCGAAACGTTTACGGGTTGAGCCTCTTGCAAAAGTAGATTTAGTTTTTAGTATATAGAGGCGATGGGTTAAAAAGTCGAGCTTCAAAGACAACTATCTGATATTATTAGGTTACCAGACCAAAATAATCCTCAGGAGGCTGCCGATGAAGCTCAAGGCCAAAATATCATGGTTGATGGGAACAGTACAGCAAAGTCTGTTCCCCTATCTTGACGAGAGCCTGCCCGATCCGCTGACGGAACCAGAGAGGCAGTTGGTCAAGATCCTTGAGTTGGTTCAGATTGAACAGCATGTTCCGGTCAGCCGCAGCCGGCAATGGCTGGGACGGCCGCTCAAGGAACGCGAAGCGATCGCCAGGGCTTTTGTGGCCAAGGCGTTGCTGCGTTATCAGCATACCAGTTCTTTGCGGAACGCTTTGCTGAGCGCCCCGAATCTACGGATCATCTGCGGGTTCAGCAAACGGCAGGAGGTTCCTTCGGAGTCGACCTTCTCCCGGGCCTTTGCCGAGTATGCCAAAGCCGGTCTGGGCACAATCGTCCACGATGCCCTGGTCAAAGAGTACCTCGCGGCGGAGTTGATTGGCCACATCAGCCGGGATTCGACATCTCTTGCGGGGCGGGAGAAGCCGGTCAAAAAGGTCAAATCGCCCAAAGTGGTGAAGAAGCGGGGGCGTCCAACCAAAGGTGAGGTTCGCCCACCGAAACGGCTGGATCTTCAGCGGCTCCAGACTGCACAAGAAGCGCTTGCGGAATTGCCAAAGGCCTGTGATCGAGGCGTCAAGAAGAACGCCAAAGGCTATGCGGAGACCTGGCACGGCTACAAGCTACATCTGGACGTGAATGATTGTGGATTGCCGATCAGCGCGGTCCTGACTTCGGCCTCGGTACATGACAGCCAGGTGGCGATTCCGCTGATGAAACTGAGTGCGGCCAAGGTGACGTCCTGTTACGACCTGATGGACGCAGCTTACGATGCGGCGCAGATTTGGGAGCAGAGCAAAGCGCTTGGTCATGTCCCGGTCATTGACCGCAACCCGCGTAGCCAAAAGATCCTGCCGATGGCCCCGCATGAAGCAGCACGCTACACAGAGCGGACTTCGGCGGAGCGCTGCAATGGAAGATTCAAGGACGAGTTTGGAGGCCGCAGCGTGCAGGTCCGCGGCCCGGACAAGGTGATGATGCATGCCATGTTCGGCATCGTGACCCTGTTTGCCGACCAGTTACTCAAAGTCACTGGTTGCTGATTGTCAAAGAACGAAAACGGAGCACTGAGGGGGGGACGTCTGTCCAAAATGCCGGAAATCGACGAGACAGTCGACTGCTCTTCTGGTTAATGGGTTACAACTGACGGAACAATGGTCCTGACCGTTTTTAAGCGCCTCTACTCAGGACTTTTGCAAGAGGCTCG
>CAVQRZ010000006.1:0-154236 GCA_963715335.1 uncultured delta proteobacterium
AGCGGAGTAGATTCATTAACCGGACATTTCGTTCTCAGGACACCGTCATTTTACCACGTTTGTCACGATCGATGGCGCAACAAGCCGGCAGTCCGGAGCCATCGTCGGCGAGAATCGCAAGCCAAGAATTCGCACAGAAAGACATTTCGATGCGCAAGCGACTCAGAATTTCGCCGGCCGCTTCTCCAGGAAGGCGCTGATCCCCTCCTTGCAATCCGCGGTCGTGAAACTGAGCGCGAACAGGTCGGCCTCGTAGCGCGCGGCGCGAGAAAAGTCCATCTCCAGGCCGTTGTCGATCGCCTCCTTGGACAGAGCGATCGCCGATGCGCTCTTGTCGCACATCTTCAGCGCCAGGGCTTTTGCCTCTTCCAGCAAGCGGTCCTTGGCGACCACGCGGTTGACCAGACCGATCCGGCAGGCTTCATCGGCACCGATCATCTCGCCGGTGAAAATCATCTCCTTGGCCCGACCCTTGCCGACCAGCCGGGACAGGCGCTGGGTGCCGGCGAACCCCGGGATAATGCCGAGCTTGACTTCGGGCTGGCCGAACCTCGCCGAGTCGGCGGCAATCCGCAGGTCGCAGCCCATGGCAAGTTCGTTGCCCCCGCCCAGGCAGTAGCCGTTGATCGCGGCGATCACCGGCTTGGGGAAAGTTTCGATCCGGTCGATGACCCGCTGCGCGAGCAAGGCGAATTGCCGGGCGCCATCGGCGTCGAGACTGGCCAGGTGACTGATGTCGCCACCGGCAACAAACGCCTTGTCGCCGGCGCCGGTAAGGATGATTACGCGGACGCCGGCGTCGGTTTCCAGCTCATTGAACAGTCTCTCCAGCCCGGCAAAGGTCTCCAGGGTCAAGGCGTTGAGAGCTTTGGGGTTATTGAATGTGATTGTTGCGATGGCGGCGTCTTTTTCCAGCAGCAGGATTGATTCGGGCATGGATGTGCTCCTTTGGAGAGATGATATCGATTGATTGTCGCTGAGCAGTCTTCATTGGCGCAGGAATGCAGTATAGCGGATGACGAGCGGAGATGCCACTCGAAGCAATTTTGCTTCGTTTTCTTTGTCGCCACAAAAGAAAGTGTCGTTGCTGTCGGCAATCCCGGCAGTTCTAGTTTTGTTAGGTTTTACATTTCTGACGATGACAACAAAAACCAGAACCGACGGGTTGCGACCCGTCCGCCGCCTTAACTTTATTTGCTTGCCCAAATAAAGTTAAGTGTTGAGTGCCAGCACTTCGTGGACAAATATATGTGCCACCAGCTCGTGGACAAAATAGTTCTCTGACAATCGAATAGCCACCCGTCATTCTCTGAACATTCCCCCTATGGAGGTGTTCATGAAGAATGAAGTTAGACAACGTATCCAGGCCGTTCAGCGTTTTCTGGCAGGCGAAAAACCCGAATCGATCTGCGCTTCCATGGGCCGATCACGGTCTTGGCTCTACAAATGGATCTCACGCTACGATGAGCAAAGCAGCACTTGGTGTGAAAATCGACCGACGGTGCTGTCCCATGCAACCAATCGGACACCGCTTGAAATTGAAGAGATCGTCAAGATGGTTCGCCTCAATCTCTACAACCATGATCTGTTCTTTGGCGCCCAAGCAATTCTGTGGGAACTTGAAGATCTTGGCGTTAAGCCGTTGCCTTCATTACGTACTATTAACCGCATTCTGAGCCGCAACGAACTGACTCATCGAAGGACCGGTAAATACGAGCCTAAAGGTACCCCTTATCCCAAACTTCCTGCTCTGTTGCCGAACCAGACACATCAAATGGATCTGGTCGGACCGTGCTACCTTAAAGGGCCGCTGCGCTTCTACGGGATCAATGTGATTGATGCTGCAACCGCACGTTGTGGACTGCACTCGTCAGCGACCAAAGCTGGCCAGGACGTTCTGGATGGGGCTTTGGCTATTTGGTCGCGCCTTGGTATACCGGACAATCTTCAAATCGACAACGCCTTATCCTTCTTCGGTAGTCCGAAATATCCCCGGGCTACGAGCCAATTTATCCGCCTTTGCTTGCATCATGGTGTTGAACTCTGGTTCATCCCTATGTCGGAGCCTTGGCGCAACGGCTTGATCGAGCAGTTCAATGACCACTATCAGCAGAAGTTTCTCAGCAAGGTAATCATGACAACCGCCGAGGAGTTGCGAAAAGGGACCCTTGCTTTCGAGCAACGCCATAACAGCAAATATCGCTACAGCAAGCTGGGCGGTAAAACGCCTCTCAAAGCGCTGGCGGCTACGCAGACACAGCTCAGATTTCCAAACTATGAGGCAGGCCCTCGACTGCGACTGGAAATGCCGGAGGTTGGCCACTACCATCTGGTGCGTCTGATCCGTAGCGATCTCAAGCTCAACATTTTCGGCGAACAGTTCTCCGTTCCCCCAGAGCTGAAACTTGAATACGTGGTGGCTACTATCGATGTCAAAGAGCAGAAGCTGAAACTCTTCCTGGACAAAACCCAGGTCGATGAATTTGCATATAAAATGCGTTAACAAGCGTTGAGTCCACGAGGTGCTGGCACTAAAAAGTGTCCACGAGCTGGTGGCACTCAACATCTAGCTAATTCAATATCCACTATTCTAGAGGCTCCTTTCTGTTTCTTCTCGCCTCAGCCCTTCTATTGATTCCACAGGGTTTGCACCATCTATCGTTTCTCAAATTGCCAATATTGATTCCCCATTCATGTCCGCAAACGCCACAACTCACCATGATTTTTGTCTTGCTGTCAACATAGGCCTGGCCAGGGAGCACTGTGCCCCCTTTAGCTTGAACAAGGGCTGTGAACTCTTGAAATGGTTTAGTGTTTTTGGGGAGAGCCTCGGCTATTTCCTTTTGTGAGATTGGTCTTTTCCTCGGTGGAGCTATACCTCTCTTGCTGAGCTCACTACGGATGAAGACCTCCATCCTTGAACGTTCTGTATTTGGCACTTCAATAAGTGTCACACCTTTCTCTGTGCACCTCTCCCTTTTCAGCTGATCTAGCTCTTGTTGTCTTACTATTGGTGAGACGCTATTCTTCGAGAAAGCAACGGCTCGATAGTGTTGTTCTCCATGATACTCAAATGCAATACCGAGAAATTCAGCATATCCATCCAGTTCCATTCGAGCACGTTCACCAACTTTTAGCCAAACCGGTCGTTTTTTCGGAAAGTCGACTCCAAAAAGCAGCTCAAAATGTCTTCTACATATTCGCTCTGAAACTCCATCTTTACAGCTGTTACACCATGTCCCATTCTTCCTCATGACATTGGATGGAGATGCCCACCAATCATGTCCTTCAGCACATTACCAATAGTAGTCTGTCCTGGCATCTTTATATCCAGTAGAAAGAAGCTTTCCACCTTTCTTCTTGGCGAAATCTTTTAACAGGTCGTTGAAAAACTAACCGGGAGTTGCCCTATTTTCTCCCGAGACTCAATTTTTGCTCTTTGACAATCTGTGTTTCGTTGGTTTCTGGCAGATTTCTCTGCCATTTTGAACCAAATGTCGCGATTTATCTTGATGCAGCAGGCATTATTGCCTCTATGACTGTCATGGTGCCCATATCAAGGTTCGCATTCTGACCAGGTTATACGCTGCCGCAGCTAACGTGAAGCTGCTTTCAACACGCTCAAGACCCTTATGGCGTGTCTTGCGTAAGATCCCGGTTGTTTTTATCCAGCCGAAGATCTCCTCGACTCGCTTGCGAACCTTCAAGCTTGTTTGATAACCGGCATGTCGCGTGGTTCGCTGGTCGATCGCTGTGCCCCTGGTTTTCTGGGCCACATGCGGAGTTGCTCGCAATTTGCGTAGTCCGCTGACGAAATCGGCAGTGTCATAACCTCGGTCGGCTGCCAGAGTCACTCGCTTGGCTCCAGGGATGTTCTCGACCATATCCAGGGCAGCTTCCCGCTCTGCCGTGCCGGAGGCCTTAGTCAAACGACTGTCAACCACCAGGCCGTTGCGATTCTCCATCAGAGCATGGCCCATGAAACAGAGCTGTGATGCCGCCCCTTTACTCTTTTTGTGCAAACGTGCATCCGGGTCAGTGGTTGACTGATGCGTATCGTTTTTACGTTTCTGCCCCTTGAAATCAACCTCGGCATTACGACCACCAGAGGTTGGAGGTTCCTGGTCCTGATCGTCCTTGGGGCGAAAACTCTTCATCGATGCCCAGGCTTCGATCAGTGTGCCATCGACGGAAAAGTGTTCATTCGACAGCAAACCGGCTTGTTCGGCCTGTCGCCGGATGACGACAAAAAACTGTGTTGCCACATCATGAGCAATCAGGCGGTCCCGGTTCTTGGAAAAGGTCGAATGATCCCAGACATTGTCGTCCATGGACAAGCCAACGAACCAGCGAAACAACAGATTGTAATCAAGCTGCTCTACAAGCATCCGTTCACTGCGGATGGTGTAGAGGATTTGCAGCAACAAGGCTCGGAAAAGCTGCTCCGGCGGGATTGAAGGCCTGCCGGTGTACGAGTACATCTCCTGGAATAAAGGAGCCAGATCAACCAGTGCGTTATCGACCATGATCCGGATGGGGCGCAACGGGTGATCCTTGGGCACCCGAGCTTCCGGAGAGATGTAGCTGAACATGGCCTGCTGGTTCTGATCTTCGCCGCGCATAACGTTTCTCCTGAAATATCAGTTGGTTATGCGCTAAATTATAGCAAATTCGAACTCTTCACCCTAGTAAAATCAAGGTGTTGCGTTCAATTGTTTTTCAACAGCCTGTTAAGTCTTTGATAGTCAACGGTGCAGTTCCGCCACATTTCCGACACCAATATCCTTGTTTGACGCTATTGGCTACTTGCCAGAACTTATGGCCCTTGTCACATTGCCAGTAATGCTCTTCGTATATTCCCAAGTATTCTCTTGAAAGAAGAAGACCCCCCTTTTCTTTAGCTAAGGCTTGTAGTTCATCGTACCTTTCCAGTATCTCAGCTTCACTCAATGAGCTTGAACACGAATTACACCAGGTTCCGGAATTTCTCACATGAGTCGGACGTGACCAAAACCGATGTCCTTTGGCACATTCAAACTCCATATTTTTTTCCCGTGTTCATATTTTTTACTGATGACTTTACCACCTTTGTGCCTTGCTAGCAGTAGTAGCTCTTCAAAGAATTCTTCAGGTGTCAATTTCCCTGAGCATTTGAGGCACCATTGCCCCTTTTGCACAACCTTGTAATACGTTGCCTCCCATTTGTGTCTTTCAGAACAACGCCAAGAATATTTGGTTTCCACTCCAATGTATTCATCAGACAGAAATGAGCCACCCTTTGATTTGGCAGTTTCCTTTGCTAACTCAAGACGAGCTAGTCTTTCTTTTTTGCTCAGTTTTGCCATGAATGTTCAACCCAAAAAAAAAGACCGCCAACAGGAACAAAATCCTATATAGCGGTTGCCTGTTGTTGTGAATGTTGTTTGATGTTTCAATACTCTCCCCCTCAGAAGTAATCGAAAACATAAAACATTCTAGCTTAGAAGGGGTGAGAGGTCTAGGAGTTTGCCCTAGGGAAGACCCGGAGACAAAAACCCTCCGAACTTTCTCATAAATTAGGAATTTTGAGAATGGCTGTGCTCGACTGATGCCTTCCTTACAGTTAAAATATGGGAGAGGTAAGACATAATTGCGCAGATTATCCTTGTATCTTTGAAAATTATGGCTTGAGAGTCTACGAAAATAATGGTGGTTTAATGGAGAGAATTATGCCGTCACGACGTTTAATATATTACCTATCCCTTTTATTCGTCTTGCTTTCCTCCAGTGCCTGCGGCGAATCAGCTGGTAATATGGTTTACGGAAATGCAGGTTCAATACTATTCATAGAAAGTTTTGGGAGTTTCAATGAACCCTGGGCCATGACCTTTTTGCCTGATGGGAACCTGCTGATTACCGAAAAACCCGGAACCCTGCTTCTGGTCAAGCTGGATGACCGCTCCAGGGTCCCTGTTTCAGGTGTGCCTGAGGTCGCCTACGGCGGGCAGGGCGGTCTGGGCGATATTATCCTTCATCCCCAATACAGTGAGAACCACTGGGTCTATTTGTCGTACGCCGAGGAGAATGCGACAGGGGAAAAGGGGGCCGTTGTTGCCCGGGCTAAATTCAACCACGAGTCTGCCAACCCAGAACTGGAGAATCTTCAAATCCTCTGGCAACAGACTCCAAAAGTCTCAGGTAGTGGGCATTACTCGCACCGATTGGTATTCGGCCCTGACGGTAAACTCTTCATCACCTCCGGGGAACGGCAAAAGCAGGAGCCGGCCCAAAGCTGGACGCAGAACCTGGGCAAGATTATCAGGATAAACGCAGATGGATCTGTTCCCCCAGACAACCCATTTCAGGACAAGGGAGAACTGGCAAAAACTTTCTGGTCCATAGGGCATCGCAATCTGCTTGGCATTGCCTTCGACCGACAGGGCTATTTGTGGTCTCACGAAATGGGCCCAAGGCACGGAGATGAATTCAACCTTATCGTTGGCGGAGAAAATTACGGTTGGCCCATTGTCTCCTGGGGAGATCATTACTCTGGCATCCCCATTCCCGATCATGATACGCGCCCGGAATTTCATACCCCTGAGGTCTACTGGGTCCCGACTGTTGCACCGTCGGGTTTGATAATATACGACGACTCCATGTTTCCGGAGTGGCAGAATAATGCCTTTATCGGCGGGCTCAGGTCAGAAGCACTAGTACGGATAAGGATTTCAGGTAAACAGGCCGCGGAGGTCGAGCGTTTCGACATGGGAAATCGGATTAGAGAGGTTGAGCAAGGGCCGAAAGGGGCAATATGGGTCCTTGAGGATAACAAGGGCGGTCGACTGCTTCGGCTTACTCCTTCCAAATAATCACGATAAACAGTAGTGAAAACCTCTCCCTGACTCCCAGGGCGGGGTTTTCTTATTAAGTATTACTGCAACGGGTTCTCACAACAGCTAGTGATTTATAGGTCATCAAGTTCCAGAGAATCCTCCCTGTGCCCATCTTCATCGGCCACCGCATGGACGCAGAAGAATGATATAATGGCCAGGAACATCAGCCCATTCATCCGGAGGGAATATGTCTGAATCGATAAAAACCGACTGTAAAGACCCAGAAGGACACTGGCGCCACCTCTGTGAATTGCGGAAACAGGGACAGGAGAAAGAGTTCAAAGACCTGATGCAGGACCCCGGTCACACCTGCCTGAATTGTAATGCCGTTGCCAAGCACGCCCAGAACCTTTGCAACCCGAGTCCATTTATCAAAATATAATATTTCGATCCAGCCGGCACAAAGAACAAACCGGGGACACGTGACTCATGTGTCCCCGGCCTTTACCCGGGTATCTTTGTTTCGAGGAAAAGTGTAGCATGGGTCCGTTCACTCGAGCATCTTTCCAGCGACACCAGTTGGCCGTGCGCCTCTTCACCCGCAACCGGAAAAGAGAACATTATGGAACCCTGCAGTCTGTGCGCAGAACAATCAAAGAAAACCAAGCGTGGCAACCCCCATCAATACCTGATCAAGGTTGACGAGGTCCGGGTCTTCAAAGGGGTCAATCCCCGAGGCTACGAAGAACAGGATTACAAGTGCACGACATGCAGTGCTAAATTCACCCGGAGCACCGGCAAAAATGATCTGGCCTGGACGCTCTGGCACGGTTGATGGGGCAGTCGCACCGGAGCCTTGATAGGTAACGTTCACAAAAAACCCACCCCCCGGTGGCCTGCGAATGCAGCAGCGACCGTTGCCGCAATTCCATACCGGCAGGAACCTGCTACAATGTCATAAACACTTCTATATACAGTGGCAGAATCAACCATGATGCAGGAGGCACGATATGAAAAAAGTCGTTCTGGGTGCAGTCCTGGTCCTGCTGATCGCGGTCGGCGGCGGCATCTATTATCTTCTCTCCAACCTCGACAGCATGGTCAAGTCGGCTATCGAAACCTACGGTTCGCAAGCAACCCAGACATCGGTACGGGTAGCGAGCGTAAAGATCGTCCTGCAGGACGGTTCCGGTGCGATTCGCGGTTTGACCGTGGGCAACCCGCAGGGGTTCGGGACACCCCACGCATTCTCTCTCGGCGAGCTCGCGACCCAGATTGATTTAAAGTCCCTGTCCGAAGAGGTCCCGGTGATCGAGCATATCACCATCCAGGCACCGGAGGTCTTCTTCGAACTTAATGAAAAAGGCCTGAACAATCTCGATGAGCTGAAGAAGAACCTGCAGTCGGGTACCTCGTCTTCTTCATCGTCCTCTTCGGCCAAAAGCGGCGGTTCGGAACCGAAGCTGATTATCCGTAAGCTGGTATTCTCAGACGGCAACATCCACGCCAGGGTCGTTCCGCTGGACAAGGACTACGAGCTGAAGCTGCCGAACATCCAGATGAACGACCTCGGCGGCAGGACCGGGGCCACGCCATCGCAGATCGCCAGCCAGGCGATCAGCATCCTGACTGAACGGGCGCTGACCGAAGTCAAGAAGCAGGGCATCGACCAGTACAAGGCGCAGCTCGAAGGGGAAGTCAACAAGCGCCTGGAGGCCGAAAAAGAAAAACTTGGCGGTGAGGTCGGCGAGAAGTTGAAAGGCGTGCTCGGTTACTGAGCCGGCGCGGTGACAGGCGACCGTCCTGTCGCGGTGTGATTGCCCGGCAAAGACAAAGGGCCGGACGCTTCCCGTCCGGCCCTTTCTGCAATTTTTTCTGCTCATCTTCCGCCGTTCAGCATTTTACAAACGTATCACACCGTAACGCTCATGTTAGAATGACAAATCTTGCCGCAACCCTGGAGGATGCATGGGACACCTGATATCCGGCAAAGCACACCTGGTCCCCCTGATTGACCGGCTCAACCGCTATCCGGTTGGTCTGGTTGATAATGGGACGCTGCGTGAGATCCTGGCCCTGCTCTTCAGTGAAGAGGAAGCATCAATTGCCGCCAGATTCCCGCTCTCGGAAGCGACTGCGGACGAGCTGTCAACCCTCACCGGGATGCCGGTTGAAGAGCTGCTGCCGAAGCTCGAGCAGATGGCAGACAAGGGCTTGGTGGTTGACACACCCTGTGGTGACACAACTTACTGGATGCTGATGCCCGGGCTGATCGGATTCTTCGAATTCACCTTTATGAAAAAACGCACCGACCTGCCGATGGCCGAGGTGGCCCGCCTGATGCACGAATATCTCCACGAGGTCAGACCGGGACAGGCGGAAGAGTTCTTCGGCTCCCCTACCCAGCTGACCCGCGCCCTCACTTACGAGGACAAAGTCCCGGTGACATCGAAAATCACCAGTTGGGAGGATGCCCGACAGATTGTGCGCGATGCCGAATTCGGCGCGGCGGGGACATGCTTCTGCCGCCACCAGAAGGAGCATCTTGAGCAGCCGTGCCGCAAGCAGGCCCCGGTAGATGAGATCTGCATTGCTCTGGGCGCCGGCGCACGGTTTTTGGCCCGCCGGGGCTTCATGGAGGAGAAGGGCACTGACGAGCTGCTCGCCATCCTCGACACCGCCCGCAGCTACAACCTGACCCATGTCACCGACAATATCCGCGAGAAACCGTCTTTTATCTGCAACTGCTGTTCCTGTTGCTGCGAACTGATGACCGGGATCCAGATGGGGTTCCCCGACGGCGTTGCCAAAACCCCCTTCCTGGTCAATGTTGACCAGGCGGCCTGCACCTTGTGCGGCAAGTGCATCAAGGCGTGCAATGTCGCAGGGATCGCCCCGAACAAGGCAGCACAAACGGTTCGGATCGATGAGAAAGTCTGTCTCGGTTGCGGCGCCTGCCTCGATGTCTGTCCGGAAGGCGCCCTGCACCTGATCGAGCGCGACAAGCGCCCGAAACCGCCCCGCAACAAGGGGCTGATGTTCGTTCGGATACTCAAAGAGAAGAGCCGCCTGATGCCGGTAGTCAAGGCGGAGGTGACGAAGAATCTCAAACGCCTGGTCAAGAGGTAAGTGTCCGGCTTGAGTTCCTCCCAGATAGTGCTTAAATATTCAGAGGAGACACAGTGCGATTCCTGCTTTACAACATACGATATGCCACCGGCCCACGGATGCATAATTACATGCGTTCGTCGCGCGGCAACCTGGACCGGATCGCCGACTTCCTGCGCGGCCTGGAACCGGACCTGATCGGTCTGGTCGAGGTGGACCACGGCTCTTACCGCAGCGGTGGCAGAAACCAGGTCGAGACCCTGGCCGAGGCCCTGGGACATTATCATTCCCATTCGATCAAGTACGGTCTGGATTCATTCTGGCGACGTATCCCGGTCCTGAACACCCAGGGCAACGCCTTCCTGGCAAGGGACCGGATCCGCAACGAGACCTTCCATTATTTCAAACGCGGAATGAAACGCCTGGTGATCGAACTCGAGCTTGAGCACATGGTGGTTTACCTTGTCCACCTCTCTCTCGGCGCGAAGGCCCGGCACAATCAACTGGGCGACCTCTACGAGATGGTCAAAAACACCAGCAAACCCTGCGTGGTCGCCGGAGATTTCAACATGCTCTGGGGGGAACGGGAGATAGACCTCTTCCTGGCGGCAACCGGCCTGCAGAACGCCAACACCAAAAACCTGCCGACCTTCCCGAGCAACCAGCCACGGCGACACCTCGACTTCGTGCTGCACAGCAAGGAGATAGACGTGGTGGATTTCCAGGTCCCCCTGGTCCCCTTTTCAGACCACCTCCCGGTGGTCGTAGACTTCAAAGTAAACATTCAGGAGGAACAGCGCAGCGAGGAGAGGCCTGCGCACTGTTCCTGTATTGAGAAGCAAAACCAGCTATTTGCCGACACCTACGAATTCGCTTCATGAGCGAGGGGTTCCGGCTATTCCCCCTGCCGACCAGAGATGAGACCAAACAACAGCAAGCACAATCCTGCCGACTCAGGTGATAGTGATCAGTTGCAATGCAAAAGTCAGGTCGCACCCGGCCAGGTCATGATTGCCATCCAGGAGCACGTCCCGCTCATCAACATGACGAATCCGCATGATCCGCTGTGAATTACCACCCAATTCCACACTCAATTTTTGACCGACAGACAGCTCCTTTTCCGCTGGGAATAGTTGCCGTGAAACTTTCAGAAGATTCTCATCGAGACGCGGGCCGTAAGCCTGCCCTGCAGAGAGATGAATGTTCTTCACCTCGCCGGCAGTCATGCCGATGATCCCTCTTTCCAGCGTGGAAAAGACTTCTCCCGTGCCGAGGGTGAAACAAAGCGGCCGGTCGTCATCCCGCTGATCAAAGATCCAGCCGTTGTCCAGCGTACCGATATAATGAACGGTGACCAGGTCACCTGTTTTAGCCCGTTGCATCGTCTGGCTCCTGTACCGTAATCACGTAAAACCGGCCGTCGAAATATCGCTGCAAAACGGGCCTGACAACCGCCCATTCCAGGCCGCCCCCACCGCAGCCGGGACGGGGCACGACGACCTTGTGCCAGCCCTTGTAGTCAGCCAGTTCGACCAGCTCCCGGCATGACTCTTCAATAATCTCCAACTCAGGATTTCGGTAAGGATCCACTTCCACCGGGAAGCTGACAATCCTGCGACCGAGATCAAACACGTGACGGCCATGATTCAGCAGCTGCTCCCCGAGAATCTGCGGCAGGTCCGGGAACCGGTCCCTGGCCTGCCGCGCACACCCCCGCGGCATGACTGCCTTGCCAGCTTTCGTCAGCATACCGTTGGTGGTAATGGCGACCACGGCACCGTCTGCATGTTCCTTCCAGAGATCCCCGATTATTTCACGCATTGCACTGTCGGTTATGTTCCGTGTCATATTTTGCATTTCACATCCCGCGTTCCGGTTCTCCCCAGCGTATCACTCATCACCGCAACGAGAAAATCGAAGACCTCCTCGCGCCGGGTAATGAATTTCGGCATCTCGTCGCCGGCCAGCTCCTCCAATCGGTGCAGCACCTCAGCGTCATTGCTGCCGAGTTCATCCATGACCGCTGCAAGCATCGGGATCACATCGTAGAGGTCATCCCTGTCATACAGGTTCTGGTCCGGCTTGCCGGTGAATTTCGGCTCGTCACGCGACTCTTTGTTTCGCCGGTATTTGTAATAGAGATCGGACGGTTTGATTTCTATCCCCATGGCTCCCCCGTTGTTGAGCTGCAACCACCGCCGCACGCGTGCTTCGGCGCGCAACCACTGGCACACACGTCATGGCCCTTGCCGCCGCCGGTCTTTGCCATAAGGGCGTCGAGGCTGGTTTTTTCAACCTGCCATTGTCCGTCTTCCTCAACACCTCTGAGCAGGCCACGCTTGATGTGCATAAGTATGTTCAGTGGGGTTTTTTGCAGGATTCGGGCGGTTTCTTCAAGTGAAACAAGTCCTTTATCATTCATCTGTCTGCTCCTTAATTGGCTCTTCCTGTTTTTCAAAAGCAAAATTCACGACGATTATCTGGCTTCTGGCTTCTGGCTTCTGGCTTCTGGATCCTGGATCCTGGATCCTCAATGAGATCATGGGAACACCCCCCCAGACTGTCGACACCATTCATCTTCACGACTGAATTGTTGTGTTTTGCGATACCCATGGCGACAATTCAACCAACTTCACCGCCTGAGTCTCCACCTCTGCCCTCACCGCTTTGTTCAATTTTTTCAGCCACCGCACCGGGATTGCATCCAGACCGTAAAAAGCCCCGGCAATCATACCGGCAATCGCACCCGTCGTATCGGCATCGCCACCCTGATTGACGACGCCGATCAGGCATTCCTCGAAGCTTGCCGTACTGAACAGGTAATGGAAAACCGTCTGCAGAGTATCGACAACGTAGGGGCTGGCATTGCCCTGGTAATGATTGAATCGAAAGCTGCCGTATTCAGCGACCAGCTCGCGAGTGGTCTCGTGCAACCTGAATCGGTCAACACCCAGGATCCCCTGGTGTACCAACTTTCCGATCGCCATGCAGGCAGCATCAGAGAGAGGATGGTTATGTGTCAGGTGCGCCTGCGCTACAGAATACTTGCGCAGGAGACTGTCATCGCCCAGTGTGAAGAGTGCCACCGGTGCCATGCGCATTGCGGCGCCATTTCCGGCATCCCATTCGTTGTAAGGAACCTCAAGTTGTTCCTTGAGCATGTAATCACGAATACCGCGTCGACAGGTTGCACCGATATCAACCGGTTTGCTCTTCATCCAGGCAAGAAAGTTATCAGCGATCCCTTGCAGAGCCCATTTTCCCGAAGACAGGATGGCCCGACCCAACGCCAGCGACATCTCGGTATCATCGGTGACATGCCCTGCCCTGAGATATAGCCAGCCTCCGCCGATGATCTTGTTGTGCACCTTGTAGGTTGCCCTGATTTCACCAGGTGTCATAAATTCGGTGGTTGCCCCAAGGGCATCACCGATCGCGAGACCCAGGTAAGCGGCCCGAGCTCGAGCATATACCTCATTCGCAGTTCTCACTTCGCGCCTCGCACTTCATGGTTCATCCTCCGGTGAGAACATTCACCTCATATTCGCCACCGATTACCAAGACCTCGCCCTCTCCCTTGAACAGTGACCGGGGCAACAACCCGCCCATGAAGAATACCTTGGTCAAAGGGACCTGCGCTTGCAAAATCTTACTGCCGAACTCCCAGGCCCGCTCAAAATTATCGGTAAAGGAATTGAGGTTGTTCAGACGCATGACATAGCGGTTTTTATCGAGTTTCTCGATCACCTGGTGTTCGGAAAAGTCATAAATCCCGCGGTAAAGAGTCATGTGCGTCTGCCCGGGAGACCTGCGTCGTAGTTCGTACTGGACAAATTCGTAAAGCAGGTCGAGCTGCGGCAGGATGGCACTGGTTCTTTCCGCCCCCTTCATGCGTTCGACGGTGTAGCGGAAGTAGGTTTCTGAGTGGATATTGTCTATCGCTTGATGGTGAAATGTCGGAGCCAGACCGAGCCTGGACTCAACCCAACCTTTCAGAACAGCGCCCTCTACAGAGTTGCTTTCGAACAGCCAGCCACGCAAAAAACGCAAATAACTGTTCTTGAGACTCTTGCGACTGTTTGGCGTCTCTTCTCTTTGCCACTGGTGTAACTGATAGCGGACGTCCATGAAGTCATGGAACACAGAGCCGCGCGCGTCCGGGTCATCCAATATTGCAAGCTTGGTAAAGAGAGGGCGGCCATTATGCCGCACGCCCTGAATCTCCAGTTCTTTGGGATTCAGGTTGTAATGTCTGGATGCAATTACCCATGGTGGCAGATTGCATCGATTCATAGGGGATGGGTACATAGGTGTTTCTTCATCAACCTAACGGTTATTGCCGGAAACCGGTTCAAGCAGAATATGACGAGATCAGCTCTTTGCCGTTTTTTTTGGCATGGCTGCTCTATATATCAGACGGATAAAACTATTTTTATCGTCGTTGATAAATAATTTATTGAATAATTACAGATGGTTAAAAGGAGAAAGTGAAAGCGGAGACGATGCAGCGTCGTTGGTGCAGGGGTCTTGGTGTGGTTATTTGCAGAGAAGATGCCAAATGATATTTGAGAACACAATACTATTGTGTCCCCTTGGTTTTGAGCATTAAAACCTTAAAGATCAACATCAAAACCCGGGGGTTGCGCCACCCGACTGCGCCTTACTCTTTTGCTGGCCCAAAAGAGTAAGCAGAAAAGGCCTGCGCTGCGCTGGGCATGTCTGGCTCGTCAAGGCGGCAACCTCAATTCAGATTCAGTACTATATCGACTCAAACGCCTAGCATTTCCCCCGCAGGAGCCGAGGCTCTTGAGAGCCTCTCCTTCTGTGGAGGACTTGCGTCTGTAGTTGAGTTGTTTCAGGCTTTTCCCTTGTAAGTCGAACAGAAAGGTCAGGCCCTTTGACACAGGGCCGGCATCCCGATCACTGAAGGTTTATTGAAGTCACAGACATCCGGCAAAGGAGATGCCCTCCGCAAGGAGAAGGCACTTTTGCATACTTTTGTTGCCGGACAAAAGTATGGCGTCTGGCGGGACGCGACCCGCCGGTGTTGATGTTGGTTTTAAGTGCTGCGTATTAAAATCTACAAGGGTCACAATACCTCAAGGATTGCCCCCCGAAATTGCATAAAAAAAGGGGTGCCCACCAAGGCACCCCTTTTGAACTGCATATCAACTGATAAATCAGATACCAGCAGCTTCTTCAAGCATCGCGGTGGTAACCGACTTCGGACGCTCGATGCCGTAGCCGAGAGCGCGGTCCCAAGTAATGTTGGCGAGGCAGCCGAGTGCGCGGCCGATGCCGAACAGCACGGTGTAGAACTCGTACTGGGTGACACCATAGTACCACTGGATGACGCCGGACTGTGCGTCGACGTTCGGCCAGGGGTTCTTCGCCTTGCCATGCTCGGTGAGCACACCAGGAGCAACTTCGAAGATCATCCGGACCAGCTGGAACAGCGGGTAGTCTTTGAGGCCTTCGGTCTTCATGCAGAACTCGCGCTGCGAGGTGTAGCGGGGGTCAGTCTTGCGCAGAACGGCATGGCCGTAACCCGGGATAACCTGACCGCTGTTAAGAGTCGCCCAGAGAGCTTCCTTGAGTTTCTCTTCGGTCGGAACCTGGCCGCCGAGCTCTTCCATGAAATTCTGGGTCCAACGCAGCACTTCCTCGTTGGCGAGACCGTGCAGGGGACCTGCCAAACCGTTGAGGCCGGCACTGTATGCGTAGTAGGCGTCGGAAAGAGCCGAAGCAACCAGGTGAGTCGTATGGGCAGAGACGTTGCCGGACTCATGGTCGGAGTGGAGGATGAAGTACATCCGGGCAACATCGTCATAAGGAGCCGGGACGCCCATCATGTGCGCGAAGTTGCCGCCCATGTCGAGTTTCGGGTCAGCGGCGATCTGCTTGTTGTTCTTGTACTTCTTACGGTAGATGAAAGCACCGATCGGACCAAGTTTCGCCATCATGTTGTTGGCGTCTTCGTACATATCTTCCCAGCAGGTCATCTTGTTGAACTTACCGGCAGCGTAGTTGGATGCGAAGACCGAGTCACGCTGCATGGCGAGGACGGCACTGGAGAACATGGCCATCGGATGGGCATCTGCCGGCAGTGCATTGAGTACGTCGTAGACATACTTGGGAACTGTGGAACGCTTCTTCCAGTCTTCAACGACTTCCAGGGTCTGGGCCATGGTCGGCACGTCGCCGGTCAGCAGCAGATACCAGAAACCCTCGACGTAAGGATACTCACTGCCCGGAACTTTCGGCAGGACATCAAAGGTCTCGGGGATGGTCATGCCGCGGAAGCGGATACCCTCAAAGGGGTCCAGGTAGGAGATATCGGTGACCAGGCACTTGATGCCGCGGGCGCCGCCGATAGCTTGAGCGATGGTGACATCACCCAGTTTGACATCACCGCACTCCTTGACCAGCTTGGTGATCCGGGGGCGATGCGCATCAATTTTCTGACTCAGGACTTTTTTCAGTGTCGACATACTCTCTCTCCTTTGGAATGAAATGGTGGCAGGCAGACGGCCCGCCAGAGTAAAACTGTCCCTTTGTTACAATACAACTGTCAATGACAAATCATCCCGCCAACAGCCCGACCCCGGTGCGTTCTACCCGCACCGGAGATCTGTACAAATGCGGCGGGAAAATAGATTAGAGCAGACAAAGGGAACATCCTTGTGATTCTTTACCCTTTATCATTTTCCAAATAACGTTCTAACAAGCCAACCCCCAACTGTCAAGCCGAATTTTGTATACAGTATGCGATTTCTTTTTGCATGCGGAGAGCATTTTTATTTGCTTTACCAAATCACGATGATAGAATGCACAAAATTTAAGCAGTCAGCTTCGGTCACAACCCATGCAAATTGGCACTTTAAAACTCAAAAACCCCATATTTTCGGCACCAATGGCTGGCATTTCCGACCTGCCGTACCGATTGATCATGAAGCGCCACGGCGCTGCGCTGGTCTTTACTGAAATGATCAGCGCCAATGGCCTGTTCTTCAATGGCAAGGCCACCCGGGTTTTACTACAATCGCATCCAGAAGAGCAGCCGCTGGCGGTTCAGCTGTTCGGCGACGACCCCGCCCGCCTCGCAGAAGCGGCGGAATCTGTTGCCGAGTGCGGCGCATTGATTGACCTGAATCTCGGCTGCCCGGTCCGCAAGGTGGTCCGTTCCGGGGCCGGCAGCGCCCTGCTACGCGAACCGGCCAAGGTTGCCAGTATTATCTCTGCAGTTCGTAAGGTGACAGACAAACCATTGACGATCAAGTTTCGCTCCGGCTGGGACTCCGACTCGCTCAACTTCATGGAAATTGCCCGCATTGCGGTTGAAGAAGGCGTCGATGCCGTGACCTTGCACCCCAGAACCCGGGTGCAGATGTTTGCTGGGCAGGCGGAATGGCAACAGATCAGGGAGCTCAAGGAGTCTCTGGCGATCCCGGTCATTGGTAGCGGCGATTTGTTTGACGCCGACAGGATTAAAACCATGTTTGCGCAAACCGGTTGTGATGCTGTCATGATTGGCCGGGGTGGCTATGGCAATCCATGGATCGTCGGCCAGGCCCTCGACCTGCTTGCCGGAAGACCTGCCAGAGAGCCCTCGGCAGCGGAACGATTCATTACCGCACGGGAGCACTTTGACCTTTGCCTGGAGATTTTCGGGCCACAAAAGACTCTTGGTCAAATGCGCAAGCACCTCTGCTGGTATGCACGGGGAATGGATAATGCCGCGGGCTTCCGATCCGAAATCAACCGGACCAGAACTATTGATGAAATGAGCGCCCGCTTCGAGGATTTTTTTGCCCATGCCGCATGACAGGTCGAATACCAGCATAAAAAGCGGTGGTACCGGAGATTCCAACTCGAACCTCTACGGCATGATACTGGAAAATATCGACCGCGCGGTGATCGCCTTTGACAGCGATGGCACGATCATTTTGTTCAACCCGGCGGCAGAGGCACTTATTGAGCGCTCATCGCGCCAGGTCATTGGCAAGAGCTACCAGGATCTTTTCATAGACCAGGAGACTCTCCTTTACCTGGTCAAAGTCGCCCTGGAAGAGGGCCGATCGATCACTGATGACGAAGGGCTCTACCTGCATCGCGCTAACGCCACGCCCTTGCCGATCAACGCCTATACGGCGCCGATCTTTGCCCAGAAGGGCGACCAGGACGGCGCCGTCATGATCATCCGTGACCTGTCCCGCATCAAGGACCTTGAAGGAACCTTGCGACGGGCTGACCGCCTATCGATGTTGGGAACACTGGCCGCCGGTCTGGCCCACGAAATTAAAAACCCGCTGGGGGGGATCAAGGGCGCTGCTCAGCTGCTTTCGATGGAACTCCAGGCTGACAGCGCCCTGCAGGATTACACGCAGATCATGATCAAGGAGGCAGAGCGCATCAACTTCATCATTGAAGAGCTGATGGATCTCGGCAATCCGCGCGAACCGGAGATCGGCGATGTCGACCTGACCAAAATCATGAACGACATTGTCCTCCTGCAGCGTGAGGCGGCACGCGGCCGGAACATCCTCTTCAAGTTGAAGCTTGACCCAAGCATTCCACCAGTGCAGGGCGATGAAGGATTGCTCACCCGCTTGTTCCTCAACTTGATCAAGAATGCCCGGGAATCGATATCAAATGAAGGTGACGTGGTCATCGAAACCAGGATTGTCTCGAACTACCACATGACTGGACCAGGCAGACGTTCGTCACCAATGGTGGATATCATCATCAGTGATACCGGCTGCGGCATAGACCAGCACGAGATGGACCGCATTTTCACACCCTACTTCACGACCAAAAGCAAGGGCAGCGGCCTCGGCCTGGCAATTTCACAAAAGATTATCGAAGATCATAACGGTCTGCTGAAAATCGAAAGCTCACCCGGAGCAGGGACAACCGTTACCATTTCATTGCCGTTGCGCCGCTAGCACAGGCAAGTTATCAAGGAGAATCAAGATGCCGATCAAACGGATACTGGTGGCGGATGACGAAGAGAGCATCCGCTGGGTTCTGTCCAAGTCACTGAGCAAGCAGGGGTTTCATGTTGACCTGGCCAGCGACGGCCAGGAGGCCCTGCTGATGAGCAGGAAGCAGAGCTACGATTTGGCCGTTCTCGATATCAAGATGCCGGGCCTCTCCGGCCTGCAGCTGCTCAGCAAATTCCAGGAAGAATGCCCCCAGGCCCTGGTCATCATCATGACTGCCGAGTCTTCGATGAAAAACGCCGTCGAAGCGATGAAGCGCGGCGCCTACGATTACCTGACCAAGCCCTTCGACCTGGACGCCCTTGATGCGATTATCTACAAGGCGCAGAAAGCTGCCGACATCTCTGCCGAAGTCTCCCTCCTCAAGCAGGAGATCAAGGATCATTACCAGTTGGAGCGCACCATTATCGGCCAGAGCCAGCCGATGCAGCGGACTTACAAAATCCTCGGTAAAATCGCCCCTTCAGATGTGACCGTCCTGATCTACGGTGAGAGCGGCACGGGCAAGGAGCTGATCGCACGCGCCATTCACTTCAACAGCTCGCGACTGGGCAAGCCGTTCATCGCCCTTAATTGCGCAGCCATCCCCGGTGAACTTCTGGAGAGCGAGCTCTTCGGCCATGAAAAAGGGGCTTTTACCGGTGCGACAGACAAGAAGATCGGCAAGTTTGAACAGGCCAAGGACGGCACCCTGTTCCTGGATGAGATCGGCGACATGCCCTTGGAGCTGCAGGCCAAACTGCTGAGAGTCCTGCAGGAGAAAGAGATCACCAGGACCGGTGGCAACACAACCATTCAGGTCAACACCCGGATTGTTGCGGCAACCAACCAGGATTTAAAGGAAAAGGTCCGCAGCAAGACGTTTCGAGAAGATCTATATTACCGGTTGAATGTTGTCCCGCTGGAGTTGCCGCCCCTGCGCGAGCGTCAGGAGGACATCCCCGAGCTTGTTGACTACTTCCTGACCAAGGCCTCTGAAGAATACGGCACACCTGCTAACGGTCTGACGAAAGAGGCAATGGACATACTCTGCCATTACGACTGGCCGGGGAATGTGCGAGAACTGGAGAACATCATCCAGAGAGCAGCCCTGCTCTCTCCCGATGCGATGCTCAACGCAGCAGACTTTCCGGGCCTGGTTTCTGGTCAGGGCAGCGGCGCAAACAAGGCCTCCCTGGAAGGGTTGATCAACCAGAAGCTGCAAAGCTCTCTGGCACAGATAGACCTGCAGGACATGGACAATCTCTACGAAATGGTTCTCCACCAGATGGAACGCCCCCTGATCAATATCGTCCTCGAAAAAACCCGCGGCAATCAGGTCAAGGCCGCCGAGGTCCTCGGCATCAACCGGAACACTTTGAGGAAAAAGATTCAGGCCCTTAATATCACAACCAAGCGCAACTAACCGGAAATGGCTCGGCAAGGAAGAGATCCAGAAATCGCGATTATTGCCGCCATGACCAAGGATCGGGTGATCGGCCTGGGGGCCAGACTTCCATGGGACCTGCCGGAGGATTTGCAGCAACTCAGGCGGCTGACCACCGGCAACACGGTCATCATGGGTCGCAGGACCTATGAATCGATCGGCCACCCCCTGCCGGACAGGAACAATATCGTCCTGAGTCGCTCTTTAAACCGTCTTGCCGGGGTCATGGTCTGCAACAGCTTCATTGCAAGCGTGGTTGCGGCCAGACAATTCGGACGGCCAGTCTTCATCCTCGGGGGGGTTGAACTATATCGAGAGGCCCTGCCGACCGCCTCTGCGTTGCACATTTCATGGGTCAGGGAGGCGTTTGCAGGCAACGTGTACTTTCCGGAATTTGATCTTGCGGACTGGACCGTGGCGGAAGAACAGGACTACCCAGGCTTTCGTTATGTGAAGTACCTGGTTAAAACCGCCGATAAATCCAGTCGTTGATCGCAACAAACTCCTCACGTATGCTGGATTTGTTTTTTCCCTTGCCAGATGGAGTTTCTATGAAGCATAGGGCAACAGATGGTTTATCTGTTGCCCTATGTCTTTATTCTTAAAAGCTTAAAAGCAAAACCGGCGGGTCGCGTCCCGCCCGACGCCATACTTTTGTCCGGCAACAAAAGTATGCAAAAGTGCCTTCTCCTTGCGGAGGGCATCTCCTCTGCCGGATTTCTGTGACTTCAAAAACCCTTACTGATGGGGATCCGGCCCTATGTCAAAGGGCCTGACCTTGCCGTGTGATTTGCAGGGGAAAGCAAAACAACCTCTAACGACGCAAGCCTCCACAGCAGGAGAGGCTCTCAAGAGCCTCGGCTCCTGCGGGGGAAGCGCAGGCTTTTGATCGTTTAGAACCATCCGGATTGAGGTCGCCGCTACTCCGAGCCAGACATGCCCAGCGCAGCGCAGGTCTTTTTCTGCTTACTCTTTTAGGCCAGCAAAAGAGTAAGGCGCAGTCGGGGGGCGCGACCCCCGGGTTTTGTTTTTGTCTTTGATTTCCAGAGAACAACAGCAAAGGGCAACAGATTAACCATCTGTTGCCCTCTATCGTTATAGTCTAAAATTTTGTCAGCAGCCTGAAGCCAGCCAACTCTGGCCGGCTTTATGCCGCGTAGTCATCATCCCGTCGGGACTGGCTTTCGAAGCGGGTATACTCGCCGAGGAAGGTCAGCTGCTCGACGCCAAGCGGCCCGTTGCGCTGCTTGCCAACAATCACCTCGGCACTGCGTTCGTGGCCCTTCTCACAGCTGTTATCACGTTTTTTACAGGCATCACAGTACACCGATTCACGGTACAGAAACATGATGACGTCGGCGTCCTGTTCAATCGCCCCGGATTCGCGAAGGTCAGCGAGGATCGGTCGCTTATCGGTACGGCTCTCCAGCGAACGGTTCAACTGCGAGAGCGCAACAACCGGTACGTTGAGTTCCTTGGCAAGGGCCTTGAGAGAACGGGAGATCTCCGAGATCTCCTGCTGGCGGCTCTCGGGATTGGAGCCCTGCATCAACTGCAGATAGTCGACGATGATCATGCCGACCTTCTTTTCCTGCTTCAGGCGGCGGGCCTTGGCGCGCAGTTCAAGGATCGTGATCGCCGGGGTATCATCGATATAAATCGGCGCCTCGGCAATAACCCCTGCGGCGGTGACCAGGGCGGGAAATTCCGACTGGGCCAGCTTGCCGTTGCGCACCCGGCTGGCATCGATCCTGGCAACCGAACAGAGCAAACGCTGAACCAGCTGCTCCTTGCTCATTTCCAGGGAAAAAATTGCTGCCGGAATCGGCGTCTTGGTATGGATTGTCGCATACTCCATCAAATTGAGACAGAATGCGGTCTTGCCCATCGACGGACGCCCGGCAATAATGACCAGGTCGCCTCCCTGCAAACCTGAAGTCATATTGTCCAGGTCAACAAATCCGGTCGGCACGCCGGTAATCTGCTCCTTACGATTAAAGAGGTTTTCAATCGTCTTGATGGTGTCCTTAATGATGTCCTTGGTGGCGAAAAAAGACGGGCGGGACTTCATGTTGGCGATTTTGAAGATCTCGCTTTCGGCCCAGTCCAGAGAAGCCTCAACCTCTCCGCCTTCATACCCGCGACCGGCGATCTCCGTGGCAACCTTGATCAACTCACGGGAGATCGACTTCTCTTTGACCAGCTTGCAGTAGTAAGCGATATTGGCCGCAGTGGGGACGAAATCAACCAGGGTCGACAGGTAGGAGCTGCCGCCGACTTCCTCAAACGTCCCATGTTCTTTCAACACGGCCGTCAGGGTCACCAGGTCGGCTGGTTCACCACGATCAGAGAGGGTTATCAGGGCAGTGAAAATCTTGCCGTGGGCAGCCCGGTAGAAGTCCGAAGGGCGCAGATGTTCTAAGGCCCGGTTGAGGGCTTCGTTTTCCAGCAGAACCCCTCCCAGAACAGACATTTCTGCTTCCAGGTTCTGGGGCGGCAGGCGATGTTCGGTGCGATCTGGCACGTTCGCCCTCAATGGAATGGCAGGGGCCTGAAATCAGGCCCCTGATATCAAGAGTGATTCACTTCTCTTCTGCAGTTACTGCCGGCTCAGCCTTTTTTACAGCTGGGCCAGCCGCTGCATCTTCACTGGTGACCACCACTTTGACAGTCGCGTTGACGCCAGCGTTCAGCCTGACGTCAATATTGTGCTTGCCAAGGGTTTTGATCGGCTGGTCGAGAAGAATCTTGCGACGATCGATTTCAACACCCTGGGCAGCCAGCGCATCAGCAATTTCCATGCTGGTGACAGAACCAAACAGCTTGCCCTCTTCACTGGCCTTATGCACAAAACTGCACGTCACGGCTTCAATGCGGGCTTTAACATCAGCGGCTTCCTGACTCAGCTTCTCGGCCTTGCGGGTCAGTTGGCGCTTGTGATGCTGAAGTTCAGTGAGGTTGCGTTCGCTGGCGACAACAGCAAGGCCCTGCGGGACCAGGTAATTGCGGCCATAACCGGGCTTGACCTTGACAACTTCACCAATTGTTCCAAGGCCTTTAACATTTTCAGTCAGAATGACATCCATCTTTTTATCCTCCCAAAATCCTTATGATTCAGGTTCTCTAGGTTTGCGAAAATCTGCCCACAAGTCAAACACGCCGATGCCGGTAACCAGCATGGGTAAGGGGTTGACCAGTGTAACCAACAGGTAGCCGATCGTTCTGACGACCGGCGAAAAAGCTTTTCGGCGAAAAAAACAGTCGATAACCGCCAGTCCCTGCAGAAAATAAACCGGCAACAAAATAACCAGGAGGTTCAGGGCAAAGGTTGCGAGCCATCCGTCTGCAAAAACCACAATGAATCCTGACAGGATCAGAACCCAGACCAGTGGCTCGGGGGCTTTCCATTGCGGGAAAGTTTTGCCGGGCAGGGTGTACCTGCCGCGCGCCAGCAGTGCCAGCAGCAGAACCAGACCAAGGGTCATCAGGCCGGCAACGGTCACCACGATACCGGGATAGGCCCTTTGCAGAAATGCCGCCATGTTTTCGACAGCCTGCGCAATCTCTTTTCTCTGTGCTGCAGGCAGGTCAGTCCCGGCGAACATCTCCTGCATTACCGTCGAGGTCTGGGTGATCTCTTTATCGATCAAACCACCAGTCATGGCGAGTGGAGACTCGCCTGCCGCGACCGAGAAGATCAGAATCCCCGCAAGACTCGCAACAGTCATGGTCCAGATGACCACAACCACGGCCTTGTCCCAGGCCATGCCACGATTCATCAACCATGGCAAGACAGCCCCCGGGATGCCAAACTGGAACAGATACATCGCCCCTTGCGTCGGGCCTCCGGTCAGGAGGACAAGCAGCAGGGTCAGCGCGACCGTCATGCCAGCAGATGCTGACCCGCAGCGCATACCGACAAAAGCTGCCGGCAGGGGCGTAAACAGGTTGACAATTACTGCAGCAAAACCGAACGCTGCGTATGTACCGAACAATCCATACCCGGCCAGCGCACCGAGTACAATGTATAGTCCCCGCTGCATAGTCATCGTCTGGCTGTTGAGCTTAACTTCTCTCGAGAGAGTGGCCCGCGGTAAAAGGCAGCAGTGCGATATTGCGGGCGCGCTTGATCGCTTCGGTCAGCTTTCTTTGATGATCCGCACAGGTACCGGAAATCCGTCGCGGGGTAATCTTGCCGCGCTCGGAAATGAAGTACCGCAGAGAACGGATGTCCTTGTAATCGATTGTGGCCTTCTTGTCAGCACAGAAACGGCAAACCTTGCGACGGCCATAACGCCGACGGGGGCCACCACTGGTACGATTTCCATCACCATATGCCATGATTATTTCTCCTTCTTCATCGTCGTCAATTGATTCGAGACTCAGGCTTCTTCTGTGGTCTCTTCGGCGTCAGTCCCGTTTGCAGCAGCCGGCTCTTCAGTTGCCTCGGCAGTCTCTTCCGCGTCTGCTTCGACAGCCTTTTCCGCTTCGACCTCGGCAACAACAGGAGCCTGGTAACCGTTTTCCAGTAGAATAGTCTGGAATTTGATCACCATTTCGTCGATGCGCATACGACGCTCGAACTCCGCGATTACGGTCGGCTCAGCATTGAAGATCACCAGGACATAACAGCCCTTGGACTGTTTTTTGACCTGATAGGCCAGGGTTCTGATACCCCAGTTTTCGACCTTAAGGATTTCCGCACCGCGATCCGACAAAATGGTCTTGTATTTGTCGATGACCGCGAGCTGGTCGTCCCCGACAACTTCCGGGTGTACGATGAAGATTGATTCGTAGGTTCTCATAAAAAACTCCTCTTGAGTTATTAGCCCCGCTTGGCGGAGCAAGGAGCGGAAGCACCCAATATGCTCCCGTCGAAAGAACTTTGTTTTCTACCACACACTTAAGCGCGAGGCAATGGAAAAACTCTTATAAGGTAGTATCCAGAATCAAGTATCCAGTATCAAGAATAAACAACTAGGCCATAGATTTTGGTTTTGTACTGAATTCTGGATTCTGGCTACTGAATTCCTGCCCTAAACATTAAACCGAAAATGCGTCGCGTTGAAGATTAGGTGACTTCCTGTCTGAACAAACAGATCACCGGTTACGGATTATGGGCACGGTTTAGATTGTTCCAAATCATAAAAACGATAGCCGGGGCATCGCCCCGGCTATCGTCGTCTCTACCTATTTATCTCCGGCTCATACCAGCAGTGGTGCAATAACCAGGGACACAACACTCATCAGCTTGATGAGGATGTTCATGGCCGGGCCGGAGGTGTCTTTAAAGGGATCGCCGACCGTGTCACCGATGACTGCGGCATTGTGCGCAACGCCGCCCTTCTTTTCACCGGCCAGATCGCCTTTCTCGATGTACTTCTTGGCGTTGTCCCAGGCGCCGCCGCCGTTGGACATCATCAAGGCGAGCAGAACGCCGGCCAGGGTGGCACCAGCGAGCATCCCGCCGAGGGCTTCCTTGCCGATGATGAAACCGATCAGGACCGGAGCGATAACCGCAACGACACCCGGCAGGATCATTTCGCGCAGGGCAGCCCGGGCAGAGATGTCAACACACTTCGCCGAATCCGGTTTAACGCCTTCCTTACCTTCGAGCAGGCCGGGGATCTCACGGAACTGGCGACGGATCTCTTCGACCATCTGGGCCGCGGCACGACCAACACTGGTCATGGTCAGGGCGCCGATGAAGAAAGGTAGAGCGCCTCCGATCAGCAGGCCGATAACGACCTTCGGGTCGATCAGGTTAATGACTTCAAGCTTGACTGTCGTTGCGTAAGCCGAAAAAAGCGCCAGGGCAGTCAGGGCGGCTGAGCCTATGGCGAAGCCCTTACCGATCGCGGCAGTGGTGTTGCCGATCGCGTCGAGGCTGTCAGTGATTTTACGGACATCGGGGCCAAGACCGGCCATCTCTGAGATACCGCCGGCATTGTCAGCAATCGGCCCGTAAGCATCAACGGTCATGGTGACGCCGACAGTGGCCAGCATGCCGACCGCGGCAATGCCGATGCCATACAGCCCGGCAAAGACGTTGGCGACAGCGATGGCGACACAGATGATCAGGATCGGTGCGGCAGTGCTTTCCAGGCCAACGGCAAGACCGGTGATGATATTGGTTGCCGGACCGGTCTTGCTCGCCTCAGCAATGCGGGTAACCGGGGTGGACGCGGTGTAGTATTCCGTGATCTGCCCGATCGCAACACCGGCCAGGCAGCCGACCAGAACCGCGAGGAAGACACCGAACTTGAGGCCCATGCCCCAGATCACCAGGATCGAAACGACCAGGAAACCGCCTGCGGCAACGAAAGTCGTATAGTGGAGGGCTTTGGCAGGATCCTGGTTGCAAAGCTTCTTCATCGACCAGATGCCGACAAAGGAGAAGAGCAGGCCGACCACGGCCAGGGAGATCGGCAGATACATGGCCGCAGCCCTGACACCGTCACCGGTACCAAGTTTGGCCAGTAACTCGGGACTGGCAGCAGCAGCAATGGCGATCGTCGCAATAATCGAACCGACATAGGATTCGAAGATGTCAGCGCCCATGCCGGCCGTATCGCCGACACAATCACCAACGTTGTCGGCAATAACCCCCGGGTTACGCGGATCATCCTCAGGGATGCCTGCTTCGACCTTGCCGACCAGGTCGGCACCAACGTCAGCGGCTTTGGTGTAGATACCACCGCCGACACGGGCAAACAGTGCAATCGACGAGGCGCCCATGGCAAACCCGTTGATGTACGAGACAGTTGTGGGATCACCGCCAAAAGCCATATAGGCGATGCCGACGCCGACCAGGCCCAGGGAAGCAACGGCAAGCCCCATAACCGCACCGCCGTTGAAAGAGACCATCAGCGCCGCAGCCTGGCCCGATATCCGGGCCGCCTCGGAGGTCCGGACATTGGCCCGGGTCGCCGCCTTCATACCGATAAAACCGCAGGTCATGGAACAGAGCGCGCCGCCAAGGAAAGCGAATGCGGTCTGATAATTCATGCCGACGGTGATGATCACGAAGACCAGGGCGATAAAAATAGCCAGGACCTTGTATTCACGACTGAGGAACGCCATGGCACCGTCGTGAATCTGCTCGGAGATATCCTTCATGGTGTCGTTGCCGACCGATTGGCTCTTGACCTTGTTATAGAGGACAATGGCGATTATGAAACCGATAATGCCCAGGATTGGTGCTATAGCTTGCATGTCTTTCTCCCTTTAACCTTTCTTGCGTGTTTACTTCAAGTCAACAGATCACGATTGTTATAAAGGTTCATGGCTGCCTGCGGCCCCTCCTGTACAAGCACCTCAAGGGCAGCAGCAGCCTTGGCCAAATATTCGTTGAGTTGCTCTCGTTCGGCGGTGGTGAAGCCGCTTAAAACATATCTTGAGACATCGCCGCCCGCCGGTGGTCGTCCGACCCCCATTCGCAGCCGATTATACTCTGTCGCGCCAAGAGCCCCGACGATGCTGCGCAGCCCATTATGGCCGCCATGGCCACCACCGACCTTGATTCGCAGCGTTCCAAAATCCAGGTCGATTTCATCGTGGACCACAACCAAATCCCCCGGCTCAACATCGAGGGATTGACAGGCGGAAGCAACACTTGCGCCACTACGATTCATATATGTCTGCGGCAACAGGATGGTTGCCTCTGTGCCGGCCACCCGCCCTACACCATAGAGACCCTGGTGACCTTTACGTTTCAGAGAGATCCCGTTTCTCTCAGCAAGGCAGACCGTGGCCATAGAGCCTATATTGTGGCGCGTTGCGGCATATTCCGGGCCCGGGTTGCCCAACCCGACAATCAGTTTCAAAAGAAACCTCGACCTTACGCTTCTTCAGCTTCCTCAGATTCCTCTTCGTCCGCTTCATCTTCAGCAACAACACCTTCGAGAGCCTCATCTTCTTCGGTCTCTTCGACTTCTTCAGCGATACGGCCGACAATCGTCAGAACCGTGAAGTTGACGTCGTGTTGGGACTCGACACCTTCCGGAAGGGTTACTTCGTCAATATGCACAGCGTCACCGACTTCCAGCTCCTCGACATTGATTTCAATCGACGTCGGGATATTGGTCGGCAGGCAGAGAAGCTCAAGTTCATGACGAACCAGCTGCAGCGTGCCGCCTTCCTTTTCGCCTTTGGACTTGCCCCGGGGGCTGACCGGAACCATGAAGGTTATTTTCTTTTTCAGGTCAAGAGCGTAGAAGTCGACATGTTTGGGCTCACGACGGATAGCATCGATCTGCATATCCTTGAGGACCACGACCTTGCCGTCAAACGGTCCATCGCCTTTCAAGGTGATCAGGGTGTTCCAACCTGCTTCGGTGGCAACTGCCTGCTGCAGGGCTTTCGGGTCAACACGAAGATTAGACGGTTCAATCCCCTTGCCATACACCACGGCCGGCACCAGGCCGTCAGCACGGACTTTGCGGGAGCCGCCCTTGCCGATGCGAACCCGCGATTCAACGTTCAGTACCGATTTGGCCATTTATCTGTTCCTCCATCCTTAAAGCTTCTTGAGTTTATTGTCTAAATGTCCGCCCGCTCAAACAAAGAGCGAGCTGACCGATTCGTCACCATGAATACGACGGATAGCCTCCGCCAACAGTTTTGCCACGGAAATAATCCGCAGGGGTGGACATTTCCTGACTTTCTCCTCGGCAGGAATCGTGTTACTGATCAGGACTTCCTTGAGGGAGCTTTCGTTGATACGCTCCAGCGCCGGGCCGGACAGGACTCCGTGAGTTGCCGTAGCATAGACGTCGCCGGCCCCGTGGGCCTTGAGTGCCGCCGCCGCCTGGCACAGGGTCCCGGCCGTATCGATCATGTCATCGACAATGATGCAGGTCTTGCCGTCGACATCTCCGATGATATGCATGACCTCTGAGATGTTTGCCGCACTGCGACGCTTGTCGATAATCGCCAGCCCTGCATTCAGGCGCTTGGCGAAGGCCCGCGCGCGTTCAGTTCCCCCGGCATCCGGAGAGACAACGACCATTTCACCCGAAAAACGGGGTTTGATGTCATCGAGAACCACCGGGGCCGCGTAAAGATGATCCACCGGGATATTGAAGAACCCCTGGATCTGTCCGGCGTGCAGGTCGACGCAAAGGACGCGCTGGGCACCGGCCGTCGTAATCAAATCGGCAACCAGCTTGCTGGTAATCGGGGTCCGCGGCGCGACCTTGCGATCCTGTCTGGCATAGCCGAAATACGGGATAACCGCAGTGATGCGGGCAGCCGAAGCACGCTTGAGCGCATCGATCATGACCAGAAGTTCCATCAGGTTCTGGTTGGCAGGCTGACAGGTCGGCTGCACAATGAAAACGTCCCGACCGCGGACATTCTCGTTGATTTCAACCATTATTTCGCCATCGGAAAAAGTCCTGACACTGGCCTTGGCCAGAGGCACGGAGAGATAATCGCAAATTTCCTGAGCCAATGCAGGGTTTGCGTTACCGGTAAAAATCTTCAGTTCCTTGAGCACATTATCACCTTGCGGGAAACATCAGACCATGGTTTGCCCTGATCTGCATAACATCTCTTAAATCTTTAACGTCTGACGCCATTCACGGCTCGTCAATAAGCATGTTTATGTGGCAGGGGCGCCAGGATTCGAACCTGGGAATGCCGGAATCAAAATCCGGTGCCTTACCGCTTGGCGACGCCCCTGTGCTAAAAGTATTTCCCAAATCGATTCACAGCGGGCTGACAACCTCAACCCACCAGTCGTTTTCCCCGGAGAGGGCTCTCGCCGCCCGTTCGGCACTGCTGCGCTCTGCAAACAGGCCAAACACGGTAGGCCCGCTGCC
The DNA here is from genome assembly GCA_963715335.1 of uncultured delta proteobacterium. GTDB lineage: Bacteria > Desulfobacterota > Desulfuromonadia > Desulfuromonadales > BM103 > JAFDBW01. Next base: position 30,173 of record CAVQRZ010000006.1, read on the forward strand.
GGACATGAGCGCTCCTTCTGCTCCACTCGCAAGTAGACGTTCCTTGATAGTCGTGATCACGGGATGGCGTTGGCAGGTGACTACTTCAAGATCGTTATGCAGCAGGCGCACTAAAGCACTCATTCCCTGGGGAAACTTCGGAATTCTAGCGATTGGCCTGTGGTGTGTCAACCACAAATTTTGAAAAACCCACGCGGTCGAAACGGCAACCCGGGGGTTGACCAGGACCAGCCATACCGGTGGCAATCCCGGCCAGGCGGCAAACCGGTCACCGACCCCGGTTGCCCAGGCTGTTCGCTTGTAGAGGAAGAAGGGGACATCCGCCCCTAAACGCCGCCCAAGCGCCATCAATTCGGCGCGCGGCAATCCAGTGCCAAGGATGTCATCAAGAGTCTCCAGGACGGCAGCCGCATCAGATGACCCTCCTCCCATGCCCGCCGCAGAGGGGATATTCTTTGTAACGGCAACGGACACCCCCTGCTTCAAATTGACATGCTGCAGGAACAACCGTACCGATTTTTCAACAATATTCTTCTCACCGTCAGCCAGTTCGAGGCCGGGGCACTCGACGGTAATATCATGACCGCCAACCAGTTCAATATCCAACCGGTCATAAAGGGCGACCCGCTGCATAAGCATCGCAAGTTCGTGATAGCCATCCTCACGCTTACCAAGAACGTGCAGGCAAAGATTAACCTTGGCCGGCGCAAGCACCGTTTTCGATCGATTCATAACTGTACCGGTTCACCGATTACTATGCAGACGAGTTGCATCATAACGACGAATTCGCTCTCATCGTCAAGCAGAAACATGACATTACAACCCGCACGACCACTGGCTGGACGACTCGCCCTGGTCCGGGACCTTTTCCGCTGTTACAAATGGACATGACAACTGTTGTTCTAAAGACATAACCTGCCTCGCAAGAGGTGGCCGTTTTCAGCCATATCGAATCATTTTTGGCCATCTGCCGCCGTATCTCCGCAACCCTCTCCGGCAAATCTGGCGACAACGACATGAATCAAATGGTTTTTTATTTATCGCCCCCGGCAATCACCTTGGCGAACGCGACCGAGAATCGCCGAGGATGGCAATAAATATCTATTTATTTTAGTGGCTTACGTTCCTTGGATGACTATCCTTCCGGGATGGATTCAGTCGGGTTAGCGCGAATCTGCTTGCAGTCTTTGCTCGCCATCGGCAACAGGCTAGAAAAATATAATCATATTGTCGCGTCGCAAGCAAACCACTGTCTTATCGGGCAATTCTACCCATTCGATTGTATGTTCAAAATTCCGTTCTATAACCATGGCATCGTATTTGCTCAAGTACCCCCAGCTTGTATGAAAACGTTCCCGACACGCCCGACTTGATCAGGACCATACCCATGTCCCCTCCGGCGTGGGATTTTCGGGCAGACAACCCAATCGTAAGGTGTTGCTTTGGTGGCAACATATAGATTCCATCCTAATTCACAAAGGAGTAAAAAATGGCTAAGCACAAGATTCTTCTGGTAAGTCTGGTGGTCGCAGTGGCATTCGTCGCTTCGGCAGCGGTGTCAGTGGCCGCCCCCATTGTCATCAAGTTCTCCCACGTCGTTGCCGAGAACACCCCCAAGGGCCAGATGGCCAATAAGTTCAAGGAGCTGGTCGATCAACGCCTCGCCGGCAAAGTTGTTGTCGAAGTTTTCCCCAACTCGCAGCTGTTCGGCGACGACAAGGTCCTTGAAGCCATGGCGCTGGGCGATGTCCAGTTAGCCGCTCCGGCGCTTTCCAAGTTTGAAAAGTACACCCCCTCACTGCAGATATTTGACCTGCCCTTCCTCTTCAAGGATATGGCCGCAGTCGAAAGATTCCAGCAGGGTCCGATCGGCCAGGAAATGCTGGTATCGATGAAAGACAAAGGCTACATCGGCCTCGGCTACCTGCATAACGGCATGAAGGAAATTTCGGCCAACAGCCCGCTGCGGGTCCCGGCTGACGCCGCAGGCAAGAAGTTCCGCATCATGACCTCTGATGTTCTGGCTGCCCAGTACGAAGCCGTAGGGGCCATGCCTCTGAAGAAGCCGTTCTCCGAGGTCTTCACCCTGCTGCAGACCAAGGCGATCGATGGCCAGGAGAACACCTGGTCGAACATCTACTCGAAGAAATTCTTTGAAGTGCAGCCCTACATCACCCAGACTGACCATGGCGTTCTTGATTACCTGCTGGTGACCTCGACCGAGTTCTGGATGGGCCTGCCGGACGATATCCGTACCGAAATCAAAAAGGCTCTCGACGAAGCGACGGCGTTCGGCAACAAAGTCTCCGAGGACAAGGCCATCGAAGACCGTCAGCTGATCATTGACTCCAAGCGTACCGAAGTCATCGTACTGACCGACGCCGAGCGTGCCCTGTGGGTTGAAGCCATGAAACCCGTCTGGAAGCAGTTCGAGGACAAAATCGGCGCAGACAAGATCGAAGCCGCCGTCAAATCCAACATGTAAGCGGACGTCACTTCAGTCGCGGGCTCCGGAAACGGGGCCCGCGAATTTCTATCTGATCTGAATCTGCATGATTTCTGGTAAGGATTAACTATGCTCGGGATAATTAATAAACTGGAGGAAATCTTTATTTGCCTCCTACTCGCATCGATGACCTTACTGGTCTTTGTTGAGGTTGTGCTGCGCTTCGGCTTCGGCATCGGCTTGATGTGGTCCCAGGAACTGACCCTGCACCTCTCGGCCTGGATGGTTCTGTTCGGGGTCTCTTACGGGATCAAGGTCGGCTCTCACATCGGCGTCGATGCACTGGTCAAGGTCTTGCCTGCGACCGCCCGGAAAGTCGTCGGCTTTCTGGCAGTCTCTGCCTGCCTGGTCTACTGCGGCCTGTTTGCCAGCGGCGCCTGGGTCTATCTGAGCAAAATGCATCAGATCGGTATTGAACTTGACGACATGCCCATTCAAAAATGGGTTGCCCACAGCATTCTGCTGATCGGTATGGTGCTGATGGCCATCCGCTTGCTGATGCTTTTGTGGGGAATTTTCACAGGCAAAAACGAAGGTTTCCAGCTGGCCGACGAAGCCAAGGAGAGCCTGCATCTGGCTGAGGAAACCAAGGCCGCTGCCCGGGGAGGAGATTCAGCATGACCACCGCCGCACTTTTTTTATTACTACTCCTCTGCCTGCTGACCGGCATGCCGATCGCGTTTGCCCTGGGTCTTTCCAGCATCACCACGATCCTGCTGTTTTCCAATGATTCGCTGGCCTCAATCGCACTGAAACTGCTGGAGGCCGAATCCGCACACTACACCCTGCTGGCGATCCCCTTTTTCATCCTCTCGTCGACCTTTTTGTCGACCGGCGGCGTCGCCACCCGGATTATCAATTTCGCCATCGACTGCGTCGGCTGGATTCGCGGCGGCCTGGCGATGGCCTCGGTTTTGGCCTGTATGATCTTTGCCGCGGTCTCCGGGTCCTCACCGGCAACGGTCGCCGCCATCGGCTCGATCGTCATTGCCGGCATGGTCCAGGCCGGCTACCCCAAGGCCATGGCTGCCGGGGTGATCACCAATGCCGGCACACTGGGCATCCTGATTCCACCTTCGATTGTCATGCTGGTATACGCCGCGGCGACCGAAGAGTCAGCCGCGCGGCTCTTCATGGCCGGCTTCCTCCCGGGCCTTTTGATGGGCACCATGCTGATGATCGTCATCTACGTCGTCGCCCGGATCAAAAAACTGCCGGCCCAACCTTGGGTCGGCTTCCCAAGCCTGATAAAATCAAGCTTCACCGCCAGCTGGGGGCTGATGCTGATCGTCATCGTGCTCGGCTCGATCTACGGCGGCATCTGCAGTCCGACCGAAGCAGCAGCCATCTCAGCCGTTTACGCCTTCTTCATTGCCATCTTTATTTATCGCGACATGGGCCCGCTCAAGGGAATGAAATGGCGCGAGCATGAAACTGACGGCATCCCCAAAATCGTCGTACGCAACCTGTGGCTGACCAGCAAAGCCCTGCCGCTGTCATTTTTCCATAAGGACACCAAAAAGGTGCTGATGGATTCCGCGAAAGTTTCCATTATGCTGCTCTTTATCATCGGCAACGCCATGCTCTTCGCGCATGTCCTGACCACCGAGCGGATTCCCCATCACATCGCCGAAATCATCGTCGGCTGGGGCCTGCCCGCCTGGGGCTTCCTGATCGTCGTCAACCTGCTGCTGCTCGCCGCAGGCAACTTCATGGAACCATCGGCAATCCTTCTGATCATGGCGCCGATCCTCTTCCCCATCGCCGTCAAATTGGGGATCGACCCGATCCACCTTGGCGTCATCATGGTCGTCAACATGGAGATCGGCATGATCACGCCGCCGGTTGGACTCAACCTGTTTGTCACCGCCGGAATAACCGGAGAAAACATCACGTGGGTCCTCAAAGCCGCACTCCCCTGGCTGCTGATCCTGCTGGTGTTCCTGATCATGATCACTTACATCCCACAGATCTCGTTGTGGCTCCCTGAGTATATTGATCATCTCAAGGGATATTGATCGTTCCAACCTTCCAGGCGCGGGGAGATCCTCCCCGCGCCTGATTACAACAACGGCATTTATCAGTAGAATACTTTAAAAACAAGCTGAGCCTATCGAACCCTAGATGTTCTGCCTGGAGAGAAACCATGCTGCCTTATTACGAGAATATTCTTTACGCAACCGACCTGACACCGAATTCTGAATACGCATTCAAGCACGCAATCCTGCTGGCCAGGAAGTCACAGGCAAAAGTCCATTTGCTGCATGTCATCCCCGAAATCGATGCAGGTTTTCGCAGCTACGTCTCCGCAGTCATGGGCGCAGGAAAACTCGAAGCGTTTGAAGGTCAGCACGAAGAGCAGGCGCGGATTGCCTTGAAGGGGCGCCTTGAAAAATTTGCTCACGATGAGTTGGAAGATCGCCCCGAGGATCTGCAAAACATCGCGAGCATTGAAGTTGTTCATGGCCATGCGGTTTCTGAAATCCTACAGGCAGCAGATCGCCTGAAGGTCGATGTTATTGTCATGGGTACACACGGCAAAGGCACAATAGGGCACACCTTCCTCGGTAGCGTAGCTGAAAAAGTTTTGCACAAATCGAAAAAACCGGTTTTCGTTATTCCAATCCCCGATTAAAGACTGCATTGCCAAAATTTGCAAACACTTGCAAACACTAAGGGCCACGGTTTAAGTGGCCCTTTTTTATTCATCGATCTTAAGCCCATACTTGTCAGTATTGCCGCATCAATTATAGCATGGATACATCCTAAAACGCTGATATACTGCTGCAGTAAAGTCGTTTATGGTCGCGTTGGGGGCTTTTTTCATGTTTTCCAACCCCCACAAAAAGCCATTCCAATCAAGCAAAACCATTGCAATAATAGAACATTGTGTTTTAATCTTAAAATCCAGCATTCATGGGGGCTGTATTCCTTTGCCTGCAAAGGCAAGTTGTTAGTTACAAAATCGACCACAGCAAGCACCTGGCAACAACAACCCAAGAGGAGGAAAAGATGAAAACTGTCACACGCACCCTGTCCCTGATCAGTGCGCTCGCACTGGTCGCAGCCTTTGCCCTGCCCAGCACGGCGCTCGCGGAAAAAACCCGTCTCGGTTTTGGCGGCGGCCCTGAAGGGGGCACCTTCCAGTACTTCTCCAACGGGATTGCTTCTCGCCTGTCGAAGATGATCCCCGATGTGGAAGTCTCCAACATGGCATCGGCCGGCTCGGTCGAAAACCTCCGCCGCGCCAATTCCGGCGAAATTGACTTCGGCATCTCCTATTCCGGCGACACCTATCTTGGTCGCAATGGCAAGTTGACCAACGATACCACCGTATACCCCAATGTCATGGCCATGGCATTTCTTTACGGTGCTCCTGCCCATCTGGTCGTACTTGAGAAAAGCGGCATCAACACGGTTGCTGACCTCGAAGGCAAGCGCATTGCCGTTGGTGACTCAGGCTCCGGTGCCGCCGCCGCGGCCCAGCGTTATTTCAGCTCTATCGGCCTGTGGGATAAGATGAATGTCGAGTTCATCGGCTACAGCAAGGCCGCAGCAGCAATCGGTGACGGCCTGATCGACGCCATGTGGGTGTTTGCCGGTTTCCCCAACAGTTCGGTGATCCAGGCAGCCGCCAGCAACAAGATCAAACTCCTCTCCACCTATGAAGCTGGGGAAAAGGGCGGCGCCTTTAAAGAGTACCCATTCTATGCCCCGCTGACCATCCCTGCCGGCACCTACAGTGGGGTCGACTATGACGTCAAGTCCTTCCAGGATTCCGCCCTTTGGGTCGCCGGCAAGCATGTCGCTCCCGAGCACGTTTATGCGGCCCTGGCCAACATTTACACCGAGGATGGCCTCTCCTACATGGTCAAGGTCAAGAGCACGGCCAAGTCCATGTCGGTGGAAGGAGCCCTCACCGGCATCGTCACCCCGGTTCACCCCGGCGCTCAGAAGTTCTGGAAAGAGCAGGGTCTAACTCTGACCGAAGCACAAATGGGTATGTAACCCCATCCTCAACAACTGATCGGGAAGCGGGGCCGTACGGCCCCGCTTCTTGTCGATGCAATATTTTTGATGCATTTGGCAGCAATGCCCATATTTCACATCTAGGCAGGGACAGCGCATGGCTGAAGAACTCCAAGACGATTTAAAGGACCTCTCCGCTGAGGAAAAGGAAAAACTCAAGAAGCTGATGGAGAAGGACTCCAAGTCCTATCGGTCACCGACCGGACTCTTCAAATGGCTGGTCGCGGTGCTCGGTGCCAGCATGGTCCTCTTCTATTTCTATGCGGCCGGCATGGCTGCCGTCGCCACCAATTATCATCTCGGGGTTTATGTCTTTGTCACCTACGTACTGGTCTTCCTGCTCTACCCGGCAGGCAAGGTCCGGATACGCATTCCGCTTTCGTTGATCATCGGCGGCATCTTCTCCTGCGCTATTGCAGCCCTGGGTTTCTTTGGCACCATCGACGAATTCCATGCGGCAATCACCAGCGGCAACGTGCGCCTGATCGTTGCCATAACCATCGGAGGTCTCGTAATCGGCGCAGCCGCCATCTTAATAGACAATTTCATGATGCAGAGGTGGCCGAAAAATCCAACCCTCTCGGATATCCTCTATGCCCTGACCTCTGCGGCAGTTGTCTACTACTGGATACACGAATTCGAAGTTCTCAATTATCGGGCCGGCGCTGAGACCAACCTTGACGCAATGGTCAGTATCGTCGGCATCATTCTCTCCCTGGAAGTCTGTCGACGGGTCCTCGGTTTGTCGATGACTTTTATCGGCGTTGCCATGTTCATCTACGGTTATCTCGGACCGATTTTCCCGGAGATTATCGCCCACCGCGGTTTCGGTATCGAACGCCTGTGTACTGCTCTTTACCTGACAACCAACGGGGTCTTCGGGGTCATGGCCAACGTTTTGGCGACCTACGTCATCCTGTTTATCTTTTTTGGCGCCTTCCTCCACAAGTCGGGGGCTGGAAAGTTCTTCATTGATTTTCCCCTGGCATTGGCCGGCCGCACCACCGGTGGTCCGGCGAAGGTTGCTGTGATTGCCTCGGCCTTCTTCGGTTCGGTCTCCGGAAGCGCGATTGCCAACACCGTCTCCACCGGCGCATTCACCATTCCGTTGATGAAACGCGCCGGTTTCAAGCCGCACGTTGCCGGTGCCATCGAACCCGCGGCCTCGATAGGCGGCATGTTCCTGCCACCGGTCATGGGCGCCGGCGGGTTCCTGATGGCTGAACTGACGGAAGTCTCTTACGCCTATATCATGATGATCGCTGTCTTCCCCGCCCTGCTCTACTTCTTCTCGGTCTTCTGCATGATTCACTTCGAGGCCAAGAAGCAGGGAATCAAGGGGATTGAGGACGAGGAATACCCTCCCTGGAAGGCCGTCCTGAAAAAGCAGTGGTATTACTCCCTGCCGTTATTCATCATCACGATCCTCATGATCATAGGGAAATCCCCCGGGATGGCGGCTTTCTGGTCTGCATTGTCATGTATTGTCGTCAGCTGGGTGAGGCAGGACAGGAAAGTCTCGTTAACGGACAGATTGATTTATCTCCCTTTTACGGTCCTGTTTATTTTGATTGTTCTGCTCGGCTTTATCGAGCTTCCAGTTAATGACTTGTTCGGATTTAAAATCCAATTTTTCATTTCTTTACTGGCAACGGTCTGGTGCCTGTTGGTCAGCGCTTTCCGTAAAGACATTGCGATGGATCTGAAAGGCATCTGGGCGGCGATCCTGACCGGCGCCAACAACACCCTGATCATCGGTGCCACGCTCGGTGTTATCGGCATCATCGTTGGCACCATTTCCCTGACCGGCATCGGCCTCAAGTTCTCCGACATCATTATTTCGCTGGCCAGCGGCAACCTGTTCTTAGCGATAATACTGGTCGCGCTGGCTTCACTGGTCCTCGGCATGGGTGTCCCGGTCACGGCAGCATACCTGATCACTGCAGTGCTCGCAGTCCCCCCTCTGATGGAGATGGGTGTACCCCTGCTCTGCGCTCACATGATCGTCTACTGGTTCAGCCAGGACTCGAACATCACGCCACCGGTTTGCGTGGCGGCTTACGCCGGAGCTGCGATTGCCGGATCTGATCCATGGAAGACCGGCTGGACCAGTTTCAAGTTTGCCAAACTGCTCTACGTCATGCCGATTCTGTTTGCCTTCACCCCGGCAATCCTGTTCCAGCCACACACGGCCAACGTCAAGGTGCCAAAGCTCGGCGACATGCCTTTTGCATCGGTCGTTTCAGTGGCAGTCAAGGAGGGGGATCATATCAACGAGGGTGATGTCGTGGCCCAGATTATGATCGGTGACGAAATCCGCGATATCAAAGCGAAGCGGGGCGGCAACGTGACCGATGTCAAGATTTTCCCCGGCGGCATGGTCAATGCGAAAGAAACGATCATCGAAGCCAATGATCCGGCAACCGGGCTGCAGACTGCGTCTTCCTTCTTCTCGGCGGTGCTGGGGACGATTGCCTTCTCGGCGACAACCATGTTCTTCTGGTTCCGTCGCACCACACTCTTTGAGTGGGTTTTTCTGGCAGTCGGCACCGTATTTCTATACTGGCCGACACTGATAACGGATGCGATCGGCATTGCCCTGGTTGGCATGGTCATCTTCATGCAGATCAACAAGAACAAGAAAGAGCACGGATCTATGCTGGCGCCTAAAATCGGAGCGGAGGGGGCCGGGTGATGAAACAGTTCGACAACATCCTGTTTGCCACTGACTTTTCTAACGCATCAGCGCCTGCCGCCGATTACGCAATCACCCTGGCAAAGTTGACTGGTGCGCACTTGCATGTCCTCCACGTGATCAACGAGCTCGATGAACCCCAGCGGGTCATGATCCCACGGGAGGCGTTCCTGATCCTGGAAAAGGAAATCGAGGTTCAGGCCATCAGGGAACTGGAAAGGTTCTGCAAAGGGCCTGCGGCAGGGGTAAACACGACCAGCTATGCAGTGGTCGGTGCCGCGTTCCAGAAGATTCTCGAGACCGGCGCCAAGGTTAATGCCGACCTGATCGTCATGGGAACGCACGGGCGTACCGGGATCGAGCAGGTAATCGTCGGCAGTACCGCGGAACGGGTGGTCAGGCGATCAAAGATTCCGGTTCTGACCGTACGCTCTCAAGACTGACACGAAAAAGAGGCGGGGCCAAAAGCTCCGCCTCTTACTTTTTAACTTGTCCTGCCCAAGATATCATTCCGGCAGGAGCCCCCGCCGACGCATTTCGTTGCGAACATCGTCGCGCCTGAGTTTCAACTCCCGGGCAGTACTGTTTACACTGCTGCCCCCCAACCACTGTTCGGTCCGGACTCCGTAACCTGAACTGCCTCCCCACGAACCGAGACCGAAACCGATCCCGACATCGCCGCTGCTGGAACGGCTTGAGTTGACAAGTTCGTCACTCAACTTCTGCTCGTAATCGACAAGTTGCGTGTTCGTCATTTTCAGGTAATCCTGCTCAAGCAGGAAGGTGACCTCTGAAGGGGGCCCCGCCGACATGCAGCCCACCAGAACAAGCCCGCAGAGAATGACGATAACCGTACGCAGGCAATCAGGGTTGCGATCCATTCGATTCCTCCGGCAGCACTACGGGAAGACTTAAGGTAAACCTGGTCCCATATCCAGGTTTGGAGATGAAGCGTACATCGCCTGAGAGCAAGCGTGCCAGTAGCTGCATGCTGTATGTTCCCAGCCCGCGGCCAGCCCCTTTGGTGGAGAAGTCCCGCTGGAAAATTCTCTGCTGGTACTCCCCCGGGATCACTGCAGAATTGTGGACCCAGAGATTCAGTCGTCTGTCCCGAATCTCTGCGCCGAGAGTCACTGTGTCCTCTGCCAATGAAGCTTCCACGGCATTTTTCAGCATATTCCCCAGAATCCGGCGCAAAAGGGTCGCGTCACTGACAAAAGGAGTCGTAACAGTTGCGGCATCGATCTGCACGGTGCGATTGCGGACCACATCCTGCCCCTCATAAAGCTCTGCAACATCGTCAAGGATTTGTACACTGTCCAAAACCTGATTGTCGACTATCACTTCTCCCTTCTCCACGGCCAGGAGGACCCGCTGGGCATCAATCTCATCGATGACTCTTTGCGAAGCCAGTTGAATCCTGCGGCTGATGTCCAGGCGATCAACCTGGTTGTCAACTTCCAAGAGCGCCGCGAACCCGCGGATACTGCCGACCAGGTTGAGGATGTCATGAAAAAAAGTTCGTTCCAGTGCCAAGCGGCGTCTTTCGTGACTGATGTCCATACCCGCCAGCACGGAAAAATCCTCATCGGCATATCGCAATGGTGACGACCAGACCCGTAACGTCAGGTTTTGTGTGGCTATCCCTTCCCTGCGCGTAATCATGCACTCCTGGACGTTCTCTTTACCTGCCAGACCCGAGAGCATGGCCGTGAGAGCTCCACAGGTTTCACAGGAGGTTCCCATACCGCAACCGGAGTCAAGATCGTGGATCACATGACATGCCAGGACATCACCGACCAGACGCCCCAACAGGCCTGCCGAACTCGCATGCCCGGCAAGCTCACAGAAAGCCCGGTTGGCAAAAATGATCTGACGATAACGGTTGAGCACCAGGACAATGCCCGGCATTGAATCAAGGAGGTTACGGATCAGGAGGACACTGGAAAAATAGGCGGACTGGCGCGACAGTTCGCCCCTGGTCGCGAATTTACTGTTATCAATCGCCCTGATTTTTTCTGCAATTTGAGCGTGAGTTGTGTTCAGATCAAATCTCCTGAGCGGTCATTGGCGCAGAGAACTAACATTCAGAGGAACCGCTGTCTCTGTACGAGAAGCATCAGTCTTCGTCGAAACAGGTCCCGGCAATCAGGGTCACTGGTGCCTCAAGATAACTTTTCAACGAATCAAGGAATTCCGCAGCATCTGCACCATCAAGAATCCTGTGATCTGCGGAGAGTGTTAAGCGCACCATGGGTGCCACCACAAGCTCTTCATGCTCATCGACAACCACTTCTCCTTTGACGGTCCCCACGGCCAGGACCGCAGCCTGTGGTGGTGTGATAATGGCTGCAAAGGACTCCACTCCAAGCATGCCCATGTTACTGACAGTAAACGTCCCCCCATCCTGGTCATCGTCGGTGAGTTGGCCAAGGTGTGCCTTCTCAGCAAGCGCAGAAGCTGATACGCTAATTTGCTTCAGCGAGAGGCGTTCAAGATTTTTGATCACCGGGTAGTAGAGCCCGCCTTCCGTTGCGACGGCCATGGCCAGGTTGATATGCTCCTGCTCGACTGCTGCACTTTCTGCCCATAGGCTATTCACCCAGGGGTGCTCCTTGAGCGCTGCCGCAGTGGCCGCCAGGACGAAATCGTTGATCGTTATCCCCAGGTCTTTGCGGAAACGGATAACATCCGTCATATCGACCGCTACAGTCACAAAGAAATGCGGCTTGTTCTGCCAACTGTCAACCATCTTGCGCTCGATCAGTCGGCGAATGCGTACGGCTTTTTTGTTATTATGGCCAGTTTCACCCTGTGGACCGTTTTTATTGCCTGGTTCGGGCATGTCAGTCATCCTTTCAAACCGCAAAAATATTCAGGAATATTCACCCTGTAATGGGGATAAATTTGACAACTATTGTAATAGAGGTGCCCTTTAAATACGACCCTAAACAAACATGAGGCCACCACAACCCTTAAACACGGCGCCAGGCAGAGAGAGAACAGAAGTTGAAAGATGAAAATTAGCTGGTTTATTTGACGCTGTACAGGTCTGTTTGGGTAAGACACGAGAGGTTAAACAGGGAGTGGGAAGTTACACGATTGAAAAGAGAAAAGCAAAAAGCCCGGGACCAAGGTCTCGGGCTTTTGATTATGGACAGTAGTGAATCAGCCGAGAAAAACGTTATGATTGCGGGCCCGATTGGCCAGAATCGTTGGATCGACGACCTCACCACAGGAGCAACATTTCCATGCGTCAAAAGCACGAACAAAATCATAATACTTCTCGGCGTACATACGACCTTTACACTTGGGACATCTCATCTAACGGCCTCCTCATTCATAGACCAAGAAATTTTGGGTAACTTCTATGCATGAGGTATTACACGAGACGTGCCAACTACAGTTGAATCTTTCCTGTCAAGCAAAAGCGCCAAGACATCCGGAGAAAACCATCTAAATTACATATAGTTATGTTGTTCTAAAAAAAATCCTCCAACTTTCGATTCTGCCCTGGCCTATCCCTTTGACCCTTTTCAACGCATCCAGAGAGCCGAATTCGCCATTTTTTTGACGATCAAGATGGATTCTTTCGGCCAGTTTGTCTCCAATCCCTGGCAGGGCAACCCAATCAACCCTGCTCATCCGGTCAGGATGGAGCGGGATGCCCAGCGCAATTCGTTTGCTGGCCGACATCCATCCTCGTCGGACAATCTCAATTTTCTGATCTTTTTTTGCGATTGCGTAGCTCGCGCCGTCGTTTACCGGTTCAAAATAACCCTCAACAGTTGATGATATTTTATCGGACACCGCAATCGTCAATTTCATGACGTCTCGCAGAGAGAAACCGTCATTTATTTGATACACCCCCGGGGTCAAACCGTACCCTGCCAGTTCAACGTGCACATAATTCGCATCCTGGGACAAAAAAGACGGGATATCTTCCAATACGGAAGCACCCCGCCCCAAAAGCACAGCAAGAAAAACAAAGGCCGCCAGCACAACGGGCACTGGCGGCACCCGAAACAGGGCCCTATTCGGCATGGTCACGCATCAGTTTGTACTGCAGCGCGTCAACCAGCGCCTGGTAAGAGGCGTCTATAATGTTATCACTGACCCCAACCGTTCCCCAACGCCCGGTCTTGTCGCCGGACTCGATCAGAACCCGTGTCACGGATGCGGTTCCCTTCCCGGCAGGAAGGACCCGTACCCTGTAATCGAACAGCTTCATCTCCTTGAGCTGAGGGTAGAACTGTTCCAGGGCCTTGCGCAACGCGTGGTCAAGCGCATTCACCGGGCCATTGCCCTCGGCGGCCGTATGTTCGATGCGCCCGCCGACCTTGACCTGGACTGTCGCCTCGGAGGTTGGCATCTCATCTTCATGTCGCTTGGTGTCAATAACCCGGAAGCCGATAACCGAGAAGTAATTGCGCAATTCGCCCAGGGCACGCCGCATGAGCAGTTCGAAAGAAGCCTCGGCACCCTCGAACTGGAACCCCTGGTTTTCGAGTGACTTGATATCTTCAAGGATTTCCAGTGTCACCGGATCCTTGCTGTCGAGGTTGATGTTAAACTGTTCAGCTTTGACGAGGATGTTCGAGCGACCGGAGAGATCGGACACCAGCACGCGAGTCACATTGCCGACTTTTTCCGGGCGCACATGCTCGTAAGTTTCAGGATGCCTCTGAATCGCCGAGACATGCACGCCGCCCTTATGGGCAAAGGCAGAATTCCCGACGTAAGGCTGGTGCTTGTTCGGCACCAGGTTGGCCAATTCGAAGATATAGCGTGAGGCGATCCGCAGGCTCTTCAGCTGCTCATCGGAGACACAGTCCCGGTCCATTTTCAATCTGAGCGCGGGGATGATCGAGCAGAGATTGGCGTTGCCGCAGCGCTCACCAAAACCGTTGATCGTGCCCTGGACATGGACAGCGCCATTTTCTACCGCCACGAGTGAGTTGGCCACAGCACATTCACTGTCGTTGTGAGCGTGGATGCCAAGTGGTGTCTTGATATTCTTTTTGACCTTCTTGATAATATCGGCCACTTCATACGGCAAGGCACCGCCATTGGTGTCGCAAAGCACGATACAATCAACACCGGCCCGCTGAGCGGACTCCAGTGTCTTGAGGGCATATTCCGGGTTGGCCTTGTAACCGTCAAAGAAATGCTCGGCATCGTAGATAACTTCTGCAACGTTCTCCTTCAGGTAGGCCAGAGAGTCGTAGATCAGTTCAAGGTTCTCTTCCAGGCTGATGCGTAGCGCCTCGCGCACCTGGAAATCCCAGGATTTACCAAAGATTGTGACTGCATCGGGCTCGGCCTGAATCAGGGTCCGGATATTATTGTCCTTGGCCGGAGTGGTCTTGGCCCTGCGCGTGGAACCGAAAGCGGCTATCTTGGCATGGTTCAAGGTAATTTTTTTAACGTCTTTGAAAAAGGCAATGTCCTTGGGATTGGAACCGGGCCAACCTCCCTCAATATAGTCGATACCAAGCTCGTCAAGCTTCTTGGCGATCTGGATCTTGTCCGCTACCAGAAAAGAGACGTCTTCAGCCTGCGTACCATCACGCAAGGTCGTATCATACAGAAAAACTCTGCTCATGATCTTCTCCCGGATATCTGTCCTACAGGGGGCTTATTCCTCGGCCACCCGAACCTTATCCAAGCCAAAAGCTTCGTGCAGAACGCGCACGGCCAGCTCGGTGTACTTGTCATCAATGACGCAGGAAACCTTGATTTCACTCGTTGAAATCATCTGGATGTTGACCCCTTCCCTGGACAGGGTTTCAAACATCTTGCTGGCGATCCCTGAATGCGAGCGCATGCCGACTCCAATAATTGACACCTTGGCAATCGACTCGTTGGTCTGTACGCCGGCAGCACCGATTTTGCTTGCGGTCTCTTCAACAATTTTCAGGGCCTTCTTGAAATCACCTCGAGGCACGGTAAAGGTCAGGTCCGTGAACCCCTCGTGGGAGACGTTCTGAATAATCATGTCTACCATGATGTTCGCTGTCGAAAGGGGTGAAAAAAGCTGGGCCGCCACTCCAGGCTTGTCCGGAACGCGCATCACGGCAATTTTTGCTTCATCCTTGTTATATGCGATACCTGAAACCAGGACCGTTTCCATATCTGCATCCTCCTTCATCACCAGAGTCCCTGGGTTGTCATTAAGGCTGGAACGTACATGAACGACTACTTCGTATTTTTTCGCAAATTCGACCGACCGCAACTGCAGCACCTTGGAACCGAGCGAGGCCATTTCGAGCATTTCGTCGTAGGAGACCTTTTCCATCTTGGAGGCCTCAGGAACAATCCGCGGGTCAGTGGTATAGACACCGTCGACATCGGTCAGGATTTCGCAAACATCGGCTTTTAACGCCGCAGCGACGGCCACAGCCGAGGTGTCCGAGCCGCCACGACCCAGGGTCGTAATGTTGTTGTCACGGTCGATACCCTGGAAACCTGCGACGATCACGATCGTGCCGTTGTGCAGGTCCTCACGGATATTGGTATCCTGAATCTCCTCGATACGCGCTTTTGAAAAGGAATTGTCCGTGTAAATCGGGATCTGCCAGCCGAGGTAGCTCTTGGCCTTGTACCCCATGGACTGCAGGGCCATTGACAGGAGCGCAACAGAGACCTGTTCGCCGGCAGCGACGAGGACGTCGTACTCACGCTCGCTCGGGAATTCACACATTCCTTCAGCGAGTGCCACCAGCTTGTTGGTCTCACCCGCCATCGCCGAGACAACCACGATCATGTCGTTGCCTTCATCGTAGGTGCGGGCAACCCGTCTGGCGACATTCTGGATTTTTTCGATGGTCCCTACCGAGGTGCCACCATACTTTTGAACCACCAGTGCCATCTGTGATCAATCCTTTCTGGCACGGCTCGACTCGGAACCTGCCATCGGTGAAATTCCCCCTTAATTGGGGTCAAATGATTTTAATAACAGTATTCCTGCCGGTCGTCAAAGGTTTTCACGGAACATCAGGCGGGCATCTCGACAGCGGTCCATTGCCGAACCAGCTGGCCAAGCAGTTCAGCGCCGCAATCGTCCCTCGCCTCGAATTGAAACTTGCGCCGCTCCCCTCCCAGAGAGTCTATGGCAACGTCCAGTGAGGACATCAAAGCACCCGTCATGCGATCGGCCCACTCGACCATTGTCAGGCCATTACCCTCTGCATATTCGTCGTAGCCGAGATCGGCAAGATCATCAACCTGCGCAAGGCGGTAAAGGTCGAAATGATAGAACGGGAAACGCCCCTGATGAATATTCAGCAAAGTGTAGCTCGGGCTGGTCACAGGAGTGGCCGGGGCAACGCCGAGGCCGTCACCGACACCCTGGGCAAAACAGGTTTTTCCGGTTCCCAATTGACCACTCAGGAGCACGACCAGTCCGGCTTCGGCTAGGCTGCCGAACAGCCGCCCAAGTTCACGCGTTTCCGTGGCGCTGCCGGTTGTCGTTTCCCAGGTCAGCAAGGTCACGAACTCATGCTGCGAATAATATCGAGACGGCTGACAACCCCAACCATCCGACCGTCAGACAACACGGGCACCAGGTGGACCTTGTTGTCGACCATCAGGCTGGCTATCGTCGCAACCTTGTCATCCGGCACACAGGTCACGACATCCCTGCCGCAGATTTCTCCCACCCTGCGCGCGGTGACCTTGCGCACTGCCTCGGTGAACTTCTTCGGGCTCTCCAGGTAGATAACCCAGTCGAAAAGCGAAATCACCGTAGGGATATGGAGAGGCTTGTCCTGCTCGACAAGATCCGTCTGGGTGACCATCCCCACCAATGCCCCGTCGTCATCGACAACCGGCATGGCGTTGACATTGTATTTGACAAATTTCTTTGCCAGAGCCGTAATCTCAGTGTCCTGATGTACAGTATGAATCTCTTTGGTCATGATATCGCCAGCAGTCAGCATTTAGCCCTCCATTGCCAGAGCCTGTCGTGCAGCAGGCAGTTCGTAGATCAGGTCGGTGGCCAACAGACCGGCATCACCGAATGTCGACTGCAGCCTCTCGGCGGCAAGGCCGTGCAGGTAGACAGCCAGGGTTGCAGCAGGCATTGCCGGCAGGCCCTGAGCCAGCAGGCTGCCGACCAGCCCGGTCAGGACGTCACCCATGCCACCACTGGCCATACCTGCATGGCCTGTCATATTGACGTGAACCGTGCCATCCGGTGAAGCAATCAGGGTCCGGGCTCCCTTGAGCACCAGGGTCACCTTGTGTTGGATCGCAAAATCTCTCGCCAGGCGGAATCGGTCACTCTGGATCGCTGCGACCGACAGCCCCGTCAAGCGTGACATCTCACCGGGGTGCGGGGTCAGAATAATTTCACGACCCGGCTGCTGACCCAGTAGCGACAGATGTCCAACCAGGGCACTTAACCCATCAGCATCGATAACGACAGGCTGGCTGGTGTCCTGAAGTAAACGGCGAATCAGGCTGCTGACTTCTTCGCCGACACCCAGCCCCGGCCCGACGGCCAGCGCCTGCTTTCCTTCAGCCGACCCCAGGATATCTTCCAGAGCCAGCATGCAGACTTCACCTTCCCGTTCATCCAGGGGCACTGTCATAACTTCAGTCAGCCTGGCAGCGACCCCCGGTTGCACGCCTCTTGGGCATGCCAGCGTGACCAGACCTGCGCCACCACGCATACCCGCTTCGGCGGCCATGACAGCGGCACCACACTTGCCTGTGGAACCTGCCAGTATCAGCAGATGCCCGAAGGTGCCTTTATGTCCATCCATAACTCGCATCGGCAGAAGATGCCTTGCTTCCTCGCCATCGATCCATCGGCACTCGGCGCCGGTCTCGTACATCACCTGCTTGGGAATGCCGATATCTGCAATCACCAATTCACCCACATGCCGAGCCCCGGGGAAAGTCACCTGGCCTATTTTGGGAAAAGCAAATGAGACAGTCAGGTCCGCATTGACCGCGTCACTCATGATCCGGCCGGTAGAGCCATCGATCCCGGACGGGATATCTACAGAGACCACCGGGCAGGCCTGACAGTTCATCCAGCCAACGGCCTCAAGGAAAAGGCCCTCGAGAGGCTTGGTAAGCCCGGTTCCGAACAGGGCATCGACAACAACGGTAAATTCATCGGCATCATCAAGAACGGCATAGAGCTCGTCCTCAGACCGTATGTAAGTAATCAGCCCGCCGCAGTTGGCCAGCGCCACGGCATTAACTGCAGCTTCACCGGTGATTTCGTCTGCCCCTGCAAAAACCAGGGTCAGGACGTCCCAGTCGTTGTCCAGCAGATACCTGGCAACCACGTAACCATCCCCACCGTTGTTGCCTTTGCCCGCCAATACCAGCGCACGCTGGATTCCGCGCGTTGCATAACGAGAAAGAATTTCCTCAGCCACGCACCGGCCGGCATTTTCCATCAGGACAATACCCGGGATGCCGATTTCTTCAATGGTCCGGCAATCAACAGCCTGCATTTGTTGTGCGGTCAGGACTTTCATAGGCTTTCCAGAACCACGGTGGCGACGGCATATTCACCTTCATGGCTGTAGGACAAGTGTACCATCTCAACACGTTTTTCGCCTGCCACCTCTGCGGCTCTACCTGATAAGATCAGGTCGGGGCGACCGAGTTCATCAGGGACGACCTCCATGTCATGCCAGCTGATGCCATCACGCCAGCCGGTCCCGAAAGCCTTGAGACACGATTCCTTGGCGGCAAAGCGTGCGGCCAGGTGCGGAGACGGGTCTGCCTTGGCAAAGGCGTACTGCCTTTCACCAAGGGTAAAAAGCCGCTCCAGGAGAGCGGTCTTTTGGTCCTCTACAAATTTCCTGAAACGAGCGACCCTGGCCAGGTCGGTTCCCAGACCGACAATCGGCATATTCAGCTCCCGTGAACCAGTTCGGCCATCTCGCATACGGCCCGGTCAAGCCCGACCAGGACGGCACGCGAAATGATACTGTGGCCGATATTGTATTCCTCGATCCCGCCGAGTGCGAGTAACGGTCGGATGTTCTGGTAGTTGAGTCCGTGTCCGGCATTGACGCGCAACCCAAGCTTCCTGCCGGCCCTTATGGACTCTTCAATCTTGGCCAGCTCAGATGTCTTGTCCCGCCCTTTGGCCACGCAGTAGGACCCGGTATGGATCTCTATACAATCGGCCTTGACCCGCGCGCTGGCCTTTAGCTGCTCCAGATCGGGATCGACAAACAGGCTGACGACGATTCCGGCCTGATGCAGCAGTTCAATCTGCTTGGTCAGGGACTGAACATATTTGGCGACGTCAAGCCCGCCTTCGGTCGTCAGCTCCTGGCGTTTTTCCGGCACGAGGGTGACATAATCCGGGACGACCTTCATGGCGATGGCCACCATTTCATCAGTCGCCGCCATTTCGAGGTTCAGAAGAGTCTTGACCGTACGCCTCAGGATCATGACATCCCGGTCCTGGATATGTCGGCGGTCTTCACGAAGATGAACCGTGATACCATCGGCACCGGCCAGCTCGGCGATCGCCGCAGCAGCAACCGGGTCAGGTTCAACCCCGCCCCGGGCCTGACGGATCGTCGCAATGTGATCGACATTGACTCCCAGTTTTGCCATTTTACGCTCCTGAATCTTCCCCGATGGAGGACTTCACCAACGCGGCAATCTGGTTGGCCATAGCGGTAATTTCGTTCTGGTTCTGCCCTTCCAGCATGATTCTCATCAAAGGTTCGGTTCCCGAGTAACGGATCAGGATACGACCGGCATCTCCCAGTCGCCTCTCGACATCTTCAATCAGTCCCTGAACATCAGGCAGCTGGTCGATGGCGCGGCGTTCCCGCACCCGGACATTGACGAGGACCTGGGGCAGCGACTGCATCACCGAAGCCAATCCGGAAAGGCTCTTGCCGCTCTTCTGCAGGATAGCAAGGATTTGTAGCGCGGTAATAATCCCGTCACCGGTCGAGTTATGTTCCAGGAAGATCATGTGCCCGGACTGTTCCCCACCGAAGCTATAGCCGTTGCGGCGCATCTCTTCAACAACATAACGGTCGCCGACATCGGTTTTGACGACACGGCCACCAGCCTGGCGCAGGGCGATATCCAGACCCATGTTCGACATGACCGTGGCGACGACCGTGTTTTGCGGCAAGGCGCCCCGTTTCAGCATATCGATACCGCAGATAGCCATGATGTGGTCACCGTCAACCTCTTTACCGTGCTCATCGACAAAGATGCAGCGGTCGGCATCGCCATCAAGGGCAATACCAAGGTCTGCTCCGTGCTCGATGACAGCCTTGGAGATCACCTCCGGACAGGTCGAACCGCAACCGGCGTTGATATTCGTTCCATCCGGCTTGACGCCATAAGTAAAGACCCGGGCACCCAACTCTTCGAGAACCGCCGGGGCGACCCGATAGGCAGCGCCGTGAGCGCAATCGAGGACTATTTTCAGACCGGTCAGGTCGAGTTCCCGGGGGAAGGTGTTTTTCAGGAAGACGATATAGCGCCCGATTGCGTCGTCAACACGGAAGGCTTTGCCCACCTCTTCGGCCGTTGGCCGTAGTGAATCGATCCGCGCCGAAAAAAGCAGATCCTCGATCCTCAGCTCTAGGTCATCGGGAAGTTTGAAGCCGTCACGGGCGAAAAACTTGATGCCGTTGTCCTGGTAGGGGTTGTGCGAGGCGGAGATCACCACCCCGGCATCGGCCCGCATCGAAGCGGTGATAAAGGCAATGCCCGGGGTCGGTAAAGGCCCGACCAGCAAGACATCGACTCCCATGGAACAGATCCCGGCTGCCAGGGCGTTTTCGATCATGTACCCGGAGAGGCGGGTGTCCTTGCCGATCACAATCCGGCTGCGCCGGTCATCATGTTTGAAGACATAAGCTGCGGCACGCCCAAGCTGCATGGCCATTTCCGTGGTCATGGGATGTTTGTTGGCAATGCCGCGCACCCCATCAGTACCAAAAAGCTTTTTGCTCATTGTTTCTTTTTCTCACTCCCGGCTGCGGCCTGCCCATCCGACGGTTCTTCTGGACGGGCGGGGACATAATCGGGGTTAGGCTTTAAAACCACTTTGACCTCGACGGTTTTCGTCTCTTTCAGATCCGTATAATTGCCAACATAACTGAGGGCTACGGTCTGGGTGAAACTCTCCTGAACGTTGGTGATATCGATCCCCTCGGTCACAACCTCCGAAACCGCCTTGAGTTCACTCTCCGCCCCGATGATGACAACCCGGTCAGGAGCGGCCTTGACCGATTTGACCAGGAACCTGGGTGCCGGATCACCGGTCAGGACAACCTTGACCGGCACGCCTCGTTCACGCACCCTTTCCAGCTTGACATCGACATAAGATGGAGATATGCGGGTAATTTTCAGACCACCGGGGATATCAAGAGTTTCATCGAGGCGTTTGAAAGATGTCACGCCGGCCGATAAACCCTTCAGGTCGACTCTGAGTCCGATGTCTTCCTTGTCAAGGTTTACCTGCAGGGCACGAGGCCCATTGATCCTCAGTGCGACTGAAGTCGGCACTTCACTGGCAATCATCAGTCCCTCGGGCAGGTTCACGTATTCCAGGGTCACGATATGATTGACTTCCATGCGGCTTTCCCCCATGACAAAGAACCAGAGCACCACTGCAAAGGCCAGGGAGACAAGTTTCAACAACCAGTTTTCGAATATTTTTTCAACCATGGCTAACTCTTCTTGCCACGCAGACGGCGGGGCTCAAGCAGGCGGTTGAGGACTTTTTTCAAGGTCGCCACTTCCAGGTCGCGTGTGATCTTTCCTCCGACCACGACCGCAATTCGACTGGTCTCCTCAGACACCACAATCACGACGGCATCAACCAGCTCAGTCAGACCTATGGCCGCCCGATGGCGGGTTCCGTACTGCGGGCTGACTCTCGGGTCTTGGGTCAGGGGAAGAAAACACCCGGCCTTGGTGATCAGGCCACGCTGAATGACTACCGCGCCATCATGCAGCGGTGATGCGTGATGAAAAATCGCATGGATCAGGGCGACTGATGGTTTTGCATCCAGTTCGACACCGATTTCGAGGAAATCGTTGATTCCGGTTTCACGTTCGATGACGATCAGGGCTCCCAGTTGCTTCTGCGCCAGGGTTGCGCAAGCGCGGCACAATTCATCGATAACCTGGGTTTCTTCACGAAAGGACAGATCGGCAAAAAACGGGTTGCGCCCGACATGCATCAGGGCCCGGCGGATATCGTTCTGGAAAATCACGACAATCACCAGGATGATGGATGAAAGGAAGTTATTGAGTATCCAGTTGAGGGTGTAGAGGCCGCCGACCTGGGACGCGACGTAGACGATCAGAAGGACAGCGAGGCCAATCAGCATCTGCAAGGCCCGCGTGCCCTTGATAAGCAGGATAATCCGGTAAATAATGAAGGCGACCAGAACAATGTCGAGCAGGTCTAAAACCCACCTGAAATTTTCCAGCATCTCGAACATCCGGAACACCCTCTCGATAAACCGGGTCAGTTACCGACCCAGGCTGCACCTTTGCAGACTGCCTGCGCCATCCATGCCGCCTCACGTGCCAAAGCGACATCATGCACCCGGAACAACCGGGCCCCTCCAGCATAACCCAGAGCGATTGTGGCCAGGGTTCCGGCAAGCCGCTCAGACGGATCATCCTTGCCGAGGACCCGGCCAATAAAACTTTTACGGGAGGTTCCCAGCATGACCGGATGTCCGAGCGCGACCAGGTCGGCTGTCCTGCGCAACAGCTCCAGGTTCCCGGCGACGTCTTTGCCGAAACCAATCCCCGGATCAAGCGCAATCTTGTCTCTGGTGACACCGGCCGATTCCGCAACTTCAAGACTCATGTTCAGGGAGGCGGCAACTTCCGAGAAGAGGTCGGCGTAGCGCGTATCCTGCTGCATAACCATGGGCCGGCCACGGGTATGCATGATGATCAGTCCCGCCCCCGCAGCAGCAACCACCCCGGCCATCGCCGCGTCGAAGGTTAACCCGCTTACATCATTGACAAAATCTGCTCCTGCGGAGACAGCTTCCCGGGCGACTGCACTTTTCGAGGTATCAATGGACAAAGGCAAGTCGACTTCGCGGCGGAGCCTCTCAACGACCGGGATAACCCGATCCAGCTCTTCCTGCTCGGAAACCTGCCGAGCCCCCGGTCGTGTGCTCTCCCCACCGATGTCAAGCAGGTCAGCACCTTCTTCAGCCATCCTGAGGCCCCGGTCAAGTGCCTGCGGCAGCCCCATGAACCGGCCGCCGTCAGAAAAGGAGTCAGGTGTTACGTTGAGAATACCGACGATGTAAGGCCGGTCCATGACGAGTGAGCAGTCTCGCCCTAACAGAACAACCCTGGGTTCGGAACCGCCGACCAGGTCTGACATCAGGCCTCGTCTACACAGGGGCCTTCACCCGGGGCAACCGAATCTTTCGCGACGGCAAGATCTTCAACCACAGCTTCGACCACCTCTTCAGCACCGAATATCATGGCCCTGATTTCACTGCCGTCCATATTTTCACGTTCGAGCAACGCTTCAGAAACCTTGATCAGGGCGTCTTTATGCTGTGAGAGGGTATCCGTCGTACGCTCGTAGCATTCCTCGACGATCCGACGAATCTCCTCATCGATCGCCATCGCGGTGGCCTCGCTGTAATTCTTGACGTGCCCGTAATCACGACCGAGGAAGACTTCACCTTCCTTTTCACCGAAAGCCAGCGGTCCGAGCTTGTCGCTCATCCCCCACTCGCAGACCATCTTGCGGGCAATCGCGGTGGCACGCTCCAGGTCATTCGAGGCACCACTGGTGACACTTTCGAAGATCAGTTCCTCTGCCACCCGGCCGCCAAGCAAAGTACAGATCTTGATATTCAGACCGACCTTGGTTTCGTTATACTTCTCTTCCTCGGGCAGGTACATGGTGACGCCCATGGCCCGGCCTCGCGGGATAATTGAAACTTTGTGCACCGGGTCGGCGCCAGGGGTGTACATCGCCACCAGGGCGTGCCCCGCCTCGTGATAGGCGGTCACCTTCTTTTCTTCGTCGGTAATCACCATGGAGCGCCGCTCGGCCCCCATCATGACTTTGTCCTTGGCTTTCTCAAGGTCACTGCGCGTGACTTCGTTTTTGTTGGCACGCGCCGCAAGCAGCGCAGCTTCGTTGACCAGGTTTTCAAGGTCTGCACCCGAGAATCCCGGCGTTCCCTTGGCAATGACCTCAAGTTCAACATCCGCGCCCAGAGGCACTTTGCGCGCATGGACCTGCAGGATCTTCATTCGACCGCGAACGTCTGGACGCGGCACCACGACCTGGCGATCGAAACGGCCGGGGCGGAGCAACGCAGGGTCAAGGACATCGGGCCGGTTGGTGGCCGCAATCAGAATAACCCCCTCATTGGACTCGAAACCGTCCATTTCAACCAGCAGCTGGTTGAGGGTCTGCTCGCGCTCGTCGTGGCCACCGCCCATACCGGCGCCGCGATGACGGCCAACGGCGTCTATTTCATCGATAAAGATGATGCAGGGGGCATTCTTCTTCCCCTGGACGAACAGGTCCCGAACCCGGCTTGCACCGACACCGACGAACATTTCGACAAAGTCAGAACCCGAGATCGAGAAGAAAGGAACCCCGGCTTCCCCGGCAATGGCTCGACCCAGGAGGGTCTTGCCGGTACCCGGGGCGCCAACCAGCAGCACGCCCTTCGGAATCCGGCCACCCAGCCTGGAAAACTTTTTCGGGTCTTTCAGAAATGCGACCACTTCTTCGAGTTCGTCTTTGGCTTCGTCAATACCGGCAACGTCATTAAAGGTGATCTTGGCCTGGGAATCACTGAGCAGCTTGGCGCGGCTCTTGCCGAAGCTCATGGCCTTGCCGCCGCCAGACTGCATCTGGCGCATGAAGAATATCCACACGGCGATCAACAGCAGGATCGGGCCCCAGGAAACCAGTATTGACATCCAGAAGCTGTGGGTTTCGTCTGGTTCTGCTTCTATGGCGACGCCCTTTTCACGCAGCATGCTGATCAGGTCAGGGTCGTCCGGGGTATAAGTCTTGAAGGCGGAACCGTCGCTGTAGGTGCCCTCAAGGTTCGAGCCCTTGATCGTCACGTCGACAACCTCATCATCTTCGAGGGCTGCCAAAAAGGTCGTATAGGGGACCGGCTTGAGTTCGCGACCCTGCTGGGTCATCATATTGAAAAGCATGATCATCACCAAAGAGATGACCAGCCAGAGTGCAAGATTCTTATAAAACTGGTTCACATGACCCCCTGAAGCTGAAAACACCATAAAAATGCGGTGTTTGGCGTTGTAAAATCACTGGGAACTTTACCATACTGGGTTCCTTATCACAAGCCGTTTATGACTCATTTTGCACGACTTCGACCCGTAACACAGGTTTTCCCGTGACCGGTCGCCATCCTTCACATCGGCGTAAACCGAGGACCCATAAAATTTTATCATTGCCGAGCAACAACAATGATTTCTTGCGATCCTCCACGGTGAGCTTGAGGTCGACAAATAAATCCTGAATTTTTTTCGTTCCGTCCATCCCTGCAGGCCGGAAACGATCTCCAGCCAGGCAATGCCTCAGGGTCAGGGGAAACAGCAGCTCCGACGCATCGAATTCCACTGCAGTCGGGCCTTCTCCCAGGGCATTTTCAAGCAGCGACAACTGCAACGCACGACCATCAGGGAGCAGATAGTCCCCCTCTCCATCCAGAACAACTTCAAGGGGATCGACTGTCTCGGGGGCCTGTTTGTACAGCAGAACGTCCTCGTACCGGCAGGCAATCCATGCTCCGGGCAGGTGCAACTCGCCCTGGGGCGGGCCCGCGCAGACCAGCTGCAGGACACTTGTGACATGGGTTGCCGTGAGACCCTTGAGGTGACCGCGAATTTCATGCAGCACCGCCCTGACGACCCGACTCGCCAGTGCAGGAGCCATCCCGGCAAGGGCTCCGCGTCGAAGAGAATGGCCGCCGTCAACCCTTGTGCCAACCTCCGCCAGGGCCCTGTTTGTGAGCTCCGACCAGAAATCCTCGTCCAGGCGCAGCTGTTCACAAAGTCCGGCAAGTTGCCCTGTGATCTTCGGGTTGAAACTTTCCAGCAGCGGCAACAGTTGATGACGCATGCGGTTGCGGGTCAAGGCATGATCGAGGTTGCTCTCGTCTTCGCGCCAGGCAAAGCCGCCTGCTTCCAGGTAGGCCACCAGCTCTTCGTGATGAAAAGGCAGCAGCGGGCGCACCATCCGGCCATCGACCTGGCGCATCCCGGCCAGCCCTGCCGTGCCGGCACCGCGCACCAAACGCATCAGGAAGGTTTCAGCCTGGTCACCGGCATGATGACCAAGGACAATCAGGTCACAATTGCGGTCCTTCGCGGTCGCATCAAGAAATTCCCGGCGCACATCCCTGGCAACTTCTTCCAGGTTCCCCTTGCGCTGTCGGGCAATGACCGCCACGTCTCGACGCACCACCGTGACAGGAACATCCATGTCGTCACAGAGTTGCGTGACAAAACATGCATCTCCACAACTGGCCTCCCGCAGAGCGTGGTCAAGATGCGCGGCTTCCAGGGACAGGTTCAGCTTATCGGCAAGGCCATGCAGCAGCCGGAGCAGTGCGACCGAATCGGCGCCACCGGAAACGGCAACCAGCAGACGGCTGCCCGCCGGGATGCAGCCGGACTGGAGAAGAGCCTTATGAAACCGGGCCTGCAGGGACATGGAAAATACCTAGCTGGCTTTGCCCTGTTAACGACAGGGAACAAGCCCCGCTGAAAGCGCAAAACCCCCTTCCGGGGCTGGAAGGGGGTTCTGTCAGAGTGGTGGCGGTGCAGAGATTCGAACTCCGGACACTGCGGATATGAGCCGCATGCTCTAACCAACTGAGCTACACCGCCGAAAACCAGCCGACCGCCAAAACGGCGGCCGTATATTTTATTTGGTAGCGGGGGGAGGATTTGAACCTCCGACCTTCGGGTTATGAGCCCGACGAGCTACCTGACTGCTCCACCCCGCAACAGAATTCTGGAATTTACCCGTCTACCTTGAGGATGTCAAGAAAAAAACTGTTGCCTAACGCTGCCGGACAATCGCCGACAACCTCTCCTTTTCACGCAGGAAATGAACCGCCTTATCAGCATTTTCACGAGAGGGGAAAGGCCCTGAGAGGACCCGGTGCCAGACGCCCTTTTCGCCGAGATCCGCCCTTTCGACAAAAACGGTCAAACCATGGGCTTTGAGTCGACCGACCAGCTTGGCAGCATCCTCTCCGGTACGGAAAGACGCGACCTGCACCACAAAGTCGCCCGCGGACGAAGCCGGTGGTTTGGCCCCGGGCTTCGGTAACGGCTTTGGCGTCGGACTGGCCGGCGCGACGGCTATTTTCCCCACGGTATCGGGACTGGCGGCCTCTTGTTCCGGAGGCAGGTTGATGCCACTGCCGAGGGGGGCCTGCTTCCCCTTGGGCAGGTTGTCATAGAAAGTCAGCGGCTCAGATTTCACGGCAGCCGCTTCTTCGACCGGCTTGGGTGGCGGCTCAAACTGAGCGACGGTCGGCAATCTTGAGTTTTCAGTTTCGCTGAGCCCCTCCGCCGCAACGCCACTCTGCTTACCGTACATGACCCCGATGGAGAAACTGACACCGGCAACGGCCAGAATCAGGATGAAGGCCAGAACGAGCTGTTTTCGTTCAATCCGTCTTTGGGTGCGTGATACCACCGGCTGCGCCATCATCTAAAGATCTCCATAAATTTTTCGTTACATACGCTCCGGGGCGTCAACCCCGAGCAAACCCAGAGCATTGGCGAGGACGATCCGGACACCATTGACCAGGTACAGGCGCGCCCGGCTGACCGCAGCGTCTTCCACCAGCACACGCTGCCGATTGTAGTAGCTGTGGAACTGGGCCGCAAGCTCCTGCAGGTAGTACACGATCCGGTGTGGTTCACAGCTCTGGGCCGCCCCGACAACCAGATCAGGGTAGCGAGCCAGAAGTTTGGCCAGAGCCAGTTCCTCGGCAAGGGTCAGGCATGAAAGTTCTGCCGTGCCACGCGCCGGCAAGTCGACGCCCTGCTCTTCTGCTGTGCGATGGATGCTGCAGACCCGGGCATGAGCATACTGAACATAGTAAACCGGGTTGTCGCTGCTCTGTCGTTTGGCCAGCTCCAGGTCAAAATCCAGCTGACTGTCAGAGCGCCGCAGCAGGAAGAAAAAGCGGCAGGCGTCCTTGCCCACTTCATCGACTACGTCACGCAGGGTGATGAAATTCCCCGACCTTTTCCCCATCGTGTAAGGCTGGCCGTCGCGCAACAGGTTGACCATCTGGATCAGCAGGACCTGGAGATCCTCCGGCGGATGCCCAAGGCCAGCCACGACGGCTTTCATGCGTGGCACATAACCGTGATGGTCAGCACCCCATACATCGATCACCCGGTCGAAGCCACGGTCGAATTTTTCCATGTGGTAGGCGACATCCGAGGCAAAATAGGTCGGGCTGCCATCTGACTTGATCAATACCCGGTCCTTGTCGTCACCGAAATCAGTCGTACGCAGCCAGAGGGCGTCCTCCTGTTCGTAGGAAAGTCCCATTGCCGACAGCTTGGCGAGTTCAATTGCCACCATGTTCCGGTCATAAAGACTTTGCTCGCTGAACCAATTGTCAAAAGTGATGCCAAAAGCTTCCAGATCGACAGCTATCCAGCCAAGAACTTTTCCCACACCGTAAGAAGAGCACCGTTTGATCGCTTCCGTTTCTTCAAGCTTTACCGCTGCCGGGTCCTCGTCGCGCAGGCTGGCCGCCAGCTCGCGGATATATTCTCCCTGGTAGCCATCTTCGGGGAAGGTAATCTCATCTCCGTGCAGTTCACGCAGACGCAGCCAGATCGAGCGGCCAAGCGTTGCCACTTGGTTGCCGGCATCATTGATATAGTACTCGCGTTGCACTTCGAAACCTGCCGCACTCAGGATTGAGGCGACGGCATCACCCACGACGGCACCCCGACCGTGACCGATATGCAGGGGGCCGGTTGGATTGGCGCTGACGAATTCAACCTGGACCTTCTGCCCCTTGCCTGCCAGGGAGGTGCCGTAGCCTTTCCCCCTGGCGGTAATGTCATCGAGCACTTCGTACCAGCAAACCGGCGCCAGGGTAAAATTAATGAACCCGGGGCCGGCAATATCGACCTTATCGAGGAGCGAACTTTCACCGAGGGCCGCCACCAGGGCCTCGGCAATCTGGCGGGGTGGCTTCTTCTCGGCCCGCGCCATGGTCATGGCCAAATTAGTCGCAAAATCACCGTGGTCGGGATTCCCCGGCACCTCGACCTGAATGTCCGGAATCTTGCCGGAGTGCAGGGTGTTGTCATCGAAGCAGACCTGCAAAGCCTTGGCAATCTGTTGTCGTAGGAGATCCCTCATAAGTTTACGTCAGTTGCCTTCCGCGCCGGCGTCAGCCCGCTGTTCCTTGCTGCTGTGCAGGGAGCAGGCTACCCAGGGTTCACGTGTTTATTCTGTCACATTCCGACTCATTTTCAGGGTTGAAAAAGGAGTGTATGTTAGCGCTGCCCATGCGGGGTGTCAAGCGTTCACGAATGAACCAAGCACGCGCCGCAGCAGGTCGCGACAAAACCTCGGGCACAGCAAAGGCCCACCCCTGTGGTACGAGATGGGCCAGGCAAAAACGATGATAAATCGATATTATTTCCGGTCCTGAAACTGAAAAACCAGTTCGTCGTCTCGAACCATTCCAAGCTCTGTTCGGGCAACTCTCTCTATGTATTTACGGTCATTCTTCAATGCAGAAATTTCAATCCTCAGCTGCTCATTCTGTGCTTCAAACTTGCTGACCTTGTCGGCAAGCTCTGCCTTCTGGCTGGACAATTTCAACATATGCAGAATCCCGCGGTCGCCGAACAGGGCAAAACCCAGGATCAGGGCCACCAGAGCCAGCGGCCATAAATTGTGTCGCCCCCCGTCAGGGCGTGAAGCTGGAGCAGGGCTTCCCGCCATAAGCATTCTCCTCAGTTCCGGGATTGTTTCATCAAATAGCATGAAAAATCAAGGTTTTTTGCACAAGCCGCGTGATGCCCCTGAAAAGATGGCCGGACTGTGAAGCAGAGTTGGCGGACAGGCAAAAAAAAGGCCTGCCAAACGGCAGGCCTTTTCGCGATACGTTAATCGAGGCTCAGCTGGTCTTTGAGCTTGGCCAGTTTGGCTTGACCGATCCCCTTGACCTCTGCCAACTGATCGACACTTGTGAACGGTCCGTGTTCATCCCGATAAGAGATGATCCGCTCCGCAAGGGCCGGTCCAACGCCGGGCAGTGCCTGCAGTTGTTCAGCAGTTGCCTGGTTGAGAGGAATGGTTTGAATCGATACTTTGGCAGCCAGGTTTTCAGCTGCAGAGACAGTCGCCGGCGACAACCCGACAGACCCAACGACAAACAACAAGGCCAACAATAACAGATAATACTTCATAACATTTCCCTCCAAAATTGGAATCATAACAAACCCGATGCGGGCATAAAATCCTGCAACCCCTCCTTGACGACACCTCCCTCCCGGATCAGTTTCGCCGCCCAACCCGACCCACAATGAGCCTCACCGGATGGCTGGCAAGTTCATGTGAAAGTATCAGATATTTCACACTTGTCAAACGAATCGCATAAAACAGTGCTACATGCCGAAGCCACCACCGAACCCCTTGTTCATCCCCAGCCCGGCCAAAACGAAACTGAGCATCACTTCATGGTTCTTGCTGTCGTCAATCCGGTAGCGGCTACGATAAGTCAAGAGGATGCTCCAGCACTTTGAACGATATTCGAGGCCGACGATCTTTTCAAGTTCACGATTCTCCCGAAAGTCGTAACGCTCCTCGAACCTGAGATAGACCGGCGTGAGGATCGACGTATCAAGCTGGAAATTGACGTAATCCGTTGCCGCATCCACGTAGGTATCGTCCTTGTATGTGTAATTGACCCTGACCGCATTACCACCTTCGTCCCTGGCAGAGGCAGCGGCACGCAGGTTCCGTATCCCGCTGTCACCGTAAACCGGGATCAGGCTATCCACCTCCAGGGCAAGGTTGCGGGTTGGCCAGAAATCCAGCTCGAAGCGTACATCTGAGAACGGCTGGTCATCATCGAACAGGTCGTCCTCACCGTCAAACCTATAGGTCTGCGAGAGCCGCAGATCCAGGAAGTCACGATAAACCGTGGTACCGTCCCCCGCAGTACTGCTGGTTGTCAGACGGTTGACCAGGGCATAACTGATATCGTTGCGCTGGACCTGACGATCAAGGAGGTCGAAGAGGGGCAGATCATCCTGGCTCTTATCCGGCACGTAAGTATAGACCACTTTCGGTTCGATGCTGTGCATAAGCCTTTCCATGCCCCAGCGGTTCGGCGCGTAGGCCCTGACCAGACGCGTCGCGAGGGTCAGGGAGTATTCCGGGACAAACTGCTGATCGTCTTCGGCATCTGTATCGTAAAGCCGTTCATGAAGAGATATCTCCGGGGTCAACTCCAGCCAGGACCCCGGCTTGAATGACGCCGAGACGAAAGGCCTAAGGTAAAGCCGCTCGCCATCCAGGCCTTCGTCACGCTGGAACCGCGTCGCATAACTCTCCAGGCCAAGATACAGAGGGGTATCACCCAGCCGGTAGCGGCTCTGGCTGAGACCCACCTCAGGCAGGCGCTGCAGTGACCTGTCGTTATCTTCTTCGAGGTTCTTGAGGTAACGACCATAACCGGTCAGGTTGAGTTTCTCCCAGTTGCGCTGGAGAATCACGGTTGAAACTGTCAGGTCGCGGTTGTATTGATCGGCCGACTCACCAAATTCATCAAAGAACTCCTGCTTGTTGGTGTATTCGACATCGCTTGTCAAGGTCCAGCCGCCAGGCAGATTGCCGCGATGCTTCCAGTCGAGATAGTAGGTGTTTGGCATATCATTGATGCCGGCGACATGATAGTAAAGGGCCTTGCCATTGTTCTGGTTGGCCAGGGCATAACGGTACTCAAGGCCGGTGCCGAGGCCGATTTTGGAAAGGTAGTCGAGGTAGAAAGTCGCGTCCATACTGCGATCGATAACCTGGTACCAGGCCATGGACGCACGCGCGCCCTTGTTGTTTGAATAGCCGAACCAGGGGGCCAGCAATCCGGACTCGCGTTCGGTCTTTACCGGAAAATACATGTAGGGGGTATAGAGCACCGGGACATCCTTGATGTAAAAGAAGGCGCCTTTGGCGCGGGCATAGCCGCCCAGATCAACATCTACCTCTCTGGCGGAAAACTTCCAGTCCGGAATCTCTCCGTCACAGGTTGTGAAGCTGCCATTTTGGACAAAATAATTGACCTGCCCGTGTTTTTCTATCTCTTCACCCGCAAGGTGGAAATTCCCGTCATGAATCAAAACCTTGCCGCCATGGGCCCGACCCTGGCCGGTGGTCATATTGTACTGCATGCTGTCACCGGAGAAAGTAACGTCGGCATCGTTCAGCGTAACGCTCCCCCGTGCGGCGGCATCCTGAGTCGAAGCTTGCCAGAGGAGTTCCTCCGAACGCAACTCAACATCGGCCTGACGCAGGACGACATCCCCTTTGGCCTCGTAGCTCTCTTCTTCCGCGTTGTACGAAAGCTGATCTGCAACCAGAGAGATGGATGCATCCTGTTTAGTCTCCGTCCCAGGGGACGCAGACTCGATCCCTGCTACGGACTTTTCATCCGCAGCCGGAACCAGCTCATCGCCGGCCTCGGCAGGCCTGCTCAAAGCCCCCCAGGAAACAATGCTGATGACAAGCAACGCGCAGAGCGTTACGGCATAAGATGAATCTCGCATGGCACGACCTGTCTTGGTAAGCATAAAGGCATCTGCCGTCAGTTGACAAACGGCAGACTTCCCTCCTGAAATTTCTGCCGCAACTCGGCGACCAGGTATAATGAGCCGCAGACAACCACAGGGCATTCATCCCCGGCGGCGGCAACCGCTGCGGCCAGCCCCGCCTCGGCGGAGGGGAACTCCGCACAAGGCCGACCCAGGCCGGCTGCCCAGCCGGCGATCCGGGCCGTTGGCACGGATGTCTCGTAGCAAACCGGTACAGCATATACTGCAGCGACAAAATTTTCCAGAGGCATCATGACCTCTTCTGGCACACGTTCGCCGCTCAACCCGGCAACCAGGTGAATTTTCCTTACTTCCTGGTCATTCAGGTAATCGGCAAGGCAGCCGATCCCGGCACGGTTATGCGACACATCCGTCAAAATCCTGGGTTGGCACGGCCACCATTCCAGACGCCCTGGCCAAATCGCCGCCCTGCCGGCCTCTCGGATCGCACTATCGTTTATCGGCATGCCCTGCTCGCGCAACTTGATGGCTGCAGCGACGGCCTGGGAGAAGTTGTCCAGCTGATGTCGACCCGCCAGTGGGCAGGGCAGATCATCGATACGGTTGACGCCCACGGCAACCGAGAGGCTGTCGTGGGCTCCCTCCCAGGAAAAATCGCGCCCGGCCAGACAAACACTGGCATCAAGGGCGGAGGCAGCACTCATGACCACTTCAAGGGCCTCAGGATCCTGCCTGCCGACAACCACAGGCACACCGGGCTTCAGGATACCTGCTTTTTCCGCAGCGATCCCTGACAGGGTCTCGCCAAGGTGCTCAGTGTGGTCGTAGCTGATCGGGGTCAATATGCACAGCTGAGGTTCGACTATATTGGTTGCATCGAGCCGGCCACCAAGGCCTGTTTCGATGACGGCGACATCAACCCTTTGCTCACGAAAAGCCAGCAGGGCCATGGCCGTGGTCGCCTCGAAGAAGGTAATCGGAACGTCACCGGCGGCAAGTCGAATCCGTTCTGCGAGCAGCGCGACTTCATCCCGGCAGACCGGCACGCCGTCGATACGGATGCGTTCGGTAAAACAGTGCAGGTGCGGTGACGTGTAGAGACCCACCCGCAAGCCGGCATGTTTGAGAATCTCTGCCAGCATGACGCTGACAGAACCCTTGCCGTTGGTGCCGGCGACATGGATGCAGGGCAACGGCCTCTGCAATAGAGGCAGACGACTTTTTAGGGCCCGCATGTTCTCCAGGCCAAGTTTGATGCCAAAACGCTGCAGCCCATACAGGTAATCGAGGCTGGTCGAAAAGTTCACAGGCTAGGAGACAGCCGCCTGCTTGGTGAAAACGCGCAGGATCTGGGATAGCTTGGCCTTCATCTCCTGCCGGGAAATGATCATATCGACCATGCCGTGCTCCAGAAGATATTCGGAACGCTGGAATCCTTCCGGGAGCTTCTGCCGGATCGTCTGCTCGATAACCCTGGGCCCGGCGAAACCGATCAGGGCCTTCGGTTCTGCAATATTGAGATCCCCGAGCATGGCGAAGCTGGCAGTCACCCCGCCGGTTGTCGGATCAGTCAAGACCGAGATAAAGGGGATCCCCGCCTTCTTCAGTTTGGCCAGGGCAGCACTGCTTTTGGCCATCTGCATCAGAGAAAGGATGCTCTCCTGCATCCGGGCCCCGCCGGAAGAAGAGAAGACCAGAACCGGCGCCTTTTTTTCGAGGCCGAGCTCAATGGCCCGGGTAATCTTCTCGCCGACAACGGAACCCATACTGCCGCCAAGGAAACCAAAATCAAAGACCGCGACAACGACTTCCTGGTCATTCATCAGACCGGAACCGGTGACAACCGCATCGCCACCGCCGCTCTTTTTGAGCGCAGCCTTGATCCGGTCGCTGTATTTCTTGGAGTCCTTGAACTTCAGGAAGTCAACCGAGACCATATTGGGATCAGTCTCAACAAAAGTTCCTTCATCGATAACCAGCGAGATTCTTTCCCTGGCACTGATGCGAAAGTGATAATCGCACTTGGGGCACACGTTCAGATTGCGTTCGATCTCCTTGGAGTAGATGATCTCCTCACAATTCTTGCATTTCGTCCAAAGGCCCTCGGGCATCTGGACCTTCTTCGTTTCCAGTTGCGCTGAAATCGGCGCTTTTGATTTTTTAAACCAGGCCATAATCTACCTCGCGATCATTCGGTGCGGAGTTCAAAAAACGAACCGTTCATTGCTACCCAGGATCTGGAGCCTCAATCTGCTGGATTCCAGTGCTCTACTTATCTTTTCGGGATATTGCGGCTGCATTTGAAATATTCTGACCGGTACATCCGGTTTGTCCAGCTAGTCCGGCTCTTTTGCCAGTAACGTCGGCGGCTGGAGCCACGTTTCCGCAGCGAGGAGCTCCTCACCCAGTCCTCAATCAGTAGGCAGCGGGTTGATCCGGTATGCATGAACCAGGACAACCTGAGCCCATGCTCTGCGCGGATTGCTAGCAATCCGCCTTTGCCAGAGAATCAGATCGCCTTTTTCAGTGCCTTGGCAAAAGCCCCAACGGCAGCCAGAAGATCCGGGGAAGAACTCTTTTCCGCTATTAATTTTACCAGAGCACTTCCGACGACAACAGCGTCGGCGATTCCGGCAACGGCCCCGGCATCTTCCGGTGTCGAGATACCGAACCCAACCGCGACCGGGACCGGGCTTTGCTCTTTCAACTCTCTGACCGAAGCAGCGATTGCGTCTGCATCCACCTGTTTGCTCCCCGTGACGCCAGTCATCGAAACGTAGTACAGAAAGCCCTCTCCTGCCGCGGCAAGCTGCGCGCTGCGCGCTGCACCGGTTGTCGGAGCCAGGAGCGTAATCAGGTCGATGCCCGCGGCCTTGAGCAACGGGTGCAATTCACCGGCCTCTTCCGGCGGCAGGTCAACCAGGAGCAGGCCGTCGACGCCGGCGGCCGCCGCATCCCGTGCGAACAGGTCAGCTCCGTAGCAGAACACAGGGTTATAATAGCCCATCAGGATAATCGGGACGTTGCTGTGCTGACGGATCCTGGCCACCATCTTGATCACCCCGCGCAAGGTAGTCCCGGACCCGAGCGCCCGCTCCGAAGCAAGCTGGATCGTCGGCCCATCGGCCATCGGATCGGAGAAAGGGAATCCCAGTTCGATCAGGTCCACGCCCGATTCAATGAGCGTGTGGACGATCTTCTCGCTGGTGTCCAGATCCGGATCGCCCGCAGTAATAAAGGTCACAAGGGCTTTTTTGCCCTGTCCCTTCAGGGCGTTCATTGTCGCTGATATGTTTGACATGGAGGTATTGGCTTCCCGAAAGGTTGATTTTATCGAATCAAACCAAAGGATATCAACCGTTTTCTCCTCTGGCCAGGGTTTTGACCCGCTCGAGCAGGTCGAGAAACATCTCGTTGTTCATGCGGCCGGTCTGCACGTTGTAGCGGCTGGTATGGTAGCAGCCGACCAGCCACAACCCATTCGCCAAGCGGTGGACTGCGGCATGGCCGAACGGGACATCAGACAAGCGGCTGATCCGCCCCTGCGCCTGGAAAAGTCGCAGCAAACTGTTATGTGCTCCATGCCCGAGGCTGATGATCACGCGGAGATTGTGCAGGGCTTCCAATTCCTCGACAAGATACGGTCGGCAATTTGAAAACTCGTCGGCATTCGGCCGGTTCTCTGGCGGCAGACACTTCACCGCATTGGTAATATAGAGGTCGTGCAATTCCAGACCGTCATCGACAGCGGTCGCGTCGGGCTGGTTGGCAAACCCGGCCTGATGCAGAAGCGGGTACATGAAGATGCCTGCGCCGTCTCCGGTGAACGGCCGACCAGTGCGATTCGCGCCGTGCGCCCCCGGCGCCAGGCCTACCAGGCAGATCCGCGCCTGTAGATCGCCGAAACCGTTGACCGGGGCATTGTGGTAATCGTCCCTCAGGCGGCCCTTGCTCGGCGGCAATTGCCCAACAAAGTCCGCAAGCCGCGTGCAGCGTGTGCAGCCCTGCAGACCATTGAGATCAATCCTTGCCATTTCAGCTGCTACTATTCGGGCGGGGCTTGCCACCGGGCCGACGTCGCCTGGGCGGCTTGGGTTTGCCGGCAACGGCCCGCTTTTCGTGAGGCGGCTTTTTCTTGTGCGGCACCCCCCGTTTGTAATCGTGACAGAGGTCTTCATCGTGCGGAACAGCACTCGGGATTTTCTTGCCGATGTACTCTTCGATGTCAGGCAGAAAATAGGCAAGATCTTCATCGGCAAAGCTGACCGACTTGCCCCTGGCTCCCGCCCGCGCGGTTCGACCGATGCGATGTACATAGTCCTCGGCATCCTGGGGAAGATCGTAATTGACCACGTGCGTCACATTCTCGACATGCAGACCGCGCGAAGCGACATCGGTTGCAACCAGAAAATTCAGTTTGCCGGCCTTGAAATCTTCAATGATGCGCAGGCGCTTCTTCTGGACAATGTCACCGGAGAGATAAGCCACCTTGTAATCATTCATCTGCAGGCGGCCGGCGAGGTGCTCCCCTTCCCTCTTGGTGTTGACAAAGACCATGACCCTGACATCTTCAGTCTCTTTCTTCAGAAGCCCCAGCAGCAGCGGGAACTTCTCCCGTCTCGATACGTGGTAAACGATCTGTTCAACCAGTTCGGCAGTGACCTGCTTCGGTTCTATGCTGACTTTTTCAGCGAGATTCATGAACTCATAGGCCAGCTCCATGACCCGCTGCGAAAGCGTCGCGGAGAAGAGCATCGTCTGACGTTTTTCAAAAGGGGGTAATTTGCGCAGGATATAACGCAAATCCCGGATGAAGCCCATGTCGAACATCCGGTCGGCTTCGTCAATCACCAGGGCTTCAACATGTTTCAGGGTAAAGATGTTCTGCTTGACGTAGTCAATCAGGCGTCCGGGTGTGGCGACAATGACATCCACACCGGTCTGCAATGCCCGACGCTGCTTCTCGTAGTCAACGCCGCCAAAGATCGCCTGCACCTTGAAGGGACAGTGGGCCCCGAGCCCGTCTGCGTCGGTACATATCTGCACGACCAGTTCCCTGGTCGGCGCGATAATCAGGGCGCGAGGAGCACCTTTTGCGGATGGCGGGTTTTTCAGCAGACGGGTGAACAGCGTGATCAGGAATGCAGCGGTCTTGCCGGTGCCGGTCTGGGCCTGTGCAGCGACATCGTGGCCCGACAGCCCCAGCGGGATAGACTCTTCCTGCACGGGGGTTAAGTCAACAAAGCCGACCGCTTCGATGCCGTGCATGACCTCTGCGGGCAGATCAAGTTCAGTAAATTTCATTTGCTATGACGACAGGCGTGGCTGCTAACGTTGAAAGCGTATTCTTTCAACCTTTTCGTGCCGCGCAATGCGTCCCTTGGTTAAAGTTCAAAACCCATGGCTTCAGCGACAGTATGGATATCCTTGTCACCGCGCCCGGACAGGCAAACGAGGATGACGGCGTCAGTCGGAAGCTCCGGGGCAAGTTTGTGAAGATGTGCGATCGCATGGGCGCTTTCAAGTGCCGGGATAATGCCTTCCATCTCCGTAAGCATACGGAATGCGGCCAGCGCCTCGTCATCGGTTACCGATACGTATTCCGCCCTCCCGATATCTTTGAGATGCGCATGTTCGGGGCCGACACCCGGATAGTCCAGGCCGGCTGACACGGAATGGGCATGCTGGATCTGACCGTCAGCATCCTGCAGCAAGTAAGTTTTGTTGCCATGCAGGACGCCTACCTTGCCGGCAGAGATGCTGGCTGCATGCTTGCCCGTCGCAACGCCTAGGCCGGCGGCCTCGACCCCGACCAGGCGGACTGTCGGGTCATCAACGAAGGGGTGGAAAAGCCCCATGGCATTTGAGCCGCCGCCGATACAGGCGACAGCGACGTCGGGCAGGCGCCCTTCCGCTTCCAGAATCTGGCCCTTCGCTTCCTGGCCGATGACCGCCTGGAAGTCACGGACCATCTGCGGGTAGGGATGCGGGCCGGCGACCGTGCCGATCACGTAAAAAGTGTCCCGCACGTGTGTGACCCAGTACCGCAGTGCCTCGTTCATTGCATCCTTGAGGGTTGCTGTGCCGCTGGTCACATCGTGGACGCGTGCACCGAGCAGCTTCATGCGAAAGACATTCAGCGCCTGGCGCCTGATATCTTCGGTTCCCATGAAAACGTCGCACTGCATGCCGAACAGCGCAGCAACGGTCGCCGTCGCCACCCCATGTTGTCCGGCACCGGTCTCGGCAATCACCTTGCGCTTGCCCATACGCCGGGCCAGCAGGATCTGACCGACGGTATTGTTGACCTTGTGGGCACCGGTGTGGTTGAGATCCTCACGCTTGAGGTAAATCCTGGCCCCGCCCAGGTGCTCGGTCAGCCTCTGGGCGAAATACAACGGGCTTGGTCTGCCAACGTAATTCTTGAGGTAAGCCTCGAACTCGGCCCGGAAGGACGGATCGGTCTGGCACTGTTTGTAGCTCGCCTCCAATTCCAGCAGCGCCGGCATCAGAGTTTCAGCAACATAACGGCCGCCAAACTGGCCGAAATGCCCACGGGGATCGGGCTGTTGGTATTTCACTTGAAGGACTCCCTGGCCATGCGGATGAACATGGCCACCTTTTCCGGGTCTTTCTGCCCGGGATTCTTCTCTACCCCGCTGGAGACATCGACACCATAGGGGTGAACCTGGCGGACAGCCTCCGCAACATTTTCCGGATTAAGTCCACCGGCCAGGATAACCCGGTGTCGTGCGGCAACCGCCGCCGCTCGGACCCAGTCACAACGCTGCCCGGTGCCGCCTGGTTTGTCCGGCACGTAGGCATCGAGCAACAGCGCCGAAACCTGGTAAGCGGAGAAGACGCTGTCGTCCATCTCCCGCCTGAGCCGCAACGCCTTGATCACCCGGCAGGGCGGATAGGCACACTGGTCCGGTTCTTCCCCACCATGTAGTTGTACCGTATCTAGGCCACAGAACTCTATCATCTCGCGGATCCTGGCTGGCGGCTCATCAACAAACAGCCCGACGGCCGTGACCATGGGCGGCAGCTCGGCAATGATCCTTCGGACCTGGTCCGGGTCGACGAAACGCGGGCTGCCCGGATAGAAGACGAATCCGAGCGCATCGGCACCGCAGGCCGCTGCGTGGCGAGCGTCTTCGATATTGGTAATGCCGCAGATTTTCACCCGCGGCACTCCGTAACCTGCCATCAATCAACCAACTTTCGGTAAATGCGAGAGCGATTCCTTGATCGCTGCCTCAGGATATTCATAGTCCTGGAGCTCATTGTTGAAATAGGCGTCATAAGCGGCCATATCGACATGACCATGCCCCGAAAGGTTGAAGAGGATGGTTTTCTCCTTGCCTTCTTCCTTGGCCAGCAGAGCCTCGTCGATAGCGCCGCGAATGGCGTGAGACGACTCGGGGGCCGGGATGATCGACTCGGTGCGTGCGAACAGGACAGCGGCTTCGAAACAGGCAATCTGGTGGGCCGCCCGGGTTTCGACAACACCTTCGTGGACGAGTTGCGACACGAGCGGCGCAGCGCCGTGGTAGCGCAGGCCGCCGGCATGAATGCCGGGAGGCATAAAATCGTGGCCGAGAGTATACATGCGGGAAATCGGTGCCATCTTTGCCGTATCGCCATAATCGAACTCATACACACCCTTGGTCAGCGTCGGGCAGCTGGCCGGCTCCACCGCCAGGAGACGAACGTCCTTGCCATTGGCCTTGTCGGAAACAAACGGAAACGCAATGCCGGCGAAGTTGGAGCCGCCGCCGTGGCAACCGATCACCACGTCTGGGTAAGCGCCTGCGATCTTGAGCTGCTCTTTCGCCTCAAGACCGATAATTGTCTGGTGCAGGCAAACGTGGTTGAGAACGCTGCCGAGAGAGTAGCGGGTGTCCTCATGGGTCGCGGCATCCTCCACTGCTTCACTGATTGCGATCCCCAGAGACCCCTGGTTGTCTGGATCGTCGGCAAGGATCGCCCGACCGGCATTGGTGCGGTCCGAAGGGGACGGGAAGACTTCTGCTCCCCACAGCTGCATCATGCTTTTGCGGTAAGGCTTCTGGCCATAGGAGACCTTGACCATATAGACCGTACACTCGAGGCCGAAGTGCTGGCAGGCCATCGCGATTGACGAGCCCCACTGCCCCGCGCCGGTTTCGGAAGCAATCCGCTTGGTCCCGGCGATCTTGTTGTAGTAGGCCTGCGGGACAGCGGTATTCGGTTTGTGAGAACCGGCCGGAGAGACGCCTTCGTACTTGTAGTATATCTTGGCCGGCGTCCCAAGAGCTTTTTCCAGTTGGTGCGCCCGGTACAGGGGAGACGGCCGCCACTGCTTGTAAACCTCCAGGATCTCTTCCGGGATATCAATCCAGCGCTGCTGGGAGACCTCCTGCTCAATGAGGCCCATCGGGAAGAGCGGCAACAGGTCATCCGGGGTGACCGGCTGCAAGGTTCCCGGATGAAGCACCGGAGCCATCTGCCCTGGCATGTCGGGGATGATATTGTACCACTGTCGGGGCATCTGGTCTTCGTTGAGAAGGATTTTAGTCTGCATGAGATATCTCCTTGACGTTGGTGTTATCGTACAATGTCGTTACGACTCAGTCTGTTTGGCCTTGCAGCTCTCTCAATTTGGCGCCGATATCGTCTTCGCGCATCAACGCTTCACCGACCAGGAACCCCCTGGCACCGGCCTGCTGCAGGCGCTTGACATCAGCGCGGCAGGCAATGCCGCTTTCGGCGACCACAAAATGACCGGCAGGGATCAGTGGCAACAGCCGCTCCGTGGTGGCCAGGTCGGTTTCAAAGGTCTGCAGATTGCGATTGTTGATGCCGACCAGCTCGCAGCCGGTCTCGAGGACCATCAGCAACTCAGCCTCGTCATGCACTTCCATCAGGACGTCGAGATGCAGTTCCTTCGCCAGTGCATTGTACTCTGCAAGCTGTCCTGCATCAAGCATGGCGGCAATCAGCAGGATGGCATCGGCACCGGCTGCCCGCGCTTCGTAAATCTGGTACGGATCACAGATGAAGTCCTTGCGCAACAGCGGCAGGTTGACAACTTCACGGATTTTGCCGAGATACTGCAGGTGTCCCATGAAGAAGTGCTCG
Organism: uncultured delta proteobacterium; assembly: GCA_963715335.1. Taxonomy (GTDB): domain Bacteria; phylum Desulfobacterota; class Desulfuromonadia; order Desulfuromonadales; family BM103; genus JAFDBW01. The sequence goes on from CAVQRZ010000006.1 coordinate 72,355, forward strand.
TCGGTCAGGACCGACAGGCAGGTCGCGCCATTGTCCTGGTAGATCTCAGCAATCGCCAGGGGGTCGAAATCCTCGCGGATCACCCCCTTGCTCGGCGAACCCTTCTTGACTTCGGCGATCACTGCCGTCCAGCCCGATTCGGCAGTGGCTCTCAGGGCGCGCAGAAATCCTCTGGGCTGGTCTTCCCGTTCACCGATGCCTCTTTGCAGAGAATCGAGGGAACGGCGTTGCTTCGCCAGGGCAACTTCACGGAGCTTGTGCTCGGCAATCTTATCGAGAATCATAGCAGTATAAAATCTCGCCGTAGCGATCAGGCGTTGGTCATGTCGACCAGGCTGTCTAGCCGGGCCATGGCCAGGCCGTCATCGATCGCGGCCCGGGCCTTTTCGAGCCCCGTCTCGACGTCTTTGATCAGACCGGAAGCAAGCAAGGCATAGGCTGCGTTCAAAAGGACAACGTCCCGTTTCGGACCGGGCTTGCCGCCCAGGACATCCTTGACAATCTCGGCATTTGCAGCAGCATCACCGCCCTGCAGGTCGACAAGAGCGCAACGGCGGAGGCCGAAATCTTCCGGTTCAATCGTCGAAAGGGTCACGCTGCCGTCGCAGATTTCACCGATCCGCGTCGGTCCGGTCAGAGTCACTTCATCCATACCATCCAGGCCATGGACGACAAAACCACGCTGGCAGCCGAGCTTGACCAGAACTCTGGCCATAACATCCACCAACTTCTCGTCATAAACGCCAAGGACCTGGCGGTCGGCACCTGCAGGGTTGGTCAGGGGACCTAGAATATTGAAAACTGTCCGGATGCCGATTTCTCGGCGCGGGCCGATCGCATGCTTCATCGCGCCATGCAGAGCCGGGGCAAACAGGAAACCGACACCGATCTCTTTGATGCATGACTCGACCTGTTGCGGGGTCACGTTCAGGTTGACGCCGAGAGCCTCGAGGACATCGGCGCTGCCGCAGGCTGACGAGATGCTGCGGTTGCCGTGTTTGGCCACCTTGACGCCACAGGCGGAGACGACAAAGGCAACCGTCGTCGAAATGTTGAAGCTCCTGGTCCCGCTGCCACCCGTACCGCAGGTATCAAGGATTGTCTCGCGGTCCAGATTGATCTCTTCACGGTCAATGTCCAGGGCCTTGCCAACCCGAATTGGTGTCGCATGATCGCGCATGACCCGGGCCGCCCCGGCAATCTCATCGATCGTCTCGCCTTTCATGCGCAGTGCGGTAATGAACGAACCGACCTGGGCCGGAGTCGCCTCGCCGCCCATGATCTGGTTCATTACCTCGATCATCTCGGTTTCGCTCAGATCCTGTCCGACCACAACCTTGCCAATCGCTTCCTTGATCATTTCTGCTCCTGAGAACTCAAGGTATCCAGTATCCAGGATTCAGAATGCAGAATTCGGAGGAAACCATGTTGATTCTGAATACTGAGTACTGGATTCTGCCTTACTTTGTCATCCCGAGAAAATTCCGCAAGATGTCCATGCCGGCCACTGTCAATATCGACTCCGGGTGAAACTGCATACCCCAGATGGCCAGTTCGTGGTGGCGCAGGCCCATGATCTCCCCCTCGTTTGTCCAGGCCGTAATTTCCAGGCATTCCGGGAAAGAACTTCTTTCGATCAGCAGGGAATGGTAGCGGGTCGCGTCAAACGGGTTGGGCAGGCCTTCAAACAGCTCGCGATTGTCATGAAAAATCGGACTGGTCTTGCCGTGCATGAGTCGCTCTGCACGAACGATCCGGCCGCCGAAAGCCTGGCCGATCGATTGGTGGCCAAGACAGACGCCGAGGATCGGCAGCTTGCCGGCAAAATACCTGATAGCGTCAACAGACACTCCTGCCTCGTTCGGGGTACACGGGCCGGGCGAAATGACCAGGCGTTGAGGCTGGAGGGCTTCAATCTCGGCCAGGCTGATCTTGTCGTTGCGGTAAACAACGACTTCCTCACCCAGCTCGCGCAGATATTGCACAAGGTTGTAGGTAAAGGAATCATAATTATCGATCATCAACAGCATTTCAGTCTAACCCCTGACGGGCCAGCTCAACAGCTTTTTTTACGCCCATCGCCTTGTTGACAGTTTCTTCATATTCTGCCGCCGGGTTTGAATCGGCGACGATACCGGCGCCGGCCTGAAGATGAATCCGGTTCTCGTGGGCCACCAGGGTTCTGATGGCTATGGCCAGGTCCATGTTGCCGTCGAACGATATATAACCGACCGCGCCGCCGTAAATTTCCCGACGCACCGGTTCAAGCTCTTCGATGATTTCCATGGCACGAATCTTCGGTGCCCCGCTTAATGTCCCCGCCGGGAAGGTGGCCGAAAAAACATCCAGGGCGTCATATCCCGGCAGCAGCTGCCCGCTCACGTTAGAAACGATATGCATGACGTGCGAATAGCGCTCGACCACCATCAGTTCGTCAACCTGCACCGAGCCGGTTGCGCAGACCCTGCCAAGATCGTTGCGGCCGAGATCGACCAGCATGATGTGCTCTGCGCGCTCCTTCGGATCGGCCAGCAGCTCTTTCTCAAACGCCTGGTCTTCGTCGAAGCTTGCACCGCGCGGCCGGGTTCCGGCGATCGGCCGGACCTCGACATGGTTCCCTTCCTTGCGTACCAGGACTTCCGGAGAGGCCCCGATCACCCGGGTTTCGTTGAACTGCAGATAGAACATGTACGGCGACGGGTTGATCGTTCGCAGGGCCCGGTAGACATCGAACGGATCAGCGTCGAGGTCGCCGGAGAATCTTTGCGACAGGACCACCTGGATTACATCGCCGGCGCGGACGTAATCCTTGCAGTCTTCAACGGCCGCTTCGAAACCGGCCCTGCTGAAATTGGATTGCAGCTCCCTCGAAGTGATGCGTCGCGCGTGACCGGAACGTTCCGGTAACGGCTTGCGCAACTGCGCAACCATACCCTCAATACGCTTGACCGCCAGGTCGTAAGACTGGCCGGGGTCATCGCCGTCGCACAGGTGGACATTGCTGATGACCTTGATCTTCTGTTGCATGTTATCGAAAATCAGCAGGGTCTCGGTAATCAGGAACCAGCTGTCATAAGTGCCCATTTCGGCATCATTAAGTTCCGGCAATTCCTCGATGTGTCGGACCATATCGTAGCCCAGGTAACCCACCGCACCACCGAAGAAACGTGGCAGTTCAGGCAGGGCTACCGGCTTGTAGGGGGAGAGGAAGCGCTTCAGTTCGACCAGGGGATTAGTTGACGCCCCGGATTCTGTCGCCACCCCGTTTTCGAGAATTTCAAATTGGTCGCCGCGACAGCGGAAAGCGCGCCCGGAGCCGACGCCGAGAAAGGAATAACGTGCCCACTTCTCGCCACCGGCGATACTTTCGAGCAGAAATGCGCTCTGTCGATCGTCAATCTTGCAGAAAGCCGAAACCGGAGTTTCCATATCCGCGAGAATCTCCCGGTAAACCGGAATCAGATTCCCTTGGCAGGCTAGTTTTAAAAACTCTTCGCGAGAGGGGCAATACATACTCTGTCCTTATCTGTGCAGCCGCGACAAAGTAGCATGAAGACTGCGAAATGGCAAGTCAGGGGGACAACTTACGGAATAAATGATTGACCGAAATCGGCTGACTTGATATGCATACCGGACGCGAATGGCAGCAGAATCAAAACGATCACCATGTCAAGCTTCGGAGAGCACTATCAAATGATACGCGCAGCAAAAATGGACACCGTCAAAGTCCACTATACGGGTCGCCTGGAAGATGGCACTGTATTCGATCAGTCTACTGAAGATCGCCCCCTGCAATTCATACTGGGCCGTGAGGAGGTCATAGCCGGTTTCGATGAGGCTGTTGAAGGCATGTGCCAGGGTGAGAGTAAAAAAGTGACCGTACCGTTCGACAAAGCCTACGGCAAGAGCAAACCGGAATTGGTGGAAAAGGTGGAACGGAGCGCTTTGGGAGACAAGCTTGACCTGCAGGTAGGGGCCCAACTCGAGGTCACCAACCATGATGATACGACTTTCCGCTTGATGGTGCGTGAAGTTACTGAAGACCATGTCACGCTCGATGCCAATCATCCATTGGCAGACAAGAACCTGACGTTTGAGATCGAACTTCTCGAGATCAAGAAAATGCGCTGACAGCCATCCCTGGGCCAACGGGAAATCCTTTGCTGATGGGGCATTGGTTTGCGGGATGATTCAAAGCGGTCCGATTGGGTTCTGCCGGTAATTACCGTTTGTAGCAATGATCAGGAGGATTTGATCTCCTGCAAGCGTGAAGACCCTGCGCGGAATTCATAAAGGCGCAAAGCGGAGTTTGTTTGCGCGCTCAAACTGATGGCTCGCTTCTCACCCATGCCTGGATACTAAGAATATCCAGTTTCTGTATCTCAGAAAATTCAAGACCCAGCCCGGACGACGCATGGTTTTTAAAATTATCTTTTCTGTTGATCCAGGCCACTCTCCCTTTGCACTTTATCAACGCCTTCTCCTGGCTGAGTTGAAACTCAAGGTGCAGTTCAGAGCCTGTCGCAAACTGCTCTTCGGTCTCTAAAAACACGCCACCCACGGATATGTCGAGAAGGGTCCCTAAAGACATTTCTTCTGGATTCTTGCCGAACTTTGCTGACGTTTTAATCGTCGATCTTTTGCCGGACCACCCTGGTAAACTCAAATATTGTTTACATATCTGGAGAACATTCTCCCTGGTTAACGGTTTGTGGATAACTTCATCGCATCCTGCGGTTTTACAACGCTCTATATCTTTGGGATAGTTGCTGCTCGTCATCATGACAATTGGTGGAGGTCGCACGTCGGCAGCGCTCTTTATTTGTCTGCATGCTTCATCCCCGTCGCCTTCCGTCATGTACAAGTCCATCAGGATCAAATCTGTCTTGGTTTTTTTGACAATTTCAACAGCTTCGGGGCCGCTTCGTGCAAGCAGAATATTAACCTGCTCCCTCCGGAAAAGGTCTTTAGCCAGCCTGAGAAACAAGGGGGTGTCGTCTACAATCAAAAGAGTCTTTGAAAACATGGAAAGAATTTTTTTTGTATACATAGGGCTAATCCAATTTTTGGCAAAAAAAACCCGCCAGACAGCATCATGCGGACAATAGCGGTTTGGTGTTCATTGCTTATCTGCTTGCCTACTCATCATCCCATCCCCCAGGCCAAACACCGCATCAAGACAAAACTAATCTACACTATAGGGTGCAACAAGGTAAAGATTTGCGTTTTATTTGTACCCCTGCACTACTGCTTCGCATGTCAACTCATGCTTAGTAAAAAATTCTCGGAATGACTGATTTACGAGAAAAGCCCCACGCCGGGAGGAGGCTGTGGGGCTGCAGGTTGCATTTTTATTGCGGAGGAGAACATGAATAAGTACGTCCCTTTAACGATATATTACTGGCTTGGTCATGTATGTCAAGCGGGAAATAGACACCCCTTAAATTCTGCCAGAGCTGTCTGGTCTCAGCCAGGACAACAATTTGATAACGACACAGAACAGCAACAACAAAAGAAAGGCGAGATGGAATCATCTCGCCTTTCTTTGTCGTCTACATTTTGCGCAACCATTTATCAGTCTTTTTTCGCTTCCTCAGCAGGGGCTTCCTCAGCAGGGGCTTCCTCAACAACCGGGGGCACCTCGACATCGCAGGTTTAGCCGCCTTCTTTGCGGGAGCTTTCTTCTTTTTCGGCTTGGCAGTGAACTCCTCTTCGACCAGTTCGATGACCGACAGGGAGGCGTTGTCACCGGAGCGGTGACCAAGCTTGATAATTCTCGTGTAACCGCCAGGACGCTCAGTATAGCGTGGCGCAATCGTATCAAACAGCTTATCAACGATTTTCTTGTCACGGACGACCTGCATGACGAGACGACGGGAGTGCAGGTCGCCACGCCTTGCCATGGTAATCAACTTTTCGGCCATCTTGCGCAGTTCCTTGGCACGGGCATCAGTCGTGGTGATCTTGCCGTGTTCAAAAAACGAGGTCACCATGTTGCGCATCATGGCTTTGCGATGACTGGTGTTGCGGCCCAGCCGCTTACCGGATTTCATATGACGCATTGGTATCAGATCCTTTCTCTATATAACCTTCCGGCAGGGGCAGCACCCTAGAGCTCTTCTTCGCTCTTTTCGATCATTTTCAGATATTCGGGATCCGGGAAACCGTCCAGGGCAATGCCGAGGGTCAATCCCATTTCAGAAAGAATATCCTTGATCTCGTTAAGTGACTTGCGACCGAAATTCTGTGTTTTCAGCATTTCCGCCTCGGACTTTTGCACGAGTTCACCGATCAGGCGGATGTTGGCATTCTTCAGGCAGTTGGCACTGCGTACCGAGAGCTCGAGTTCATCTACCCTGCGGTAGAGGTTTTCATTGACCGGCGGCTTGCCGCCCTCTTTTTCTTCCGGCTCATCCGGTTCGAGAGCTTCATCAAAATTGATGAACAGCTGTACCTGCTCCTTGATAATTTTGGCTGCATATGCCAGTGCATCATCAGGCTTGGCGCTGCCGTCTGTATAAATCTCAAGGATCAGTTTGTCGTAGTCAGTAACCTGACCGACACGAGCATTGCTGACCGTAAAATTGACTTTCCTGATCGGTGAAAAAATCGCATCGATCGGAATCGTACCGACCGGAGCCTTTTCGTCACGATTGCGCTCTGCGGCACCGTAACCCTTACCCATGGCCACAAGCATATCTATTTCGACGTCGGCTTCCTTGCCACAGGTTGCTATATAGTGGTCGGGATTCACGATCGCCACATTCGAGTCAGTGACAATATCACCGGCAGTAATGACACCGGCACCCCTTTTGACAATCCGAACATTACGGGCTTCGTGTCCGTGCAACTCGAGCAGGACGCCTTTGAGATTGAGGATGATGTCCGTCACATCTTCCGTCACACCAGGGATCGTGGAAAACTCATGCAGCACACCCTTGATGCGAACAGATGTGATTGCCGCTCCCTGTAGTGAAGAGAGCAGAACCCGGCGCAATGCATTTCCCATGGTCGTGCCGAAACCACGTTCAAACGGCTCTGCGGTAAATTTTCCGTAGGTTTCCGTCAGTGAATCGGCATCAACCTGGAGACGCTTGGGTTTAATCAGTTCTCTCCAGTTTTTGTACATGCGAATCCTCCGTTATGAGGTTGCGTTAAAGTTTTAAACCGCCAGAATGGCTGACGATTACTTCGAGTAGAGCTCGACGATCAGGTGTTCCTGGAAGCTCGGAGTCGTCATTTCTGCGCGGACCGGCAACGTTTTGACCGTCCCCTGGAATGCATCGCGGGTCAAGTCGACCCAAGACGGGATGCCACGGCGCATAACACCATCAAGAGCCTCGTTGATACGAGTGATCTTGCGGCTTTTTTCGCGCAGTTCAACAACATCTCCCGGACGTACAAGATACGAAGGGATATTCACCTTACGGCCGTTGACGGTAAAGTGAGTGTGACGAACCAGCTGTCGAGCCTCACTTCGTGAAGTCGCAAAGCCCATACGGTAAACCATGCTGTCCAGGCGGCGCTCAAGCAGGATCAGGAGGTTCTCGCCGGTCACGCCTTTCATGCGGTCAGCTTTGACGAAGTACTCGCGGAACTGCTTTTCAAGCAGACCATAAGTGCGCTTGACCCGCTGCTTCTCGCGCAGCTGTGTGCCGTAGTCAGAAACTTTAATACGGCCCTGGCCGTGTTGGCCCGGGGCGTAATTGCGACGTTCCAAGGCGCATTTATCGGTGTAACACCGATCGCCTTTCAGGAACAGCTTCATATTTTCCCGCCGGCACATGCGGCAAACGGGTCCAGTGTGTCTCGCCAACGTTCGTTCTCCTTATGACTTGTTAGACTCTTCTACGCTTCGGCGGACGGCATCCGTTATGGGGAATCGGAGTGACATCCTTGATCATTGTGATCGTCAGGCCAACTGCCTGCAGAGCCCGCAAGGCGGACTCACGCCCGGAGCCTGGACCCTTGACCCAGACCTCAACACTACGCAGGCCATGCTCCCGGGCTTTGTTTGCAGCATCTTCAGCAGCCATTTGGGCAGCAAAAGGAGTACTCTTACGACTCCCTCTGAAACCTTTCGACCCTGAAGTACACCAGGAGATGACATTACCCGTTACGTCAGTAATGGTAACAATCGTATTGTTGAATGTCGCCTGAATATGGGCAATTCCATTCGTTATATTCTTCTTTTCAACCTTTTTGCGTACACGCTTGCCAGGCTTGGCCATGGTTCCTCCTGTTACTTCTTCTTACCGGCGACAGTCTTGCGAGGACCCTTGCGGGTTCTGGCATTTGTCTTGGTTTTCTGTCCACGCACCGGCAAACCTCGACGATGGCGCAGACCACGATAGCAGCCGAGGTCCATGAGTCGCTTGATGTTCATCGTCACTTCACGACGCAAATCACCCTCAACCTTGTACTCGCTGTCAATAACCTTACGGATCTTGGCAACTTCATCCTCAGTCAAATTGTCCGAGCGGGTGTTAAAGTCAACACCTGCCTTCGACAGGATTTCCTGGGATGCAGAACGCCCGACACCGTAGACGTAGGTCAGGGCAACTTCAATCCGTTTGTTTCTGGGTAAATCGATACCAGCAATACGAGCCAATGTCCGATCCTCCTAATATCCTTAGCCTTGTCTCTGTTTATGCTTGGGGTTTTCGCAGATAACTCTGACGACTCCCTTGCGCTTGACTATCTTGCACTTGTCACAAATTGTTTTTACTGATGCTCGGACTTTCATGTTTCTTCCCTTTAAACTGTCGCTTTGATCGCGAAGGGCTTCACCTTCACTGCTTAAACCCGCGTCAGAACCTCCGGGCCATTATCAGTAATGGCTACTGTATGTTCAAAATGGGCTGAACGTTTACCATCCTGCGTTACTGCCGTCCAACCGTCTTCCAGTATCTTCACGCCGGGCACTCCGGCATTGATCATCGGTTCTATCGCCAGGGTCATACCGGGCTTGAGCCGCGGTCCCTGTCCGGCTACACCGTAATTCGGGATCTGCGGAGCCTCATGCAGCTTACTGCCTATGCCATGCCCGACAAATTCCCTGACAACGCTGAAGCCTTGCGGTTCCACCCAGGCCTGAACTGCATGTGATAGATCTGACAGTCTGCCGTTCGGGACCGATTTTTCTATGGCCCGCTCAAGTGATTCACGGGTTGCAGTGACCAGGCGCCGGGTCTCATCATCAAGTACGCCAATGGCAATCGTTACCGCCGAATCACCGTAAAAGCCCTTGTAGAGAACCCCGAAATCTATACTCAGGATGTCCCCTTCCTGCAGCGGGTTATTGTCCGGGAACCCATGTACAACCCGATCGTTCGGTGAGGCACAGATGGCGTATGGAAACCCACCGTATCCCTTGAAAGCCGGCTTGGCTCCCTGGCGCTGACATTCCTTGTCCGCCAGTAAATCCAGTTCAGCGGTTGTAACACCGGGCTTGATCCGGCTCTCGAGCAGGGCCAGCGTCTCAGCCACGATCCGCCCCGCTGCCCGCATCTTCTCGAGTTCCGCCGGGCTTTTCAAGACAATCACGTCAGCTCGCCTGCAGCAGCGAAAGCATTTTTTCCTGGACCTTGGAAATCGGCTGCATTCCGTCAAGCTCCATCAGCACATCGGCCTGCCGGTAATAACTGATCAGCGGAGACGTCTGGTCTGCATAAACCTGCAGTCGTTTGCGAATCGTCTCTTCCTGGTCATCATCGCGCTGGTAGAGGCCACCGCCACATGCATCACAGATTGAATCCTCGCTCGGCGGGTCAAACTTGACATGGTAGCCACGCCCACACGCGCTGCAAATCCTTCGACCAGTCAGGCGCTCGACCAACGCCTCGGCATCAACTTCAAGAGAGATAACACGATCCAGAGCCTTGTCCATCTCTTCCAGGCTGACCTGCAAAGCATCTGCCTGGGCCACAGTCCGCGGGAATCCGTCCAGGATAAAGCCGTTATTACAGTCCGCCGCCTGGAGACGGTCGCGGACAATGCCAACCACAACTTCATCGGGGACCAAGCCGCCGGCATCCATAAACCTCTTGGCCTTGAGGCCCATCGGAGTGCCCTCCGTTACTGCCGCGCGGAGAATCTCTCCGGTCGAGATCTGCGGAATGGAAAACCTTTCCGTCAGCATCTTGGCCTGGGTCCCTTTACCGGCGCCGGGAGGTCCGAGAAGTATAAGCTTCATCCCAACACCCTTAATTATCCGCGCCGACTCTTTATATTCACGCCCTTCATGAAACCTTCGTAGGAGCGGGAGATAAGATGTGCTTCGATCTGCGAAGCCGTATCGAGTCCGACGCCGACGACAATCAGCAGCGATGTCCCGCCGAAGAAGAAAGGCACGTTGAACTGCCCGATCAGCAGCGTCGGCAGGACACAGACCACCGAGATATATATGGCACCGGCAAAAGTCAGTCGACCCAGTACGGTATCCAGGTAATCGGAGGTTGCCTTGCCGGGCCTGACACCCGGGACATAACCACCCTGGCGCTTGATATTATCCGCGACATCCACAGGGTTGAAGGTTACCGCCGTGTAGAAGTAGCAGAAGAACACGATAAACGCGACATAGAAGACATTGTAAAGCCAATGGGCCGGCGTCATCATCGAGGCAAAGGCCTGTACCCAGGGGACGTCGACAAAATTCGCCACGGTACTCGGGAACATAATAATCGAACTGGCGAAAATTGGCGGGATAACACCGCTCATATTGATCTTCAGCGGCAGATGGCTGCTCTGGCCACCCAGATTACGTGCCCCGACCACTCGCTTCGCGTAATGGATCGGTACGCGACGCTGGCCGCGTTCCATGAAGATAATCGCCCAGATTACCGCTATCATGACCAGCAGGATGAGCAGCATGACGGTAAAAGTCATGGCGCCGGTTTTCAACAGGCGGACACTGTTGACTATGGCTGATGGAATCATTGCCACAATACCGGCAAAGATTATCAGTGAGATGCCGTTGCCGATACCGCGTTCGGTAATCTGCTCGCCGAGCCACATGATGAACGCAGTTCCCGCGGTCAGGGTGATCACCGTCAGGACGATAAAACCGATCCCCTGGACAGCGACAACCGGCTCGCCGGCCGGGCCACGCATAGTCTGCAAGCCAACAGCGATACCAGCACCCTGGACAATTGACAGGAGGACCGTGCCGTAGCGAGTCCACTTGGTCATCGTTTTGCGGCCCTGCTCACCTTCCTTGGAGAGACGCTCGACCGGCTCGAAAACGACCGTCAGCAACTGCATGATGATCGAGGCACTGATATAGGGCATGATCCCCAGGGCAAAGACCGTCATACGCTCCAGCGCTCCGCCGGTAAACGCGCTGACCAGACCGAGCAGGGTCCCTTGGGTGCCCTCGAAAAACTGGGCCAAAACGACACGGTCAACGCCAGGTAGCGGCACATGGCAACCGACCCGGTAAACCGCAAGCATGCCGAGCGTAAAGAGGATCCGGCGACGCAGTTCAGGGATGCTGAAGATATTTTGGATACTGGCTAACAATTTAAACAACCTCGGCAGTCCCGCCGGCGGCTTCAATCTTCGCCTGGGCGGACTTGCTGAATTTTTGAGCTTTAACGGTTAAAGTTTTGGTCAATTCTCCATCGCCGAGAATCTTGACGCCATCTTTGATCTGGCCAATCAGACCGGCCTTGCCTAGAGCTTCGAGATCCACCACGGCACCGGCATCAAAGAGGTCAAGATCGCGCAGATTGACCAAGCAGTACTCTTTCCGACTGAGCGGGGTAAACCCACGCTTGGGAAGACGTCTCTGCAGAGGCATTTGGCCACCCTCGAAGCCAGGCTTGACGCCGCCGCCGGAGCGGGCGTTCTGACCTTTATGGCCTTTGCCGGCCGTTTTACCGGTTCCGGAGCCATGACCCCGGCCAATGCGCTTCTTGCTATGTGTCGAACCGTATGACGGTTGCAGATTACTTAAATCCATGACGTTATCCTTCTTATTCTTCAACGGTGACCATGTGGCTGACCTTGTTGATCATGCCGCGAATTTCCGGAGTGTCCTGGCGAACAACTGTCTGGTTCAGTCGACGCAGGCCAAGTCCGTTGAGCACCTTGGTGAAGTATTGAGCGCGGTTGATGCCGCTACGCTTCAGAGTTATCTTGATTTCAGCCATTGCTCGCTCCCGTCTCAGGCTTGTTCTTCTGAGTTGTTTGCCCCGAGTCCACGCCGGGCCAGGATTTCTTCAGGACTGCGCAGTTGCTGCAGCGCCCGAAGGGTTGCCTTGACCACGTTGTGCGGGTTGTTCGAACCGAGACACTTGGATAGGATATCGCTGATGCCGGCAACTTCGAGAATTGCCCGTGCAGCACCACCGGCGATGACTCCGGTCCCTTCGGAAGCAGGCTTCAACAGGACTTTACCCGCCCCAAACTTACCGATCACATCGTAGGGGATCGTGGTCCCCTGAATCGGCACCTTGATCATGCTTTTCTTGGCCTTTTCGACACCCTTGCGAATCGCCTCGGGAACCTCTTTGGCCTTGCCAAGCCCATATCCTACATTGCCGCTGCCATCGCCGACCACAACCAGGGCAGAGAAGCTGAATCGACGACCACCCTTGACAACCTTGGCCGTACGATTGATGTGGATAACGCGATCTATTAAATTTGTTTCGTTATTGTCAACGCGTTGCAACGCTCTTCTCCTTTGCCGCTCAGAAAGTCAGACCGGCTTCGCGAGCCGCATCGGCCAAAGCCTTGACACGGCCATGGTACAAAAAGCCGTTGCGGTCGAAAACCACCTGTTTGATGTCTTGTGCCAGAGCCTTTTCGGCAATCTGTTTGCCAACCAGTTTGGCAGCTTCCACGTTTCCGCTGTATTTGACGCTGTCAGCAGCACCCTTGGCAACAGTCGAAGCCGCCGCCAGGGTTTTACCGGAGACATCTTCAATAATCTGGGCATAAATGTGCTTGGCACTGCGGAATACGCACAGACGCGGACGCTCAACACTTCCGGTTATCTTCCTGCGCACTCTCACCTGACGTTTTTTGCGGGCAACCCGCCGTTCTTTCGAGATATTCACGGTTCTCACCTTATCCTATTCAGCTTACTTACCAGTCTTGCCAGCTTTGCGCATGATCCGCTCGTCAGCATACTTGATGCCCTTGCCCTTGTAAGGCTCCGGCTCGCGGAAGGAACGAATTTTGGCTGCCGTTGCACCAACCAGTTCCTTGTCGATACCGGATACGGTAATCGTGTTCGCTTTGGTATCAACCGCGGCACTAATCCCCTGGGGCAGCGGGTACTCAACCGGGTGGGAATAACCGAGCGACAGGTTCAGTGTAGAACCTTTCAATTCGGCACGGTAACCAACACCATTGATCTCCAGAACCCTGGAGAAGCCGGTTGCCACACCATTCACCATGTTGGCGACTAGAGAGCGAGTCAGCCCCTGGAGGGCCCCTGACTTTTCCGTACGAGGCGCAACCAGCACCTGGTCTGCCTCAACTTTGATCTCCATCTGATCGTGAATAACCCGTTCGAGGTGACCTTTAGGCCCTTCGACCTTGATATTCTGGCCATCGAGAGTGACCTTGACGCCCGATAAGATATTGATAGGTTTTTTGCCGATGCGCGACATCTTTAATCGACTCCTTAAAAAATCAACAGTTACTTAAGTATTTACCAGATAGTACAAAGGACTTCGCCACCGATCTTGGCTTCGCGCGCCGAGACATCATCCATCACGCCCTTTGAAGTCGAGAGGATCGCTGCACCCAGACCGTTCTTCACGCGAGGGATCTCATCGCACCCCACGTACATCCGGCGGCCGGGCTTTGAAACCCTTGTAATTTCATGAATGACAGCGTTGTTGTTGTCATCGTACTTCAGGTAAACACGCAGGACTCCCTGCAGGTCATCGCTGATTACCTTGTAATTCTTGATATAACCAAGGCTCTTCAATACTTCGGCAACGGCCACCTTAACATTCGAAGAAGGAATATCCAGTTTCGGATGTCGCGCCATACCTGCATTGCGGATGCGGGTCAGCATGTCCGCGATAGGATCTGTCATAGCCATGAATACTGCTCCTTATTCCACGATTACCAGCTGGACTTGGTTACGCCCGGAAGCTTGCCTGCGGACGCCAGCTTGCGCAGACAGATTCTGCACATATCAAACTTACGGTAGTACGCACGCGGCCGACCACAGATCGGACAGCGGTTATACTTTCTCACCTTAAACTTCTGCGGCCCTGCGGCCTTATTGCGCATCGATTTCTTTGCCACGAGTTTCCTCCGCTATGCAGCTACATTCTGTTTCCGGAAGGGCATCCCCATTCCGGCAAGCAGGGCACGGCCCTCTTCATCAGTGCGCGCCGAAGTGACAATCGTCACGTTCATACCCTTGATCTTGTCAATCCGCTCGATATCGATCTCAGGGAAGATCAACTGCTCACGAATACCCAGGGTGTAATTTCCCCGACCGTCAAAAGCCTTGGGAGAAACCCCTTTGAAGTCCCTGACGCGCGGCAGCGCGACATTGATCAGTCGATCAAGGAATTCGTAGGCGCGCTCGCGGCGCAAAGTCACCATAGCACCGATCGGCATCTCTTCACGCAGTTTGAACTGGGCGATCGACTTCTTGGCACGCGTGATCACGGCCTTCTGACCGGTAATGCGTGACATCTCCTCAACGGCCGACTCCAGAATCTTCACATTCTGAATGGCTTCGCCGAGGCCCATGTTAATAACCACCTTTTCAACGCGCGGCACTTCCATCACGTTTTTGAGCTGCAGTTCCTGCTTCAACTTCTCAATCAGCTCGTTCTGATATATTTCTTTGAGCCTAGCCATGGAAAACTCCGTTAATTGTTCACTATCTCGTTGCACTTCTTGCAGAAACGGACCTTGCTGCCATCTTCAAGCACCTTGATTCCCGTACGTGCCGGCATGCTGCAGCCAGGGCACAGGAGCTGGACATTGGAGATCGCGATCGGCGCTTCCTTTTCAATAATCCCGCCCTCTTTGCTGATTTGAGAGGGTCGAGTGTGACGCTTGATCACATTGAGGTTCTCAACGAGAACCCGGCCTTTTTCCGGCAAAACACGCAAGACCTTGCCGCTCTTACCCTTATCTTTCCCGGCGACAACCATCACCAGGTCATCTTTTTTTACATGGAGTTTCGTGGCTGCCATGACGTATATACTCCCAGCTCTCTAAAGGACCTCAGGGGCCAGTGAAACGATTTTCATAAACCGCTTGGCACGCAATTCGCGGGCGACAGGCCCGAAGATACGTGTCCCAACCGGCTCTCCATTAGCGTTAACGACCACCGCGGAATTATTGTCAAATCGGATATAGGTGCCATCGGGACGGTTCACCTCTTTTGCGGTCCGCACAATAACAGCCTTGACGACATCACCCTTCTTCACCTTCGAGTTGGGCATCGCTTCCTTGACGGAACAGACGATAATGTCGCCGATACCTGCATATTTGCGCTTGGACCCGCCAAGAACCTTAATGCAGCAGAGCTTCCTCGCTCCGGAATTGTCTGCAACAGAAAGTGTACTCTGCATCTGAATCATGACAGTATCTCCTAAACGCTGACGTTTTTCTCGAGAATTTCACGAACCCGCCAGCGCTTGTCTTTCGACAGGGGGCGTGTTTCCACAATCAAGACCTTGTCGCCAGCGGCACATGCATTCTGCTCATCATGTGCCTTGTAAGTGACGCGACGCTTGATGTACTTCTTGTACACCGCGTGCTTGACCATATTGTCAACCTTGACAACCACGGTTTTGTCCATCTTGTCACTTATGACAATCCCGACTCTTTCCTTGCTCTTTCCGCGTTCTTTTATCATTGCCGTCCTCGTATGATCGGATTAGCTGCGCTTCTCAGCAATCACAGTTTTGATCCTGGCAATCTCCCTGCGCACCTGTGAGATGCGTGAGGTGTTTTCCAGATGTCCGGTGTGCAGCTGGAACCTCAGGTTAAACATCTCCTGGTTCAAATCTGCAACTTCCGTATTAAGTTCTTCAACTGACTTGCTGCGCAGTTCTTCAGCCTTCATGTCCGGCCTCCTTACGCACCAGGATTTTGGTTCTCATTGGCAGTTTATGGGCACCAAGGCGAAAGGCTTCACGCGCAGTTTCCTCGGTAACTCCCTGCATCTCGTAAAGGATCATCCCTGGTCGGATCACGCAGACCCAGCTGTCCGGTGCCCCCTTGCCTTTACCCATACGGGTTTCAGCAGGCTTGCGGGTCAGTGGCTTATCGGGAAAAGCACGGATCCAGATCTGACCGCCACGCTTGATATGGCGGGTCATGGCTCGACGCGCAGCTTCAATCTGACGGGAAGAGAGCCAGCCGCACTCGGTGGCCTGCAGGCCGTAATCACCGAAGTTCAGATCCGTACCGCCAGGCGCTGCGCCTGTCATACGACCCTTGAACTGTTTTCTATGCTTAACCTTCTTGGGCATTAACATGGTAAATAGACTCCTGACCTGTTACTTATTGCTCCTGGCCCTTATCACCCAGGATCTCTCCCTTGAATATAAGGACCTTGACACCGATTATACCGTAGGTCGTCTTGGCTTCCGCAAATCCGTAGTCGATATCGGCGCGCAGGGTGTGCAGGGGCACACGTCCCTCACGATACCATTCGCGTCGGCTCATCTCAGCACCGCCGAGACGGCCCGAGCATTCGATCTTGATCCCTTCAGCACCGAACTTCAAGGCCTGGCCAACGGCTTTTTTCATGGCCCGGCGAAAAGCGACTCGACGCTCAAGCTGCAGCGCAACATTCTCGGCAACCAACTGGGCATTAATCTCAGGCTTGCGAACTTCCTGAATATTAATAAAGATCTCTTTGTCGGTCAGCTTGGCCAGCTCTTTCTTGAGCTGTTCGACCTCAGATCCCTTTTTGCCAATGATGATCCCCGGACGCGCTGCAAAGATGTTGATCTTGGCCTTGCCGGCAGCACGTTCGATCTCAACCTTCGCAATACCTGCGTGATGCAGGCGCTCTTTCAGATAATTACGCAGCTTGAGATCTTCATGCAGTAGCTTTGAGTAATCCTTCTCAGCGTACCAGCTGGATTCCCAGGTGCGAATCACGCCTAAGCGAAATCCTATCGGATGAACTTTCTGACCCAAAACAAACCTCCTCGAGGGTTACTTCTCGTCCAGAACCACGGTAATGTGGCTGGTCGGCTTACGAATTTTGCTCGCCCGGCCTTGTGCACGAGGCATAAAGCGTTTCAGAGCAGGACCCTGGTCAACGAACACCGCCTTGACAAACAACCGATCGACATCTGAAACACCCTTCTGTTCAGCGTTGGCGACCGCGGAACGCACCACCTTGGCAACCACATCTGCCGGGCGCTGAGGCGAAAACTTCAGGATGTTAAGGGCTTCCTGTACATTCTTGCCACGAACCATGTCGACAACCAGGCGTGTCTTCCGAGGCGACAGGCGCGTATATTTCAATTTCGCACTAGCTTCCATGTGCTGGTACTCCCTCAGCTACAAAAGGACTTATTTTCTCTTGTTCGAGCCATGACCATAGTAGGTCCTGGTCGGAGCAAATTCACCAAGTTTATGGCCAACCATGTTCTCGGTCACAAATACCGGAATAAACTTTTTGCCATTGTGGACGGCAAAGGTCATACCGACAAAATCAGGAAGAATCGTCGAACGCCGTGACCAGGTCTTGATCACTTTGTGGGAACCACTCTCAGTATTTCCGACTTTACGCATCAGGCTACCTTCAATGTAAGGGCCCTTTTTAATCGATCTCGCCACGGTCGTCTCCTATTCTCGTTACTTGGTCCGGCGGCGGACGATAAAACGATCAGTCCGCTTGTTGGAACGCGTCTTGTAACCTTTGGTCGGGATACCCCAAGGCGTTACAGGGTGACGGCCACCGGAGCTCTTACCCTCACCACCGCCGTGGGGATGATCAACCGGGTTCATGGCGACACCACGTGATTGCGGGCGTTTGCCAAGCCAACGGTTACGTCCGGCTTTGCCGATCTTGATATTTTCATGATCAGTGTTACCGACCTGGCCAATCGTCGCAGAGCAATCCTGCAGCACCAGTCGAACCTCGCCGGAAGGGAGACGCAGTTGAGCGTACTTGCCTTCCTTGGCGGCGATCATCGCATAGGTGCCTGCGCTTCTCGCCAACTGGCCACCCTTACCGATTCGCAGCTCGACGTTGTGCACCCATGTACCAAGCGGGATCGAACGGATCTGCAGGGAGTTTCCGGGCACGATGTCAGCACTGTCGCTGGCAATGACTACGTCACCGACCTTGATACCGACGGGAGCCAAAATATAGCGTTTTTCGCCGTCCAGGTAACTCAGAAGCGCTATACGCGCTGAACGGTTGGGGTCGTATTCTATTGATACAACCTTGGCCGGGACTTCGCGTTTGTCACGCTTGAAGTCAATAATCCTGTACTTGCGCTTGTGGCCACCGCCAGTATGCCGCTTGGTAATCCGGCCCGTGTTGTTACGACCGCCGGATTTTTTCAGCGGTGCCAACAGTGACTTTTCCGGAGTTGATGTCGTGATTTCCTCGAAATTCGAGGCGGTCATGTGACGTCGACCCGCAGATGTCGGCTTAAACTTTTTGATCCCCATTATTGTTACTCCGTCAGATGGATATCAGACTTATTAAACACCGAAGAAATCGATGGTGCCTTCCGCCAGGGTCACATATGCCTTTTTGACATTGGAACGCTTGCCAAAGTTACGACCGGTGCGCTTGACCTTGCCGGCAACGATTATGGTGCGGACGTCCTGCACCTTGACGTTGAAAGCACGTTCAACAGCCTGCCTGATTTCGACCTTATTGCTATTCATGGCAACTTCAAATGCCACCACGTTGCCAGTCTCTTTCATCAGGTTGGACTTTTCCGTAATCAGGGGTTTCCTGATAATCTGATGCAAAGGTTTCATTTTGCCAGAACTCCTTCGATCTGGTCGATCGCCGCTTCGGTCATGACCAGGTTAGGATACTTCAGGATGTCATAGACGTTGACACCCTCGGCACGCAGCACCTTGACAAAAGGCAGGTTGCGCGCTGACAACTCAAGATTCGTGTTCATCCCATCAACCACGATCAGAGCCTTTTTCAATTCAAACCGGTCAAGAACCTCAGCAAAACTCTTGGTACTGATTTTCTCAAGGTCGAGACCATTGACAACGGTCATGCATTCTTCCTTGTAACGGGCAGAGAGCGCACTGCGCAGCGCAGACTGTTTGACCTTACGGTTCAACTTGAATTTGTAGTCGCGAGGGGTCGGTCCGAAAACCACACCGCCGCCGACATGATTCGGCGCTGTCGGCGTGCCTTGACGGGCATTACCGGTGCCCTTCTGTTTATACGGTTTCTTGCCACCACCGCGAACTTCGCCGCGACTCTTGACCTTGACGGTACCCTGACGCCTTGCAGCGAGCTGGTAACGAACCATATCATGCAACAGGTATTCCTTGACGTCCGCGTTGAACACTTCATCAACCAGATCCCGCTCGGACACCTGCTTGCGGTTTATGTCATACACTACAATCTTTGCCATAACTAAACTCCGGCACTCAAACGAGTAATTATCACTTGGCCTTGAAGGTCTTGCGCAACACTACCAGACCGTGATTCGCCCCGGGGATGGCCCCTTTGATCAGAATCAGGTTCTGTTCAGGACGAACCTCAACGATTTCCAGACCCTGCTGGGTGACACGGGCATTGCCCATCTGCCCCGGCATCTTCTTCCCCCTATGGACACGTGACGGCCAGGCGCTTGCCCCGATCGACCCGGGTGCCCGGTGAAACCTGGAGCCGTGCGTAGCACGCCCGCCAGAAAAATTCCAACGCTTGATGACCCCCTGGAAGCCCTTGCCTTTGCTGGTTCCGGTCACATCAATGACATCGCCGGGCTTGAAAACCGCGTCGCAGGTAATCTGATCACCAACTTGGTAGCCATCAACATTCTCAGCACCCAGTTCGCGCAGGTAAGCAAATGCGCCCTGATCAGCTTTTTTGAAATGTCCCATCATGGGCTTGGTCGCGCGATGGGTTTTCTTGGCTGAGAAACCAACCTGCAAAGCGTTGTAACCATCAGCGGATTCCGTCTTCTTCTGCAAGACGGTACAGGGGCCTGCCTCCACCACAGTCACCGGTACACGGCGGCCGTCGGCTACGAAGACCTGGGTCATGCCCAGTTTTTTACCCAAAATTCCCTGAATCATCACTTTACCCTTAATTCGCTGTTACAGCTTGATCTCGACATCGACACCGGCAGAAAGGTCTAGCTTCATCAAAGCATCAACCGTTTGCTGGGTCGGCTCAACGATATCAAGCAAGCGCTTGTGTGTACGCATCTCGAATTGCTCGCGGCTCTTCTTGTCAACATGTGGGCCACGCAGCACGCAGTACTTGTTGATCACTGTCGGCAGCGGAATCGGACCAGCCACTCTGGCTCCGGTACGTTTGGCCGTGTCGACAATCTCATTGACCGACTGGTCAAGCAGCTTGTGATCATATGCCTTGAGGCGGATACGAATCTTCTGACTCTGCATGATCTCGTCCTTTAATTACTCAACAATATCGCTGACGACACCGGCGCCAACCGTGCGGCCACCTTCGCGGATTGCGAAGCGCAGTTCTTTGTCCATGGCGATCGGGGTGATCAGGTCGACAGTGATCGCTATGTTATCACCAGGCATGACCATCTCGGTCCCTTCCGGAAGCTCGACAATACCCGTTACGTCCGTCGTACGGAAGTAGAACTGCGGGCGGTAACCTTTGAAGAACGGGGTATGACGACCACCTTCCTCCTTGGTCAGGATGTAGGCTTCCGCCTTGAACTTGGTGTGCGGGGTAATGCTGCCCGGCTTCGCCAGGACCTGGCCACGCTCGATATCTTCACGTTTCACACCGCGCAGAAGAATCCCGCAGTTATCACCGGCCTGACCCTGGTCCAGAAGCTTGCGGAACATCTCGACACCCGTCACGACCGACTTGGCGGTATCCTTGATGCCGACGATCGCAACTTCTTCGCCAACCTTGATGATGCCGCGCTCGACACGACCCGTGGCAACCGTGCCGCGACCGGAAATCGAGAACACGTCCTCGACCGGCATCAGGAACGGACGATCAATCGCACGCTCAGGCTCGGGGATGTACGAGTCGCACTGGCGCATCAGCTCCAGGACCGGCTCACAGGCGGCGCAGCCGTCGACGCCACAGCCGCACTCAAGGGCCTTCAGGGCGCTGCCGGGAATGATCGGAAGATCGTCACCGGGGAACTCGTAGGAGGAGAGCAGTTCACGGATCTCCAGCTCTACCAGCTCCATCAGTTCTTCGTCATCGACCATATCAGCCTTGTTCAAAAAAACCACCATCGCGGGCACGCCAACCTGACGGGCAAGCAGGATGTGCTCGCGGGTCTGGGGCATCGGGCCGTCGGCAGCCGAGACCACCAGGATTGCACCGTCCATCTGCGCGGCGCCGGTGATCATGTTCTTAACGTAGTCAGCATGACCCGGGCAGTCGACGTGGGCGTAGTGACGGTTCTGCGTCTCGTACTCAACGTGTGCCGTGGCGATCGTGATACCGCGCTCACGCTCCTCGGGAGCGTTGTCGATCTGATCGAACGCTTTAAATACAGCGCCGCCTCGCGAGGACAGCACGTTCGTGATTGCTGCCGTCAAAGTCGTCTTGCCGTGGTCAACGTGACCGATCGTCCCAATGTTGACATGGGGCTTAGTCCGTTCAAACTTGGCTTTGGCCATGGTCGTATCTCCTTATATTCTTGTGCTAAAAAGTTGAATTAACCCTTGGTTTTGCTGATAATTTCTTCAGCAATCGCCTTGGGAACCTGTTCATAATGATCGAAGGTCATGGTGTAGGTCGCTCGTCCCTGGGTCGCACTGCGCAGGTCCGTAGAGTAACCGAACATGCTCGACAGAGGAACCTGGGCGCTGACAACCTGTGCTCCGCCACGTGCTTCCATCCCGGCAACCCGGCCACGACGACTGTTCAAATCGCCCATGACTTCGCCGAGGTATTCCTCAGGAAGGACGACTTCCACATCCATAACCGGCTCGAGCAGTATCGGCTTGGCCTTGGCAGCGCCTTCCTTGAAGCCCATCGAACCGGCAATTTTGAACGCCATCTCCGAAGAGTCAACATCATGGTAGGAGCCGTCAAAGCAGGTCACCCTGACATCCACCAGCGGGAACCCTGCCAGGATACCGTTCTGAGCTGCTTGCTCAGCACCGGCACCGACTGCAGGGATATATTCCCGGGGGATAACACCGCCCTTGATCGCGTCGACGTACTCGAAACCGCCACCGGCCTCAAGGGGTTCAAGACGCAGATGACAATCGCCGTATTGGCCGCGACCACCAGACTGACGGACAAACTTGCCCTGAACTTCAACGGTCTTGGTGATTGTTTCGCGGTACGCAACCTGGGGAGCGCCTATGTTCGCCTCGACCTTGAACTCTCGCCTCATGCGGTCAACGATGATCTCGAGGTGCAGCTCGCCCATGCCGGAGATAATCACCTGGCCTGTTTCCTCGTCGGTTTTGACGCGCAAGGAGGGATCTTCCTGGACCAGCTTGCCGAGGGCGGTACCCATCTTTTCCTGGTCGCTCTTGGTCTTCGGTTCGATAGCGATATGGATAACCGGCTCCGGGAACTCCATGGCCTCAAGAATACAGGAAAGCTTGGGATCACAAAGAGTGTCGCCAGTCGTGGTGTGCTTCAGACCAACTGCGGCGGCAATATCGCCTGAATAGACCTGCTTGATCTCTTCACGCTTATTGGCATGCATTTTCAGCAGGCGGCCAAAGCGCTCCTTCTTGTCCTTGGTAGCATTAAGCACATGAGCACCGGACTCAGCGACGCCGGAATAGACACGAAAGAAGGTCAGCTGGCCGACAAACGGGTCCGTCATGACCTTGAAAGCCAGGGCCGCGAAAGGAGCGCTGTCGTCAGCGGGACGAGTCACTTCAGCACCGGTACCAGGTTCAATGCCCGGGATCGGTTTAACATCGAGAGGCGAAGGCATGTAATCAATCACTGCGTCCAGCAGTGTCTGCACACCCTTGTTTTTGAATGCCGTGCCGCACAGGACCGGGTTAATCTGCAGGGCCATTGTCGCCTTGCGGATGCCGGCCTTGACTTCTTCAATGGTGAGTTCTTCACCACCGAGATATTTCTCCATCAGTTCTTCATCTGAGGAGCTGATCTCTTCGAGCAAAGCTTCCCGAGCGGCTTCCGCATCATCCAGAAGATCTGCAGGGATATCCATAACTTCGTATTTGGCACCCATCGACTCGTCGCTCCAGATAATCGCTTTCATCTGGACCAGGTCAATAACACCACGAAAGAGGTCTTCTACGCCGATTGGCAGCTGAATTGGCACCGGGTTGGCACCAAGGCGGTCGCGCATCATCTTGACGCCGCGGTTGAAATCGGCGCCGACGCGGTCCATCTTGTTGATAAAGGCAATTCGGGGAACGCCGTACTTGTCGGCCTGACGCCAGACTGTCTCGGACTGGGGCTCAACGCCGCCAACCGAACAGAACACGGCAACGGCGCCGTCCAGCACCTTCAGGGAGCGCTCTACCTCGATGGTAAAGTCAACATGTCCGGGGGTATCTATAATATTGACGCGGTGCTCTTTCCAGAAGCAGGTGGTTGCAGCCGAGGTGATTGTGATGCCACGCTCCTGCTCCTGCTCCATCCAGTCCATGGTGGCAGCGCCATCATGAACTTCACCGATCTTGTGGGAAACGCCAGTGTAATAGAGAATACGCTCGGTGGTGGTCGTTTTACCAGCATCAATGTGGGCCATGATACCGATATTACGGGTTTTATCTAATGCTACTTTGCGTGCCACAGCAGTTCGTCCTCCGCCTTACCAGCGATAATGAGCGAAGGCTTTGTTAGCTTCGGCCATGCGATGTACATCTTCGCGTTTTTTAACGGATGAGCCACGGTTTCCAGCCGCATCCATGAACTCACCGGCGAGGCGCTCCTGCATGGTTTTTTCACCACGACCGCGAGCGAAACCTACGATCCAGCGAATCGCCAGGGCATTACGACGTTCATTGCGAACCTCGACCGGCACCTGGTAGGTGGAACCACCAACACGACGGGACTTGACTTCGACAGTCGGACGAACGTTTTCCAGGGCCTTCTTGAAGACCTCGACCGGCTCATCACCGGAACGCGACTTGATCAGGTCAAAAGCACCGTAAACGATATTTTCGGCGGTACTCTTCTTACCGTCAAGCATCAGAGCATTGACGAACTTGGCCACCAGTTGATCGTGGAATTTCGGATCAGGCAGGATAACCCGCTTGGCTACTTCTCTTCTTCTCGGCATAACGTCCTCTTCCGTCTCTCAATTACTTGGGCCGCTTGGCACCGTATCTGGAACGCGACTGCTTACGGTCTTTAACCCCCGCAAGGTCAAGGGCACCACGGACGATCGTATAACGAACGCCGGGAAGGTCTTTGACCCGGCCGCCACGGACCAGCACCACTGAGTGCTCCTGCAGGTTATGTCCGACACCCGGAATGTATGTAGTAATAACCATTCCATTGGTCAGGCGGACACGGGCAACTTTACGAAGCGCCGAGTTAGGCTTCTTCGGGGTCGTGGTGTACACGCGGGTACATACGCCACGCTTTTGAGGGTTACCCCTTAGCGCAGGCGCTGTTGATTTATCTTGTTTTTTCTCACGACCCATACGGATCAACTGATTGATCGTCGGCATCGAATCACTCCCGAATTTGCGTATTCATGACGTTAAAAGAACAGGTTTTCTCACAGGAGAAAACCCGCTGAATCTAGCAAAGCGGGCCCTCCCTGTCAAGTACTTATTGTAGCGAACAGCTTTTTTTATCAGCCGGCTGAAAAACTATTCCAAATCAATATCTTCGGCCTCTTCTGCTGGCGCAGAGACCAGCAAGGCTTCAAGTTCATCAGTAAAATCTTCGGCGTCCTCGTCGATCACTTCCGGCTCCGGCAGACGCTCTTCCGGGTCCTCGATCAACAGGTTTGCGCTGCGGTACTTGGAGACGCCCGTACCGGCCGGGATCAGGCGGCCCATGATGACATTCTCCTTCAGGCCGCGCAGGTTGTCGACCTTGCCTTCGATAGCGGCCTGAGTCAACACTTTTGTCGTCTCCTGGAAGGACGCGGCAGAGATGAAGGACTCGGTCGACAACGAGGCCTTGGTGATGCCGAGCATGAGAGGCTCGCCGACTGCAGGTTTGCCACCGTCTGCCAGCACGCGCTGGTTCTCTTCGTCAAACATCCAGCGCTCCACCTGATCGTCGACCAGGAAGCGGGTCTCACCGACCTCCTTGATCTTGACCCGGCGCAGCATCTGCCGAACGATAACCTCAATGTGCTTGTCATTGATCTTGACGCCCTGCAGACGGTAGACCTCCTGCACCTCATCGACCAGGTATTTGGCGAGTTCTTTCTCACCAAGCACTCGCAGGATGTCATGCGGGTTACTCGAGCCATCCATGAGGGGTTCACCGGCGCGGACAAAGTCACCTTCGTGCACGCTGATGTGCTTGCCCTTCGGTATCAGGTATTCCTTGGGTTCACCAATTTCCGGGGTCACCACAACCTTGCGCTTGCCCTTGGAGTCCTTGCCGAAAGCGATCACGCCGTCAATCTCGGTAATCACGGCGAACTCTTTCGGCTTGCGGGCCTCAAACAGCTCGGCAACGCGTGGCAGGCCACCGGTGATGTCCTTGGTCTTGGTGGTCTCACGCGGGATCTTGGCGAGGATGTCGCCGGCGCTGACCATTGCGTCTTCATGGATCAGGATGTTGGCGCCGACCGGCATCATGCAACGCTGGGCCGTCTTGTTGTTCTCATCCTTAATCGATACGCGGGGGCGCTTGTCCGCAGACTTGGTTTCGATAACCACCTTGCGGGACAGACCTGTCACATCATCGACCTGCTCCTCAACCGTCAGTCCCTCGAGCAGGTCCCCAAAGCGGACTTTACCGGAAGCTTCGGAAAGAATCGGCATGGTGAAGGGGTCCCATTCGGACAGGACCATGCCCTTGGTAACGGCACCATTTTCGCCGACCATCAGTCGGGCCCCATAGACCACTCCGTAACGCTCGCGCTCGCGGCCGGTCTCGTCGACCACGGCCACTTCCGCATTACGGTTCATAACCACGAGGGAGCCTTCGCTGTTGATGGCCGTCGTCAGGTTGATAAACTTGAGAGTACCTTCAGAACGGGCCTCCAGAGCAGTCTGTTCAGCCTGACGCGATGCGGTACCACCGATATGGAAGGTCCGCATGGTCAGCTGGGTACCGGGTTCACCGATCGACTGAGCGGCAATAACGCCGACCGCTTCGCCGAGGTTAACGACGTGACCACGGGCAAGGTCGCGACCATAACAGGAAGCGCAGATGCCGCGACGGGTCTGGCAGGTCAGCACCGAGCGAATCCGAATCTTCTCGATACCGGCCTCGTCGATCTTCTGCACCAGGGCCTCATCGATCTCCTGGTTGGCCTCGACAAGGACTTCGTCAGTAACCGGATCGACGATATCCTCCAGGGCCGCGCGGCCAAGGATACGGTCGCCGAGAGGCTCGATCACCTCGCCACCTTCGATCAGGGAGCTGACTTCGATACCATCCAGGGTGCCGCAGTCTTCTTCCATGATGATGGCGTCCTGGGCGACGTCAACCAGACGACGGGTCAGGTAACCTGAGTTGGCGGTCTTGAGAGCGGTGTCAGCTAGACCCTTACGGGCACCGTGAGTCGAAATGAAGTACTGCAAAACGGTGAGGCCTTCACGGAAGTTCGCCGTGATCGGCGTCTCGATGATCGAGCCGTCCGGTTTGGCCATCAGGCCACGCATACCGGCCAACTGACGGATCTGCTGGTGGCTGCCTCGAGCGCCGGAATCAGCCATCATGTGGATCGGGTTGAAAGATGGTACCTTGACCTGGTCACCAGCCGGCGAAGTAACCGTCTCAACCGCCAGTTTGGAAAGCATGGTCTGGGCAATATCTTCGGTACACTTGGCCCAAATGTCGATGACCTTGTTGTAACGCTCACCGTCAGTAATCAGACCTTCGGTGTATTGCTCCTGGATCTCACGGACCTCATTGACAGCCTCGGTAATGAACCCTTCCTTCGATTCGGGGATGACCATGTTGTCCAGGCAGATCGAAACGCCGGCAATTGTTGAAAAGCGGAAGCCGGTCTCCTTGAGCTTGTCGGCCAGGATAACGGTTTCCTTGTTGCCGGCGAGGCGGAAACAGACATCGATCAGTTCACCGACGTGTTTCTTGTTCATAACCCGGTTGATGTAGAAGAACGGAATGGCATCGGGCACGACTTCGCGCAGCAATACGCGGCCCACCGTGGTTTCAACGAGTTCGGAGCCCCTGTCTTCGGCAGTAACCATGCGAACCTTGATCTTGGCCTGCAGATCAGCCTCTTCGGCGTCGTAGGCCATGCGAACTTCATCTGTGGAAGAGAAAATCTTGTTCTCACCATACGCAAAGGTTCGCTCGCGGGTCATGTAGTAAAGCCCGAGGACCATGTCCTGCGACGGCACGATAATCGGCTTGCCGTGGGCCGGTGACAGGATGTTGTTGGTCGACATCATCAAGACGCGGGTTTCGATCTGGCTCTCAACCGAGAGCGGCAGATGAACAGCCATCTGGTCACCGTCAAAGTCGGCATTGAAGGCGGTACAGACCAGCGGATGCAGCTGGATCGCCTTGCCCTCGATCAGCACCGGCTCGAACGCCTGGATGCCGAGACGGTGCAGGGTCGGCGCGCGGTTCAGCATGACCGGATGCTCCTTGATGACTTCCTCGAGGACGTCCCAGACCTCCGGGCGCTCACGTTCAACAAGTTTCTTGGCGCTCTTGATCGTCGTGCAGTAACCACGCTCTTCGAGCTTGTTGTAGATAAAGGGCTTGAACAGCTCAAGGGCCATCTTCTTCGGCAAGCCACACTGGTGCAGCTTCAACTCGGGGCCGACAACGATGACTGAACGACCGGAGTAGTCGACACGTTTACCGAGGAGGTTCTGGCGAAAGCGGCCGCCCTTGCCTTTGAGCATATCGGACAGCGACTTGAGCGGACGCTTGTTGGGACCGGTGATCGCACGACCGCGACGACCGTTGTCGAACAAGGCATCAACAGCCTCTTGCAGCATGCGCTTCTCATTACGAATGATAACCTCCGGCGCCCGCAGTTCCATCAGGCGCTTCAGGCGGTTGTTCCGGTTGATCACCCGACGGTAAAGGTCGTTGAGGTCCGAGGTTGCAAAGCGCCCGCCATCAAGGGGCACCAGGGGGCGCAGTTCCGGCGGCAGGACCGGGATGGTTTCAAGAATCATCCATTCGGGGCGATTGCCGCTCTGGATGAATGCGTCAGCAATCTTGAGGCGCTTGGCAACCTTCTTGCGCTTGGCCTCGCTGGTAGCTTCGATCATCTCAGCGCGAAGGCTGGCGGCCAGTTCGTCGATATTAATCGAAGCCAGCAGCTCCTGTGCCGCTTCCGCGCCCATTCCGACAGTAAACGCGCCGGCGTGCTCTTCCATTGCTTCGCGGTATTTCTCTTCAGTAAGGATCTGCCCTTTGACCAGGTCGCTCTCACCTTCGTCGAGCACGATATAGGCCTCGAAGTAGAGGATTCTCTCGAGCTCCTTGAGGGTCAGATCGAGAAGCGTGGCAATCCGGCTCGGCAGTGATTTGAGGAACCAGATATGCGCGACAGGGCAAGCCAGATCAATGTGGCCGAGCCGTTCACGACGCACTTTGCTCGGGATAACCTCGACACCGCACTTTTCGCAGACAATGCCGCGATGTTTCATGCGCTTGTACTTGCCGCAGTTGCACTCGTAATCCTTGGTCGGGCCAAAGATCTTGGCACAGAAAAGGCCGTCGCGCTCCGGTTTGAAGGTCCGGTAGTTTATCGTTTCAGGTTTCTTAACCTCACCGAAAGAGCGTTCACGAATCTTTTCCGGCGAAGCGACAGAGAGACGGATAGAGTTGAAATTCAACGGGTCTTTCGGTCGCTCAAACAGGCTGTATATATCTTCCAAGACACATCCTCCTTTTCAGGATGAGGGGTTTGCGCAGCAGTATCAGTCCTCTTCTTCCAGCAACTCGACGTCGAGACAGAGTGCCTGAAGCTCTTTGATAAGGACGTTGAACGATTCCGGGAGACCCGCTTCAAGGGTATGCTTGCCCTTGACGATCGCCTCGTAAATCCGGGTCCGGCCGGCCACGTCATCCGACTTGACCGTAAGGAATTCCTGCAGGGCGTGAGCTGCACCGTAAGCTTCCATAGCCCAGACCTCCATCTCACCGAGCCGCTGGCCGCCGAACTGGGCCTTACCGCCCAGCGGCTGTTGGGTGACCAGGCTGTAGGGGCCGATACTACGGGCATGGATCTTATCGTCAACCAGGTGATGCAGCTTGAGCATGTACATGATGCCGACGGTGACCTTCTCCTTGAAGGCTTCGCCGGTCCGTCCATCATGCAGGGTCATCTGCCCGTCAAGGGGCATACCCGCACGCTCCAGCTCGATTTTGATCTGGTCTTCGTGGACACCTTCAAAGACCGGGGACGCCATGGGGATGCCATGACTGAGCCGGCGAGCCAGACTGAGGACATCTTCATCACTCAGTTCATCGATGAAAGTGTTCAGCTCCTTGTTGCCGTAGATGTCCTTGATCTGCTTGCGCAGCTTTTTCGGCTCCGTCATCTTGTCGATTGCGGCCTGGATCTGCTCACCAAGGAAGCGTGAGGCCAAGCCAAGATGGGTCTCCAGAATCTGACCGACGTTCATACGTGACGGGACACCGAGCGGGTTAAGCACGATTTCAACCGGAGTGCCATCCGCCATGTAAGGCATGTCTTCTTCGGGCAGGATCCGCGACAGGACACCTTTGTTACCATGGCGGCCGGCCATCTTGTCACCAACCGAGAGCTTACGCTTGATGGCGATGTAGACCTTGACCATCTTGATAACGCCCGGAGGCAGGTCATCGCCGCGCTTGAGCTTTTCAATCTTGTCGGCGAAGACGGTTTTGATGATCTCCTCCCGCTCCCGCAGACGTCTTGATGTTTCAGTAACCCTGGCTTCGGCCTTTTCGTCAGACAGGGAAATTTCGCCCCAGAGGCTGAACGGAATCGATTCGAGCGCCTTGATGGTAATCTTGTGACCCTTCGGCAGCAAGGTCTTGCCGTCACGATCCTTGACCGGCACTGAGACCGCCTGGTCGTTCAACAGGGCCGCCAGCTTGCGTTGGGCAGACTCCCGGATGATGCGTATTTCATCGTTCTGGTCCTTGAGCAGCTTGTCAATTTCGGTCTGCTCAATAAACTCGGTGCGGGTATCCTTGTCCAGGCCCTTACGGGAGAAGACCCGGGCACCGATGACCACCCCTTCGACACCAGGCGGCACACGCAGCGAGGTATCCCGCACATCACCGGCTTTTTCACCGAAGATTGCGCGCAGGAGCTTCTCTTCCGGCGACAACTGGGTCTCACCTTTGGGTGTGATCTTGCCGACCAGGATATCGGTCGGTTTGACTTCCGCGCCGATCCGGATGATGCCGCTTTCGTCGAGGTTGCGCAGTGCATCTTCGCCGAGGTTGGGGATATCGTCGGTGATCTCTTCCTTGCCCAGCTTGGTATCGCGGGCAACACACTCGAACTCCTCGACATGAATCGAGGTATAGCGATCTTCTTTGACCAGCTTCTCGGAGATCAGGATCGAGTCCTCGAAGTTGTAACCGCCCCAAGGCATAAAGGCGACCAGAACGTTCTGCCCAAGGGCCAATTCGCCCCACTGGGTGGAAGGCCCGTCGGCGATGATCTCGCCACGCTTGACCTTATCGCCGACCTTGACAATCGGTTTCTGGTTGAGGCAGGTGTTCTGGTTGGAACGGATAAACTTGATCAGGTTGTAGATATCAACGCCGGTGCCTGTTTCATCGACCTCGTTGTCGTCGATCTTGACGACGATGCGGCCAGCGTCAACATTTTCGACAACACCATTGTGGCGGGCAACGACTGCAGAGCCGGAGTCGTGGGCGACAATCCGCTCCATACCTGTCCCGACCAGCGGAGCATCGGCACGCAGCAGGGGCACAGCCTGTCGCTGCATGTTGGAACCCATCAGGGCACGGTTCGCATCGTCATTCTCCAGGAACGGGATGAGAGCCGCAGCAACTGAGACCAGCTGCTTGGGCGACACGTCCATCAGTTCGATCTCGCCCTGGTTGATGAGCATGAACTCACCGTTCTTCCGAGCGTTGACCAATTCATTAACGAAGCAGTTTTTCTTGTCGAGCGGGGCGTTGGCCTGAGCGATTGCGTGCCCCTCTTCCTCGAGTGCCGAGAAATATTGGATCTCGTTTGAGACCTTGCCGTCCTTGACAATGCGGTAGGGCGTCTCGACGAAACCGTGGACATTGATCCGGGCATAGGTCGACAGTGACGCAATCAGACCGATGTTCGGACCTTCGGGAGTCTCAATCGGGCAAACACGGCCATAGTGCGTCGCATGCACGTCACGGACTTCAAAACCTGCACGTTCGCGGGTCAGACCGCCGGGTCCGAGAGCCGAGAGGCGGCGTTTGTGGGTAATTTCAGAAAGCGGGTTGGTCTGGTCCATGAACTGGGAGAGCTGACTCGAGCCGAAGAACTCTTTGACCACGGCCGAGACCGGCTTGGAATTGATCAGGTCATGGGGCATCAGGCTGTCAACTTCCTGCAGGCTCATGCGCTCCTTGATTGCACGCTCCATGCGCACCAGGCCGACACGGTACTGGTTCTCAAGCAGTTCGCCAACCGCACGCACGCGACGATTGCCGAGATGGTCAATGTCATCGATCTTGACCGGCAGATGGCGCGTATTCCCTTTGTCGTCAGAGACTTCCCAATCGTTGACACCGTTGCGCAGGTCGATCAGGTAGCGCACAACTTCGAGGATGTCTTCTTTGGTCAGGGTCGTTATCTCAAGAGGCAGCTTCAGCCCGAGCTTGTGATTCAGCTTGAGACGCCCGACCGTGGAGAGGTCATAGCGCTCCTCGTTGAAGAAGAGGCTCGAGAAAAGCGCGTCTGAGCTCTTGAGAGTCGGCGGATCACCGGGGCGCAGGCGACGGTAGATCTCGACCTTGGCTTCTTCGGGCGAGGCGACCTTATCCTGCAGCAGAGTGTCGCGCAGGAAGGGGCCGACATACATGTGGTCAATAAAGAGGACCGTGAAGCGGTTGATGCCGCGCTTGGCCAGTTCTTCAAGCCTGGCGGCGGTCATCTCTTCATTGCACTCGACGACAACTTCACCAGTCGCTTTGTCAATGATGTCCGTCGAAGAAATCTTGCCGATGACCTCCTCTTCCGGGACATCAATAAACTCGATCTTCTTTTCATCGATTTTGCGGATTGCCGACTTGGTGAATTTACGGTTGGCCTTGACCAGCACCTCGCCATCGGCGTCAAACACATCGACGGTGGTCCGCTGCCCGAGAAGGAGCTGGGTATTGACCTTCTTGCGATAGATGCCATCTTCAACGAAGATTTCATCTGTATCGTAATAGTGATTCAGGAGCTCCTCGGCAGAGAAGCCCAGGGCTTTCAAAAGTACGGTCGCCGGCAGCTTGCGGCGACGGTCGATTCGTACAAAAAGGATATCTTTATGATCAAAATCGAAATCGAGCCAGGAACCCCGGTACGGGATCACCCGGGCGCTGTAAAGCACCTTGCCGCTCGAGTGCGTCTTGCCCTTGTCGTGGTCGAAAAAGACCCCGGGCGAACGATGCAGCTGACTGACAATGACACGTTCAGTACCATTGATGATGAAAGTACCGTTTTCCGTCATCAGTGGAATTTCACCGAAATAGACTTCCTGCTCCTTGATGTCGCGGATCGACTGTACGCCGGATTCCTTATCGACATCCCAGGAGACCAGTCGCACCTTGACCTTCATCGGGGCGGCAAAAGTCATCCCCCTCTGGTGGCACTCCTCGACATCGTACTTCGGGGTGCCCAGCGAGTATTCAACATACTCAAGGGAGCAGGTTTCACTAAAATCCCGGATCGGGAAGACCGAGCGGAAGACCGCCTCGACGCCGATGTTCTGGCGAGCGGTCGCAGGCAGATCCGCCTGCAGGAAACGCTGATAGGAATTCTTTTGGATATCAATCAGGTTAGGGATATCGATGATCCGCTTGATTTCCTGAAAGTGTTTCCTAAGAAGCTGGTTATTCGCAATCGAATAAGCCATGGTGTCTCCTCATTATGTTGACTAAAGTATAATAGCCAAGGCCACTCAAGGTGGCCTTGGCTAGGACGTGATTATCCGAGACGGGCTACTACTTGAGCTCCACGCTGGCGCCAGCTTCTTCCAGCTGGGTCTTGATGCCTTCGGCTTCTTCCTTGCCCGCGGCTTCTTTGACAGTGTTAGGGGCGCCGTCGACCAGGTCCTTGGCTTCTTTCAGGCCCAGACCGGTGATCGCACGCACAACCTTGATGACATTGATCTTCTTGTCGCCGACAGCAGTGAGCACGACATCAAATTCGGTCTTCTCTTCTTCAGCGGCAGCCTCGCCACCGCCGGCCGGTCCAGCGGCAGCAACTGCAACAGGTGCAGCAGCAGAGACGCCGAATTTTTCTTCCAGTTCCTTGACCATTTCAGCCAACTCAAGGACGCTCATCTTCTCGATGAATTCAATAACCTGTTCTTTAGTGATTGCAGCCATTTTCTGTATCCTCCGTAATCCTGTATCGATATTTTTTAGATTGTTAATTTGATGTCAGCCAGAGCAATCTCAGGCCGCTTCCTTCTGGTCCTTGATCGCAGCCAAAACCTGTACGAACGAGCGTGGTACTGCGGCCAGAACACCGACAAAGTTGGTTGCCGGAGCACTCATTGAGCCCAGCATCTTGGCCAGCAGTTGTTCGCGGCTCGGCAGGTCCGACAACGCCTTGATCGCATTGGCGTCAAGCAGTTTACCATCGAGCATTCCCGCCTTCAGTTCGAAGACTCCGTGCTTTTTGGCAAAATCCACCAGAGCCTTGGCGGGAGCAACCGGGTCATCCTTGACCAAGGCGATAGCGGTCGGTCCGCTCAGGTACTTGTCGAGACAACCCGCGTCGGTATCCTTTGCCGCCAGGCGTAGCAGGGTGTTTTTGACAACGCGGTACTCAACCCCGAGTTCCCGGAGCTTGTTCCGCAAATCATTGGCCTGGTCTACGTCCAGGCCGCGATAGTCCGCCAGAAAAGCAGCCTTGGCTTCCTTGAGTTTTTGCGCAAATTCCGCGACCAGAGTTTCTTTGCTTTGTTTATTCAACGTCTCTCCTCCTTTCCTTGTAGATTTCAGAGCTAATGACTTAGCTCCTCATCCCAGCCTTCATGAAGGTGAAGAAGAGACCGCATGTCTCATACACCATCCATCTCGCCTCGGCAGGTGGTCTCGCCATTAAACCGTTAAGTACCTGCTGTCTGTGGCCAGGACTTGCTTTATCCTGTGATGCCGCACCACAAGTGTGATGCGACTTGATGCCTGTCTTACTTGGCCAGCGCCTGCAACTCGGGGACGTCGACATTGACACCGGGTCCCATGGTTGCGGAGATTGTCACTTTCTTTACGTAGGTACCCTTGGCGGTAGACGGCTTGGCCTTAATCAGGGCGTCCATCAGGGTAACCAGGTTGCCCTTGAGTTTCTCAGCATCAAAGGAAACCTTGCCGACCGGGGCATGCACGATGCCAGCCTTTTCTGCACGGTACTCGACCTTGCCCGACTTTGCTTCACTGACGGCCCGGGCGATCTCAAAGGTAACCGTGCCAACCTTGGGGTTGGGCATCAGGCTGCGGGGGCCGAGCAGCTTGCCGATCTTGCCGACGGTGCCCATCATGTCAGGTGTGGCTATGGCGGTATCAAAATCGAACCAGCCACCCTTGATCTTCTCGACCAGGTCGTCGCCACCAACATAGTCAGCGCCGGCTTCCTGGGCCTCCAGAGCCTTTTCCCCTTTGGCAAAAACCAGCACCCGGATCGTCTTGCCGAGACCATTTGGCAGCACCACGGCGCCACGGACCATCTGGTCGGCCTTACGGGGGTCAACACCGAGCTTTACCGAGACATCGACCGACTCGTCGAATTTGGCGTAAGCCGTTTCCTTAACCAGGGCCAACGCCTCGTCAACTGTATAGATCCTGGTACGGTCGATCTTGTCCTTGGACGCTTTGAACTGTTTTCCTGTCGCCATTGTCTATCTTCTCCGCGTTCAGCGTGTAGTAATTAAGCTACAACTTCGAGGCCCATGCTCCGCGCAGTTCCTTCTATAATGCGCATGGCACCCTCGATATTATAAGCATTGAGGTCGGGCATCTTGAGCTTGGCGATTTCCGCGACCTGCGCCTTGGTGACCTTGCCGACTTTGGTCTTGTTCGGCACACCGGAACCCTTGGGAATCTTGGCAGCCCGTAGCAAAAGCACCGACGCCGGTGGGGTCTTGGTGATAAAGGTGAAAGAGCGGTCAGCGAAGACCGTAATGATGACCGGGATAATCAGGCCTTCCTGGTCCTGGGTTCTGGCATTGTAAGCCTTGCAGAACTCCATGATGTTCACGCCGTGCTGACCCAGTGCCGGGCCGACCGGAGGTGAAGGATTTGCCTTACCGGCAGTGATCTGCAGTTTTATCTGTCCAATAACCTTTTTGGCCATGAATTGACTCCTTAACTATATTCCGCCAGAAACTCAGCTGGTCTTTTCAACCTGGATAAACTCAAGCTCAACCGGGGTAACCCGGCCAAAGATGCTGACCATGACCTTGAGCTTGGCCTTGTCAGGTTTAACATCTTCAACAATGCCGGTGAAATTCAGGAACGGCCCATCGATAACCCGCACCGTTTCACCAACTTCAAATTCGACTTTCGGCTTCGGCCGCTCTACGCCCTCTTCCATGCGCCTGGTGATTTTGGCCACTTCCTCATCAGGAATCGGCGGAGGGGTTGTTCCACCGCCGACGAAGCCGGTCACCTTGGGCGTATCCTTGACGATATGCCAGGTTTCACTGTTCAGCTCGACGTGAATCAGAATATAGCCGGGGAAAAACTTGCGGGTAGAGGTCTTGCGCTCACCATTCTTGAGCTCCACCACGGTTTCCGAGGGGATCAGAACCTCACCGAAGAACTCCTCCGCGCCTAAAGAGCGGATCCGTTCCTCAAGGTTGAGTTTGACCTTGTTCTCGTAACCTGAATAGGTATGTACTCCGTACCACTTCTTCTCGCCCATGGGATTCACTCGGTCTCTCAGTTGAGCAAGGTCTGGATCAGTGCTGACAGGCCTGTGTCAACGATCCATAAGAAAACTGCCACCAGCAGGACAAGTACGACGACAACCACCGTCGATCCGTAAGTTTCCTTGCGGGTGGGCCAGGTAACCTTCTGCAGCTCAGCTTTGACCTGTTGAAGAAATTCGGTAACCTTGAAATTCACTATCGCAACCTGTATGTAGGATTAACGTTAAAGTTATTTGGCAGGCCAGGTAGGATTCGAACCTACAACACCCGGTTTTGGAGACCGGTGCTCTAGCCGTTAGAGCTACTGGCCTGCAACCTCAAACAACAACTTGCCCGATTGCACCCTAAGCCTACTTGGTCTCTTTATGGACCGTGTGCTTACGGCAGAAACGGCAGTACTTCTTGAACTCCAGCTTGTCAGGAGTATTCTTTTTGTTCTTGGTCGTCGTGTAGTTGCGCTGCTTGCATTCGGTGCAAGCAAGGGTCACTATATCGCGCATTGATTTATCCTCGGCGCCCGCTCTGTAAAGGACGGGCGCCTGCTTATGTTAAAATTCAGGAACAGCGAAGTTACTCAACAATATCGCTGACGACACCGGCGCCAACCGTGCGGCCACCTTCGCGGATTGCGAAGCGCAGTTCTTTGTCCATGGCGATCGGGGTGATCAGGTCGACAGTGATCGCTATGTTATCACCAGGCATGACCATCTCGGTCCCTTCCGGAAGCTCGACAATACCCGTTACGTCCGTCGTACGGAAGTAGAACTGCGGGCGGTAACCTTTGAAGAACGGGGTATGACGACCACCTTCCTCCTTGGTCAGGATGTAGGCTTCCGCCTTGAACTTGGTGTGCGGGGTAATGCTGCCCGGCTTCGCCAGGACCTGGCCACGCTCGATATCTTCACGTTTCACACCGCGCAGAAGAATCCCGCAGTTATCACCGGCCTGACCCTGGTCCAGAAGCTTGCGGAACATCTCGACACCCGTCACGACCGACTTGGCGGTATCCTTGATGCCGACGATCGCAACTTCTTCGCCAACCTTGATGATGCCGCGCTCGACACGACCCGTAGCAACCGTGCCGCGACCGGAAATCGAGAACACGTCCTCGACCGGCATCAGGAACGGACGATCAATCGCACGCTCAGGCTCGGGGATGTACGAGTCGCACTGGCGCATCAGCTCCAGGACCGGCTCACAGGCGGCGCAGCCGTCGACGCCACAGCCGCACTCAAGGGCCTTCAGGGCGCTGCCGGGAATGATCGGAAGATCGTCACCGGGGAACTCGTAGGAGGAGAGCAGTTCACGGATCTCCAGCTCTACCAGCTCCATCAGTTCTTCGTCATCGACCATATCAGCCTTGTTCAAAAAAACCACCATCGCGGGCACGCCAACCTGACGGGCAAGCAGGATGTGCTCGCGGGTCTGGGGCATCGGGCCGTCGGCAGCCGAGACCACCAGGATTGCACCGTCCATCTGCGCGGCGCCGGTGATCATGTTCTTAACGTAGTCAGCATGACCCGGGCAGTCGACGTGGGCGTAGTGACGGTTCTGCGTCTCGTACTCAACGTGTGCCGTGGCGATCGTGATACCGCGCTCACGCTCCTCGGGAGCGTTGTCGATCTGATCGAACGCTTTAAATACAGCGCCGCCTCGCGAGGACAGCACGTTCGTGATTGCTGCCGTCAAAGTCGTCTTGCCGTGGTCAACGTGACCGATCGTCCCAATGTTGACATGGGGCTTAGTCCGTTCAAACTTGGCTTTGGCCATTGCGTTTTCCTCCCTTGTTTGCGTCTGCTGCTTTATAATGTCTTTTTTGTTTGCCGGCAGATCGACATCCTGAGATATCAACCCTGCTGGCTCCACCTGATGGAAACGAAGTCAATTTTGTAACCGCCCCGCTCTGTTAATGAGTTGTGATGTGGAGCCCACAATCGGATTTGAACCGATGACCTCATCCTTACCAAGGATGTGCTCTACCTACTGAGCTATGTGGGCCCGTTGAGTCATCATCACCCAGGCAAGGCAATTAATAAATTGGAGCGGGAAACGGGATTCGAACCCGCGACCCTCAGCTTGGAAGGCTGATGCTCTAGCCAACTGAGCTACTCCCGCTTAGTGTCGTTTCGTTGGACTAAATGCCTAACCTATGAATCTTTCTCTTTGGAGTCCGGCAATTCCATTCTCGCAGTTTATTTCGGTCAAAAACCTCCTGCGCCAAACAGCCCTGCTTTTCTCCGGCAAGTTTTAATGGTGGAGGGGGGAGGATTCGAACCTCCGAAGTCTTCGACGTCAGATTTACAGTCTGATCCCTTTGGCCACTCGGGAACCCCTCCAGGGGATATCTTCTATTCAGTTTTAAGGGAGCCAGGCTCCCCGGCAGCTCAATGGAGCTGGCGAGAGGAATCGAACCCCCAACATCCTCATTACAAGTGAGGTGCTCTGCCTATTGAGCTACGCCAGCACAAGGGGCGTTATATACAACAGTGCTTGGCAAATTGCAAGTAAAAATTTACCAGATTTCATCGACGCCACCATAAGTGCGCAGTTATAACGAAAGCCCGGGCAAGTGTCAAATAGCAAAGTCTC
Organism: uncultured delta proteobacterium; assembly: GCA_963715335.1. Lineage (GTDB taxonomy): Bacteria > Desulfobacterota > Desulfuromonadia > Desulfuromonadales > BM103 > JAFDBW01. The sequence continues at coordinate 111,268 of CAVQRZ010000006.1, forward strand.
TTTTTTTCAGAAAAAACCTTTCAGCTTTTTCTGTTGACAATTATGACCGGTTTAGTTATAAATAAACCACCATAGAAACCCGTTTATTTGGGGTGTCCCTTCCCCTCCTGAGGACACCCCATTTTTTTGTCTGCCTCCCCACCCCTGACAGATCATCTTCTGACACCTCCCAGGGTTGCTCCCGCTTTCTCCGAAACCAGACTCACACGCGGCGTACCCAGGATCGGATCTTCATCGACAATCAGGTTGCAGCCGTAACTGTGCGTCAGCTGGCCATGGGTCAGGACCTGTCGCGGAGTGCCGATTTTTTCGACGACGCCATCCTTGAGGAGCATCAACCGGTCCGCATATGCGGAGGCCAGATTGAGGTCGTGAGAGACCATGACGATGGTGATTTGCTCCTGCTGCCTGAGCCGCTCCATCAGATCCATGATTCTCAGTTGATGGGCAGGATCAAGTGAAGCGGTCGGCTCATCCAGAAGCAGGACCTCAGATTGCTGACAGATCGCCCGGGCGATTATGACTCTCTGCCGTTCGCCGCCACTGAGTTGGCCGAGACGCCGGTTCGCAAGATGCAGCACCTCCGTGAACGCCATGGCCTGCTCGGCCAGTTCAAGGTCATGCCTGCCTTCCACAGCCAGCAAACCCAGGTGCGGATAGCGGCCCATTATGACCGTTTCAGCGACAGTGAACGGAAATTCGGCATTGATCTGCTGCGGCACCATCGCCAGTGAGCGGGCCAGATCCTTTCTGGAATACTCACTAACAGGTCTCTGCCGAAGCAGAATATCTCCGGCAGACAAACGGTGCAGACCGGCCATCGCTTTGAGGAGGGTGGTCTTACCCGCACCGTTCGGGCCGATGATGACAAAGAACTCCCCTGCCTCGATTTGCACAGAGACGTTCCGGAGCACGTCTGATTGGCCATATTGCAGGCTGACGTTGCAGACCTCAATCAGGCCGCTCATCGCCGGCCCCTCCAGAGCAAAACAATGAACAGGGGGGCGCCGATCAGTGCGGTGACAATCCCGACGGACATTTCTCCCTGGCTGGACAGGCTGCGGGCAAGCAGGTCGCAGATAACCAGGTAGGAGGCCCCGGTCAGAATCGAGGCCGGCACCAGGATGCGGTGGTCCGGACCAATCGTCAGGCGCAGTACATGCGGAATGGTCAGGCCGACGAAACCGATCAACCCCGACTGGCAGACTGTCAGGCTGACCATGAGCGAAGTAGTCACCAGCAAGACCGATACGACCACCTTGACATTGACCCCCATTGCCGAGGCACTGTCCTGCCCGGTCAGGAGCAGGTTGAGCGGCTGGGCCAGCAGGTATATCAAGACAAAGCAGGGCAGAACCCCAAGCAGCAGCGGCAGGCTGTCGGAACCGGCGGCGGAAAGGTCACCCATGAGCCAGAAAATAATTTTATGCATCTGGCCGGACTGGCTGATCGAAATCAGGAACATGATGATTGCGCCACAAAAGGCATTGACCATCACGCCGCCCAGCAAGAGGGAGTCACTGCTGCCTTCTTTCCGCCCGGACAGCAGCAGGACCAGCAGCAGGACCGCGAGAGAGCCGGTGAAAGAACTCAGGGCCAGCCCCGGGAAAAAGCTGAAACCGGCGAGGATGCCGAGAATCGCCCCGACAGCCGAGCCGCCGGAGACGCCGAGAATGTAAGGTTCAGCCAGGGGGTTGCGCAACAGGGCCTGGAAGACCAGGCCGCCAAGCGCAAGGGACGCACCGACGGTTGCCGCCAGGATCACCCGGGGCCAGCGCAGTTGCCAGATGATCACTTCCAGTGTCGCGTCGGGCTCGCTGCGCCCCAGCAGGGTCTGCCAGGCCGCGCCGATCTCTCCCGATGAGCCTATGGTCAGGCCAAGCAGCACCGAGCCGATCAGCACCGGGGCGAGGACCAGCGTGACCATGATCAGTTTTATGTGGACGGGGCGGTAGCCGGTCATATCAGTACCGTTTCCTGTACGCTAGGGAATCTCAGCCTGTGCCGGGTGCAGCAGGCCGACCAGGTACTCCAGGGCATCGATCAGCCTCGGCGTCGGGCGGTCAAACAGGTCCGCATCGACAACATGCAGGCGCCTGTTTCGGACCGCCGGGATCTGCGGCCACTCCTGCCAGCGGGAGCGGAGTTCCTGGTCCGTGTAGCCCCCGCCCATTGATGCCAGAAGGACCACCTCGGGTTCGAGCGCAAGGAGTTCCTCCCAGGTGTATCTTGGATAACCGATGCGGTCTGCAGCCAGATTTATGGCCCCTGACCGGATCAGGAGCTGATGTAGAAAGGTGTCGGAGCCGGCCGAGATAATCGGCTGCGCATCGATCTGGAAGAACACCCCGGGGCGGTTCGTGACTCCCTCGACCTGCCGGGCTACCCGGGCCAGGCGTTGCCGATAACCGGCGGCCAGGGTTTCTGCACGGGCTTCTTCATGGTAGATCGAACCCAGCCGTTCGACGGTGTCAACAATCCCTTCCAGGCTTTGGGGGTCGAAAACATAGACAGGAATCCCCAGCGCCTCAAGCCTGTCAACCACAGCCTTCGGGTTGCCGTCCCTGATCGCCAGACAGAGTTGCGGCTTCAGGCTGACGATCTTTTCGATGTCCAGTGCGACATAGCTCCCCACCTTCGGCAATCTTGCTGCAGCTTCGGGGAAGTTGGCGAACCGGGTCGCGCCGACCAGGGCCTCCCCGCCCCCAACCTCGTAACTGATCTCAGTGAGGTTGGGGGCCAGGGAGACGACGCGCGTTAAAGGCTCTGCGACCTCGACCGTGCGACCGATCTGGTCGACGAGTTCCCGGCTGTGTGCGGGAGCCACCAGAAGAAAAGAGAACAGCAGTAAAAACAGGGGCTTTTTCATCAGTGTATTCGGCCCAGGCTACTTAATAAACGCTAGAAATATGCGGTCAATCCGGCAAACAGTTCACGAGGTGGCATCGGGTAGCCGGGGTTTGCCTCGTAGTCTTTGTCAAACAGGTTCTTCACCGAAACGGTCGCATCAATAGCGACCTCGCCGAGCATTATGGTATGAGTCAATGCCAGATCCGCGACAAAATAGCCTTTGTCCTTGCGGGTGGCTTCGGGGTAGTAGCGCAGGTAGCGGCCATCGAAGCGCAGCGTGGTCTCCTCGAACGGTTTCAGAGATACGAAACCGTGGGTTTCGTGCCGCGGTTTACCGAGCAGGTATTCATCCGTGTCGCGATCTTTAGGATGCAGGTAGGTGTAGTTGCCACCGATTGTGGCAAATCTGCAGATATCGTACCTGCCATCGACCTCGATCCCCCAGATGCGGACCTCCCCAACATTTTCTGGTGTCCAGGGATCCCACCAGTTCGGCCCGGTCGGCTGCCAGTGGATCAGATCATCAGCATCGCGAAGGAAGCCGGCAAGGGAAACACGGCCACGCTCACCAAGAGTCTGGTCCAGTGCCACTTCATACTCCCAGGCTATTTCAGGATCAAGATCCGGATTACCAACATTACCATAGGGGTCTATCCAGTAAAGATCATTCAAAGTCGGGGCACGAAAAGCTTTGCTCGCCGAGATGCGAAGGCGGGTCGATTCGGTCAAGGACGTAAGCAGCGCCGCACGGGGGCTCAATTCATTGTCGAAATCGGAGTGGATATCGTAGCGGAGGCCTAGTAACAGTGTCACGGTTGGCAGTAGATCGACCTGGTACTGGCCGAAAACGGCACCATGCTCCTGGTCTTCGTCACCGATACTGGTCGAATCGATCTCGTCACTGTAGTAATCGCCACCAAAAACGAAAAGATGACCATCTCTACCCATTTCAGCCTGGATTTCGGCACCAATGGTGTCAACCTTGTGGGTATCATCCTCAAAGGACGCCGGATTCTTATAATCGTTGCGATGATGCTCATAGATAGCGCGGGTCGTCACCTTGGCCGAGCCGACCGGTGCCTGAAGTTTCAGCGACGCAATGGTCCGCTCGTCCTGCTGCTCAGCATCGGGTAACGGGTAAGAAGTCGCACCCGGGATGCCGCTCTCATAATCGAGGTGATAAGCCGACAGCTCGACATCCACGTCCTCTGTCGGTGAGTAACCGAAGACCCCATTGACTGTGTATTGATCGAAATCCGAATTCTTACGATAGCCATTCGACTCCTGATATTCGGCACCCAAGCGATAACGGACATCGCCGGCCTTGCGTGAGGTAGAGCCATTGATGATACGGCTATCACGCTCACCCTCATTCCAACCGACCTGGGTCGATGGCACATCTTCGGGAGCCCGGGTGATGATGTTGATGACCCCGCCCAGAGCGTTGGAACCGTAGAGCGCCGAGGCAGCTCCCCGAAGAACCTCGACCCGTTCGATCTCATTCACAGCGACTGGCAGCTGGTTCAGGTCGAACTGGCCGTACTGCGGCGAGTTGAGTCGAACACCGTCGATCAGGACCAGCACTTGTGCTGCCTCTGAACCACGAATACTTGGGCTGGACACAGATCCCCGCACCCCATTACTCACGACATGCAGGCCAACCACATCCTGCAGCACCTCATCCAGACGGGTCGCGCCGCGCGCGGCGATTTCCTCGGCAGTCACCACGGCAACAGAGGCCGAGGCTTTCGATAGCGGCTCGGCCATGCGAGTCGCAGTCACCACAACCTCATCCATCATCACCGACGGCTCCCCTGCCTCTGCGGCAAAGGCCGGACTGCACACCAGTAAACCCGTCACAACAACCAACAAAATCCTGTACATGTCTCCACTCCCGTTACAAGGGACCGGGGCCATAAAAAATCCCCGGTCAATATAAAATTGATCCGGGGATTCCCTGTATCTCCACGAACTCTCGGCAACCACCCCGTGACCGCGGGGGCAGCAACTCAAATCTCTCCAGACAGGTCTTCTGACTTCCGGTTCGTCCTACTGATCGCGCCTTCCCGACGGGTAGTGTCAGTGGCTTGTCTAGCGATGTTCGTCCCCGGTCACAGCGGCGGGCCCGTCCCGGATTTACACCGGGTTCCCTTTTGTCCGGCCTCGCAACGGATTGCGACACCGGTCAAGCCTTGCGGCATCTGAAAATGTATGGCGCAACCTTACCCGTTGTCTCCGGACAAAGTCAAGAATCGCCTGTCTGAAACCGCCAACATTTATGTGGCCGTCGTCAGATGATGACAATTGTCTGCCCGACCGTCAAAAACTCGAATTAGTACTTGTGAAGCGTTAAAGATTGATTAACATTACCTGAGCAGCAGCTTGCTTAACTTAACAACCAGTCAAGGAGACTCAAGATGTCAAAGATAAAAGGGACGATCGGCATACTCACCGGGGGAGGAGATGTCCCGGGCCTTAACCCGGCGATCCGGGCGTTGACAGTGCGTGCCCTGAGAGATGGATACAGGGTTCTCGGCATCAGGCGCGGCTGGGCCGGGCTGGTCGACCTGGTCCCCGACCCGCATGCCGACAACAGCAGCTGCGTACAGGAGCTGACCGAGGAGATTGTCAACCGCGCAGGCCGCACGGGCGGGACTTTTCTGCATACCTCGCGGACCCGTCCAAGCCACTTGCCGATCACCAACGTCCCGGTCCACCTGCAGGATACTTACCGGGAAACGATCAACGACGTCACACCGCAGATCCTGAAGAACATCGACTTCCTCGGCCTGGACTTCCTCATCCCGATCGGCGGCGACGACACGCTCAGCTACGGACAGCGCCTGCATGAAGAGGGGGTCAAGGTGGTCGCCATTCCGAAGACCATGGACAACGACGTGCCTGGCACCGATTACTGTATCGGCTTCTCGACCTGCGTCACCCGGACGATCGAACTGACCCACCGGCTGCGCACCAGCGCCGGGTCCCATGAACGCTTCCTGGTCCTCGAAGTGTTCGGCCGCTATGCCGGGTTCTCGGCGATCCTGCCGACCATGGCCGGTGCCGCCGACCGCTGCGTCATCCCGGAGCACCCCTTCGACATGGAGCAGCTCTGCGACCTGCTCAGCTACGACCGCCGCAAACATCCGAGCAACTACTCGGTGGTCCTGATCTCCGAAGGCGCGACCATGACCCATCACGACGGCATGCTTTACGAGGGGGAAGAGACTGACCAGTACGGTCACAAGAAGCTCGGCGGCATCGGCGACCAGGTCGCCGCACAGTTGAAGGAGCTCTCACCGAAATTCAACAACGGTCGCCGGGTCAACGTCCTCAGCCAGAGGCTGGGCTACCTGGTCCGTTGCGGAGACCCCGACGCGATGGATTCGATCGTGCCGATGGCCTTCGGCAACCTCGCCTTCGACATGGTCCTCTCCAACACCTCGGGACGCCTGATCAGCCTGCACAACGGCTGTTATGACACCGTGCCGATCGAGGTGGTAACCGGCCGCAAAAAAGTCGTTGATATCAGCAAGTATTACGACACCGAGCGTCTGCGGCCGAAATACGAGTCGTTCCTGCGCCTGCCGACCTTTATCATGACCAGCGATATTTGATCGTGGGATTGTCTGATTAGGAAATATTATCTGGAGCAGGCCAGATGTCTGACAAAGTTCAGCAAGACTTCATAATAGAGAGGGCAACAGTGGGTTAAACTGTTGCCCTCTGTCTTTATTCTTAAAAGCTTAAAAGCAACACCGGCGGGTCGCGTCCCGCCCGACGCCATACTTTTGTCCGGCAACAAAAGTATGCAAAAATGCCTTCTCCTTGCGGAGGGCATCTCCTTTGCCGGATCTCTGTGACTTCAAGAACCTGCTGTGATGGGGATCCGGCCCTGTGTCAAAGGGCCTGACCTTTCCGTGTGATTTACAGGGAAAAGCCAAAACAACCTCTACCGACGCAAGCCTCCACAGCAGGAGAGGCTCTCAAGAGCCTCGGCTCCTGCGGGGGAAGCGTAGGCTCTTGATCGTTTAGAACCATCCGGATTGAGGTTGCCGCCTATTCCGAGCCAGACATGCCCAGCGCAGCGCAGGCCCTTTTCTGCTTACTCTTTTGGGCCAGCAAAAGAGTAAGGCGCAGTCGGGGGGCGCAACCCCCGGGTTTTGCTTTTATCTTTGAATGCCAAAGAACAACGGCAAAGGGCAACAGATGAACCATCTGTTGCCCTATGATTTAGAGAAATCCCGCATCACGTGCGAGGTTTGTCAGCAACCTGAGGCCAGACGGCTGACTGCCGTCTGGCCTATTTTTTAGCAGTAGCTTTTTGCCTGACAACCTCGAACAGAGCCACGGCGCTCGCCGAAGCGGCGTTCATTGAGGCGACACCGCCGCTCATCGGGATTTCCAGCAGACCATCGCACAGCTGGCGGGTTCGCTGACGCAGGCCCTCGCCTTCGCCGCCGATGATCAGGGCAAGATGGCCGGACAGGCTCGAGCTAAACAGGGGCTGCGCCCCTTCGCCGGCAGCCAGGCCGTACACCCAGAAGCCGCTCTTTTTCAGCGTCTCGATGGCCCTGGCCAGGTTGGTCACCTGGCAGACGGCAAGATGTTCCACCGCACCAGCCGATGCTTTGTCGACTACGTTGGTAATCCCGCAGCTGCGATCCCTGGTAATGACCACCCCCTGGCAGCCCGCCGCGTCGGCGTTGCGCAGAATCGCCCCCAGGTTGTGCGGGTCGGTGATCCCATCCAGCAGCAGGAAGAACCCGTCCTGACCGGACGCCTGCCAGGCGCTCAGAAGATCCTCGAGCTCGGTGTAGGGGAATGGCTCCATACTCATCACCACCCCCTGATGATGGGGCAGCCCGGCGAGCCGGTCGAGATCCTGACGACGGCGCTGTCGAACCGGCACTTCACAATCCTTTGCCAGGACCAGGACTTCCTCGATGCGCTTACCGCCGGCTTTCTCGTCGACAAACAATTCGACCGGTCGACGACGACCGCGCAAAGCTTCTTTGATGGGGTTGATGCCGTAGAGATAATCTAGGTTCATGCTATGGTCCCTGAAAACTTTTCCGTGCGTCGACTTCGGCCCGATGCTGAATGACACACGGCGTGAATTTAAACCGGGCCAGTCTGATGCGCGGCAAGGCCAGAAGGGCTGCGCAAACAACAGGCCCTTTCCTGCACGGCCCGGGACGTGACAATCCGCAGCGCGATCGCTCGGCAGGCCTGTCACACTCAACAGCCAGCCAAGCTATCATAAGCTACTGGTCAACGGTGACAGAATGGCAGTTGCTCTCTGGCGCTTTGCCGCGTCTCTCACGCGAGACCTCGACCTCATCCGGCGCAGGGTGACCAGCCCGGTTGCGCCCGATCAGGGCCTGGATACCGTACCAGCCCAACGCTCCTTCCTCTGCAATGTCGGAGAGCTCTTCCAGTGCCGTCCGGTTGTCGTACTCTCCCGTCCGGTAAGGCCGGGAAGAGATCAGGGCGTCATAGACATCGCAGGTCGCAACCATTTCCACCAGGGGGCTCACCGCGGCAAGACCTCTCGGGTAACCTGAACCGTTGCATCGTTCATGGTGGTTGAGGGCGACGTGCGCCGCCGGATGGCGAGGGTCTCCCAGGTAATAACTGAGCAACACGTAGCCGGCCACGGCGTGAAATTCAAGGGATTGGCGCTCCCGGCGGGTCAGGGGGGTCTTTTTTTGCAGGATGTCGGAGGGGATCGTCAGTTTGCCGACATCGTGTGTCGGCCCGACCAGCAGGACATTCCTCTCTGCCATCGTGTTTGGGTAGCATTTTTCCATCATGAAAGAGGTCAGAGCGAAAACGACCAGTGAGTGGCGATAGGTATAGAAGTCGCTTTGCTTGAACATGTCCAGCGCGGTCAAAAGGGGCTGCGGAATCGGTATCTCGCCGAACTGCCTGAGATGGTCCCGAACCCCGTCGGCACCGCCAAAAACAAACACGTAGGGGGCTTCACTCATGAAGCGTTCCATGTCCGACAGGACCTTGTCGTGCTGAAGCAGGCAGCTGGTCTTGAACTGCCTCAGCCGTCCCCGCCTGGCGATATCATTGATGACCGCCTCGTCGAGCAGGAGGCCCGCAGGGAGAAGCTCCGCGCCATCCAGGTCCCTGATGGCAAAAGCTAACGTGATATCGAGTGCATTGATGTCGCTGGTTATTGATGATCCTGATATGCCATCATTCATGTGACCCCCCTAGATTACATGCAATCGGCTACTCCAATCCTGCCCGTTCAGATCAGCTGCAAAATTGTCCCTGTCTCTTTCCCCGGTGGCGGATCACGACTTGTTGACCGACGTGGTCTGATCCGTAGTTGAAATGCAGTCCTTCCCCTCCGATTTCGACTTGAACATCAATTGGTTGGCCAGATCGACAAGCTGAGTGAACGCTTGTTGGCCATCGCCGGGGAACGTTGCAATCCCGGTACTGATTGTGATCTGTTGCTCGCCCATCCCCTTGTACCGAAACGAACTGATACTTAAACTGATCCTGCGCGCCAGTTCCAGTGCCCCGGCGGTTTCGGTCTTGGGCAGAAGGATCACGAACTCTTCGCCGCCGTAACGTGCCGCGATATCGATTTCCCGCACAAACTCCCTGATCATCACCCCAATCTGCCTGATCACTTCATCGCCACGGATATGGCCATATTTATCGTTGACCAGTTTGAAGTCGTCGATGTCGAAAAAAATCAATGACAGCGGCTCATGATGCCGGACCGCACGGGAAAATTCTTTCTCGAGCCGTTCATAAAAGTGCCGATGCGTGTAAAGCTTGCTCAACCCGTCGCGAATCGCCATCTCTTCGAACAGGTCCTTGGCGGATTTCATCGATTCGAAAAGGGTCGCATTTTCCAGCGCGTTCGCAGAGATATTGGCGACCAGATGAGTAAGCTTGCTGATGCGTTCGGAGATACCATCTTTCAATTTCATTGTCGTGCGCAGGAAAAGGGTGCCGATAACGGCCTCTTTCTTGATGATTGGCATAACGATGAGCGAATTGAGATTCAAGGCCGCGACATGCTGGCGAACCGGTTCCATCAGTGGGTCGAGCTTGACATCGTTGACGATCACCGCTTTGTGAGTCTCTATCGCCTTGCGTATCTCCGGATAGCGATTCAAATCCAGCCTGAGTTCGTTGTTTTCCTGCAGGTTGTTGCAAGCCTTGACGGTAATTTCGTTGCCATTGCAGACGCTGATAATTGAACACCGCTCGACTTCAATAACATCGGCAATCTTTTCCACGACAAATCGCAGGATTTTCATCGGGTTGCGCAACACGGTGACAATGTCGTAGAGCTCGAGCAGCATCTGCAAGTCGCGCCGCTCCAGTTCGTTGTAGTAGTTCTTGTACAGCAGGTGCGCATCGACTCGTGCCAGAACTTCCGGAGGGTGAACCGGTTTGGTAATATAATCGTCGGCGCCGGTCTGCAGGCCGAGAAGGATCTCATCCCGGTTGGTATGGGCGGTAATCAGGAGCACCGGGATGCGCTTTGTCTGCTTGGTCTCCTTGATGATCCTGCAGACTTCAATGCCGTTCATGCCCGGCATCTCGATATCGAGAATGACGAGATCCGGGGTCTCGCTAAAGACCAGGTCCAGAGCCGTTTGGCCATTGTCCGCCTCGAGTGTTATGTAACGGCCCGCCAGGGCATCCTGCAGAATTGTCCTGATAAACCTGTCGTCATCGACAATCAGGACCTTGTCCATTGTCATCCCCTGACCCTCCAATTGGCTAGCTATCGCTCGCATTTTTGCCCACTATCCATCCAAGGTATACGGTTGGTCACGATTGACCAGAAACCGTTTTTCATAACCACGAGGGAAGACGCCCCACAGCACGCTTCAACTCTCCAAACAGCATCAACACGTTCGTAGAGCACTGTTTTGCCTACGACAGCCTGTTTCAAGGGAGTTGCAATGGCCGCTTCCTCAAGAATCGGCCGGGAGCCACTACGTCAGGAAAAATTTCGCTGGCAGGCCGGAAGACAATGTTTTCTGATGACAGCCCCCATAATCGCCCCGTTCAACCTCGACGACTATATGCAAAAAACGTGCAAAGTTCCGGCTATTGAGAGATTTTATTCATCCAGAGCTGCCTGCATTTCCTGCAGGATCATACCGGCCGCCAAGGCAGGATCCGCCGCCGCAGAGATTGGCCGTCCGACCACCAGGTAATCGGCCCCTGAGCGCAGGGCCTCTCCGGGGGTCGTCACGCGCTTCTGATCATCCTTCGCGGCGAACGTCGGCCGGACACCGGGCGTAACGATCAGGAAGTCCTCACCGCAAACATCACGGATCAGGGCCACTTCTTGCGGCGATGCGACCACGCCGTCCATGCCGGCATCTTTGGCCAGCCTGGCAAGCTTGGGCACCATGACCTGTACGGGCCGATCGATGCCGACGCCGCGCAGGGTCTCTTCATTCGACGAAGTGAGAATCGTCACCGCCAGCAGGATCGGTCGGTTCGGGTTGCCGCGCGGACACTCCTTGTCGATTTCAGCCACCAGCTTCGCCATCATTTCAAAGCCGCCCAGGGCATGAACGTTGAACATCCTGACCCCAAGCCGCAGAGCCTCGAGACCGGCCATGGCCACGGTATTCGGGATATCGTGGTATTTCAGGTCGAGGAACACATCACTGCCGCCAGCCTGGACCAGGCGGACAACCTCGGGGCCACACCGGGTAAAGAGCTGCTTGCCGATTTTGAATACCCCGACCTGTTCCTGCAGTTTTTCAACCCATTTGCGGGCATCTTCCAGGCTGTCGACATCAAGGGCGAAGATCAGCTTTTGTTTGGCACTATTCATCACGGTTTCCTATCAGGTCCCGGACGCGCTGCGAGACGTCCTGGACGCGCTTGATCAATTCGGCAGAGTCTACGGCGCCAAGCTCACGGCGCGCGGCGATGCATTCCATGTAGACCAGTTCGCTGAGGGACTCGGAGAGCAGGCGCAGTTTGTCACCTTCCTCGAGGCCAGCCAGGTTGGCAAGGATACGGCCGCCATCTATCGAGCCGTCTTCCTTCAGTGCGGTTTGTCTGAACACGTATGAGAACGGTTGCGGCAGGTCGCGCAGGAATCGCGAAATTTCCTCACGGAACCGGGGGTTTTTGGCCGAGACCACGCCGTGCATGGCCACCAGGACACCGTTGAAGATCTTGACCACTTCACCGAGGACCCCCTCGACGGCGACGGTCGGGGCCTCCTCCATCTTCACTACGCCGCGTTCAACCAGCTGGCTGAGCAACCTCAGAGCATCGAATTCACCGGACCCCGAACGGCGCAACAGCTCGCTGACATCGCTGACCCCCGACTGGGCCAGGGCGACCATTCTCTGAGATATGCTGTCAAGATCGTTGGGGACCTTGCCAGTGGCCACCGGCATAGCGTCAAGCGACTTGATCTTCTGAATGTACAAGGCCCGCTCATCAACCCGTCTCAACCCCTCCATGATCAGGTTCTGGGTGGTCATGGAAAGCCTGACGACCTTGTTTTCATCCGGCTTGACATTGGTGTACAGATAGGAGCCATCATGAAAGGCAAACAGGTTGTAGGTGATCGTCTCCACCTGGTTTTTGGTCGCGGCCCAGAGGTCCTGGGAAGTGATGATCCCCTGGTCGACCAGGATCTTGCCCAGCGGGATTTCGCCGTTGGCAAACTGGCGGGCGCCCTGCAGGATTTCCCGGTCGAATTTGCCGAGGCCGTAAAGGATTTCGCCGATCTCCTCTTCCGGAAAGGTGCTTGTTGCGTAGACGATCTCACCTTTCTGGAAATAAAGGCCCTTGCTGCCCCCTGACAGATCGAACTGTAACAGCCCTGACTTGCGGAACATGTTGAAAAACGAGAGCAGGTCGACAATGCCGACTTCCCCGACCAGGCCGGTCATCAGTACCTTGTCGGCACTTGCCGCAGATTCCAGCAACAGGTGCTGTTCGGAACAGGAGGACAGCCTCAACGGCTGGTCACCCAGTGATTTCAAAACAGTCGACGGCAGCAGCAGCTTGCCGCCCTTTTCGATCCTTATCTCGCTCACCGCCCTACGCCCCCATTGAAGCGGACAAGGCGGCACGCACCTGGGCAACGATCGTTTCTGCGGCACCATCGACCGGCAGCATGGAGTTTTCGCCAGAGCGTCGATCTTGCAGTTCGAAAGACTGCTCTTTCAACCCACGGGCGCCGACCGTCACACGCAGCGGGATGCCAAGCAGTTCGGCATCCTTGAATTTGCTCCCCGGACGTTCATCGCGATCGTCGAGCAGAACCTCCAGGCCTTCGGCAAGCAGCTGTCCATACAGTGTTTCCCCGGCACCGAGGACTGTCTCATCATTCGGGTTGAGCAGGGTCACGATCACCTGGAACGGCGCCAGCGGCATCGGCCAGACAATGCCGTTCTCGTCGTGGTTCTGCTCTATCGCTGCCGCCGCAGTCCGGCCGATACCGATGCCGTAGCAACCCATGACCAGCGTTCGTTCCTTGCCCTGACCATCAAGGACCGTGGCATGCATTGCATCCGAGTACTTGGTGCCGAGTTTGAAGACATGGCCGACTTCGATGCCGCGCCAAGCCTCCAGCCGACCGTTACAGCGCGGACAGGGGTCGCCGGCCTGAGCCTCGCGCAGGTCGACAAAAGCTTCAACCTGGAAATCCCGACCGTGGTTGGCGCCGGTCAGGTGGAAATTCTCCTCATTGGCGCCAAGGCCGAAGTCACTCAATATCGCCAGGGCCTGATCGGCCAGGACACGGCAGGTCAAACCGATCGGTCCGGAGAAACCGGTCGGGGCACCGGTCAGCTTCCTGACCAGTGCTTCGTCGGCCATCTGCAGGTGGTTGCAGCCGAGGAAGTTGCACAGTTTGACCTCATTGAGCTTGTGATCCCCGCGCATCAGCACGGCGATGTTCTCTTCACGCTCGTTCTGCAGCATCAGGGTCTTGACCATCTTCTGCGGATTTTCATTCAGGAACGCGGCGACATCTTCAATGCTTTTCAGATTTGGGGTCGCGACCTTGCCCAGCTCCATGGCCGGGGCCGGGGCTTTCCCGACCGGGGCACGCAGTTCGGCCTTTTCGACATTGGCCGCGTAGTCACAGCTATTGCAGGAGACAATGGCGTCCTCGCCGGTTTCGGCAAGGACCATGAATTCATGGGAAAAGCTGCCGCCGATCGCTCCGGAGTCCGCCTCAACAGCGCGAAATTCGAGGCCGCAGCGCATAAATATGCGCCGATAGGCGTCATACATTTTTTTGTACGAAATATCCGCGCCGGCGTCATCGATATCGAAAGAATAGGCGTCTTTCATGATGAATTCCCGGCCGCGCATCAGGCCGAAGCGTGGGCGGATCTCGTCACGGAACTTGGTCTGGATCTGGTAGAGGTTCAGCGGCAGCTGGCGATAGGAGTTCACCGTGCCACGGACGATTTCCGTCACGACTTCTTCGTGGGTGGGACCGATACAGAAATCGGTCTCCTTGCGGTCCTTGAAACGCAGCAACTCCTTGCCGTACTGCTGCCAGCGTCCTGATTGTTGCCACAAGTCAGCAGGGTTGACTGCAGGCATCAGCAATTCAATGGCGCCGGCGCGATTCATCTCTTCGCGAACGATATTCTCGACCTTGCGGATCACCCGCAAGCCGAAAGGCAGGTAGTCATAAATACCGGCCGCCACCTTGCGGATCATACCGGCCCGGGCCATTAACTGGTGGCTGACGACTTCAGCATCACCGGGAGTTTCTTTCAACGTCGGTAAAAAGTACTGGGAATAACGCATCGGTCAACCTCTGAATAAGAGAATAACCCTCTCACAGTTGATTAGAGAAGGCCTCTGAAATTAGCCTATTTCGAGGGGGATTGCAAGTTGTGATGCAGGCTCAGGGCTTACGGTCTTCGGCCAGGGACAAGGCTTCTTCGACGAGGGCATCGGCAAGTTCGGCCTGCGGCACCTTGCGCACCACTTGACCTTTGCGAAACAGCAGGCCCTGGCCCTTGCCACCGGCGATACCGAGGTCCGCTTCGCGCGCTTCACCGGGGCCGTTGACCCCGCAACCCATAACCGCGATCGTTATGCGCATCGGCAAGCTGTGCAATCGCCGCTCGACTTCTTCGGCAATCTCGATCAGATCGATTTCGCAACGACCGCAGGTCGGGCAACTGATAAACACCGGGCCGCGTTCGCGCAGTTCGAGACTTTTCAAAATCTCCCAACCGACCCGTACCTCTTCGACGGGATCCCCTGTGAGTGAGATCCGTAGCGTGTCGCCGATTCCGTCGTAGAGCAGGGCGCCGAGGCCCACGGCGCTTTTGATCGTGCCGCTCCAGGTCGTCCCGGCCTCGGTGATCCCGATATGCATCGGATAATCGACCTGCTCGGCGAGCAGACGGTAGGCAGCAACGGTGCGCTGCACATCAGAGGCCTTGAGGCTGACCTTGATCTCGCGATAACCCAGCTCTTCCAGGATACGGATATGGGAGAGCGCGCTGGCCACCATCGCTTCAGCGGTCGGGTGGCCGTACTCTTCCAGCAATTCCTTTTCCAGCGATCCGGCATTTACCCCGATACGGATCGGCACAGCGCGCTCGGCGCAGGCCTTGACGACCTCTTCGACCTTCCAGCGTGCACCGATATTGCCGGGGTTGAGCCGCAAGCCAGCGACCCCTGCCTCCAGCGACATCAGTGCCAGACGGTAATCGAAATGAATGTCGGCAATCATCGGCAACGGGCTCTGGGCGCAGATCGCCTTCAAGGCTTGCGCTGCCGCCTGATCGGGAACGGCACAGCGCACGATTTCGCAACCGGCTTGAGCAAGGGCCGCTATTTGCGCACCGGTCGCGGTAATATCACGGGTATCGGTATTGCACATCGACTGCACCGAGATCGGCGCGTCACCACCAACCGCCACATTGCCGACCTGGATTTTGCGTGTCCGACGTCTCAAATGGCCACCCTAAAAGACGAAACAAACCCTGGAAAACAATTAACGCAAAGTAAAGCACTGAAAGGCAAAGGAAAGTCGCAAAGCGATCAAAACCTTTTAAAGCTGGTTCTCTTAGCGCCCTTTGCGTCTTTGCGTTAAAAAAGAATCCAGTTGCCCATGAAGATTTTCGAGTTTACGGACGTATCCGGCTACATGTCAAGCAGAGCCTGCTTGCCAACATAAAGGTTTCCATATATAGTGTGGCGAAAGTTTAATCTGGGGAGCTAAATGAAAACCATCGACTGCCGCGGCCAGCAATGCCCGCAACCTGTTATCCAGACCCGCAAAACCATGCTGGCAGAACCTGGCAGCGTGCTGGAAGTTTTGGTTGACGACCAGGTCTGCCAGGACAATGTCTCGCGCCTGGCAACGACCATGGGATACCGCATCAGGGCTGAAGAATCAGGGCCAGCGATCCGGCTTGAGCTGAGCCCGGGAGAGAAACTGCAGAGTCACGCCACCGCACCTGCGACCGGACCGAGGATTATCTTTATCGGTTCAGACCAGATGGGGTCCGGCGACCCCAAGCTCGGCCAGGTCCTGATGAAAAACTTTATCTTCACCCTGACCGAAGCAGATGTCGTCCCCGACGCCATTTACTGTGTCAACAGCGGCGTCAGGCTGACGATCGGAGGCTCCGAGGTCCTCGAACCCCTGGAGGAACTTGCCAGTCGCGGTGTCGACATCGCATCATGCGGTCTTTGCCTGGAGTATTTTGACGCCAAGGACTCCCTGGTCGTCGGCAGAGTCTCCAACATGCTGGAACTGGTGAACGCCCTGGAAGGGGCTGGCAGCATCATTCGCTTGTAGCTTTTAAGGGAGTAGTTCGTAGCCTGGTGGCGCGCTCGGTCTTCAAAACCGATGGGGGGCGTATCCCGTCCCTGGTGGGTTCGATTCCAAACCTCTACGCGGAGCCGCCACCCCATTTCCTCGACGAAGAAGTCACACCTTACGAAAAGATGTTCGTCCGCAACAATGGCCTTGTGCCGGAAAAGGTCGACGCGGCGACCTGGACGCTGACGATTGATGGCGAATCCGCCAAGAAATCGGTCTCGCTGTCGATCGACGAGTTGAAGAAGAAGTTCAAGGCCCACACCTACCATATCCAGCTCGAGTGCGGGGGTAACGGCCGCTCGGAATTCAACCCGCCCGCCAAGGGCAACCAGTGGCGCGTGGGTGCCATCTCCTGCGCAGAATGGACCGGCGCCCGGCTGCGCGATGTTCTCGAGTATGCCGGCATCAAGGATGACGCCGTCTATATCGGCTATTATGGCGCGGACATCCACGTCAGCGGCGATCCGACAAAGGTCGTCATCTCTCGTGGGGTTCCAATGAGCAAGGCCCTGGAAGACGAATCGCTTATCGCCTGGGCGATGAACGGTGCCGAGATCCCGCTGCTGCACGGCTACCCATTGCGCCTGGTGACCGGCGGCTGGCCGGCCTCAACCAGCGGCAAATGGCTGAACCGCATTGCCATCCGCAACAAGGTCCACGACGGCCCGAAGATGACTGGCATGTCTTACCGCGTCCCGGCCTATCCGGTCGCGCCCGGCGCCAAAGTTCCGGAAGAGGACATGGCGATCATCGAGTCGATGCCGGTCAAATCCATCATCACGTCGCCGAAATCGGGAGCCCTTGCAAGCTTCGGCCAGGAGATCGAAGTGCGTGGCCATGCCTGGGCGGGAGACCTTGCCGTCAAGGCCGTGGACGTCTCCATTGATTTCGGAGGGACCTGGCAACCATGCACCCTCAAGGCGCCGCGGAACCGGCTCGGCTGGCAGAACTGGTCGGCCAAGGTCAAATTCCCGCAGGCCGGCTATTACGAGATATGGGCTCGTGCCACAGACGAGAAGGGCACGATGCAGCCGATGGTTGTCCCGGGTTGGAACCCGCGCGGCTACCTCAACAACGCTTGTCATCGCGTCGCAACCAAAGTCGTGTGATCACGCCAGGAGGAGACATGATGAAAAGACGAATCTGGTTGTTGCCCGTTCTGCTGCTCTTGTGGTCGTTGCCGGCGTTCGCCGCTGACCAGGAGATCGACAAGGAAACCGGCCTGATCATCGCACCGGGTTTTGAAGAGGTGAAGCAAACCTGCACGGTTTGCCATTCACCGATGCTGATCACCCAGAACAAGTCGGACCGTGATGGCTGGCTGGAGATGATCCGCTGGATGCAGGACAAACAGGGACTTTGGCAGCTCGAACCGGCACTCGAGAATACGATCCTCGACTACCTTGCCGAAAATTATGGGCCGACAGCGGTCTCCCGCAGGCCGCCGCTTGAGGTGCAGTTTCCGGAATAACACTGGGTTTTTAACGACCAGGCAACCATTGGACTAAGCTGCGTTTCTAGCTTAAGAATCAGATGAACATAAAGAATAGTGCCGAATCAGAAGAAGCCAAACAGGATGGGCAGGTAACCAATAAAAAGATGAAACAGGTGAAACGCGGTGGATTTTTCATTGCTTCCGGCTGCTGGCGAGGTGCTGCTTTCCTGCGAAAGCGCATAGCCCTCGCCTTCCGCGGTTAACTCGTCCCCTCCTGACGGATCAAGATGGCAGAGGCCACAATCCCTTGCCGTTGCTTCTGCATATTCTTAAGTTGCAGAGACAATGTTGGCAGAAAAGAGAGTGACCAGAAAGATCAGGAGTATAACTTTTCTGTCGAACATCAGGACACCTCATTATCGGATCAAAGAGGCCGTATCAATTCCGTTTTGCAAATATTTTCGATTAAGCTGCTGCTTGAGCTTCATAGCCCTCCACAAGTCGTCGGTACTTCTCTTTAAGCCCCGAAGTTTTCGCTTCTGCCTGGACATACGCGGCCAGCATTCTGGAACGAACTTCTTCAGGGAGTACGCGCTCAGCGAGCGGATAAAGGATATCATTCTCTTTTTCGATATGACCACGTAGCAGAGCGGCATAGCCCTTGGCATTTTCTGCAATGATTGTTGCCTGACCAGTTTCTCCAACGAGAGCTTTTTGCGCTGCCTCTTCCATGTTACGCACGTATACACGGCCCTGGTCGTGCTCCATATGCATCGCCTCGATTGGCGACTGCTTCGCCGGCATGCCGTTTTTGACCAGCTCAACAAAGAGGACATCCTCTTCCTTGGCATGGTGAAAACGGTCGGCATAGTTACGAATAAAATCTACTACATCAAGATAGAATTGCCAGTTCCGAAACTTGCCCTGCTCCAGAAGTTCCGTGTTTCTTTCGACCAGCGCTATCATACGCAGGATCAGCTTGTGCTCATCCACCATGACTTGCGTGACGTTGGTTTTCATATCCTTAAGCCTTTCTTGTTCCATCAACACCGATCACAGCAATTTCAAGAGGAACATCTTTGCCAGATTGGGCAATGGCCTGCTGTGCAAACATGGCCATGCCGCGACAGCAAGGAACTTCCATGATCGTCACGGTCACCGACTTGATGTCGTTTTGGGCAATGATCGCGGCAAGCTTTTCGACATAGGGGCTGGTGTCGTCAAGTTTCGGACAGGCATTGACCAGCACCCTGCCCTTGATGAAGTCCTTGTGAAAATCCGCGTAGGCAAAAGGCACGCAGTCTGCAGCGATCAGCAGATGTGCGTTTTGCAAGTAAGGTGCGTGAGGCGGCACCAGGTGCAACTGGGTTGGCCACTGGCGCAGTTCGGAAGGCCTGCGGTCTGTATAGGTCACGTCTTCTGTTGGCCGGCTTTTCAATGGTACGGACGTTGGCGCCCGGGCATCCACATGTGAGTGTACTCATGCTGCTTCTCCTTTTTTTGTATTGACCGTTTCAAGGTAATCGTTGATTTCTTTCTCGATCTGCGCTTCGACCTCGTCACCGAGGGCGTGGATTGAAACGACATCTTTCACCAAACAGATACCGACGCCGCAGGTAACGCAGCCGATATCGTACTTCTGCAGAATCTCACCGATCACGGGGTGTTCTTCGATGGTTTTGTTGATGGCTTGTTCGCCTATTCGATTATTTAAATTCATGCCGAAAATCTCCTTTTCGTCTGGCTTGTTGAGTCCAGAATAAGCAAAAACCCCGATCAAAAACATGACCAGGGTCAAAATACCTGACAAAAACCATCAGGGTTATTCCTTGTTTCCTTGCAAGCCTCAAAGAACCAGATGATCTATAATGTCTCCAGAACGAACTTCACCACCGCTAATAACCTTCGCGAACACTCCTTCTTTGGGCATAACACAATCTCCGGCTTGATCATAAATAGCACACCGAGAATGACATTCCTTGCCTATTTGCGTAATCTCGAGAATAACTTCTCCGATTTTCAATCGTGCGCCAATCGGCAGATCAACGAGGTTAATTCCTTCAGTCGTTATATTCTCAGCAAAGTCTCCTTTATCGACATCGAGGCCCAGCGTCTGCATTTTTTGTATACTTGTCATGGCCAGCAAGCTCACCTGTCTGTGCCAGTTGCCGGCATGAGCGTCGCCCTCGATACCGAAATCTGATTTCATTCTTATGCTGGGGACAGGAATTTTTCTCGTCCCTTTCCTCTCACTAATGCAGACAGCAACGACTTGGCCAGCCACGTCAGCCTCCGATACACGACATCTGAAATGATCCCTGGCTATCATGAAAATTATGCCGACAAGATTTCCCTTCGATCACATCTCTCAGAGCGCTACGAACAGTATCATAACCATTGGCCAAGGCGGGCTTAAGGTCAAAAGCACCATCAGACAGCAGGCAGCTTTTGACCATGCCTGTCGAGGTCACTCTGATTCGGTTACAAGAGCCACAAAAATGATCGCTCATCGGCGTTATGATGCCGACAGTCCCGACCGCGCCAGCAATCCGGTATGGCTTGGCCGGACCGCACAACCGGGTTGTCTCAAGCGGCTCTAAAGAATATTTTTGCTGTAAACTTTTAATGATCTCCGAACCCGGCAGAATTCGATTACGCCATGCTTTCTCGCGGATAGTCGGCATATATTCGATGAATCGTACTGACCAGGGCCGGGTCAGGCTTAACGCTGCGAAGTCACCAATCTCATGGTCATTGATACCACGCATGACGACCATGTTCAGCTTCAACTGTAAACCCACCCGCTCTGCTACGTCCAAACCATCGAGAACCTTCTTGAGATCGCCGCCTCGAGTAATCTCAGCATAAGTCGCCGGATGGAGAGAATCCAAGCTTACATTGAGGCGTTTAATGTTAGCAGCCTTGATCTCTGACGCCATCTCGACAAGTAATAGACCATTGGTCGTAAGCGTGACTTCCGATAACCCCGATAACGAATTAAGTTGCCGGAGGAAACTGAGCAATCCCTTGCGAACAAGAGGCTCTCCCCCGGTTATGCGAAGTTTTTCAATGCCGAGGCTGACCGCGGCCCGGGCAATCTGCATCATCTCTTCGTATCGCAAGACCTCATTGTGACAGCGCTTTGAAATACCTGATGAGGGCATACAATAGCAGCAGCGCAAATTACATCGATCTGTCACAGACAGTCTAAGGTAATTGACGGTTCGCCCGAAATGGTCAGCGTTGAGCCTGGGACGACTACAGGCTTCATTCTTGAACGCTTTATCTGCCAATTTAATGTCACACCTTCGCAGACTCAAACTTGGCTAATTGTTCTTTCATCGCCTTTTCCTTCTGGTGGCGTTCGGTAATATCTCGCATGATCGCTGCGACACCGAGAGGCTGATTATGATCATCGACCAGCATCACGATGGAAAACTCGGTCGATAACCTTGACCCGCTCTGATGCATGGCCGGGACCGAAAGGAGTTCCGTGCCGTAACGTGTTTCTCCCGTCGCCATGGTCTTATGATAACCCTCCCAGTGACGTTCACGAAGCTTTTCCGGGATGATCAGGTCAAGTGACTGGCCAACGGCCTGTTCGGCCGAGAAACCAAAGATTCGTTCGGCACCCTTGTTCCACAAGTGGATGATCCCTTCGCGATCAGCAAACATAATCGCGTCCGGAGCCTGGGCGAGAATCTGCTGGCTCATGTTATTGATATCAAGAGTGTTCATGTGTCGTCCTTTTGTCTGAGTCTCCCCTGCTGAACAACTGGGGATACCTGGTTTCAAGATATTCCTTAAATGCTAGGGCATTATTCCAGCGGCTTTTCGAGCTGTACACGAAGGTCACTTGACGTCCCGTTAACATTTCGATCAACTGCTAACATCGCCGGGTCGTAGGCACGCTTGATCGTGATGGTCATCTACGGATTTTGGATATAGGCATTCTTCCTGGTGTAGAACCACCAGTTGAGCACCAGGCAGACGAAGTAGAACACCGCAAAGCCATAGAGGGCATACTCGGGAGTCGTTGCCTTGATCTGCTCACCAAACACCTGCGGGATGATGAAGGCCCCATAGGCCGCCACCGCTGATGTCCAGCCAAGCACCGGCCCTGCCTGCTCCTTATCAAAGATGATAGCGATTGAACGGAAAGTCGAACCGTTGCCGACACCGGTCGCGGCGAACAGGATGATGAACAGAAGCAAAAAAGGCACGAAGTAGCTCTCGGGGGTCGCCGAACCGTAGGCCGCCTTCATGAAGTAAGCGCAGCCGAACGCCGAGACGATCATGACGATTGAGACCCACTGGGTGACGATGGCACCGCCGAGTTTGTCGGAGATCTTGCCGCCGATCGGGCGGATCAGCGCGCCGATGAAAGGGCCCATCCAGGCGAACATCAGGGCGCTCGGGCCGTTGGGGTTGGCCGTATTATGGGTCATGACTCCGTCGACCAGGATGTGGGAAAAACCGAAGATGACCTTGATCGACAGGGCGAAGGCCGCCGAGTAGCCGATGAAGGAACCGAAGGTCATGGTGTAGATGACCGTCATCGCCCAGGTGTGCTTGTTGTTGAAGATCCGGTACTGCCGATCGAGATTGGCGCGAAGGTTCCCCTTGGTCAGGTATTTCATGCCGAACACCGTAGCGGCGATGACCAGCGGCAAAACGATCCATTTGCTGAGCAAACCCAGGCCAACCGGCGCAGGCAACAGCAGATAAAGCCCGATGGAGGCGGTCACGAAGGCGATGGCCAGCAAACCGGTAATCTTTATAAAGCTGTGCGGCGTCGAGCCGATATCCGGGGAGACCGTCTCGGTGGTGATGTTGTTCATGCCGAAAAAACCGGCAAACGCCAGCGGAATCAGCAACACCAGCCAGACGAAACCGGCATTGTGAATGTAGGTCTCGGTCCCTGCAGGGATCTTGCCGATCAAGGTGCCGCTGGTGTTAATCAGGGTCTGCGGGTCGCCGCCGAATATTCCCATGGTCATGACCAGCGGGATGAGGATCTGCATCGTCGTAACGCCGAAATTACCCAGGCCCGCGTTGAGGCCAAGAGAGGTTCCCTGCACCCGCTTGGGGAAGAAAAAACTGATATTCGACATCGATGAAGCAAAGTTGCCGCCGCCGATACCGGAGAACAGGGCAAGGAAGTAGTAGACCTCGATGGGGGTCGCCTTGTTCTGCAGTGCGAACCCTGTACCGATGGCCGGGATCATCAACAGGGCGGTCGTAAAGAAAATGGTATTACGCCCTCCGGCGATGCGGATCAGGAAGGAACTGGGAATCCTTAAGGTTGCACCAGTCAAACCCGCAATCGCCGAAAGGGTAAACAGTTGTGATTGACTGAACGGATAACCTAGATTAATCATCTGAACGGTAATGATGCTCCAGTAGAGCCAGACAGCAAAGCCGCACAGCAGACTGGGGATCGAAATCCAGAGATTGCGGGTTGCTACTTTCTTGCCCGTCGCGTTCCAGAACTGCTCGTCTTCTACGTCCCACTTGTCTAAATTAATGGACATGCCCTCTCTCCTTCGCATCATCTTCAAGAATGGTTGATTGCTCACCTTCGATTTTCTGCATATCTTCAGGGTGCTTCTCCCGCATCATCTTCTGCACGGTGAGATGCATCCAGAGCAGGCAGACCAGCGAGAGTGCAAACATGAACATCCAGCAACTGGTCCAGAGGCCGGTCCATTCGAGCATGTAACCGAATATGATCGGGCAGAAGAACCCGCCAAGGCCCCCAAGCACGCCGACCATGCCTCCGACCACCCCCACCTCTTCGGGGAAGTAGTCCGGAATCAGTTTGTAGACGGCAGCCTTGCCGATCCCCCAGATGCTGCCGAGCAAAATGACAAAAACCGCGAAGATCCAGACATTCGCCTGGAAGAATATCCGGGTGACGCCTTTGGCAAGCAGCTCCTTCTTTTTCACCTGTTGCCCGACTTCGACCACCGGCTCCTGCCATGTCTGTTTGGTCGGGAAAATCAGCATCTGGTCGTCGGTGTAATTCTCAATTGACTCGGGTTTCTCTTTGATCGTGTACACCACCTCGCCCACCGTCACGGCGGTGCCGGTAACAGCGGTGACTGTACCGTTTCGCTTGGCCATCACACCACGCCCGGGGGAGTAAATGTCCATCTTGGGTATGATGATCAGGAAGCTGATCAAGACCGATGCACCGAGAACCCAGTACATTACGGCACGTCCGCCGAACTTGTCGGACATCCAGCCGCCAAGGGCGCGGATCACCCCCGATGGCAAACTGAAGGCGGAGGCGAACAGGCCGGCGGTGACCAGCGGCAGGTAGTAGACATTGACAAAGTACGGCACCAGCCACTGCGAGAAAGCGACAAAGCAACCGAATACCAGGAAATAATAGAGACCGAAGCGCCACACCTTGACATCCCTGAGCGGCGTAAGCATCTGGCTGAAACTCTTGGTCGACGATGCCGGCTTCTTGTTGTCAGCGAAGATAAAAAAGATGACGCCCATGGTCGCAAGCATGATCGCATAATAAATCGGCAGTTGCCGCCAACCTTCGAGGTTAGCACCGTTATTGGTCAGCTTGTTAAGCAGCGTTGGCGCCAGCAGGGTGGTCAACGCTGCCCCTGCGTTACCAGCGCCAAAAATGCCGAGAGCAGTACCCTGACGCTTGCGCGGATACCAGACCGAGGAGAAAGCAATCCCGATTGAAAAGCTCACACCTGCCAGGCCAAAACCAAAGCTGCAGAGCGCAAAGGTCATAAAACTGTCGGCCTTGGAGAGCAGAAACATCGGCACAGCACAGATGAACAGCAAAGAGCCGTAGACCGGCTTGCCTCCAAATTTATCAGTCAGCATCCCTGCCGGGAGACGAAAGAGCGACCCGGTCAGGACCGGGATACCCATCAGCCAGCCAATCTCGATAGGACCCCACTTGAAAACCTGATTGTCAGCCAGGAAGGTCACCAGGACACCGTTGAACATCCAGGCCGCGAAACAGACCGTGAACGCAAGGGTGTTCAGGAAAAGGACCTTGTGTGATTGTGCCGTTGCGACTTCTTGCATCTGACCTCCACAAACCAGGGATTACATCATCAGTCAATAATCAGCCTACCCGGCGTGCCCGGTACCAGACCACAACCTGATAGGGCCGCGACAGATAGGTCAAAGGGACACTGACAACATGCACCAGTCTTGAAAACGGAAACAGCGCAATGATCAGGAACGCGTTGAATGCGTGCAGCTTGACGACGGCCGGCAATGCAGCAAGATAGTGGACCTGGGGATCGAGCTTGAGCAGTGACCAGAGCCATGGTGACGCGGTGTGCAGATACCAGACGGAGCCCCAACGCAAGGTGAACGCTATGTAGACGCCGGTTGCAACCTGGAGGACCAGAGTGACAAGAACCAGCCAATCGACAACGGTTGTCACCGCGGAGACCCGTGCATTGCCGATCCTGCGGCAGATCAGCAGGACAATCGCAATCAGGGTGCTGATCCCCAGAGCCAGGCCGGTGACCTCAAGCAGATAGAGCCGCAGGGGGTTGCCAAGCAGAACACCCCACCCGGAAGGGATCAGGAAAGCCAGAAAGTGTGCGAGCAGGATGATCAGGATGGCATAGTGCCAGGGGACCGAGCCCCAGAAGAGCACCCGACTCTCGAGGAACTGGGACGATTGTGACGACCAGGAGTAGCGATCGACACAATAGCGGTAAAAGCCGACGCCTACCATCAAGGCGACTGCAACATAGGGAAATACGCCAAACAGTATCATGTCAGTCATGATAAACACTCCTTTTGCCGTTCTATTGACTGTTGCTCGGCATCAGACATCGCCGTCCCGATGAGAAACCTTTGCAAAGAATCTAACAGCTCCATGTAAGGGTGGTTGTCGCTCTCAACACCTTTGGTGATTTGCTCCAGTGCCGGCAACAAACCATTACGGATAATTTCCAGGCGACAGCCCTCATCAGAGATCGAACCGAGGAAGCGCAACACCTCAGCAAGGTGATCAGGAAGTTCATTGCCGGGGACGAAGCCATGTTCGCTGTATAGCTCCCGCAATTTGATCATGAACATGGTGCGCTGCTGGCTCTCCCCGCAAAGTTGATAGCCCACGTAAGGATGACAAAGTGATTGCAGATCGAAGGTGCCAGTAAAGGCTTCTTCGATGCGACTAATGTCGTTGATCTCGAGGAAATTGATGAAGCTCTCCAAGGGGACCGAGGCCTCGGGACTGATTTGTTTCAAGCTTGCGGAACAGGCCGTAGCCTCAGCGACGACGTTTTCGACCGGATAACTGAGCATGGTGGCAAACTGTCGACAGAGTTCCTGATGTTGTTTTAGTCCGTTCATAATCTAATGCTTTCTCAAAAGACCCAATGGCTAAGTAAAAATTTTGATAGACAAGGCGGTAAATTGGACTATTTACGACGCCATTACCAACGCCTCTTCGGAGGACGACGGCTGCCAAAGCCCATCTCCTGTTTGTGTTGCTCGGGGTCCATGCCCGCTTCGATGGCCTGCTCACGCAGCATCGGAGGAACGACTATGCGTTCCTTGATCCTGGTCAGTGAGGTCATACGATAGATGGCATCAACGGCCTCTGAACTCAACTGGGCGATCGTGCAAGCCTTGGTGGCTTCTTCGGCGGGAAGATCTCCAACCGTGGCACTGCGACGTTGGATTCGTACTGAGATCAGCTTGCGATAGACCGCCTTGACTTCCTCCTCATTCCCGCCCGCAAACAGACTGGCAAGGTATTGCATCGGCAGACGGGCCTGTTCCAGAGTGGAGAAGAAATCATCAGCCAGCTTCTGTTTCCCCTGGTTATCCATCGACATGACCGGCAACAGCGGCGGCACATAGAAGAGCATTGGCAGAGTCCTGAATTCAGGATGCAGAGGCAAAGCGATCCCCCACTCCTTGACGAATTTGTAGACCGGTGACTTCTGGGCTGACTCGATAATTTCCTCGGGTACGCCAGCCTTCCTGGCCTCCGCGATGACCTGGGGATCAAAGGGGTCAAGGATCATTTCTCTCTGCGCCGCAACCAGGTCCTTGTCGTCCCGCTTGGCAACCGCTTCGATCTGATCAGCATCGTAGAGCAGAACGCCCAGGTAGCGGATACGACCAACACAAGAATGGAAACAGGCTGGCGCTTCTCCGGCCTCCTGGCGTGGATAGCAAAGAATGCACTTTTCCGACTTGCCCGTCGACCAGCCGTAATAGGTTTTCTTGTAAGGACATGCGGAAACACACATCCGCCAGCCACGGCACTTGTCCTGGTTGATTAGAACTATCCCGTCCTCGCCCCGCTTGTAGATCGCCCCGGAGGGACAGCTGGCGACACAGCCGGCGTTTAGACAATGGTTGCAGATGCGCGGCATGTGGAAGAAAACCATCTTCTCGATAGCAAACAGCTGCCGTTGCTCTTCAGCGGTGAGCTTCACTACGCCCGGATCATTGGCCGCGTAGATATTCGAACCGGAGAGGTCATCATCCCAGTTGGGACCGGCCTCGATTTTCATCGGTTTGCCGGTGACCATCGAAACCGGACGTGCCGTTGGCTGATCATCTCCGGCCGGTGCGCTGGTCAAGTCTCCGTAGCGATAGGTGAACGGCTCGTAATAGTCATCCATGGTCGGCAGGTTCGGATTGTGGAAGATTTTCCCCAGTGTGCCGCCGCGACCGCCGATTTTCAGTTGCAAGGATTCTCCATTTTTCTCCCAGCCGCCCTTGTACTGTTCCTGGTCTTCCCATTTGCTCGGATAACCGGTGCCCGGCTTGGTTTCCACGTTGTTCCACCACATGTACTCGGCGCCTTTGCGATCGGTCCACAGGTTCTTGCAGGCGATGCTGCAGGTATGGCAACCGATACATTTGTCGAGGTGGAAAACTGATGACACCTGTGCGCGTATATTCATAGTCATAGCTCCTTTACCAGTTCGGCTCCCCTTTGAGTTTTCGCACCATGATATAGGTGTCCCGGTTGGCGCCGGTCGGCCCCCAGTAGTTCCAGCCATAGGTGAACTGGCCATAACCGCCCAGCATCAGGTTCGGCTTGAGCCGGATCCGGTTCAGACTGTTATGCCCGCCGGCCCGTTTGTTGCCACGCAGTGGCGACTTGGGAACACCAATTGTCCGTTCCGGAGAATGATAGAGGAACGAGATGCCGCGCGGCAGACGTGAGCTGACGATTGCGCGGGTGACGACAACTCCGTGGTCGTTGTAAACCTCGACCCAGTCGTTATCGACAACACCGATTTGCTCGGCATCCTGGTCGTTGAGCCAGAAGGGGTGACACCCTCGCGAAAGAGTCAGCATTCGATGGTTATCGCCATAGGTGCTGTGGATGCTCCACTTGCCGTGAGGAGTCAGGTAGTTGAGCATGATGCTCTTTTCTTCTGTCTCCGTGACCAGGAAGTCCTGCAGCGTACTATGGTCCGGCTTTGGCTTGTAGGTCGGCAGGTGTTCACCGGCTGCGATATAACCCTGGTGGTCGAGGTAGAAATGCTGTCGGCCGGTCAAAGTCCGCCAGGGGACCAGGTGCTCGACATTAAGGCAGAAGCCGGAATAGGCCCGCCCGTCGGTCACCAGGCCTGACCAGACAGGGCTGTTCAGGAAGCGGCGCGGCTGACGGTCAAGGTCGGCGAAGGTCGTTCTTATGTCGCGGCTGCCTGCTGCCAGCTGGGTCAAGGGTAAACCGACCTTCTTCTCTTCTGCTGCAAATGCCCGGAAAGCCGCCTCGCCGTTGGTTTCCGGAGCCAGTGCAAGGATCACGTTGGCGGTGTCGATCGCGTCCGCCAATGATGGGTAGGTTTTGCCACCCCAGGTTTCAGTCGGATTCTTTTCGACCAGCTCGTCGTACATGTCCTCGATCTGCCAGTTGAGGCCATGGGCGCCGATACCACCGTTACGGGCATTCGGCCCGAAAGAGATAAACCGCTTGTAAAGGTTGACGTAGTCCCGTTCGACCACTACGAAGTTCGGCATCGTCTTGCCGGGGATCGGCTCACACTCGCCCTTGCTCCAGTCCTTGATCTCGGGCTGGGCCATCTCCGCCGGCGTATCATGCTGCAACGGCACAGCGACAATCTCGCGAACCGGCTCCGGCAGGTGGGTTTCAGCCAGTTCACTGACTTTCTTGGCCAGTGATTTGAAGATATTCCAGTCGCTGCGCGACTCCCAACAGGGCGGCACAGCTTCCTGCAGCGGGTGAATGAAGGAGTGCATGTCGGTGCTGTTGAGATCGTTCTTCTCGTACCAGGTCGCCGTCGGTAACACGATATCCGAATAGAGCGCCGAGGTGTCCATGCGGAAGTTGATATCAACTACCAGGTCGAGTTTCCCTTGCGGGGCATCTTTATGCCACTTCACATCCTTGACAAATTCTTCAGCGGTTTCCGGGGCCACGGTGTTGGTGTGTGTACCGAGGTAATGCTTGAGGAAATACTCATGCCCTTTGGCACTCGACATCAGGGCGTTGCCGCGCCAGATAATCCACATCCGCGGCCAGTTTTCGGGCGCGTCAGGGTCCTCGACGGCGAACTTCATCTTCTTCTCTGCGAGCTGTTTGACGGTCCAGTCGACGATCGCCTGGTTATCTTTGGCACCTGCAGCCTCCGCCTGTTTCACCGCCTCGATCGGGCTGCGGTCGAACTGCGGATAAAAGGGCAGCCAGCCGTTGCGCACAGCGCGAATCTGGTGGTCTATGGTGTGACCTTCAGTGATCTTGCTGTTCTCCGCGACCGGGTTGATCTTGAGCTCGTCTGAAGTCTTTTCATAACGCCACTGATCGGTGTGAACATAGTGGTAGGAAGGAGCGTTCTGGAAGCGGGGCGGCTTCGACCAGTCGAGCGCCCCCATGATGGACGCCCAGGGAGCCACCGGGGCCAGCTTTTCCTGACCGACGTAATGATTCAAACCGCCACCGTTCTTGCCGACGCAGCCGCACAACATCAGTGAGACAATGCCGGCGCGGTAAATCAGGTTGGCGTGGTACCAATGGTTGATGCCGGCGCCGATAATGATCGAGCACTTGCCTTCAGTCTGCTCGGCAGTTGACGCCCATTCACGGGCGAACTGGATGACGTTGGCACGATCGATGCCGGTAAATTTTTCCTGCCAGGCAGGGGTGTAGACGGCATCACTGTCATAATCTGCCGGGTAGTCGCCGGAGAGACCGCGGTCAACGCCGAACTGGGCCATCAGCAGGTCATAAACTGTGGTCACGGCTATCCGGCCTTTAGCCGTTTCGAGATAGCGAATCGGGACCCCACGTTGCACGGCATTGCCGTCTGAAAAATCGTCAAAGAGCACCTGCAGGGCTTCATCGCCACCCTCCTGCAGGGAGAGGGCTGGAGCGATGTCGGAGCCATCCTGACCGTCCTTCATCTGCAGGTTCCATTCGCCCTTTTTCTCCTGCCAGCGGAAGCCGAGCGTTCCCATCGGCATGCGCGGTTGCTGGCTCGCTTCGTCCCAGACCAGATACTTGAAAGTGCCGTTTTCTTCCTTGCTGTAGCGTTCCAGGTCCCCAGCCCTTGCCATCCGGCCCGGGTAGTAGACGCCGTTCTTCTCCTGTAATTCAATCAGGAACGGGGTGTCGCTGAAGCGTTTCAGATAGTCCATGAAGTAAGGCGTTTTGGCCTTATGATGAAATTCTGAGAGGATGACATGGTTGACCGCCATCCAGAAGGCACCGTCCTGTCCGGCATGGGCGGGAATCCACCAGTCGGCGAACTTCGAGGTCATGCTGAAGTCTGGAGAAAGGACCGTAACCTTGGTGCCGTTGTGGCGGGCCTCGGTCAGGTAATGCACGTCCGGGGTCCGGGTCATGCCGGGGTTAGACCCCATGACGGCGATGTACTTGCTGTTGTACCAGTCTGCGCTCTCGGCAACATCAGTCTGCTCACCCCAGATCTCGGGTGAGGCGTTGGGCAGGTCGCAGTACCAGTCGTAAAAGCTCAGGTTAGCGCCGCCCAGCAACTGCATAAAGCGGGAGCCGCCGGCGAAACTGAGCATCGACATGGCCGGGATTGGTGAGAAGCCGACCAGGCGATCGGCGCCGTATTTCTTGATAGTATAGATCGTCGAGGCAGCGATGATCTCTTCAACTTCATCCCAGCTTGAACGACGGAAGCCGCCCTTGCCACGGGCCTGCTGATATTTTTTCCGACTGGCTGCATCTTCAACAATAGAAGCCCAGGCATCGATCGGATCGCCATGTTCGGCTTTGGCCTGCCGCCAGAGATCGGTCAACACACCACGCAGGTAGGGGTATTTGATTCGCAGAGGGCTGTAGAGATACCAGGAGAACGAGATGCCGCGCTGGCATCCACGCGGCTCATAAGGCGGGATACCTGCTTCCAGTTCAGGGTAATCGGTGGCCTGTAGCTCCCAGCCGACAATTCCATCCTTGACGTGTACATTCCAGGAACAGCCGCCGGTGCAGTTGACACCGTGAGTACTGCGCACCACCTTGTCGCACTGACTGCGATTACGGTAGAACTCCTCCCATCTTCGCGACTTGGGATCGACGATATCTTTTATCCAGCTCATGCTGTTCCTCCCTTTCTGAAACGGGCCTGTTCAACCAGTGGACGTCGCACAGCTTTGAGCCGTCGCCACCCCAAGGCACCAAACACCACAAACAACAGACCCGTTGCCACAATGACGTGGCCTGCGAGACCGACTCCGATATCGGCGCTTGCGTTGTTTGCCACTGCAGCAAAAAAGGCCGTCAGATCTGCAACTTCACCTTCACTCAGGGGACGTTCAGAAAAAATTGCCGACATACTTGCAAATGCGGCGGGGTCATCCAGAACGGCCGTGACCCCTTCTTCGCCGTAATTCTCAAACAGCGAGGTCAGGTCTGGGCCATAAGTGGCGCCGGCGGCATAACCCAACTCGTGCCCGGCGATCCCGTGACAAGCCAGGCAGGGAGCTCCACCCGCAGCGAATGCGATTGAACCGACAAACAGCGCTTCGCCGCGCAGCGGATCTCCGGCCTGACTCCAAACTGATACCGGAAGCAGAAGGAATCCCGCTACCAGCAACAACAAGCAATTCCATAGTCGTCTAGTCATCGGCTCACCTCACCCTTATGCAGCGCTTCTCCGTATTCAGTTTTCGTTATCGTGCAGTGGAAAAATCAGGACGCTTGGCCCCATGTGTCACCCGAAAAATTCAAAATTCAACAAAGCCACAAATCTCTGTAGCAACTCTAACAACAACCCAGCGACCGTCCAGAGCTTGATACCAAAATAATATGCTGTTTTATTTTTATAATTGACGTACGTCAAAAACACGCAAAATTAACAACTTGATTTTATTTCAAGGCTTTATATACTGGGCTCGCTATGCAATATTCGCACAACGAAATTCACATGGACACAACCGGTGTTTTACTCGCTGGCGGGGCCAGTAGACGGATGGGGTTTGACAAGGCCTTTGTGCCGATAACTGGCAAGGCCCTCTATACTCGTGCGCTTGATTTTCTCTGTCGATATTTCAAGAACGTTATTATTGCCGGAGACAGGCCGGACCTGGCATGCCCGGATATCCCTGCGATTCCGGATATATACCCGGGGAGCGCCCTGGGCGGGCTGTTCACCGGCCTATCTGCGGCAAAGACCGACTGGATCTTTGTTGCCCCCTGTGACATGCCATATCCCGACCCCCGCATACTCGAACAACTCCTTGTCTTGCGTAACAGGGCCGATGCCGTGGTACCAAGGACGCCGGTGGGATTTGAACCGGTCTTTGCCCTTTATCATAAGAACTGCCTGCCTCACATGGAGGCCATGCTGCGCAACAGCCAGTTCCGGATTTTCGATTTTTACCAGAAAATCCGTGTGCAATATCTCGACTGGCACAAGATGCCTGGAGATTGGCAACGCAGCCTGTTGAACATCAACACCCCTGAGCAGCTTGCGCAGTTGCAGAGAGGTCAAAAATGAGCTCCGCCCGCTGTTTCCATCGTCGCCAAAAGCGGTACTGGGAAAACAACTCTGCTTGAGAAACTTATCACCGAGATGAAGCGACGAGGTTATAAAGTAGGTGTGATCAAACACGATGCGCATCGTTTTGATATCGATCACGAAGGCAAGGATTCCTGGCGGCTGACCCGGGCCGGGGCAGACACAATGCTGATCACGTCGCCGGACAAACTCGCCATGGTCAAAAAATATCCTCCGGAACTGGAACCGGACTTGGCGGAGAGCATCGCAGCCTATTGTGCAGATGTTGATATCGTCTTGACTGAAGGGTTCAAAAAAAGCACGATGCCCAAGATCGAGGTTCATCGCCGGGCCCGAAGCGACAAGTTGCTTTGTCGCGACGAGGGCCACGACCCGACCCTGATTGCAGTTGCTTCCGATAGCAAACTGGAAGTTGATGTACCCCTGTTCGACATCAATGATGCGCCAGGACTTTGCGACCTGATCGTAGAGCGATACCTGTCATGAGCAAGTTACGGATACGCAGCAAGGTATGGCTGGAAGTCGATGGCAAGCCTTTTCTTGGCGATGGTCGTCACCGACTGCTTGCGGCAATACAACGTAACGGTTCAATCAGCTCCGCAGCTCGTGAGTTGAACTTGTCTTATCGCAAAGTCTGGTCTCAGTTGCAAGCCATGGAAGAGACGGCACCCTTCTCCCTGCTGGAGCGCCGGGTCGGCGGCAAGGACGGCGGTGCAACCCATCTCACGCCTGGATCCTCGAACTCATGACACAGTTTGAGAAAATGCGCACAAGCGTCAATGCTGAAGCAGACCGTTGCTTTCTTGAGTGCCGCGCCTCGGCAAAAAGGTGATGGTCATGCGTAGCGCTGTTTTTATCGCCCTGTTGCTCTTGGTTGCCGTTCCGACATGCGTCGGCGCAAGCCAACCTATTGTGATCTTTGCAGGTTCTGCATCGCAGCCACCGCTGCAAGAAGCTGTCGAAGCATTTAAGGCAAAGACCGGCATTCCGGTAACTCTTCACATGGGCGGCTCTGGAGCGATGCTCAGCCAGATACGGTTGACCGGACAGGGCGACCTATACATTCCGGGATCGCCAGACTTTATGACCAGGGCACGGGAGTCTGGTTGATTGTGGTGAGCCGGGATTCTCGCCTATCTGGTTCCAGCCATCATTGTTGCAGAGGGAAATCCTCTGGGGATTAGAAGTTTACAGGATTTAGCAGGGTAGGTCTGCGGGTCGGCCTTGCCGAACCGGCAAGCGTCTGTGTTGGCCTCTACGCCGTTGAAATCATCGAGCACAATGGGATGCTCGAACAAGTCCGTCCGAATCTGCGCGGGATGGTGGAGAGCTGCGCCAAAGCTGCTGCGATGATCCCCCTCAAGTTAGTCGATGCAGTGCTCGGTTGGCGAGAATTCGCCGCCTGGAATCCTGAAACGATGGATACCGTTCTGCTCGCTCCGCATGAAATCCCGCGTCTTGCCTACATCCCGGCCGGTAAATTGCGACACGCCAGGAACCCCGGTGGAGCTGAAGCGTTCATCGCCTTCCTGAAATCGGCCGAAGGATCGGCGATTTTCCAGAAGTGGGGCTATCTGACTGACGAAAACGCTGCACGCAAGTTTGCTCCTTCGGCGAAAATCGGTGGCACCTATACACTCCCGGAGGGATGGTGATGCTGCAGCGCGACACCGTCTTCAAGCTCAGCATGCTCCTGCCGCTGGCGATCCTTGCCGGTTATTTTCTGCTGCTGCTCCTCAGTCAGTCGACGTACTTCAATCCTGCGAGTTTCATCACACAGCTATCACAGCCCGACATCGTTTCGGCTATTACCCTCAGCCTGATTGCCGCAACGGCAAGCAGCGGAGTCGCAATCGCCCTGGCAATTCCATCTGCTTACGCGCTGGCCCGCATCGACTTCCCCGGCAAACGCCTGATCGATACTTTTATTGATCTGCCTATGGTTTTGACACCGATCGCGCTCGGGACCCTGATTCTGATGTCGTGGAATACGGCATTCGGCAGAATGCTCACCGGTTTCGGGCTGACCCTGCCCTTTACCATGGCCGGCGTCATCGTCGCCCAATTCACTGTTGTCGTCGCCATCAGCGTACGTATGCTCAAGGCAACCTTCGAACAGGTCAACCCGCGACAGGAGCAGGTCGCCCGACTGCTCGGCTGCTCGGCCTTCGGCAGCTTTTTTTATGTAACCCTGCCTCTGGCCAAACGTGGCATTCTCGCCGCAATTATCCTGACCTGGGCCCGCGCCGTTGGTGAATTCGGGGCGACTGTCATGGTCGCAGGCACTGCCAAGGGACAAACGGCCACGCTGCCGAGCAGCATCTATCTTGCCATGTCGATGGCCGACCTGCCGAGGACCGTCACCCTGGTCATCATTCTGATCGGGATCTCCCTGCTGGTCCTCTTCGGGGTCCGTATGCTGTCGGAGAGAGCCCAATGATCAGGGTCGAACAATTGACCGCTGAACGGGGGGATTTCTGCCTCGGTCCTGTTGACCTGACGCTGAACGAGGGCTCCTACCTGACCATTCTCGGTCCATCGGGAGCTGGAAAAACCATTTTTCTGGAGACCTGCATGGGGCTACTCGCCCCCAGTTCCGGGCGGATTTGGCTCAACGATCGAGATGCCACAAATCTGGCTCCTGAGGACAGGCATATCTCGTACCTCCCCCAGGACCTCACCCTTTTTCCGCACCTGAGCGCCCGGGACAACATGATGTTCGGGGCAAAACACCGCAAACTGGAAACGGCCAGGTCAAATCAAGGCTCGATGACCTCGTTGAATTGCTTGATCTTAAAGCCATTATCGATCGCGATGACGTGACGACTTTATCCGGGGGAGAGAAACAACGGGTTGCCCTTGCCCGAGCCCTTCTGCCCGGCCCTCAACTGCTGTTTCTTGATGAACCTTTTTCTGCTCTTGATGCCAACATCAAGCGACTCTTGCAGGTCAAGTTGCGGGAGATCAACAAACAGCTGGGGGTGACCATTCTGCATGTGACCCACGACCAGGAAGAGGCGTTCATGCTTGGCGAAAAAATTGCCGTCATGATCGATGGACAGTTTCGACAAATTGGCGAACGGGACGAGATCTATTATCAGCCTGGCACACTTGAGGTCGCACGCTTTCTGCGCAACCAGAACATCTTCGATCTGGAAATCGAGGAGATCCTGCCGGATGGTTCGTTGTCTCTCGGCAACAACCCGAGGTTAATCGCCCCCGGCTTTGCAGAGGCCGCACCCGGCACGAGGGTCGCTGTCGGAATCCGTTCTGAAGAAGTTGTTATCATCCGGCCGAACAAACCGATCGGCCCGGAGCTTCAGGAGAACCTGTTCCATGCGACAGTGGCCGATATCCTCGTTTTCGGCGGGACCCAGACGCTTTGTGTCAAACTGAACGGCAGTGAGACAACGGTCGATGTCGAGTTGCCGAATTGTGCCATGCGGGATCTTGGGTACTCGATTGGCGACACCTTGCAAGTATGCTTGCGCAAGAGAAGCCTTTGGACCATACCGTTGAATTGAAGTGTTTCAGGGAGGAACGCCATGATCAGTTACGATGAGGCTCTGCAACGGGTTGTCGAGTCGGTATCGCCGATACATGCCGTTGAAATTCCCCTGCAGGAAGCTGCCGGGCTGGTTCTCGCCGCATCCGCGACGGCCCGCTGGAAGATGCCCCCGTACGACAACTCCGCCATGGATGGCTACGCTATCGGCTCTCCGACGGAGGATATTGAGTCGGGACTTCCTGATCATTGGCGCCTCCTATGCCGGGCATCCCTTTTCAGGCAGTGTCAACCCTGGTGAAGCCGTTCGCATAACAACCGGTGCCGTCCTGCCTGCCGGAGCAACCACTGTCATTCCAATTGAAGATGTCGAGGAAAACAGCGGTCAGATCCTTCTCAAGGTGCAGCCGGAAGCAGGGCAGAATGTACGCTATGCAGGAGAAGAATACCGTTCTGGCGAAGTCCTGGTTGAACCAGGGACAACCTTGCGAGCCGGCGAAATTGCCCTGCTCGCAAGTGCCGGGGTCGAAAACGTCAGTGTTTATCCCCGCCCGCGCGTCGCCGTGATTTCAACCGGGGATGAACTGGTGGAGCTTGGTCAGGCGCCCGGGCCAGGACAGATCATTAACTCAAACTTGCATTTCCTCAAAACACGCTTGGACGAATGTGGCTGTATTCCAATCTGCCTGGGAATTGGAGGAGATGAACAGCAGACGCTTGACCAACTCATCGATCAGGCGCTTGACGCCGACATCATCATCACAACAGGTGGTGTTTCAGTCGGTGAAAAAGACCATGTTCAGGCGACCCTGCAAAACCGCAATTTTGAAAAAATCTTCTGGAAAGTTGCCATTAAACCTGGCAAGCCTTTGCTCTTCGGTAAGGTCGATGACAAACCGTTTTTCGGGCTGCCGGGAAACCCTGCCGCCACGGCAGCGACCTTTGAACTGTTCGTCAAACCGGCGCTCAAAAGACTTGCCGGGCATGTCGACGTTTTGCCCGAGAAACGCATGGCGACCTTGACGCATGAAGTTAAAGGTGGCGGAAAACGTCAAGCCTTTCTGTGGTGTACGCTGAACTGGGTCAACGCGGCGTATCAGGTCACCGCATCGCAGTGGCAGGGGTCGGGACAGAACCGCTGTCTTACAGCCAAGAATGCCATGCTGCCCGTCCCGACAGACCTCAAATCATTATCCCCGGGGAACAGGTCGAGGTTCTTTTGATCTGAAGAAGCATCACGACATGAAAACCCTTTGGGAGCCGCATTTAGCACAGCCGTTGTCATAGTCGAGGGATAAACCACAGCGATTTACGTTGAAATTTGCACCACAATTTGTTACACAAACATGGCTCACAATGCGTCTGCAGCAACTCCTTGCAAACGTAAATTCTGAGCACTTGGAGACAGATGGCGAGAGGCGAGAGGCCTCCATCAACTCCACCAACTCTCTCGTTGAGACATGGCATGTTGAACCCCAAACAACATAAAGCCTACTGCGATTTCTATGACTCTGTCCGTGATACGGAGCATCTCGATTCCCGCACTGCGGCCATGATCGGACTGGCGGCAGCCATGGCCCGGGAGTGCCAGCCATGAATCGAGCACTACCTTGGCGTGGCCAGGGAGCAGAAAATCACAGACCAGGAGATCGGCGCCATCCAGGGGATCGTCATGGCGGTCTCGGCCGGCAAGATCAACGCCCTGATGCGCGAAGCCACCTCTCCCTCGCGGGACTGATCCATACCCTGCAATTTCCAACGGCAATCTCTTCGGAGGTGATCCATGTCTGATCGCCGTGCACTCCTGCGCACCCTCCCCGCCATCGACAAGCTTCTGGCAACCCCTTGTCTGACGGAATTGGCAGAGAGACCAGCCTCACCTATCTGATTGTAGAGGCTGCCCAAAAGACCGTTGACTGATTACGCCGTCAGCTTCTTGACGAAAAGGCACCCTTGCCGGATGTTGCGTTGGAAGTCGTCGCCCAAAAAGTCGCCGCCAAAACTGCAGAGATGGCCAAGCCGTCACTGCGCAAGGTGATCAACGTCACCGGCACACTGTTGCACACCAACCTCGGCAGAGCACCTCTCTGCACTGATGCACTACGAGCCATCACCGATGTCGCCCAGAGCTATTCGAACCTCGAATATGACCTCGATGCAGGCCAACGCGGCAAACGCTTCACCCATGTCGAAGAGCTGATCTGCAAGTTGACCGGCGGGGAAGCAGCGACCGTAGTCAACAACAATGCTGGCGCCGTGATGCTTTGCCTTGCTGCCCTGGCCGGTGGGCGCAGCGCCATGGTCTCACGAGGCGAGCTGATCGAGATCGGCGGCTCCTTCCGCATCCCCGACATCATGGCGGCCAGTGGCGTCAAGCTGGTTGAGGTCGGGACCACCAACAAGACCCATCTCAAGGATTATGCAAACGCCATCAACACAGAGACCGCACTGGTTCTCAAAGTTCACACCAGCAACTACCGCATCCTCGGTTTCACCGAAGCAGTCAGCGGTGAGGCCCTGGCAGAGCTTGCCCATCAACATCAGATACCGGTGCTTGAGGACCTCGGCAGCGGCCTGTTGATCGACCTGACCGGTTACGGGCTGCCGAAAGAACCGACTGTCCGTGAAGCGCTGAAAACCGGCATCGACCTGGTCACTTTCAGCGGCGACAAGCTGCTGGGCGGGCCCCAGGCAGGCCTCATCGTCGGCAACCGGGAGGTTATCGACAAGGTCCGCAAGCACCCGATGGCGCGGGCCCTCCGCATAGACAAGCTGACCCTGGCCGCTCTCGAAGCGACTCT
The DNA here is from genome assembly GCA_963715335.1 of uncultured delta proteobacterium. Taxonomy (GTDB): domain Bacteria; phylum Desulfobacterota; class Desulfuromonadia; order Desulfuromonadales; family BM103; genus JAFDBW01. Next base: position 150,674 of record CAVQRZ010000006.1, read on the forward strand.
GCGGCTTTATCTCGATCCGCACAAAGCCCTGCAGGAGATTCCGACCCTGCGGATGCTCTCAACTTCGAAGGAGGAGCTTCGACAGAGGTGCGAGAATTTGCTGCCAAAGTTGCAGAACGCTCTCGGCGACACCGCCGACCTCAGCATCTGCGAGGCCAGTGCCACCGTCGGTGGCGGCGCGCTACCCCTTGCCGAACTGCCGGGATGGGTGATCTCCCTGGCGGCAAAGCAGATCTCGCTGAACGCCATGGCCGGCCGGCTGCGCAGGTGCACCCCACCGGTGGTTGGCCGCATCCAGGATGACCGGTTCCTGATCGACCCGAGGACGCTGAGCACTCAAGAGGAGGAAGGTTTGCTGCAGGCATTAAGACAAGCATTGGTGTAAAACATTAATTTTTAACGCAAAGGCGCAAAGACGCGGAGAGAAAACCTAACAACATAGGCTCCTAATAGTTTTTGATTTTTAACAATATATTATTTTTTTCTTCCTTTGCGACTTCGCGTCTTTGCGTTTAATTGATTTTGAGATTTTGATTCAGACAGGTTTCAATTATGAGCAACTCAAACCGCTATCACATCATCGGCACAGCCGGACACGTTGACCATGGCAAGACGGTCCTGATCAACAAGCTCACCGGCATCAATACCGACCGCCTCAAGGAAGAGCAGGAGCGCGGCATTTCGATCGACCTGGGTTTTGCACCCTTCAAGCTGGCCGACGGCAGCATGGTCGGCGTGGTCGACGTGCCTGGCCATGAGAAGTTCATCCACAACATGCTCGCTGGCATCGGCGGCATCGACCTGGTCCTGCTGGTCGTAGACGTCAACGAGGGAGTCATGCCGCAAACCAGGGAGCACCTGCAGATCCTGCACCTGCTGCAAATCCCGCGTGGCATCCTGGTCCTGACCAAATGCGACCTGGCCGAAGAAGACTGGATCGATATCGTCGAAGAGGAAGTTCGCGAGGCCCTGGCCGGGACCTTCCTGGCTGACGCGCCCTGTTGCCGGGTTTCGGCGATCAGGGGTGACGGGATCGACAACCTGCAGCAGACCATCCAGGGGATCCTGAAAGAGCTGCCGCCACGAGACGAGGACGGGCCGACCCGCCTGCCGATCGACCGGCACTTCACGATCAGCGGGTTCGGCACCGTGGTCACCGGCACCCTGCTTTCAGGGCGCATCAAGGTCGGCGATACCGTCGAAGTCATGCCCCCCGGGGAGACAGTGCGGGTCCGTGAAGTCCAGGTCCACGGCGAAAAAGCCGAGGTTGCCAGGGCGGGACAGCGCGTCGCCCTGAATCTGGCCGGACTGGAACGGAGCGACCTGGTCCGCGGCGCAGTGGTCGCCACACCGGGCTTCTTCACCATGACGGAACGTTTCGACGCCCGCATCAACCTGCTCGCGGAAGCTCCGCGCCCGCTCAAGTTCCGCGACCCGGTCCACCTGCACATGGGGACCGCCAAGGTGACCGCCAGGGTTGCCCTGCTCGATCGTGACGAAATGAAGCCTGGTGAAAGCGTGCTGGCGCAGATCCACCTCGACAACCCGCTGGTCGCGCATCGCCAGGATCGCTTTATCATCCGCTCCTATTCACCGATGACCACGATTGGCGGCGGCCAGATTATCGACCCGTCGCCGAAGAAGCACAAACGCTTCCGCGACGAAGTCATGCAGGCGCTGAAAGAGCTTGAGTCTGGAGAAGGCTCGTTTATCGTCCAGAAGCTTGCCGAACTCGGCTGCGTCAAGCTCAAGGAACTGGAACAGACCTCGGGGCTGGGCCGCGAGCGCATCTCTGCCTTGCTCGACAGCCTCTCTGCGGCCGACCAGATCCGCCGGATCGGTGATCAGTGGGTCACATCGGAAACCGCACGGGCCTGGCAGCGGGCCCTGGTTGAGGTGGTGGACAATCATCACCGTGATTACGCCCTGCAGCCCGGCATGCCGCACGCAACCCTGAAAGCCGCGTTGCCGGCCAAGGTCGCCCCGAAGGCCTTTGAGGAGCTTCTGTCGGAACTGGTTAAAGATGGTCAACTGGCCCAGCGGGGGGAATGGATCGCGCGCGCTGATTTTTCACCGAAACCGACAGAAATGCAGGAGCAGCTCCTGAAAAACCTGGAGAAGGTCTACCGGGATGCGGGCGTGGAGGCAAAAGGCCGGGTCGATATGCTGGCCCTGGCCAGGACTCCTGAGAACCAGATCGACTCACTGCTCGCGTTCCTCTTTGCCAACGGCACGCTGATCCGCCTCAACGAAGATTCGTTCATGCACAAAGAGGCCTACCAGAGGGCGTTGAACGCTCTCAAGGAACACTTTTCCGGCAACGAGACCCTGACCCTGGCAGAGTTTCGTGACCGGATCGGCAGCGCCCGCAAACAGACCCAGGCGATTCTGGAGCTGTTCGACAGCCTGAAGTACACCATGCGCAAAGGCGACGAGCGGGTTGCCTGGCAATTACCGAAAGACCAGTAGCGCGTGGCGCGTGGCGCGAAAAACCTTTTTTGGTTTCCTCGCTACTCGCCACGCGCCACTGAATTGGAGTGAATGAAATGAGCGTGAAGCTATCACACCTGTCCAAAACCAGCGGTTGAGCCGCCAAGATGGCCCCCGGGCCATTGGCGCAGGTGCTGCGCCAGCTGCCGACCGTTGCGGACCCAAACCTCCTGACCGCCGCGATCCCCTTTGCCGATGCCGGGGTCTACCGGATCTCGGAGGACTGTGCGCTGGTGCAGTCGGTGGACTTCTTTACGCCGATCGTCGACGATCCGCGCAGCTATGGCCGGATTGCCGCGGCCAACGCGCTCTCTGACGTTTACGCCATGGGCGGTCGGCCGCTGACGGTCATGAACCTGGTCGGCTTCCCTGCCTGCCTGGAGCATGAGGTGCTGGTCGAAATCCTCAAGGGCGGGGCTGAGAAGGTCCGGGAAGCCGGTGCGGTGATCGTCGGCGGACACACCGTCGAAGATGATGAGCCGAAGTACGGCCTGGCCGTGACCGGCCTGGTCGACCCGGCCAAGCTGGTCACCACGGCCGGCGCCCAACCAGGGGATCTGCTGGTCCTGACCAAGCCGCTCGGCACCGGCATCCTGGCAACCGCGTTAAAAGGTGAAGTGATCTGTGAAGAGCAGATGGCAGACGCCATCCGCAACATGGAGACGCTGAACAAAACAGCCTCGGAGATCATGCTGCAGGTCGGCGTCAACGCCTGCACCGACATCACCGGCTTCGGCCTGCTCGGCCATGCTCTGGAACTCGCCGAGGCCAGCAAAATCGGCCTTGAAATCGACGCTTCAGCCCTGCACATCTACCCGCAGGTCATGGAATTGGCCGCGATCGGTCTGGTCCCGGTCGGCAGCTACCGCAACCGCGAACACTACCTGCCGAACGTCACCAATCGCGAGCACCTCGCCCCGGAGATCGTCGATATCCTCGCCGATCCGCAGACCTCGGGGGGCCTGTTGATCGTGGTGTCGGCAGAGAAACTCGAGCAACTCACTACGCGACTCGAAGCAGCCGGTTGCGACGCTTTCGAGATTGGCCGTGTGACTTCAAATCATCCTGGACAA
>CAVQRZ010000007.1:0-45382 GCA_963715335.1 uncultured delta proteobacterium
TGTTGCCATAGGATTAATTTTTTTCAAAACAGCCCTGGCGGCCTGTGGCCGAAGCGACGTTGGGGAGAGACATCCCCACAGGTTCGCGGCAAGCCCCCTTACGTCAATAGGATATTTTGGTAAACGGCGAATTAATTGAAGCGCGCAGAGCGTCATCCAGGGTCATGATGCCCTGGGCTTCGAGCAGGGGGATCAGCTTCAGGAGAATTTCCGCAGTGACCAGGGCATCCCCAAGCGCCGTGTGGCGTCCGACAATCGTGATGTTGAAACGTTCGGCAATGGCGTCAAGCGAGTGCCCCTCCAGGTTCGGATGCACGACAGATGACAACAGCAACGTATCGAGGACCGGGTTATCGAAGTGCAGACCGATAGCGTCTTCTTTCAACTGCAGGAACCGCATGTCGAACGCAGCGTTGTGGGCCACCAGAACCGAATCTGCAACAAAAGCGTGAAACTTTGGCAGGACTTCGGTGATGACCGGTTGCGACGGCAACAGGTCGGGGTCAATGCCGTGAATTTTCACCGACGACTTCGGTACCGTACGTTGCGGGTTGACCAATTGATCGACGGTTTCATTATGCAGAAGACGACCGTTGAAAACACGGATGGCGCCAAGCTGAATGATCTCGTCACCTTCAGAGGGGTTCAGGCCGGTTGTTTCGGTATCGAAAGCAACGTAGGTGAGATTGCGCAGTGCGACCCTCCCCAGAGCCTCCTGGCCGGGTTGATGAAAGAGGTCGAATTCGAAAGAGAGCGGCCGGGGGGCGATCGACGCTTGCAGGTTTACTGTCTCCCTGACGAGGGCGATCGGCAAGGTTATCTCGGCGCCATTGCAGAATGTCTCGTCGGTCTTGCAGATTGTTACGGCCCCGTTGTGCTTGTCTATGATTGCTCCCGGGGAGTCCGTGGTGCCAGAGCTGTCCATGAAAAGCGGCTGCGTTAGCCAATCGCCGATCGACTGGCTTGTTACCTGCCGGTCTGCCCATTGCAACGAGAGGGTGGCAGAAGAACTGTCCGTCTCTGCTATGTGCAGAGTTATTGAAGTAATGCCGTGCTCGGCTTTGAGCTGGCCGGCCAGGGTCGTGATTGCCTGAAGGATGGCATAGCTGTCTATCTTTAGCCAGAGATGTCTGCCGGCACTGCCCTTTGCCTGTATGGCAAAGCGCTCGAGGAGGTTATTCACAATCAGGGTCAACAGCGTGTCGGCCAGAACGTTCTCCCGGTTGCCATAGGCTTGCTGGTGCTCGCTGTAGAGCTGCCTGGCCATAGCCAGGTATTCTTCAAGGTCACTGGTAACCTGGGCGATCGCCTGCCGATGCCGCTCGCAGTCCTTATCACCGGCGTCCGGCACCTCATGGGTTGGATTGATTCCCCTGTGGAGCTTGCCGAGCGAGTTCTGCACGGCATCGATCATTCCCTGCAATCTTTTATCGCGGTCATTGTCGGCATCAATTTCACCGGTAATATCTTCGAGGGTGAGGACGAAGCCGGTGATCTTTCGAGGTTCCCCACCGTTGCTGGTGACCTGGGCCATATTGATCCGGATGAATCGCTCACCGCATAGCTTGGTCATCAGGCCGAGTGCCGGTTTTGCCTGGCCCTGTTCAAAGGCGTGATTCATGACTTCCAGGGCGTGTACCAGGGGCGCTCTCTCAAGGGGTCCGAAAACGGATCGTCCGAGACCGATGGCAGCGTCCCTGTCCTGGCTGTTGTCGGTCTGCAGCATCCTCTGGGCCAGGTTGTTGTAGAGCAGGATCCGGCCCTCCAGATTACAGACCAAGACCCCGTAGGGAAGCTCCGACATCAGTGCCGCTAGCCGGTTGCGTTCTTCTTTGAGGGCGAGATTTGACTGGCGGATTTTAATGCCTACCTCGTTCTGTAGTGCCTGGAAGGCATCTGCGGATTCGTTGATCATGTTGGCCAGGGTGACAAGTTCGCGGGCTCCTTCAGGGGTGATTCGATAGTCGGGGTTGGCCGCGGTGATCAGGCGGGTCTGTTCGGCCATGCGCAATACCGGGATGATGTAATAGCGGAAGAGCAGGCTGACCATGCTGCAGATGAAGGCGACCAGGATTAGTGAACCGATAAAGGGAAAGGGCAGTAGCTTGTTGGAGAGGTTTTCGACAAGGGCCTGTTCTTCAAGGGCCAGGTTCAGGAAGGATGCAGTAAAGCTGCCGAATATGACGGTAAAAATGACCGTAATGATACCGGTCAGAAAGATCCAGTACTTGACGGCTGGTGACAGTCGATCACCGAGACTTTTCTGCAAGATCGTTCTCCAGGGCGCCAGATGCGCATGAGTTTCTTAAGATATTATGCGTTTATTCGGCCAGGTTCAACCGGCGAGGTTAATTATGTGCAATTTTGTTCAATGACTCGACGGCTTCCAGGAGAATTTGCTCCAATTCCTGCGCCTCCTGTTCAGGGCGGTAAGATGAGTCGGGACGGGATAATTGCATCCGCCGCTCTTTTTCGAGGAGCCGGGTTGCCTGGCGGAGGCAGTCCGCATCATCGTCAAACAGCAGGCCGTTGACAGCATGACGGACCAGGGCGGCATTGCCAGGGTTGTTCCTGGCGAGAATCGGGACGCCCAGGGTTGCAGCTTCCAGCAGACTGTTGGCAAGGCCCTCGGCATCGGAATTGTTGACGATCACATCGGCTTCACGCATGGCCTCTGCCATGGCTTCTGGCGGAATGACACCGAGGTAGCTGGCCCAGGGCCGCGTTTCAATTTCGGCAAGAAATTGCCTGCCGTAGTCTGCATCGAGGATCGGCCCGCAGATGGCAAGATGAAAGGATGGTTGCCGGGGTTCCAGCAGGTCAAATATTTGCAAAAGCCCGATCACGCCCTTGACGGGGCGAATCCCGGCGGGGAGCAGAAACAGGGTCAGCCGCTGCGAAATGCCGTGGCTTGCACGCAAAGCGCAGGGTTCATGGCCAAGGGTTATGCCTGGGGAGACCGTCCGCAGCTTGGCTCCAAGTGCCGGTCGCTGCCGCAACAACGCGGCGGCGATGATCGGGTTCTGGAGAATGACGCATGCCGCCTGTTCTATCATCGCCTGCATGACGTCGCTCTGTTCCGGGTCATCGAAGCCGTAATTGACGTCGGTACCGGTCAGCATGACCACGGTGGGAATCGTTCTGCTGCGGATCTGCTTCAGCCAGGGGCTGCCGGAGCGGTAGGCGTGCAGCAGCAGGGCGACGTCCGGGGCGAAATCAATCACCTTGTTTCGAAACGATTCGTCCGCATGGAAGCTGATCTCAAGGAGTCTGGTCCGGTGGCCGAACTTTTCGAGGCCCTGCTGGAACCTTCGCGCGGTAACCCAGTTGCCGCTGGCATGATCCTGTTGCGGGACGACGATCAGGATGCGCACGGCAGGTCTCCGAAGGTACATAGCCGGATATCAAGGCGCTTGATAACGTCTTTCGCCTCAGCGGAGCAAAGGGCTCGGAGTTCCGTGCGGCGCTGCTCCCCTTCAAAAACGCGGCCCTGCGGGTAAGGGTAGCCAGGGTGAGTCATCAACTCCCAGCACCCAATCGGCAGCTTTGCGAGGACCTCACAGAGGTTGAGTGTGTCGAGGCTGTGCAGTTGCGGTAAACCCCATAGCCCATCGGGTGTCCTGATTCCTGATTCCTCGATAACCTTTCGGGCTTTTTGCCCAAGCGTGTGAAACAGGGCCAGATCTTCGGCCAGTTCCGCCGGCATTACTGCGTCGGGCGGGTCTGCGGGGCAAGATGAGCGTATGGCGTCAAGGCCGTATTCACGGGCCAATTCGATGACCATTTCAGTCAGGGGAGGGTAGATCTGGCAATGTTGATGGCCGTCAATATGCGCCGGATTCAGCCCGGTTTCCATGATCTTCGCGATTTGCGCAGAAAGTTCCCGGCGAATGCCGACGAGGTCACGGTTGCCGCCAAGCAGGTATCGGCGAAGCTGCTGCTTTCCCGGCAGCCTGTGGTCCTGATCGGTCAACCCCATGATCGGTCCGGACAGGGTGACCTCGTCGGACAGGTTGAGATGCACTCCGACCGGTAGCCCGACAGCTCTCGCCTGGGCCATTGCGGTTGCGAAGGAAGCCCCGTTGGCAATCATGGTTGCACTGGTCACAATCCCGTGCTCGAACGCTTCGATGATGCCGCGGTCACGCTCGGGATTGATGCCAAGATCGTCAGCATTGATAATCAGGGAAATCATCAGCGCATAGTAAAGCAGGACGGCTGAAAGGGCAATTCTCTTGGAGAAGAATGGTTGTCAGGTTAATATCCACGGCATGCAAAGAGCACAGCATAACTCCCGGGACCCCGTGGCCGGTCTGCATTACGGCTGGATCATCGTGATGGTCGGGACACTGGTGATTTTTGCCTGCCTCGGCCTGGCACGCTTTGCTTTCGGCATGCTGTTGCCGTCAATGAGTGCGGGGTTGGGGATCTCATACGAGGAGATGGGTTTTTTGGGGACCGGGAATTTCACCGGCTACCTGGTGGCCGTGGCCATGTCACCGTTCCTGCTGCGCCGTTTTACGCCACGCCAGCTGATTGCATCCGGCCTGTTTCTGATTGCTCTCTGCATGTTCGGCATTGCAGCAGGCGACGGCTACGTGATGATTCTGCTGCTTTACACGGCGGTCGGTCTTGGCAGCGGCTTCGCCAATGTCCCGGTCATGGTCCTGGTCTCCTACTGGTTCCGCAGGGAAAAGCGCGGTCGTGCGGCTGGGTTGATTGTGGTCGGCAGCGGCTTTGCGATCATTTTTTCCGGATTTGTCATCCCGGTCCTCAACCAGAACTTTGACCAGCATGGCTGGCGAGTTGGATGGGCGCTGCTGGGGCTGATCGTGGCGCTGGTGGCGGTCGTAGCTGCCGTCCTGGTTCGCAACGATCCGGCGGAGAAAGGATTGTCACCGGTCGGCCTGATCAGAGAGACCGAATATGATCCGTCGATCGGCAAGGGTCAGTTCAGCCCGCTGGGCATCCTGACTCATCTGGGCGGACTCTATTTTATTTTCGGTGCAACCTACGTGATCTACGGCACCTTTATCGTCACGACGATGGTCGAAGAATATGCCTATGCCGAGGCCAGTGCGGGAGCCTTCTGGTCATGGGTTGGTTTCTTCAGTCTCTTCTCTGGTACACTATTCGGCTTGCTTTCAGACAAGATCGGGCGGAAGGGCGGTCTGATGACGGTTTTTACCGTGCAAACCCTGGCGTACCTGCTGGCGGGTTCCCGGATGGGGACAGTCGGCGCTGTTCGGATCGGTGGTGCTCTACGGTATCGCGGTGTTTGCCATTCCGGCCATCATGGCCGCAGCGGTCGGTGACTATCTTGGCAAGGCGAGAGCTGCCGCAGCTTTTTCCATCATCACATTCTGTTTCGCCATTGGCCAGACAATCGGTCCGGCGATCGCAGGCATGATTGCCGAATCAACGGGAACTTTTGCCGGCACTTACCTGGCGGCGGCATTCTTGACAGCGGTTGCGGTAGTCTGGGCAAGGTTTCTGCCGGAGCCGCATCAGGGCCCCTGATTTCAGTGTCATACTGGGATGGGTTTGCCGATTCAGCATAAAAAAAGGGGCCTTATAACTTCACAAGACCCCGGAGGCAACTTTTTAACCGGCAGGAAATTCGGAGGCTCGCTCGATAACTTTCATCTCTCAACGAACTTCGTGCTCTATTTATGGTTGCACTCTAAAGGCTGGGGCGTGAAGGGATTGTGGAATTAATGTGAAAAAAACGTGAAAAGTTATTTTTTGAAAGAAATATTGAAGCAGCAGCCGTTCGGATGATTGTCTTTGACAGAAACCGTCCACTGCTCCTTCTGGCAGATCCGGTGGACGAGGGAGAGGCCCAGGCCCAAGCCTTGCTGGCTACCCGTTTTGCCGCGATAGAATGGCTTGAAGATTGAGTCCTTGTCGGTATTTGCAATGCCCGGGCCCGTGTCACAGATTGTGAACCCTGTGGGCCTTGTGACCAGGGTAATCCCTCCCTCGACAGTATGGTAAATCGCATTGCGCACCAGGTTGTTAATGACAGTGCGCAGCATCGGCACCGGAAACAGCCTGGCCTGCTTACCGTTTGCCCTGGTCTCGTCCCTGACGGTAAAAGTGATCCCCTTTGCCTCTGCCTGTTGTTGCCATCGTGCCAGATTGTGATTGACGATGTTTGAAAGACTCGCGTTTTCCTGCTCGGTACCCTTGCCCCTGGCCAGGGTCAGAAATGCGTCGACCAGCTCCTGGATTTCGTTGGCCGCCTGACTGATCGTGTCGATTCGTTGTCGGGAATAGTTGTCAAGCTGGTCCTTGGCAATGAGCAGGTCGCAGGAACTTTTGATCACCATCAGCGGCGTGCGCAGTTCATGACTGACATCGCTGGTGAACAGGCTTTCCCGGAGCAAGGATTCCTGCAGCATGCCGATGGTCCGGTCGAAGGCCTGGGCCAGTCGACCCACTTCATCGTTGGTGTACCCGGTTGAGAGCGGTGGCGCGTCGAGCAGGAGCTGTTCACGGTTATGCACCTGGTGGGTCAACCGCTGCACGGGCGCGATAATTCTTCTGACCATCATGATGCCGAGGACCATAGAAGCGGCGATGCTCAGGAAAAACCCTGCAATCACTGTCAGCTGGAGCAGGTTCTCGTGTCGTCGGACAGTGGTCTGCTCCTGCACCAGGTAGAAGGGTCTCTCCTGCTCTTTCTTGATCATGACATGGAAGGATATCTCTTCGTCTTCGACCTCGTAAAAACCGGGCTCAAGGTCACGCAGATAATACGGGAGATCTTTCGTGCCGCTGTAGAACTGGGTGCCCAGGTCAAGGTTGGGCTTTTGTCCCTGCTCGTAATCACCGATGATGTCCGGAAACTTCCTGTTGAGCTCGGCGGTCACCAGGTCCTCCTCGACGATATCGATTGCAGCCATGATGCCGAAGCTGAAGAGACCGCTGACCACTGCTGTCAGGACCACGAAGGAAAAGATGATTCTTTGGGTCAGGGGAGATTTAAATTCCATCGTCCGCGGCCTTCAGGCAGTAGCCGATCCCGTGCACCGTGTGCAGCAGAGGGGATTTGAAGGGTTTGTCAATCGTCTGGCGCAGAGTGTGTATGTGGCTGCGCAGGCTGTCGCTCCCGGGCAGGTGCTCACCCCACAACAGTTCTTCGAGGGCCTCTCTCTTAACCACGTGCGGACTGGCTTTCATCAGTTTTTCCAGCAATTTGAGACCGATCGGGCTGAGTTTCAGGAGTACTCCCCTGGCGGCTGACTTCGAGGTTGTTCATGTCGTAGGTCAGATCACCGACGGAGAGCATGTTCTGCATTCCTGCATGGCCGCGGCGCAGGACGGCTTCGACACGGGCGTGCAGTTCCGGCAGGGAAAAAGGCTTGACCAGATAATCATCGGCCCCGGCCCGGAACCCGGTCAGTTTGTCATCGACGCTGTCCCTGGCGGTGAGCATGATGACCGGTGTGCTGACTCTGGCATCCTGACGTAATTTCTTGCACAGGGTGATGCCGTCCATGCCTGGCAGCATCAAGTCGAGGATGATCAGGTCGAATGGCTGGGTGATCGCAAGGTGCAGGCCGCCCAGGCCATCATAAGCGCAGTCAACCAGGTACCCTTGCAGCTCCAGGTAGTCGGCGATGTTCTGCAGAATTTCGGGTTGATCCTCAATGACCAGTATGCGCATTCAGAATCCGTTGTTTGAAAAATGTCTGAACTGCTATGCTTTTGTCCGATCTTAAACCTGAGAAAACTCAACAGTCAAAACATCTATTTGACGCAAAGACGCCAAGAACGCAAAGTAACATTAAAACAATTAAGACATCCTTTGCGACTTTGCGCCTTGAGTGAGCAAAGCGAACGGGCGTTAATATCCTGTCAGATCATTTGCCGCGTTACTCAGTACAAGAAAGGCTCCAGGCGTACTGCTGGCAGCAGGCTTTTGCCACCGGTCAGGTATTCGTCGACGCAGCGGGCAACCTCTCTTCCCTCGCTGATCGCCCAGACCACCAGGCTCTGGCCCCGTCGGCAGTCGCCGGCGGCAAACACCCCCTCGACCGAGCTCATGCGGGATTTCGGGTCGGTTTTGATGTTGGAACGCAGGTCCGTTTCGCAGTCAATCTGCTTGAGCAGTTTCGATTGCGGGCCCAGATAGCCCATGGCCAGAAGGACCAGATCGCATTTCCATATCTGCCCACTCCCAGGGATCGGCTGCGGGCGGCCGTTGACCCATTCGACTTTGACGGTCTCGAGGGCGGAGACTTGCCTGTCCCTGCCGATGAAACGCGTAGTCATGATTTCATAAAAGACATCGCCACCCAGAACCTGCATCTCTTCGACCGAGGTGCTGACCCGCATGATGCGTGACCACTGTGGCCATGGGTTGCCCGCGCCACGTGTTCCCGGGGGCCGCTCGAGAAGCTCAAAGTTAACGACGCTGGCGGCACCCTGCCGCATCGAAGTGCCGATGCAATCCGAACCGGTATCGCCGCCGCCAATCACAATGACTTTTTTCCCTTTTGCGCTGATAGGCTGTTTTTTCGGGTGCAGGGCCGCTATGTTACCGTCTCCCCAGTTGGCGCGATTCTGCTGCGGTAAAAACTCCATCGCAAAATGAATCCCGTCCAGGTCGCGTCCCTCGATGGGAAGATCGCGCGGCTCCTCGGCGCCCGTGGCGATAACCACCGCATCGAAGCCTGATTTGATCTCGTCAAAGGCCACATTCTTGCCGACTTCGCAGGAGTAACGGAATTCAATCCCTTCGGCGACAAGCTGGTCGACGCGGCGCTGAACCTTCTCTTTGCGCAGCTTGTAATGAGGGATGCCGTACATCAACAGGCCGCCGGCACGGTCGGTTTTCTCAAGCACGGTGACGTGATGGCCAGCGCGGTTGAGCTGCTGGGCACAGGCCAAACCGGCAGGACCGCTGCCGATAATGGCAACCCTCTTGTCGCTGCGATGGGGTGGCGGTTGAGGTACAATCCAGCCTTCCTCGAAGCCCTTGTCAATGATCGCAACTTCATGCAGCTTGATCGTTACCGCGGGCTCGTTGATGCCGAGGACGCATGACGTCTCGCACGGCGCCGGGCAGACCCGGCCGGTAAACTCCGGGAAGTTATTGGTGGCGTGCAGGGCCTTCAGGGCCTGTTCCCACTGGCTGCGGTAGACCAGGTCGTTCCATTCCGGGATCAGGTTGCCCAACGGGCAGCCGGACATGCAGAAAGGTACGCCACAGTCCATGCAGCGAGAGGCCTGGGTCTTGACCTTCTCGTCGCTGGGATAATTATAGTGCTCATCATGATGCTGGAGCCGGGAGTTAACCGGCTGCAAGGTCTTGTCGCGACGGCCATGCTTTATAAATCCACGTGGATCACCCATGTGCGGTCTCCTTCTCCTTCATAGCCTTGGTTGCCCGTTCGGTCAGCACCCGGCGGTACTCGCGTGGGTAAACGCGGACGAAGCGCGGTAGATAGTCGTCCCAGCTAGCGAGGATGTCTGCCGCGAGCGGCGAGTCAGTCAGTTGATGATGTCGGCTGATGATCTCATGCAACCACCTGGCGTCGTCGTCATCCGCGTCCATCTGTTCGAGGTCGATCATCGCCTGGTTGCAGCGGCGACGGAAGCGATTGTCTTCATCGAAAACGTAGGCGAAACCTCCGGACATGCCCGCAGCGAAATTACGCCCGGTGCGGCCCAGGCAGACCATGCGTCCGCCGGTCATGTATTCACAGCCATGGTCGCCGGTGCCTTCGACAACCGCGGTGGCGCCGGAATTCCGCACGCAGAAACGTTCTCCGGCCTTGCCGGCGAAGAATACTTCGCCGCCGGTTGCTCCGTAGAGCACGGTGTTGCCGACGATCGAGTTCTCATGCCAGGGGAAGGTGGCCCTGGCATCGGGGCGGATGATGATCCGTCCGCCGGCCATCCCCTTGCCGACGTAGTCATTGGCTTCGCCGATCAATGTCAAATCGATGCCGGGGGCCAGGAAGGCACCGAAACTCTGACCGGCAATACCGGTTGTCTTGATGGCGATGGTCCCTGCGGGAAGCCCTTCACGGCCGTGCTGCATGGCAACCTGCCCCGAGAGCATGGTGCCGAAGGTGCGGTTTGAGTTGCGGATCGGCATTTCGATCGTCACTCTTTCCTGCCGCTCCAAGGCCGGCGCGGCGCGTTGGATCAGCTGGTTGTCCAACTGGTTCTCCAGGCCGTGTTCCTGCCCCTGGACGCGCCGGGTGGCGACTTCGGCACCAACTTCGGGTTTGGCCAGGATCCGTGAGAAATCCAGGCCCTGGTTCTTCCAGTGCTTGATCGCGGCATCCATTTCCAGGTACTGGGTCTGGCCGATCAATTCGTCGAGGGTCCGCACCCCCAGCTCGGCCATCAGCCCACGAACCTCTTCGGCGAGGAAGGTGAAGTAGTTGACCACGTGCTCCGGTTTGCCGGCGAACTTGCCGCGCAGGGCTTCGTCCTGGGTGGCAACCCCGACCGGGCAGGTGTTGAGGTGGCACTTGCGCATCATGATGCAGCCGACGGTGACCAGGGCGACTGTGGCAAAAGCATATTCCTCGGCGCCGAGCATGGCGGCGATGATCACGTCGCGACCGGTGCGAAGCTGGCCGTCGGTCTGCACGATGATGCGGCCGCGCAAGTCGTTCAGCACCAGTGTCTGTTGGGTCTCCGCCAGGCCGATCTCCCACGGGATGCCGGCGTGCTTGATCGAAGAGGTTGGCGAGGCGCCGGTGCCGCCGTCGTGGCCGGCGATAATGACGCGCTCCGCATGCCCCTTGCTGACTCCTGCGGCGACGGTGCCGACACCGACTTCGCTGACCAGCTTGACGGTGATGTCAGCCCTGGGGTTGCAGTTTTTCAGGTCAAAGATCAGTTGGGCCAGGTCTTCAATCGAATAGATGTCGTGGTGCGGCGGCGGCGAGATCAGGGTGACCCCGGGGACGCTGAAGCGCAGTTCGCCGATATAGTCGCTGACTTTGTGTCCTGGCAGCTGGCCGCCTTCACCGGGCTTGGCGCCCTGGGCGATCTTGATCTGCAGCTCGTCGGCGTTGACCAGGTAATGCGGCGTGACGCCGAAGCGTCCGGAGGCCACCTGCTTGATGGCGCTGCGGCGCGAGTCGCCGTTGGTGTCCGGGGTAAACCGGCGCGGGTCTTCGCCACCTTCACCGGTATTCGACTTGCCGCCAATCCGGTTCATGGCGATAGCCAGGGTTTCATGGGCTTCGGTGGAGATCGAGCCGAGACTCATGGCGCCGGTACAGAACCGCTTGACTATGGCGCTGACCGGTTCGACCTCCTCCAGGGGGACAGCCTGGTTCAGGTTCTTGAATTTGAAGAGCCCACGCAGCGTGTAGAGTTGCTCGCTCTGGTTGTCGACCAGGCTTGAATAGCGCTTGTAGTCATCTTGGTTGCCGGAACGTACGGCGTGTTGCAGCAGGGCGATCACCTCCGGGTTCATGAGGTGGGCCTCCCCTTCACGGCGCCAGGAGTACTCGGAGCCACGGTCCAGGTCGCGGTTGGGGTCCACCCGCTCGGTGTAGGCCTCGTGGTGGCGCATCAGGCTCTCGGTGGCGATCTCTTGCAGTCCCGCGCCGCCGATGCGACTGGCGGTGCCGGGGAAATATTTGGCGATAAATTCCTGGTCAAGGCCGACGGCTTCGAAGATCTGGGCACCGCAGTAGCTCTGCAGGGTGCTGATTCCCATCTTGGAGAAGACTTTGAGAAGACCCTTGCAGATCGCCTTGATGTAGTTCTTGGTGTAGTGGTGGACGATATCGGTCTCTTCGTCGGCCTGGTTGTTGCCGTCCAGTCCCGGAAGCATCCCCTGGCTGACCATATCCTGCAAGGTCTGGAAAGCAAGATAAGGATTGATCGCTGTCGCACCGTAGCCGACCAGCAGGGCAAAGTGGTGAACTTCCCGGGCTTCGCCGGTTTCGAGGACGAGTGAGCATTGGCTGCGCTTGCCGGCCCGGATCAGGTGGTGATGGATCGCCGAAAGAGCCAGCAGGGACGGGATGGGGGCCTTGCCCGGCGCTGACGCCACGATCTGACAGCACCAGGATGGTGCGACCGGCATCGACAGCCGCCTCGGCTTCGACAAACAGCTCGTCCAGGCGCTGCTCCAGAGCCTCGGAACCCTGGTCAGGTTCGAACAGGGTCTCCAGGGTGGTGCCACGGAAGCCGTCTATGTCACTGTGCCGCAGCTGTTCAAGCACATCGTTGGTAATCACCGGGTGATCGAGCTCAAGCATGCGACAGTGTTCCGGGCCAGGCATGAGGATGTTGCGCGCCGGGCCCAGGTACTGGGTCAGGCTCATGACCACCTCTTCACGCAGGGGATCGATCGGCGGGTTGGTGATCTGGGCGAAGAGCTGGCTGAAATACCAGTAGATCAGCTTGCTGCGCTTCGACAGGACCGCGACCGGAGTGTCTGTGCCCATCGAGCCGACCGGCTCCTGGCCGTTGATCGCCATCGGCGCCATGACCGTGTTCATCTCCTCAAGGGTGTAACCGAAGCTGCCCTGCTTGCGGCGCAGTTCGCCGCGACTTGGCACCCGCTTGGTCGCCGGGGTTGGCAGGTCATCAAGGCGGATCAGGTGATCGCGCACCCAGGAGGCATAGGGTTGTGCCGCAGCCAGGTCCCCTTTGATTTCGTGGTCTTCCTTGAATTCACCGGTTTCGACATCAATCAGGATCATCTTGCCCGGGGCCAGGCGCTCCTTGCGCAGGATTTTTTCCGGCGCGATATCCAGGACCCCGGCTTCCGAGGCATAAATGATCTCATCGTCGCTGGTGATCCAGTAGCGGGCCGGACGCAGGCCGTTGCGGTCGAGAATTGCGGCGACCTGACGGCCGTCGCAGGCCACGATATTGGCCGGACCGTCCCAGGGTTCCATCATGGTGGCGTGATACTCGAAGAAGCCCTTGACCTCGGGGCGCAGGTGCGCCTTGGTGGCCCAGGCCTCGGGGACCAGCATCGCCAGCGAGTGTGCCAGGCTCCGGCCGGTCAACAACAGCAGTTCCAGGGCATTATCCAGGCAGGCGGTGTCGGAGCTGCCTTCAATAATGACCGGGTCCAGGTCAGGGACTCCGTCAGCCAGGTCGAGGTGTGCGAACAGGGCGGTCCGGGCCCGCATCCGGTTGATGTTGCCGCGCAGGGTATTGATCTCACCGTTGTGGGCGATGTAGCGGAAGGGGTGGGCCAGATCCCAGGTCGGGAAGGTGTTGGTGCTGTAGCGCTGGTGCACGAAGGCAATGGCGCTGACGAGCCGTTCATCCGCCAACTCCGGATAAAAGGTTTCCAGCTGTTCGGAGAGCAGCATCCCCTTGTAGAGGATGGTGCGCGTGGAGAGCGAACAGACGTAGAACATCTCATTGCCGGCAAGCTTGCTCGTCGCGGATCGCATTTTCGGCGCGTTTGCGCGCCAGGTAAAGCATCAGGTCGAACTTGTCGGCCTCGATCTCGCCGCGACCGACGAACAACTGCATGACTCGCGGTTCCGCGGAACGGGCGTTGCGACCGATGGTGCTGCTGTCCGTTTTGATTTCGCGCCAGCCAAGAAGGGTGCTGCCAACGCGAACTATTTCCCGATCGAGAACCGCGATGCACGCCTCACGGCAGGCATTATCCTGGGGCAGAAACACGATACCGGCGCCGTATTCGCCTGGTGCAGGCAACTCGAAGTCACAAATCGTGCGGTAGTAGGCGTCAGGCATCTGGATCATCAGTCCTGCGCCATCACCATCTAGCGGGTCGGCTCCCACGGCACCGCGATGAGTCAGGTTGCAGAGGATCTCGATGCCACGTTTGACAATACTATGACTCTTGCGCCCTTTGATGTTGGCGATAAAACCGACACCGCAGTTGTCGTGTTCGTTGGCCGGGTCGTAGAGGCCCTGTGCGGGCGGCATTCCTGTATATACTGTCATGGTCGGTCCTTGATTGTTAGGTACGAAAAAGCCAAAGCGAGGCGTCTCTTGCGGGACAGGGCGCACGTAGAGCCTCAATCCCGAAGGTGAGTCGTCTGAGCCCTCAAATCAACTAGAATACCCATGCTGCAGATATCATGCAAGTACTCAGCGCAGTTCTTCCTGTTTGTCCCTTAATTTTTTTATTCGTCCGGGGGTGATGCCGGCGTTTTCAGCAGCCCCTGGAGACCAGGCTCGATGCTGCGTAAATGCAAGTCCCGCTGCGGGAACGGAATGGAGATATCTTCCTCGCGGAAAGCCCGGTCGATTGCCTGGCCCATTTCGCTTTTGATCCTGGGGCGCTTGCTGATATCGGAGATCCAGGCGCGCACTTCGAAATCGATGGAACTGTCACCAAAGCCGGTGAAAATTGCCGAGGGCTCGGGGTCTTTCAAAATGTCCGGATGGCCCAGCGCAACCCCTTGCAGGATCTCCAGGACTTTGTCGAGGGGGCTGCCGTAGGCGACGCCGACGTTTACGGTAACCCGTGATATGTTGGTCGAGAAGGTCCAGTTGGTTACTTTCTGGGAGATCAGGTCGGAGTTCGGCACGATGATTTCAGACCGGTCGAGCGTCTCGAAAATGGTTGAACGAAGGCCGATCTTGGTAATCGTCCCCCACTGGTCGTCGATGTTGATGGTGTCGCCGACCTTGACCGGGCGCTCGAAAAGCAGGATGAGACCGCTGACGAAGTTGTTGACGATGTTCTGCAGCCCGAAGCCGATGCCGACACTCAGAGCGCCGGCAATGATGGTCAGGCGTTGCAGTTCAAGACCGGCCATGCTGACGGCTACGAAAAAGCCGACCGTGAAAAGAGCGTAGTGCAGCAGTCTCTTCATGGCGGTCTTGACACCGAAATCCATCCTGCGTGGCGACATGTAGTAAGCATCGGCCATGGCCTGGGCAACCCAGGACACCAGGTTGGTGAGGTAGAGCACCAGGAGGAGGGTGACGACCATGTGGACCGAGATGCTGAATTCGCCGATGGTATATTCGAGATTAAGGAGATGCTCGGTGACTTCTCCCACGTCATTATAGATGCCCCACATAACCGGCATGAACAGGCCGGCATGCACCATGATGAAAACGTGGGCGAGGGTTTTTAGCCGCCTCCCGGTCTGGATCCCCAGGCGTTGGACGAGCCGCCGGTCTCTCACCCAGTTCAGCCGAAGGACCTCGGTGATGCCGCCATCGGCCAACTGAATCAGCAGCCATGCAATGAAGATAACGATTATTGTGCCGAGCAGGGTGTCGATGAGATGCATGGCCAGAGTGGAAAAGCCCATCAATGCAGTGATCAGGCCGAGCAGTGCAAATACGCTGAGCAGGTAAAGCGAACAGATGTACACGCCGACCCGGCCCGGCTCCTGACGGTGACTTTTGCGGGCAATCAAGAAGCACAGCGGGGCTGCCAGGGCGCAGAGGATGACGATGTAGAGTTGGTAGGCAGGGGTCGGCAGACCGCTGACATTCAGGGCCTCAGAGAACAGGTAGACAACCGCCAGGGCCGCGACCAGCTTTTTCCTCCGGGTCTTTTCCGCCATCGAAATAACGAGAACGGCTCCGGCAACCGTAGCGATGGTCAAAAGGAGCCATTCCCATGAAGGGGGAGCCCTGTCGTAAAGGCCGCCGGTCAGGGCAAGGGTTGCGAAGATTGCTCCGGCAAGCGGGTGTTTGAAGAGAAATCGCCAGTCTCCCGAGATCGGTTTCGGCTGGCGTTTGCGATAGGTCAGCAGCGCTGCCAGCAAACCGACACAGATCAGTTGCAAAAATACCACCCAGCCCTGACGATACCAGAAGTCGTCCGGCAACCGGATCGTCGAGGTGAAGTTTTTCAGGTATTCATCGATCAGTTCCGCATTGAATTGCCGGTAGAAGTCGAGGCTGAAGAGTGAGTAGGTGTTGCGACGAAAGGTATCCTGCCGGATTTGGGTAAGAGCCGTTTCGATCAGCGCGATCCTGCCTGCGAGGGTTTCCTGCTGCGGTGAGAACTCCTTTTGTCTGAGGACCAGTTGAGTTGAAGTCGACGAAATCCGTTCCAGGAGTGTGTCGATGCCTTGTAAGACCTGCTGGAAAGTATCATCAGGGAGTTTGACTTTTGCCTGAAGCAGAGCATCTTTCCAGTCGCTCCAGTAATTTCTTTCCGTTGTCCACTTGTAGCGCAAATCTTCCAGGCGGCTGAACTGACCGGACAGGTCATTGACGAGCTTCTGCTGTTGTTCATTGATCCGGGCGTATCTGGCCTCTGCGGTTATCAGGCGGTTCAGAGGCCAGCTGTTGACATCCTCCCAGTTAGCGAACTGCTCCTCCAGTCGGGTAAATTCTTCTGTCAGCCCGATGAACTCCTGACGCAGGGTCTCGTGCGATCCCGTCCTGTCGATGATTGCACCTGCTTCTGCCAGCCTGGCCGCCGCGTCCGTCGACCTTGGAACGACTTCGTTGAGCCCGGGATAGGTCTCCTTGGGCGGCACGGCCTCTTCAGCACAGACACCCGCCCAGGCAAACAGGCAAATAGCCATACTCGCGAGAAAGGCAAGTTTGTTTCTCTGGCCCGCAGGGGCTCGAGACCGGAAAATCATAGCCATCTCTTCCTCTTGAAATAGACCAGCATGCCGATTATGCAGGAGATCATCACCCCCCAGATCGCGAAGTAACCCCATCGCCATTTGAGCTCGGGGATATATTCGAAGTTCATGCCGTAGATGCCGGCAATGAAAGT
The DNA here is from genome assembly GCA_963715335.1 of uncultured delta proteobacterium. Taxonomy (GTDB): domain Bacteria; phylum Desulfobacterota; class Desulfuromonadia; order Desulfuromonadales; family BM103; genus JAFDBW01. Next base: position 16,682 of record CAVQRZ010000007.1, read on the forward strand.
CAGGGGGATGAAGATCGACGCCATGATGGTCAAGACTTTCATGATTTCATTCATGCGGTTGCTGACGGCCGACATGTAGAGATCCTGCAGACCGGAGACCGTGTCGCGGAATATTTCGACAGTGTCCAGGACCTGGATCGTGTGATCATAGAGGTCGCGCAGGAACACGCGGGTGTCCTCCCTGATCAGCGGCGACTCTTCTTTGTTCAGTTCGCTGATGACTTCGCGCAGCGGCCACACCGATTTGCGTAGCAGCATCAGTTGGCGTTTGTAATGGTGGACTCTCCCCAGGGTTGACTGCTCGGGGTTGTTGAGCAGGTCCTCTTCCAGTTGGGCGAGGTTGTCGCCGACCTTTTCCAAAATGTGAAAATAGCTGTCGACGATCGAATCGATGAGCGCATAGGCCAGGTAGTCTGAGCCGCGCTGCCGGATTCTGCCGTTGCTGCGCTGCAAACGCTCGCGCACGCCGTTGAACACATCCCCCTCTTTCTCCTGAAACGTCAGGACGTAGCGGGGACCGAGAATCAGGCTGATCTGTTCAGCATCGATACTCTGGGTTTCATCGTCGAAAAATAGCATCTTCAGGATGATCAGGCTGTAGCCATCCATCTCTTCGACCTTCGGCCGATGCTGGGTGTTGAGGATGTCTTCGAGAGCCAGATTATGGATACCGAAACGCTGGCCGAAGCGTTCGATCAGGCTGATGTCGTGGATGCCGCTCAGGTTGATCCAGCTGACCGTGTCCGTCTCCTTGTGTGCCGTGGCCTCGCCGACAGTAATGTTTGTTTTGGTGTCCAGAGACTTCTGGTCATAGTCGACCAGGCTGATGACCGGTTTTTCAATCTTCTGTTTGCCGACGTGAATCAGCGAGCCTGGCGACAGGCCGACTTCCTTTGCCTTGATGCCGAAAAGTTCGGTCGTAATAGGGCGCTTCAGAAAGTCGAGATTCAGAATGTTTTTTGGATTCATAGCGCTTGAACTCCTGCGGGCCTGGTGCCGAAGTCGGCACAGGTGGCCATCAACGCTCCAGACCGAAATCTTCCTCGGTCAGGGTTGACGCATAATCATCGAGGGCGACCCCTGCTTCGGTCGGGTCGGCCACTTTGGCGAGATTGACCAGGGCGTCGCCTTCGTGGACCAACGGCAAAGTCAGCTGGCCGATAATCACGCCGGTAAAGGGTGCCTGGACCGTCTCATTTTCATCCCCCAGCGGATCGGTAATGATGCCGAGAACGTCCCCTTTGTGAACCAGATTGCCGAGTGTCCTCTTTTTAAAAAATACGCCACTTTTCGGCGCCCGGACCCAGCTGGTTTTGTCCGAGATGACTGGCTCCTGGCCGCGCGCCTTCCGGCTTCTGGGCAGCATGCCGATCGCCCGCATGACGTTGACAATACCTCTGACCCCGGAACGAATCGCCGCCTCGTTGAAGTACAGGGCTTCGCCGGCCTCGTACAGAAGGACGGGGATGCCGTGTTCGGCAACGGCTTCGCGGAGAGAGCCGTCCCTGATCCCGGAGTGAATGACCATTGGTGTGCCGAAGGCATTGGCCAGGCGCAGATTCTCCTCGTCCTTGAGATCGGTGCGAATCTGCGGCAGGTTGCTGCGGTAGTTCGAGCCGGTGTGAATGTCGATGCCGTGGGTGGATCGACAGACAATCTCCTGCATAAACAGGTGCGCGATCCGGCTGGCGAGGGAGCCTTTCGGCGAGCCGGGAAAGGACCGGTTCAGGTCGCGTCGGTCCGGCAGGTAGCGTGAGTGCTGGATAAAACCGTACGGGTTGACCACCGGTACCGCGAGCAATGTGCCCTTGATCCGGTTGATACTCCGGTTGCGCAACAGGCGTCGGATAATCTCGACGCCGTTGATTTCGTCGCCGTGGATCGCTGCGCTGACGAAAAGGGTCGGTCCGGTCTGTTTGCCGTGAACCACGTGCACCGGCAAGCCCATTTTCGAATGTGTGTAAAGCCGGGCCATCGGCAGGTCGACGGTGGCCCGTTCTCCAGCCGCAACCACGGTTCCGTTGAGGGTGAAAGATTTCTGTTTCTTCATCCCTGACCCCGGGTCTTGTTCTTTCCTGGTTTGGCCTGCTTCTCGATGAAGGCAATGATCATGCCGGCCACGTTCTTCTCGGTCGCCTTCTCGATCCCCTCAAGGCCCGGGGATGAATTGACTTCCATGACCACCGGCCCATGATTGGACCGAAGCAGGTCGACCCCGGCCACGTTCAGGCCCATAATCTTGGCCGCGCGGACTGCGGTCAAACGTTCTCCTGGAGTCAGCCTCACGATGGCAGCATTGCCACCGCGGTGCAGGTTGGAACGGAATTCTCCTTCGCCGCCCTGGCGCTTCATCGCTGCGACCACCTTGTCGCCGATCACGAAGCAGCGGATATCTGCGCCGCCGGCCTCCTTGATGAACTCCTGGACCAGGATGTTTTGCTTCAGCCCCCGGAAAGCCTCGATAACGCTCTCGGAGGCCTTGTCGGTTTCGGCCAGCACCACCCCGATCCCCTGGGTCCCTTCCAGCAGCTTGATCACCAGCGGGGCGCCACCGGCGAGTTCGATCAGATCATTGGTGTACTTCGTCGAATGGGCAAAACCGGTAACCGGCAGGCCGATCCCCTTGCGGGCCAGCAGCTGCAGGCTGCGCAGCTTGTCGCGGGAACGGCTGATCGCCACCGATTCGTTTACACTGTAAACATTCATCATCTCGAACTGGCGGACCACGGCCGTGCCGTAGAAGGTAATCGAGGCGCCAATCCGGGGGATGATGGCGTCGAATCCCGAAAGTTCCTCGCCCTTATAGTGAATCGTCGGACGCTGACTGGCGATTGTCATGTAGCAGAGAAGCGGGTCGATGACACGGACGTCATGGCCTTTTTCTTGTGCTTCCTCGACCATGCGGCTGGTTGAGTAAAGCTTGGAGTTTCTGGAAATAATGGCAATCTTCATGATGCCCTCTTCTTCGGTTGATATTTATGTTTAAGCCGACCCGTCAGGTAGGATTTGTCCGGAAATACGGACATCCCTTCCATCGCCGTACGACCGAGCAGCATGCGGAATCTCATGTTGTCGCGGTTGGTCAGGGTGACTTCCGCGCGAAAAGCCTGGTCACCCAGGCAGATTTCGGTCTCAATGACGTAGCGCATCTCCCGGTGGCCGCCCGAGTCGCTGACCGAGCGATAATCCTTGACCGGGGCTTCGCAGACGATTTCCAGATCGAGGCGCTTCTGCAACGGGTGCACGCCGAAACGCACCATCTGCAAGCCGTCTTTTGCAAAGGGTTCGACAAAAAAAGCATGCAGCGCAGAGGTCCGTGCGCCAGTGTCAATCTTCGCCTTGATCGCCGGGATTTGCAGCTCCGGCAGGGCCAGCCACTCACGCCAGCCGATGGTCAGGTTTTCCATGTTTGTGACGATCTCCTGTCAACTCTACAAGTTTAACCGATTTTCAGCGATATACATCAAAACCTCGGCAATCTTCCCGCGAGGTTAGCACGGGCGCCAGATAATCTTGCCATGATAGTGGACATTCCTGCCACCGCAAAGACAAATTGCCGCATGGCCCCTTGAAAATCCAGGTTCTTGCCGTTTTGGAAAAGACATGTTCGGCAGGCTTATTTGTCTGGCTTTACCAGACATCCGATTAGAAAGAGTTATAATTTCCGTAGACGTATCCGGGAGGGGCTTATGATTGTTCTAGCCCATGATGGTTCGATTTACGGCGATTGGGTCGCTCGCTACGCCCTGCGGTTTGCCGCCGACGAAGCGGACCGTAAGCTGTTTGCTCTTCATGTCCTCGACGGCAAGGTTAACCCGGACCTAGTCGAAGCCAAGTTCAACCAGTACGGGCATGAGTGTGCAGAGCGAGGAGTGGACTTCAGTTTCAGACTCCTGCCACTCGGCAACTCCGTTCATCGCACGTTGCGCCAGGCCGTCCCCCACGATCCTGATGGACTGCTGGTCTGTGGGACCCGGGTCAAGCCTAACCGCAGGGCCTTCCTGGCCGGTTCGGTGGCGGAGAAACTTTTGCGCATGCACCAGTGCCCGGTATTGGCCCTGCGCGTCGTGCAACCGGGGCTGCTTGGCAACCCCCACGACCTGCTCCTGGCGCTGGCCGGGCATACGCAAGGAGTTGACCGGGTCTGGCCGGTGTTCCGCCGCCTGGCTCCGCACTTGCGAGCTGTCCACCTGTTCCGGGCTATGCCGGTCCACAACCTCCTCCACGCACATCTGACTCCGGCTCGTGAACTCGCCATGCGCCGGACCGGGTATGCACATCTGGACAAGATTTGCGCGGCATTCAGTGAACGGCTCCCGGCAGGTGCTTTCCGGCTCGATCGGCGTGTTGTGGTCACCTCGGACTGGCCGAGCGAGATACTGGTCCACGCCGGCAGGCTCAAGGTGCAGATGATCCTGCTCGGGGTCAGTGAGCGCAGCCTGGCCCATCGGGTTTTCCACGGTGCAGAACTGGAGCGGGTCCTGCACGAGACACCCTGTGATGTCGGGGTTTATCGCGGACCATGAACGAGCGGATGCAGATCCAGAACCTGCCTGCCGACCAAGTCCTGCATGCTCTTGGCAGTACGCCGCAGGGCCTTTCGTCGCCGGACGCCATCGAGCGGCTGGCCGAAGTTGGCCGCAACAGCATCGAGCTTCATGATCCGTGGCGGACCCTGCGCAGCCTGTTGCGCCAGCTGAGCAATTTCTTCACCTTGCTGCTGTTTGCCTCCGCAGCCATCTGCTTCGTCGCAGAGGTCCTGCAGCCGGGGCAGAGCATGGCTATCCTCGGCTGGGCGCTCGGCGGCGTTGCCCTGCTCAATGCCCTGTTCAGTTTCATCCAGGAGTACCGCGCCGAAAAGGCGATGGCAGCATTGCGCAACTTCCTGCCGCAGAAGGTTGAAGTCCTGCGCGATGGTCAGATCATCACGTTGCTGGCCGAAGATCTCGTCCCAGGCGACCTGATGCTGCTCAAGGAAGGTGATCGGGCGCCCGCCGATGCTCGCCTGATAGCGATCGAGGACCTGGTTGTCAACAATGCGCCACTCACCGGCGAATCACAACCGGTGATTCTGACTGCCGATGCGGTTGACCAGCGTCTGATCGAAAGTCCCAATATTGTCTTTGCCGGCTGCCTGATTCTGCGTGGCAGCGCCCGGGCGGTGGTCTTTGCGACCGGTTTGCGTACGGAGTTCGGCAAGCTGGCTCACCTTTCGCAGGCTATTCACAGGGCACCATCACCACTGGAACGGCAGACTGCGCATATGGTCAGGGTCTTGACCATCATCGCCGTCAGTCTAGGTTTCTCCTTCTTTCTCTACGGGGTTCTCAGCGGTCGCTCTCTCTGGGTGAACCTGGTTTTCATGATGGGGATCATCGTTGCCAATGTCCCCGAGGGGTTGTTGCCGACCTTCACCCTGGCGTTGGCCATGGGCAGCCTGCGCATGGCCCGCAAAAACGTCCTGGTCACCAGCCTGAATGCGGTCGAGGCGCTCGGCGCGGTTCAGGTCGTTTGTACCGACAAGACCGGTACCCTGACGCTCAACCAGTTGACAGTCACCTGCGTGGTTCCTCCCCTGGATGGCGGCTCCGGTGCCTTTGCTGAAGAACGGTTGTGCAGGCAGTTGTCGGAGATGGCCTTTTGTGCCTCCGAGGTCCATGCGACAGACCGTGGTTACGGCGGTGACCCGCTCGATGTCGCCATTGCGACCCGCCTTGAGCGGGATGGCGGTGATATAGCCTCGATCGACGCGGCGCGACAGGAGTATTTCGCGTTCGACGTGGAGAAGAAGAGGTCTGCCGGCATTGGCCGGATTGCCGGGGAGCAGTTGTTTACGGTCAAGGGAGCGTGGGAGGTCTTGCGACCGATGGTGAATCACGTGGTCACCTCCACCGGGGATGTCATCGCTGCTGATGAAGCGGAATTCGATCGGGCGGAAGCCACCCTGTCGGCCCTGGCCAAGGCCGGGTCACGGGTGATTGCTGTTGCCTATCGACCCGTCGATGATCCATCGACAGGAACGTTTGAGCAGGAGGAATGCGAGCGGGGGTTGACCCTTGCCGGCTTCCTCGGTATCGAAGACCCGATCAGGACAGAAGTGCCGGCAGCCCTGGCGCAATGTCACACGGCCGGCATCGACGTGATCCTGATTACCGGAGATCACCCGGATACGGCCTTGCATGTTGCCATGCGTTGCGGTCTCGTCGATTCCCCGGCCGCCGTTGAAAAGGTCATGACCGGAGACGTCCTTGAAGACTCCAGTGAACAGAGCCTGGTCGATGCCCTGGAAGGAGGCGTCCGGATCTTTGCCCGGACCACCCCGGCACAGAAGATGAAAATTATCATGGCGCTTAAGAACATGAATCGTGTCGTGGCCATGACCGGTGACGGTGTCAACGATGCCCCGGCCCTGAAAGCAGCGGATATCGGCATCGCCATGGGTGCCAGCGGCACCGACGTGGCGCGCGCTTCGGCACAGATCATCCTGCTTGACGACAATTTTGCATCAATCGTCGCCGGCATCGAAGAGGGCCGTACGGTTTTCCTCAATATCCGCAAGTTCACCAACTACGTGCTGGTTAGCAACGGGCCGGAAATACTGCCCTACCTGGTCTATATCCTCTTCCCGGTACCGCTGGCCCTGACGGTGATCCAGATCCTGTCGATCGACCTTGGCACCGACATCATCCCATCGATGGCCCTCGGCCAGGAACCTCCCGAGCCGGAGGCTATGCTTCAGCCACCGCGCAGCAGCGACTTCCGCCTGCTCAGCCCCGGGCTGGTATGTCACAGCTACCTGTTCCTCGGCCTGCTCGAAGCGGCCTGGTCGCTTGGCCTGTTCTTCTACGTCCTGGTTGACGGTGGGTGGCGTTACGGCATGCCCATGGCAGATGCGGACCCCCTCTATCGTTCTGCAACCGGCATCGCCCTGGCGACTATCCTGCTGATGCAGATTGGCAACCTGGTTGGCAGGCGCTACACTCGGGCATCCGGTCTTGATCGGGGAATTCTGAAAAATCGCCTGATGGTCGCAGGCATCATGATCCAGATCATCTTCTCCTGGGCCCTGCTCTACCTGCCGCCGCTGCAGAAGATTCTTGGCACCGGGCCTGTTGGCTGGCCTGTCTACCTGGCCGCCTGGATCGGTGTGCCGTTGATTTTCGGCGCCGATTATCTGCGCAAGCACCTGACCGGCAAGCTCGGACGATAAAGCCTGTGAAGCCTTGCCCGGGTTTTACCCACGTCCCCTGAATTTCGGTTTACATTTCATGAAAACATGCAATCATAGAGGCTCAGAATCAGCGAACAGAACTGCTCAAGGAGACAAACAACCCCTCATGGATCAGAAACAAATCGAAACGGTCGACACCCTTGACATAAGGGAAATGACGATCGATGACTTCGCCGAGGTTTTCCACCTTGGCGAGGAGTTATTCACCTCCGATTACTCCTCCAGCATGTACCGTACCTGGGATGAGTACGAGATCACCACGCTGTACAACTCTGACAGCGAGCTCTGCCTGGTGGCGGAACTGGACGAAGAGATTGTCGGCTTTGCCCTCGGCACGACTGTGGACAAGAACAATTCCGCCTGGAAGTATGGCTACCTGGTCTGGATCGGTGTGCGCCCCGGGTTGCAGAAGAAGGGCGTCGGCGACGGCCTGTTCAATGAAATCAAAAAACGGATGATGGAACAGGGTGTGCGTATGGTCATCATCGATACGGATGCGGACAACGCAGCCGGGATTCGCTTTTTCAAAAAACACGGATTTGGCAACATCCAGAAACATGTCTATATGACCCTCAATCTGGCAAAAAAACCCAGGAAAAAGAAGTTGCGAAAAAAATGAACCAGGAACTCTTGGAAAAAGTCTGGGATGTCATCGATGGTGAGCGTGTACGGCAGACCCTGATCGAAATGGTTGATATCTACTCCCCTTCCGGGAAGGAAGAGGATATCCAGCTCTACATCCAGGAGCGGCTTGAGGCTGCCGGCCTTACAGTCATTCGACAGGTTGTCGAGGATGAACGCTACAACCTGCTTGCCGGCATGGGGGCGGGCATCCCGAGGCTGATCATGGTCGGGCATGTCGATACGGTGCCGGCCTGGAACCTGGAAGAATATGGTGCCGAAGAGGAGTGGGGCGTCGTCCGCGGCCTCGGCGCCGCAGACATGAAAGGCGGCTGTGCGGCAATGCTCGAGGCCTGGCTGGCCCTGGCTAAACTGCCGGAGGACCAGCGCCCTCCCGTCGGGCTGCTGTTCGTTGTCGGCGAAGAGGAGAATGGCGACGGCAGCGCCCGGTTCCTCGAAGAGAATCAGCCACCGTGGGTGGTGATCGGTGAGCCGACTTCGCTGTCGCCTTGCCTGAGTCATTACGGCTATCTCGAGGTGGCCCTGACCACGCAAGGGCGGCGCATCCATTCATCACTGCCCGAGCTGGGGCACAATGCGGTCGAATCGATGCTGCGGTTCCTGCTGTTGCTCGGCAATGAGCCGCTGTTTAACCGGGAGAGCACGCAGATCGTCTATTCGATCCGGGAGATGAGTTCGTCACGTGCAGGCTTTGTGGTCCCCGACCAGTGTGAAACCTACATCGACCTGCACCTGCCGCCAGGGATGAGTCCGGAGTCTGTCCAGGAGGCGATCCGCGCATGCGTCACCAAGGCCGAGGCCCTGATCGAGGGGCTGAACCTCTCGCTCTCCTTCGACTTCTCCTCACAGGGCTATGCCCTTGAGGAATTCGGCAGCTTCTCGGGAATCCTCGAAGATGTCTATACGCAACTCAACCAGCCGCTGCGATTCAGCCCCTTCCGCTCCCATTCGGACGGCAACCTGTTCTTCGGTGCCGGCTGCCGGCCGATGATTCTCGGCCCGGGCTCACTGGAAACCGCCCACACCGCCGATGAGCAGACCTCGCTCTCGGAGGTCGAAGCGGCTGCGCGGATCTATGCGGCGCTCTGTCTGAGCTGTGCTGACTGACCCTTGCTGCTCCCCTGAACATTGACCTTGTCCGGCGGTATTTGACGCTCTCCCGGCACCGGCCGGACCTTGTTAAGCAGGCCTTGATCACCCTGGAGGATTCGAGATGACCGAAGTTGACCTGGTAAAGAACCCCTGGGAACGCTTGCAGGACCTTGTCGAAGCAGGCGACAGCGATCATCTGCTTGAATTCCTCAACAGCATCAACCCGATGGATACGGCACTGGCCATCTCGCGCCTGCGCCTAGAAGACCAGGGCCGGCTTTTTTCCATGCTGAATCCGGTCGATGCGGCCGATGTCATCGAAGACATCTCCGACACCCAGGCCGCCGACCTGATCGAAGAGCTGTCCCCCGGCCAGGCCGCCGCAATCCTCGGCGAGCTGGACAGCGATCACGTCGCCGACCTGCTGGGCGAACTTGACGACGAGGACGCCCAGGCGATCATTGATGAGATGGCCCCCGAGGAAGCCGAAGAAGCGCGGCAGTTTCTCGAATATCCACCCGACACGGCCGGCGGCCTGATGGTCTCCGAGTACCTCGATTACCTGGTTGACCAGAAGATTCGCGACGTCCACGCCGATTTGCAGGCTAATCGGCAGGAGTATGTCGACTACCACGTCCAGTACCTTTATGTGACAGACCAGGGAGGGCACCTCTGCGGGGTGCTGCGCATGCACGACCTCCTGTTTATGAATCACGCCTCTTTGCTGCAACAGGTGATGATCAGTACGCCGCTGCAGGTCTCGGTTGACGCCACACTCGAGGACCTGCGCAATTTTTTCGAGGAGCACGACCTGTTCGGCGTACCGGTGGTGGACGCAGAGAACCGGCTGGTCGGCGTCGTCCTCCCCGAGGCGGTCGAGGAGGCCAGGCGTAAGCGCAGCGTGCACCAGTTCCTCGGTTTTTCGGGGATCGTCGGCGGCGAGGAGTTCCGCTCCATGCCGTTGCTGCAACGATCCGGCCGCCGGCTCTCCTGGCTTTCTTTGAACATCGTGCTGAACATCATCGCCGCGAGCGTCATCGCCTTCTACCAGGACACCCTGGCCGCGGTGATCGCCCTGGCGGTTTTCCTGCCGATGGTCAGCGACATGAGCGGCTGCTCGGGCAACCAGGCCGTGGCCGTCAGCATGCGGGAGCTCGCCCTGGGGCTGGTCCGGCCCAATGAACTGGCGCGGGTCCTGGCCAAAGAGGCCGGGATCGGGCTGCTGAACGGGCTGGTCCTGGGGCTGATGCTCGGTGGAGCGGCCTGGCTCTGGAAGGGCAACCCCTTCCTGGGCCTCGTCGTCGGCGGCGCCCTGGCCCTGAATACCTTCGTTGCCGTCTCGTTCGGCGGCCTGATCCCGTTGGTTCTCAAGCGCTTGAAACTTGACCCTGCGCTGGTGTCCAGCCCCTTGCTCACAACGGTCACCGATATGTGCGGGTTCTTCTTCGTGCTGAGCTTCGCATCGATCATGCTGGAACGGCTTTAGGCCCCGGAGTCGTCTGCTCGGATGGCTTTTGAGTCACCAGGAGAGAAAGAATTCAACGGCCGTTTTATGCCATTTTGTCTGCGTGGTTATGGGCATAATATTTGATTGTGTTTTGCGTGGACTTGTTATAATAGACCGGCGTCATAAACCGTCATGCCGATTCCGGCTATTCGAGGATGTGACGCACAGGCAGATATGGAGACCCGTCTCTCTCTCGACATCCTCCCGCAGCCGGATGAAGTGACCTGCGGGCCGACCTGCCTGCACGCGGTCTACCGGTATTACGGCGATGAGATCTCCCTGGACCAGGTGATTGCCGAGGTGCCGATGCTTGAAAGCGGCGGCACCCTCGGCGTCTGGCTTGCCTGTCATGCTCTCAAGCGCGGCTACCGTGCGACGATCTATACCTTTAAACTGCAAATGTTCGATCCGAGCTGGTTCCAGCCCGGCGCCCCGGACATCGTCGAACGGCTCGAAGCGCAACGGGAGGTCAAGGACGATCCCAGGCTGCATACCGCGACGCGCGCTTATCTCGAATATTTCCGCCTCGGCGGCAAGCTGAAGCTCGCAGACCTGACCCCTGCGTTGATCCGCCGTTACCTGAAACGCCAGCAGCCGATCATAACCGGGCTGAGTGCGACGTTTCTCTACCGCAGCACCCGCGAGTTCGGTGAAAACTGCGATTACGACGATGTGCGCGGCGAACCGTCCGGACATTTCGTGATCCTGTGCGGCTATGATCGCCAGACCCGGGAGACATTGATCGCGGACCCGGTGCAAGCCAATCCCATGGGCGTCGGGCAGGTCTATCACAGCCCGATCAACCGGGTGATCAACGCGATCCTGCTCGGGGTGCTGACTTACGACGGCAACCTGATCATTCTGGAACCGCCAAAAGACAGGGAGAACTCCCATGCCAAGTCTCATCGTCGTTGACAACCCCGGCGACTGGCCCCACGCGATAGCCGACGCCGAAGTCGTCGAAGCTCGCCAGTACCTGACCGACTCTTGTTATATCAACCGCAAGAATCTCAAGGTCTACAACCTCTGCCGTTCCTATCGCTACCAGAGCATCGGTTATTACGTGTCGCTGCTCGCTGCCGCGCGCGGCCATCGTCCGCAGCCGGGGGTGCAGACGATTCAGGACCTCAAGTCCTCCGTGGTGATTCGATCGATCTCGGATGAGCTTGATCAACTGGTCCAGAAGAGCCTGCAGCCGTTGCAGAGCAAGGATTTTACCCTGAGCATCTATTTTGGCCACAACCTGGCCAAACGCTACGACCGGCTTTGCCATAAACTGTTTGCCCTGTTCCAGGCGCCGCTGATGCGTACCCAGTTTACCTGGAGCCTGCGCCAGAAAAAATGGCTGCTGCAGAGCATCGCCCCGGTCTCTGTCAGCGACGTGCCTGAAGAGCATCGCGATTTCCTCATCGAGTCCGCGACGAAATATTTTGCCGGTCGCCAGACCTGGCCGAAGAGCCGCAAACGCCCCAGTTATGACCTGGCGATCCTGGCCAACGCCGACGAGATCGAACCTCCCTCCGGTGAAAGCGCTTTGCAGAAATTTGAAAAAGCCGCGCTGCGGGCTGGCTTCGCCCCGGTCCGGATCGGTCGTGACGACTATGGCCGGATCGCCGAATTCGATGCCCTGCTGATTCGTGAAACGACCAGTGTTAACCACCACACCTACCGGTTCTCGCGCCGCGCTGCCGCCGAAGGGCTGGTGGTGATCGATGACCCGGAGTCGATTCTGAAATGCACCAACAAGGTGTTCCTCGCCGAGATTCTCGAACGCCACAAGCTGCTGACGCCGCGCACCCTGATCGTGCACCGTGACAATCGCAAAAGTATCGCCGATGAACTCGGCTTCCCGGTCGTTCTGAAGCAGCCGGACTCCTCTTTCTCGCAGGGGGTCGTCAAGGCCGGCGACAGTGATGAACTGAAACTGTGCCTGGATCGCCTGCTCGCCAAATCGGACCTGGTGATTGCCCAGGAATTTCTGCCGACCTCATTTGATTGGCGGGTCGGGGTCTTTGATCGCCAGCCGCTTTATGCCTGCCGCTACTACATGGCCAAACAACACTGGCAGATCCTCAAACGAGACGGCGGCGGTTCCAAGACCGACGAGGGACGTTTCGAAACCCTGCCGGTGGAGCATTTGCCGGCGCAGGTTCTGCGCACGGCAATCAAGGCGGCCAACCTGATCGGCGACGGTTTGTATGGCGTTGACCTGAAGCAGGTCGGTGACAAGGTCTATGTGATTGAGGTCAACGACAACCCGAATATCGATGCGGGCGTTGAAGACAAGTACCTCAAGAACGAGCTCTACGACAGGATCATGCGCGTGTTCCTGAGGCGCGTGGAGTTGAAGAGGGGGCGCTTATGAGCCGCTCGGAAGGGTTGGGCCTGTTCCAGGGTTTCGGGGTCGAACTCGAATACATGATCGTCGATCGCAACACCCTGGCCATCCTGCCCGTAGCCGATCTGGTTCTCAGCGAGGTTGCCGGTGAAATGGCCAATGAGGTCAAGCGCGGGGCTTTGCGCTGGTCCAACGAACTGGTCCTGCATGTCCTCGAGCTCAAGACCAACGGTCCGGCTCCGACCCTGTCAGGGCTGGCGGATGAATTCACCCGACAGGGGCGACAGGTCAACCAGCTCCTCGGACCCTTCGGCGGCATGCTGATGCCCGGAGCGATGCATCCCTGGATGGACCCGGACCTGGAAACGCGGCTCTGGCCGCACGGCGACCGCTCCATCTATGCCGCCTATGACCGGATCTTCGGTTGCCGCGGCCATGGCTGGAGCAACCTGCAGAGCGCACACCTGAACCTGCCGTTTGCCGGTGACGAAGAGTTCGGTCGCCTGCACGCAGCGATCCGGCTGGTGCTGCCGCTTCTGCCTGCGATTGCGGCAGCCAGCCCGGTGGTCAACGGCCGTTTGACCGGCCTGCTGGACAATCGTATCGAGATGTACCGCGTCAACCAGGCGCGTATCCCCTCGATCACCGGCCAGGTGATCCCGGAGGCCGCCTTCACCATCGACGCTTATCAGAAAACGATCCTGGAGATGCTCTACCGTGATATTGCGCCGCACGATCCGGAAGGGATTCTGCAGGAGGAATGGCTGAACTCCCGCGGCGCAATCGCCCGGTTCGATCGCAATGCGATCGAGATCCGGCTGCTCGATGTTCAGGAAAGCCCGCTGGCCGACCTGGCGATTATCAGTCTCCTGGTAGAAGTCCTGCGTGAACTGGTCGCCGAGGCCTGCGCGCCGTGGACGGAGCAGCAGCTATGGTCGGAGACTGCGCTGGCGGAAATTTTTCTCGCGGTCCTGCACGAAGGCCGCGCTGCTCTGGTCAAAGATCCACGCTACCTGGCGATGTTCGGCATCCAGGCCGACTGTCTATCGGTTGGCGATTTGTGGCGGACACTTGCCGAGCGCCTCTTGAACAGCAGTGACGAGGCATGGTCTGCTTTGCAGGTGATCCTCGATGAGGGACCTTTGGCACGGCGGATTATCCGCGCCCTGGGACCGGACCCCGACCGCGACCGGCTGGCGGCCGTGTATCGCGAACTGTGCGACTGCCTGCAAGAAGGGAGAATGTATCATGCCTGATGTGGCCCTGCTGGTTACCTGCGAACATGCCGTCAATCATGTCCCGGAAAAGTGGTCGTCTCTGTTTGCCGACTGCCCGGAGGTGCTCGACTCTCACCGCGCCTTTGATCAGGGCGCTGCAGAGCTGGCACGGTCGATCGCCACCACCTTGTCCGCGCCCCTGTTTGAGGCGAAGCTGAGCCGGCTCCTGGTTGATCACAACCGCTCGCCGCATAATCGTTCGCTCTGGTCGGATTTCAGCCGGGATTTGCCCGCGCATGAGAAAACCTTGCTGCTTGATGAATACTACCGGCCATTTCGCGAGCGGACATCGCTGTGGATTGGCGAACGGCAGCTTGAAGGGAACAGGGTGATCCACCTTTCCGTACACTCTTTTACTCCGGTCTTCGAAGGCAAGGTTCGCGATCTCGACATCGGTCTCCTCTATGACACAAACCGGTCTGACGAGGCATTCCTGGCCGATGTATGGAAGTCACGATTGATGGCCTGCAAACCGGAGCTCAAGGTGAGATTCAACGTCCCTTACCGTGGGCGCAGTGACTGCCACCTGACGGCCTATCGCGAACGGTACAAAAGCGGCGCCTACCAAGGCATGGAATTGGAGGTCAATCAGAACCTTGTGTCCACTCAATCGGGCCGGAAAGATTTAGCAAAGCTGATCGCAGGCAGTTTGCGTGACGTGCTGGTCGAGACTGCCTCGGACGAATAAAATCACGATTGCAATCGCTCACAGGCGGGCGTAATATCACGCGCAGCTGCTCCACCATGGAGCAGCTGTTTTCCGTTGTGGAGCCGGTCATGTCCGCCTTGCTGCAAACCTCGTTCCTGCTGGTCTTGTCGAATCTGTTCATGACCTTCGCCTGGTACGGCCATCTCAAGAACCTCGGCCACCGCGCCTGGTACGTCGCCGCCCTGCTCAGTTGGGGCATCGCCCTCTTTGAATACCTGCTGCAGGTGCCCGCCAACCGGATCGGTTACGGCACCCTTTCCCTTGCGCAGCTCAAGGTTCTTCAGGAGGTGATCACCCTGTCGGTGTTTATCCCCTTTGCCCTCTATTACATGCAGCAACCTCTCAAGCTCGACTACCTCTGGGCCGGGCTCTGCCTGTTGGGTGCGGTTTACTTCATCTTCCGGAGCTGATGCGCCCAAAGGCCCAGCTTGAACGGGGCCGGATCAGGACGTTCGAGCGCCCCTTTTGACCCAACAACCCCTGCCTCAGATCAGGTAAACAAAAGCTTTTTTATGGCGGGGAGGGGGCGTTGCCCCTGCCAGGTCGATCAGATCCGACCGATCAGACGCAACAGGCCATCGAGGGCCGTATAGGGATGAGGTGGACAGCCCGGGATATAAAGGTCAACCGGCAGCAGGTCGCCGATCCCGCCATGGGCTTCGGGACTGTGACAGTATGGCCCGCCGCTGATGGCGCAAGCGCCCGAGGCGATCACCAGTTTCGGCTCCGGGATCGCGGCGTAGGTGTCGAGCAGGGCGATTTTCATGTTCTCGGTCACCGGGCCCGTGACCATGACCCCGTCAGCGTGTCGCGGCGAAGCGACAAACTGGATGCCAAACCGGGACAGGTCGAAGACCGGGGTGCCGAGCACATTGAGGTCCGCCTCGCAGGCATTGCAGCCTCCGGCCGACACCTGCCGCAGCTTTAACGACCGCCCGAACAGCTTGCGGACCTTCTTGTCGAGCTGCTCGGCCAAGCGGTAGGTCGCATCTTCCAGGACCAGGTCTTCGCGACGGCTTGCGGCCAGCCGGTAATCTTTGCTGAAATTCAGTGCGCCCGTCTCTACCGCAGGGCAGTCGGCGCAGAACAGGCAGCGGCCGAGATCGACCTGGAGCTTGTCGTCCTTGTTGGTAAGGGCAGAAAATGGACATGTGGCCACGGCTGTTGACAAAAGCTCCGGGGAGATGTCCTGCACAGGTTGCGGCATGCCGCGGAATCGATCCGGTAATTTTGGCGCTTGCTTCGGGAACCTGCCTGTACGGTGTCCCTGGCGTAGGCGTTCTCTGATGATTGTCAGCATGAAATGCTCCCTAAAGGTCAAAACCGCAGTACGACAGGTTGAAGCTTTTGTTGCACAACGGGAAATCGGAAATCTGCTCGCCCCTGAGAGCCAAGGCCAGTCCACTCCAGTTATGGAAAGAGGGATCGACGATCTTGTACCGGGCGATTCGGCCAGCGCGGTCGGTGATGGCCGCATGCACAACCTCTCCGCGCCACCCTTCGCAGAGGGATACAGTCAAACTCTCCGCTGCCAGGCTGCCAGGCGGCATCCGGCATGATCCTTCCGGCAACTCTTGAAGAAGCTTGCGCAGCAGTTCGTGGGACGCATAAATTTCTCTGCGGCGCACATCCCCCCTCGAGAAGACATCGCCCTCGGTACCAATGGCCGGGGTGTCGACATGAGCTTTTATACCGCCAAAGGGGTGGTGGAGCCGTGCGTCGCGCATCAGGCCGCAGGCCCGGGCTGCGACACCAACGAGACCCAGAGCTTCGGCATCATCGGTGGAAACCTGGCCAACCCCTTCAAAACGGGCCAGGACCGATGGGCTGTCGAAGCAAAGCTCGATGGCCCCCCGGGTTTCGGGCTCGAGGACCTTCAGGCGTTCGTACAACTTTTCCGCCAGAGCGGGTTCCAGGTCGAAGTGGACTCCGCCTGGCCGAACCAAGCCGCGGCCGAACCGGCTGCCGCAGAGCTCCGCGGTGAGATTGAGATAATCACCGCGCAGGCGACCACAGTACGATGCGGTTGGCAGGAAGCCGACATCACCGGCGAGCGCCCCGATATCGCCGACATGATAGGCGAGCCGCTCCAATTCCAGGGCCAGGGCCCGTATCGCAGCGGCGCGCGGGGAGACGCTTTGCCCGGAGAGGCTCTCGATGACCTGGCTGTAAGCTGTTGCATGACCTATGGTGGTGTCGCCGGCAACCGTTTCAATCTGGGCCATGCTGCCCGGATGAGGGCCTCCGGCCAGCAACTGTTCGATGCCACGGTGCTGGAAACCAAGGGAGATCTCCAGGCTCATCACTTCTTCCCCGTGGCACTGGAAACGGAAATGCCCCGGCTCGATCACCCCGGCATGGACCGGCCCTACCGCTACCTCGTGAACCTCTTCACCTTCAACACGATAGAAATCCATCTCACCGACTATCGGATGCAAGGTCCTGTCACGCCCCCATAGATCCGCCGCCTCGACCCAATTTTTGTGGAACCGGACCGGTTTCAGCCAGGGATGACCTTCAGGGCGCACTCCGAACTGCTCTGCCAGCTCACGTTCGAACAGGTGCAGCTGTGGGCAGTCGGGTGTCAGGGACGGATAAGCTTTGCCGACACGGGTGTGAAGTACCGTCAACTCCCCCTGCCAGTCGTGAGCGAGAATTGCATACAGGTCGATGTCTTTGCCGGCCGGGTTGCCGAAAAAGCTTGCAACGCGGGCATCGTTGGCGACCTGCCCGAGTAAAGCATTGCGGAAGTCAACCTGGTCCAGGCATGGCAGCTCAGACAGGGGGAGACACGCGCCGTGGCGTAAATTGATCGGCTTGGTTTTATTCAAGAGCGCACCTCCAGAAGATCTGCGGCTTGCTGCAGCGCCTTTTGCAACACCTCCGGGATATAGAGCCCCAGCATCAACACCAGCAGGATGAAGCCCAGGGGCGAGATACACAGCAGCCATTTGTCGCGAAAGCTGCTGGTGGTAGGGGCCGCTTCGCCCTGTGTCGAAGCCAGTACGGTCACGCCCATGCCAACGAACACCATGGCCAGGAGCAACAGGACCAGCAGCCCCACAACGTAGCGTTGATCGCCAAAAATCCCTCTGAGAATCGTGAATTCACTGAGAAACGGCCCAAAGGGCGGCGACCCGGTGATCGCCAGGAAACCGGTCAAAAACAGTGTGCCGGAGACCGGCAGCGCGCTGATTGCACCGCGGACTTCGGCGAGGTTCTTGCTGGAATAGGCCCGCTGGATATTCCCCGCGGCGAGGAACAGTCCCCCTTTGGTGAGGGCATTGTTCACCAGGTGCAGCATGGCGCCGAAGGTTGCGAGGCCGCCGATACCGACCCCGATGGCCAGCAGCCCCATGTGCTCGACAGAAGAGTAGGCCAGCAGCCGCTTGATGTCCGGTTGGCGGACCATGAAAACGGCGGCCAATGCCAGGGAAAGCAAGCCCATGCCCAGCAAGGCCTGCCGGGCCATAAGCCCATCTCCGGCTGCGTTCATGAGCTGCACGCCGCGCAGCACTGCGAGAAAGGCCACGCTGGTCAGTCCGCCCGCGAGAAGGGCGCCGACCAGCCCAGGGGCCTCGCCATAAGCGTCCGGTTTCCAGGAGTGCAAGGGGGCCAGCCCCATTTTGGTGCCGAACCCAACCAGCAGGAACACAAAGCCGGCATGCAGCCATGGCTTGCTGAGTTGACGCGCTTCACTCAACAATGTGTCGAGATGCAGGCTGACAGGTGAGCCGGTGCCGAGCGCTGCGTAGGCGATGAACAGCATGCCGAGCATCGCCAGAGCGATCCCCACGGAGCAGATCATCAGGTATTTCCAGGTTGCTTCGATGGAGAGGCGGTTGCGGTTGAAGTAGATCAGTGGCGCGCTTGCTATCGTGGTTGCCTCGACGGCAATCCAGATCAGTCCGAGATGGCGTGCGGCGATTGCCAGGGTCATGACCGAGAGGAACACCAGCAGGCACGGCACCATCGTGCGGTTGCCCCGATCCCGTCGCAGGTCGAGATAGCCGACGGCATACAGAGCGCAGCCGGCAAAGAGGACGCTGGTTACGATCAGCACCAGCCGCGACAGGGCGTCGAGGCCTATCCAGTCGCCTCCTGCAGGAAACCGGCCCATGACGGCCAGGATCGAAAGCAGCAGGTGCACGGCGCCACTGGCCGGAAGCAGCCATGAGCGGACCTGGTACCAGGGGAGAACCAGGCTCAGGATGGCGACCGCCAGGGGGAAAAAGATGAGGATTTCAAGCATCGGTTTATTCCTTAAGTGCAGAGAGGCGCTCGGTATTGAGGGTCGAAAATTCACGGCTGATCTGGTCGATGACGATCCCCATGACAAATACGCCAACCAGCAGGTCAAGCAAAACCCCGGCCTCGACCATCAGCGGCAGCGCTTCGCTCAACAGTACGCCGAAGATGAAGATGCCGTTTTCCATGATCAGGTAGCCGAGCACCTGCGTGATCGCCTTGCGACGGGTAATCAACAGCAGGAATCCGGTGAAGATGGTTGACAGCGCGGTTGGCACATAGAGCCCCTCGTGATGCGCCGAAATCAGTGGCAGGAAATCGGCGAACAGGAATGTGGCGACCGTGGTCAGGGCGCCGAGAATCAGGGTCGGAACGAACCCGACGATCGGCTCCATCTCCCGTCGGATCTTGACTTTCTGGATCGCTCTCAGCAGCAGTAAAGGGATGATGAGCCCTTTGAAGCAGAGGGCACCTGTCGCCAGAAGGATGGAATGGGTGGTGATACCGTGTGTCGTGATAGGCAGCAGCGCCAGGAGTGCGCCCTGCACCGCCACGATCCTGACGCAGGCCCCGAGCCGCGCACTGCCAAGCGTAAAAAAATTGATCAGGATCACTGCCAGCAGAATTGAATTGGTTGT
This sequence comes from uncultured delta proteobacterium, assembly GCA_963715335.1. Classification (GTDB taxonomy): domain Bacteria; phylum Desulfobacterota; class Desulfuromonadia; order Desulfuromonadales; family BM103; genus JAFDBW01. The sequence continues at coordinate 36,364 of CAVQRZ010000007.1, forward strand.
TTCCATGATGACGGTTGCTCCATCTGTAAATCGTCAGGTGTTTCGATCTAGCGCATGACCAGAACCAGGGAGAAGACCGACAGCACCGATGTGCCGATCAGAACCTGCGGGATTCTTGGCAAGCGGAGCCGGGCCATGGTCGATTCGACCACCCCGATCAACACGGCGACTCCGACCAGGCCTGCCAGGAACACCCCGGCATCGCCGAGCCACCACCCGGTCTGCCATGGCAGGGCCAGCCGCACCAGCAGCGCGCTCATCACCATCAACTTCATTGCCGCTCCGTACAGGACCATGCCGAGCATCGGGCCGCTGTGATCGAGGATCATGACCTCGTGAACCATGGTCAATTCGAGGTGGGTGTTGGGGTCGTCGAAGGGGATGCGCGAGTTCTCGACCAGGAGCACGACGAACAGGCAGACCAGGGTCAGGCCGAGAGAGGCGCCTGCGCCGTTGTGCCAGGATTCCGGCAAATGCGCACCGAACAGCTGGTCGAGCGAAAGGCTGTCGGCCAGTCGTGCCAGAACCAGCAAAGAGAAGAGTACGGTCGGTTCCGCCAGGCACGAAAATGTCACTTCGCGGGCGGCGCCCATCCCTTCGAAACTCGACCCGGTATCGAGGGCCGAGGCGACGGTGCAGAACCTTGACAGCGCGAACAGGTACACGAACAGGACCAGGTCGCCTTCGAAAGAGATCGGAGACGGCAGCCCGCCGAAAGGGATCAGTGCCGACGCCAGGACCGGCACGAGCAGGCCAACGATCGGGCCGGCCAGAAAGACCCAGGTTGTGGTCTGGCTGAAGACAAATCCCTTGCGCCACAAACGAACAAGATCATGGTAAGGTTGCAGGAACGGCGCGCCGACCCGCCCGCCGAACAGGGCCTTGACCTTGGTTATGATCCCCAACATCAGCGGAGCGAAGGCGAACAGCAGAACCAGATGCAGAAGCAGTCTGCCAAGCATGACAGGGATCCTTTCTATGCGGTGAAAGCGGTCAAAAGAACGACCACAGCCAGAACGACATACAGCAGGTACTGGGCCATCGAACCATTGTGAAACCGGGCCCTCAGCTGCCGGCAGAGCCAACTTGCTCCCCGGAAAGCAGGGAGCAGCATACGGTCAAGCACGGCATCCGGAGTATGGCTTGAAAAGTGCGCAGTGGCCGGGAACAGACCCGTCACCCGTCCACCGTGGCGTTCAGTGCCGAGGCCGAAACGGAACAGCCGCACCAGGAAGTCAGCGAATGAACTGGCCGTGTATTGCATGCGCGGGGCGGGGAACCGGTAACCACACCCCCATGTCCCGACATTGCGCGGCGCCTGGCGAATTTTCCGGCTCACCAGGAACATAACGGTGATCACCGACGCCAGCAGAACCCAGCCGGACAGGCCGATCCAGAACAGCGATGCCATGACCTCGCCCGGCAGGCTGCCCGCACTCATGCCGGTCCAATTGGCGACCGCTCCCAGAAGAAGCGGCTGCAGTGTGGACGGCATCAGGCCGATCCAGGCGCAGAGAACCAAGATCAGGACCATCGGCCCCACCATCAGCGGGGACGCCTCATGAGCATGAGCGGCCCCATCGCTGCGCGGCTCGCCGAGGAAGGCCACGCCGAAAACCTTGACAAAGCATGCCAGCGCCAGTCCGCCGATCAGCGCCAGGACCGGCGCGGTCAGAACCATCGCGCCGAGACTCGAGGCAGGTTGTTTCAACGACTGGAAGGCCCCCAGGTAGATCAGCCACTCGCTGACAAACCCGTTGAGCGGCGGCAGGCCGCTGATCGCCACGGCCCCGCCGAGAAACATCGCCCCGGTCCAGGGCTGCCGTTTGAGCAGGCCGCCATAATGATTGATATCCCGGCTGCCGACCGTATGGATGACTGACCCGGCACTCAAAAACAGCAGCGACTTGAACAGGCCGTGATTCGCCACATGCAAGAGGCTTCCGGACAGCCCGAGGATGACCAGGGCGGGCATGTTATAGCTGCGTCCCAGCAGGGCGATGCCGAGACCGAGAGCGATAATGCCGATATTCTCGACGCTGTGGTAAGCCAGCAGCCGCTTGATGTCGTGCTGTGCCAGAGCCAGGACAACCCCCATCACCCCGGACACGCCACCCAGGATCAGGATCGTCCATCCCCACCAGGGCGGGATCTCTGCAAACAGCGAGGTCAGGCGCACCAACCCGTAGATGCCGGTCTTGATCATGACTCCCGAGAGCAGCGCCGATGCATGGCTGGGCGCTGCAGCATGGGCGCCCGGAAGCCAGATGTGCAGCGGCATGAGACCGGCCTTCATGCCGAAACCGAACAACCCGAGCAGGAAAATCAGGGTACCGTTCGCTGCCGAAAGGGTTCCGGCCGTCGGCAAGTCCAGTGAACCGGAAGCCTGGCCGAGCAGGGCGAACATGGCAAACAATGCCAGCGTCCCCGTATGCGTGGCGACCAGATAGACGAATCCGGCGCGACGCGCCTCCTCCTTGTGGTCTTCGGTGGTGATCAGGAAGAAGCCGGACAGCGCCATCACTTCCCAGGCCATCAGGAACATGATGCCGTTGCGCGCAATCAGCAGCAGGATCATCGCGCCGCTGATCAGCCCGAAGAACAGCCTGAGCTTGCGACCGTTGGCCGGGTGGTCCTGCTGAGGCCAATAGCGGAGACCGTAGATGGTCCCGGCCGCGCTGACAACCAGCAACGGCAGGACAAAACAGGCGGCCAGCGGATCAAGGGCCAGGGCCAGCGATCCGCCAGGCAGTGACCATTCACGGACCATAGACAGTTCCTGGCCAAGCCACAACGACCGGACAATCATCACCAGCACAACCAGTATCCCCGCAAGGCTCAGCAAGGCTGACATGCGATCAGCCAGGTGGCTCTCCCGGCGGCAAAAAAGCCCCGGCACGCCGGACAGCATAAGCAGAATCGTTCCGGTCAGGATCAGCGTCATATCATCGTCCTCCGTGGCCACCGGCCCAGAGACTCCAGGACAGCAGCAGCGCGCTGGTGATGAAAATATAGAGCAGATAGATCGACAGATGACCCTGCTGTACCCAGCGCAGCCTCTGACAGCGACCTGCCATCGCGACAAAGATGGGGGAGAAGCACCTTGCCAGGACAACATCCATGGCATGCTGAATAACCTGGGACGGTGCGGCGAACAGGCCGTGGACCTGTGTGCCGCTGACCGAGGGTCTCATGAAGTTCGGCAGAAGGTGTCTGGCGACGAGCTCTGTAAAGCTTGCCCCGGTATAGGCCATGCGAGGCGACGGGAAGCGGTAGCCACAGCCCCACGTGGCCGTTTTGGCCAACGGTCTGCGTCTGCGCAGCACCACCATCACGATGGCAAGCATCGAGACGCCGGCGATAATGACCAGGGAGACCAGGCCCAGGGGCGCGACGGTGTGGCCGAGCAGGGGGTCCGCCTGTGCTTTTGCCAGCGTAGCCAGGGGGGCGGATAACAGCGCCAGCGCGCCTTGCGGGTAGACGCCGATCGCCAGGCAGCCGGCAAATAAAATTGCCATGCTGACCAGCATGACCGGTGCGCCCTCCCGGGCGGCTGTTACGGACTGGTCGCGAGGTTCGCCCAGAAGGCAGATGCCGATCAGGCGGCTGAACGTGACCAGGGCCAGGGCGCCGACCAGGCCGAGCAGACCGAACAGCAGCTGCGGTAACAGGGCGATGAAGCCGTTCTGGACTGTGCCTGCGCCGGCAAGGCTGATGAAGATCAGCCACTCGCTGACCAGGCCGTTGAGGGGGGGCAGGGCGCCAATTGCCATGCAGCCGCCGATCCAGAGCAGCCCGGCGATCGGCATGCGTCGCAGCAGTCCTCCCATCCGGTTCATATCGCACGTGCCGGTGGCCTGCATGAACATCCCTGCGCCCAAAAACATCACCCCCTTGAAAAGGGCGTGGTTCCAGAGATGCAGCAGCCCCCCTGCATAAGCCAGCAGGGCAATTTTCGTGTAACCCTGGGCCGTGGCAGCCAGGCCGAACCCGAGCGCGAGGAAGATAATACCTGCGTTTTCGACCGTGGAATATGCCAGGCAACGCTTGATATCACGCTGCTGGGCCGCCATGGAGATGCCATAAAGCGCCCCGGTCGCGCCAAGCAGCGCGAGCAGCCAACCCCACCATGCCGGTGCCGGCGGCAGCAGACTCAGGACCCGCAAAATCCCGTAGATGCCTGTCTTGATCAAGGCCCCTGACATCAATGCGGACACGTGGCTTGAGGCGACCGGGTGCGCCTCCGGCAACCAGACGTGGACCGGGAAAAGTCCTGCCTTGACACCGAAGCCGAACAGGGCCAGCAGGTACAGCAGTGAAGCGCCGCCGGGCGGCAGCTGCGCAAGCTGGCCGAAATCCCTGAAATCGAGGCTGTTGCAATAACTGCTGGCGATCATGAATAGCGCCAGCAGCAGCGCCATGCCCAAGTGTGTTGCCAACAGGTAGAGCCAGGCTGCTTTGCGGACTTCTTCGCGTTTGTGGTGCCAGGCGACAAGGAAAAACGAACTGATCGTCATCAACTCCCAGGCCGCCAGAAAAAGGATCGTATTGGCCGCAGACACCACCAGCAGCATGGCTGCCACCATGACATTGAGCAGGAACCAGTGCAGGCCCAAGGTGCGCGGGCGGTTTTCATGCTTCAGATAAGCAACAGCGTAGAGTGCACAGACCAGGGCCAGGAGGGAGATCGGTAAAATGAAAAAAGCGGCGAGGGGGTCTACAACCAGTGCAAACTCACCGCCCGGTACCGCCCAGGGGAGATTCAGAGACAAGGACTGTCCGCCGATCAGGACTTGTAACGAAGCGATGCTTGTCAAGCAGCTCGCAGAGATGATGGACCCGGCGCCTGTCAGGGAAGTCAGGCGGGAACCTCGAGCCAGCAGCGCGAGAAGGCTGCCGGCTGACAATATCAATAATGCCAAGCTCATCAGGCCCATAAAGGTTATCCCTGTGTTTTTGCCGGCTGCTGCTTGCCCGGGATCTTCCCCTCGGCGGCGGATAAGGCAGCGAGGAGCTTTTCCCGGCTTGCTTTGGCGTGCAGGGCTTTCCGAAACGCCACGTCCTGAAGAACAAAGCCCAGCCTGGAGAGAAGGTGAAGGTGCGCCCGCAGGCTCGCGGAGATGATCAACAGGAGAACTTCCACGTCCTCCCCGTCCATGGCTTGAAAATCAACAGGGTTCTCCAGGAAACAGACGGTCACCGAAGTCCGGGAGACGTTCAGCAGGCCCGGGCTGCGCGGATGCGGGATGGCAATCCTGTTGCCTATCGCCGTCGATGTGAGCCTCTCCCGGGCGATTAACACCTGCCCCAGGTATTGCCGGTCGATCTCTTCAGGCAACCTCAAATGCCCGACAGCATTTGCCAGAACTGCTTCGCGCGTGTGCCCCTCAATTCGGTAAACAATGCCGCCGACCTCCAGTGCTTCATGAACGGTCGGCAGCGGCTGGGCATCGGACTCCGGTTCGTTGAACGCTTCAGCGGCCATCCCCCGTCGTTGTGACGTTGCCCATTCCAGGAGCTCCGCACGATTGAACCGGTAGCTCTCGTTGACCTTGTACGCCGGCAGGATGTCTTGCTTGATCCAGCGATAGATGGTTTTCTCCGAGACCGAGAGCAACTGGGCAGCGTTTTTAACCGATAGGTTCATATGTCTCTTATGTGTTAAATATTTCTCTCAGATTGGACATCTTAGGACATTTAATTCATACGTGAGACTTTTGTCAATAGTCGATTGATCAAATCGAAGATATCTGTAATGAACCTCCTGGCCCGCCTGCTTATTGACAGTTGAATGTGCCTGCTGGTAGATTCCAGAACGCTTCGACGAGTGCTTCTATGCTTGGAAGGGGGTCGTTTGAATACGTCCGTGAAAGACGCTGCAGGGCTGCTGCGTGTATCAGAGAAAACCATCTATCGCTGGATCAAACAGGAAGTTGTTCCGGTTTACCGGGTCAATGAACAGTACCGCTTTAACCGTGCGGAGCTCCTGGAATGGGCGACCTCGCGCCGCATGGGCATCTCACCTGAAGCCTTTCATGATGCGGAAGACACAAGCTCACCCCTGCCAGGCCTGATCGAATCCCTGGAGGCGGGTGGCATCGTTTATCGCCTGGAAGGCCGGGCCCGGGGAGAAGCTCTGGCCCGACTCGTTGACGAACTGCGTCTGCCCGAAGAGGTGGACCGCGAATATCTTCTCAGGGTCCTCAACGCCCGGGAAGAACTCTGCTCAACGGGTGTCGGTGGCGGAATTGCCATCCCTCATCCCCGCAACCCGGTCCTGCTTCATGTCACCAAGCCCAGCATCACGCTCGCTTTCATGGAAGATCCGGTTGATTTCCATGCCCTGGATGGGCAACCGATCCATACCTTGTTCTGCCTGATCTCACCGACGCTTCGCGCGCATCTTCACCTGCTTTCGTCACTCAGCTTCGCACTGCACAACGCGGAGTTCAGAAGCATCCTCGAGAGGCAAGGCAGCCGTGATGAAATCTTTGCTGCTTTGCGGCAGGTCAAGGAAGCCCTTGGCCGTTAAATTTGCAGAGGGTTTGCAGCAGAAGAACTCTATCCGGGGTTGCCGGATCAAGCTATAATGCAAAGCTTATTCAAGCTCAGACGGGCAGGACGGAAAGTCTACCATGCCGGCACAGTATGGTAGACTATTGAGAATTTTGCATCCCCCCAAACAGGACGTTTATGCTGCTTCCACTGATTTCGATCGTTGTTGGCCTCGGCCTGCTGGTCTGGAGCGCCGACCGGTTTGTCGGCGGGTCCGCCGCCGTGGCCCGCCATTTCGGTATGCCGCCGCTGCTGATCGGCATGGTGATCGTTGGTTTCGGCACCTCGGCGCCGGAGATGTCAGTGTCCGCCCTCGCCGCGTTGCAGGGCAACCCGGCGCTTGCTCTGGGCAACGCCTATGGTTCGAATATTGCCAATATCGCCCTGATCCTCGGACTCGCCGCGCTGGTCAGCCCGATTGCCGTGCATTCCGACGTGCTGCGCAAGGAGCTGCCGATCCTGACCCTGATCACGTTTCTGGCCATCGGTCAACTTTGGGACGGCCGGCTGTCGCGGGCCGACGCCTGGATCCTGCTGCTGGTTTTTGCCGGGCTGATGGGCTGGACGATCTGGCAGGGGATACGGCGCAGGGACGATAACCTGGCCGTGGAGGTCGAACAGGCGTTCGCAGCCGAGCCTATGCCCCTCAGCCGCGCCATTTTCTGGCTGGTTGTCGGCCTGGTCGTGCTGGTTGCCAGCTCCCGGGCCCTGGTCTGGGGGGCTGTGGCCATAGCCCGCGGTTTCGGGGTCAGCGACCTGGTGGTCGGCCTGACCATCGTCGCGGTCGGTACGTCCTTGCCGGAGCTGGCGTCTTCGTTGATTGCCGCGCGCAAGGGTGAGCACGACATCGCCCTGGGCAACGTGCTCGGCTCCAACCTCTTTAATACCCTGGCGGTGGTCGGTATCGCCGGGACAATCCACCCGATGGCCGTGCCTGGTGACGTCCTGTCCCGGGACCTGCCGGTCATGGCGATCCTGACCCTGTCCCTGTTTGTGTTCGGTTACGGCTTTCGCGGTCCCGGGCGGATCAATCGCCTGGAGGGCGGCCTGCTCCTGGCCGGCTTCCTGATCTACACCGGCTGGCTGGTTGTCAACGCCGGGACCGTTTCCTGACCTGCCTAATAGATCTTCCTCTTGGAAAAAGTCGAGCCGAGGACGCTGAAGGTGTTCTCAACGATGAACAGCGAATAGGGGTCGTTGCTGAAGACGATTTCTTCCAGGCGCTTGAGCTGGATATTGTTGACGACGATCAGCAGGACGGTTTTCTTGATCTTTTTGTAGGCCCCGACCCCGGGCAGCATGGTCGTGCCGATTTTCATGTCCTGCATGACCTGCTCGGCGATCTCGTCCGGTTTCTCGGAAATCACCAACGCCATTTTGCGCTGATTGAACATGGACAGGCAATAATCCAGGGTCATCGAGGTGATGAACACGGCGATCATCGATGCAATGACCAGGTCGTTGTCGAGGGTCAGGAAGCTGAAGCTGAACAGGCTGCAGTTGAAAAAGAAGAAGAATTTGCCCAGGCCGATATTGAATTTCTGGTAGAGGATCACGCCGGCGACATCCAGCCCGCCATTCGAGCCGAGCGAGCGCAGCACCATGCCGGCGCCGGCGCCGATGATCACGCCGAAGGTCACGGCAGCGTAAAGCTGGTCCTCGATGTTGATCCGGAAATTGACCAGCATGAAGAACAGCGACAGGGAGAGCATCGCCAGGGCGCTGTAGCCGAGAAACCTTTTCGAGAGGTAGATGTAGCCGATGATGAACATCGGGATATTCAGGAGCATGTAGATCATCCCGGTGTTCAACCCGCCGAACAGGTAATGAATCAGCGTCGCTATGCCGAACAGCCCGCCGGGGACAAACCCCTGGACCTCGCCGAGGGCTTTGTAACCGATGGCCTGGATGAAGGTGCCGACTACGATCAGGCCGCAATTCCATGCGACAGAGTAGGGCAGTTTATGGGCGGTTGCGTTCATGGTGAAATCTCCGTTGGCCGAGCGTGGGAAAATGATGCGTATCGCTATACCCGACAACTCCGGTTGTCAAACTAATTCGTTATCCGGACAGTCAGGAAAGATTGCTGAGGCGATTGAGGAAAGAAGAATAACACATAGGAAAAGCCCGTATGGTGAATACGGGCTTTTTTTCGGATGAGGCTTTTTACAGTTAAGCGATCGTGTGCCGGACAATCTCCCCTTCATTGAGGTAGATCACGTCTTCAGCGATGTTGGTCGCCAAATCGGCGACCCGCTCGAGATGGCGGGAGACGGTGAGGTAACTCAGTAGGATGTCGACCAGCTCCGGTTCCGACGGATGTGGCTCTTGAATACCTGGTAATTCTGGCTATGAATAGTGTCCACCTCGTCGTCAACTCGAGGACCGTCCGCGCCAGGTTGAGATCGATGTTGACAAGGGAGTCGAGTGCCTTGTCCAGCATGTCGATGACCTTGTTGGCCAT
>CAVQRZ010000008.1:0-9641 GCA_963715335.1 uncultured delta proteobacterium
ACTGATTTCGATCGTTGTTGGCCTCGGCCTGCTGGTCTGGAGCGCCGACCGGTTTGTCGGCGGTTCCGCCGCCGTGGCCCGCCATTTCGGCATGCCGCCGCTGCTGATCGGCATGGTGATCGTTGGTTTCGGCACCTCGGCGCCGGAGATGTCGGTGTCCGCCCTCTCTGCGATACAGGGCAACCCGGCGCTTGCCCTGGGCAACGCCTATGGTTCGAATATTGCCAATATCGCCCTGATCCTCGGACTTGCTGCACTGGTCAGCCCGATCGCCGTGCATTCCGACGTGCTGCGCAAGGAGCTGCCGATCCTGACCTTGGTCACGTTTCTGGCCGTCGGTCAACTTTGGGACGGCCGGCTGTCGCGGGCCGACGCCTGGGCCTGCTGCTGGTTTTTGCCGGGCTGATGGGCTGGACGATCTGGCAGGGGATGCGGCGCAGGGACGATAACCTGGCCGTGGAGGTCGAACAGGCGTTCGCCGCCGAGCCTATGCCCCTCAGCCGCGCCATTTTCTGGCTGGTTGTCGGCCTGGTCGTGCTGGTTGCCAGCTCCCGGGCCCTGGTCTGGGGGGCGGTGGCCATAGCCCGCGGTTTCGGGGTCAGCGACCTGGTGGTCGGCCTGACCATCGTCGCGGTCGGTACGTCCTTGCCGGAGTTGGCTTCTTCGCTGATTGCCGCGCGCAAGGGTGAACACGATCTCGCCCTGGGCAACGTGCTCGGCTCTAACCTCTTTAATACCCTGGCGGTGGTCGGTATCGCCGGGATAATCCATCCGATGGCCGTGCCTGGTGACGTCCTGTCCCGGGATCTGCCGGTCATGGCGATCCTGACCCTGTCCCTGTTTGTGTTCGGTTACGGCTTTCGCGGTCCCGGGCGGATCAATCGCCTGGAGGGCGGCCTGCTCCTGGCGGGCTTCCTGCTCTACACCGGCTGGCTGGTTGTCAACGCCGGGACCGTTTCCTGACCTGCCTAATAGATCTTCCTCTTGGAAAAAGTCGAGCCGAGGACGCTGAAGGTGTTCTCAACGATGAACAGCGAATAGGGGTCGTTGCTGAAGACGATTTCTTCCAGGCGCTTGAGCTGGATATTGTTGACGACGATCAGCAGGACGGTTTTCTTGATCTTTTTGTAGGCCCCGACCCCGGGCAGCATGGTCGTGCCGATTTTCATGTCCTGCATGACCTGCTCGGCGATCTCGTCCGGTTTCTCGGAAATCACCAACGCCATTTTGCGCTGATTGAACATGGACAGGCAATAATCCAGGGTCATCGAGGTGATGAACACGGCGATCATCGATGCAATGACCAGGTCGTTGTCGAGGGTCAGGAAGCTGAAGCTGAACAGGCTGCAGTTGAAAAAGAAGAAGAATTTGCCCAGGCCGATATTGAATTTCTGGTAGAGGATCACGCCGGCGACGTCCAGCCCGCCATTCGAGCCGAGCGAGCGCAACACCATGCCGGCGCCGGCGCCGATGATCACGCCGAAGGTCACGGCAGCGTAAAGCTGGTCCTCGATGTTGATACGGAAATTGACCAGCATGAAGAACAGTGACAAAGACAGCATCGCCAGGGCGCTGTAGCCGAGAAACCTTTTCGAGAGGTAGATGTAGCCGATGATGAACATCGGGATATTCAGGAGCATGTAGATCATCCCGGTGTTCAACCCGCCGAACAGGTAATGAATCAGCGTCGCTATGCCGAACAGCCCGCCGGGGACAAACCCCTGGACCTCGCCGAGGGCTTTGTAACCGATGGCCTGGATGAAGGTGCCGACTACGATCAGGCCGCAATTCCATGCGACAGAGTAGGGCAGTTTATGGGCGGTTGCGTTCATGGTGAAATCTCCGTTGGCCGAGCGTGGGAAAATGATGCGTATCGCTATACCCGACAACTCCGGTTGTCAAACTAATTCGTTATCCGGACAGTCAGGAAAGATTGCTGAGGCGATTGAGGAAAGAAGAATAACACATAGGAAAAGCCCGTATGGTGAATACGGGCTTTTTTTCGGGTAAGGCTTTTTACAGTTAAGCGATCGTGTGCCGGACAATCTCCCCTTCATTGAGGTAGATCACGTCTTCAGCGATGTTGGTCGCCAAATCGGCGACCCGCTCGAGATGGCGGGAGACGGTCAGGTAACTCAACACAGAGTCGACGGTCTCCGGGTTCTGTCGCACATAATCCTTGAACGCCTGGTAATTCTGGCTGTGGATGGTGTCGACCTCCTCGTCAAGCTCCAGGACCGTGCGCGCCAGGTCGGGATCGGTGTTGACCAGCGAGTCGAGAGCCTTGCCCAGCATGTCGATGACCTTCTTGGCCATCAGGTCCAGTTCCAGCGGGCAGACCAGGTGCGGAGAATCGATAACGGCCAGTGCGCGTTCACAGATATTGACCGCCTGGTCGGCGATCCGCTCCAGGTCGTTGTTGATCTTGAGCACGGCGACGATCATGCGCAGGTCGCTGGCGACCGGTTGATGTAATGCCAAAACCTTCAGGCACTCCTCTTCAAGGTCGACCTCGAGCCGGTTGATCCTGGCATCGTTATCGATAACTTTTTGCGCCAGTTCGCGGTCGTGTCCGGCAAGGGCCTTGATGGCCTTCTGGACACTTTCCTCGACCACCGCAGTCAGTGTGAGCAATTGTTTTTCGAGCTGTCCAAGTTCTTTTTGCAGCAGGCTGGTCATGGTCTATTCTCCTTAACCGAAACGACCGGTAATGTAATCCTGGGTCTGCCGGTTGTCCGGCTTGGTGAAAATCTTTTTGGTGGGGCCGAATTCAATAATCCGACCCTGGTAGAAAAAAGCCGTGTAGTCGGAAATCCGCGCCGCCTGCTGCATGTTGTGGGTGACGATGACGATCGTATAGCGCTGTTTCAGATCATCGATCAGCTCCTCGATCCGCGCGGTGGCAATCGGGTCGATCGCTGAAGTGGGTTCATCCATCAGCAGGATTTCCGGCTCGACGGCGATTGCACGGGCGATGCACAGCCGCTGCTGTTGTCCTCCGGAGAGAGCCGTCCCGGGCTGGTTCAATTTGTCCTTAACATCATCCCAGAGCGCAGCCTGCCTGAGGGCGGTTTCCACTCGTCCGCGCAATTCGCTGCGGTTGATGTGGTAATGCTGCTTCAGTCCGTACGCGACATTATCAAAGGCACTCATCGGAAAAGGGGTTGGCTTCTGGAAGATCATGCCGACTTTCCGACGCAGTTCCAGGACGTCGCAGTCCGAATCAAGGATGTTTTGACCGTCCAGCAGGACTTCGCCGGTCACCCGTTGGCCCCGGTAGAGTTCGAATATGCGGTTATAGGTGCGTAAATGGGTGGATTTGCCGCATCCCGACGGGCCGATGATGGCGGTCACCTTGTTGGTGGCAATCTGTAAATTATTGTCAAAGAGAGCCTGCTGCTCGCCATAATAGAAATTGAGGCCGCGGGTCGCTATCTTGATCTCACCGGGGAGCGCTTGGGGCTCTTTGCTCAACGGCGACAAGGGCAAGGAACGGTCTGAAACTCTACTCTGCATGGCAGTCGCTGTCTGGATCATTTTGGTCTGCTCCTGTACCAGAGAATCCCCCGCGTCATGACCGTAGTGCCGAGAACGCTGGCGGCAATCAGGAGCGAGGCTCCCCATGCCAGGGTCTGCCAGTCATCGTAGGGGGACATGGCGTAGTTGAAAATGGTGACCGTCAGGTTGGCGGTCGGTTCGCTGAACGATTCCGGCCAGAACGGGCTGTTCAGCGCGGTAAAAAGCAGCGGCGCCGTTTCGCCGCTGACCCGCGCAATCGCCAGCAGCGTACCGGTTAACAGACCGGTTCTGGCAGCGCGGAAGACCACGCCCAAAGTAGCCTTCCAGCGGGGTACGCCGAGGGCCAGGGCGGCTTCGCGCAAGGCGCTTGGCACCAGGGCCAGCATGTCTTCCGCGGTCCTGGCGACGACGGGCAGCATGATGATCGCCAGGGCTACGGCTCCCGCTGCCCCGGAAAAATTGCCGGTGGTCATGACCATGACCACGTAGACGAAGACACCGATTATGATCGACGGCGTCCCCATCAGCAAGTTTGCAGCAAAACGCACCGCTTCGGCGGTTTTCGACTGTTGGCCGAATTCGGCCAGCCAGACCCCGGCGGCGAGGCCGATCGGCACACCGATCAAAACGGCCATGATCGTGATCAGCAAGGTGCCGACGATCGCATTGGCAAGCCCGCCGCCTAGCATCCCGGGAGGTGCCGGAAGTTGTGTGAAAAACTCCCAGTTGATGGCGGAGTAGCCTTTGAGAATAACCGTGCCGAGAATCCAACCGAGCATGGCGATCCCGAGCAGGGCCGCCAGGCTGCTGATTACCCTGATCGCCATGTCGATGCTGCGGCGCGCGAGCAAGCTGCGATGCTTCATCGGACGGCTCCCATCCTGCGCGCTGTGCGGCGCAGCCACCAGCGGGCGACCACCTGCAGAATCAGCGTAACAATAAAGAGGACCAGTCCGAGTTCGATCAGGGCGGCCAGGTACAGGTCGTCAGAGGCTTCGGTGAACTCGTTGGCCAAAGTCGATGCGATACTGTTGCCGGCGGCGAACAGCGATGCCGATATCTCGTGGCGGTTGCCGATCACGAAAGTGACCGCCATGGTCTCACCGATGGCCCTGCCGAGGCCCAGGAAGCAGGCGCCGACAACACCCTGGATGCCGTAGGGGATGGTGACCTTGCGCGTAACTTCCCAGGTGGTGCTCCCCATCCCGTAGGCAGATTCCTTGACTACAGCCGGGACCATCTGGAAGACATCGCGGGTCACCGAGGTGATAAATGGCAAGACCATCAAGGCCAGGATGATCCCCGCCGACAGCATGCCGATACCCATCGGTGGCCCCTGAAAAAGGGGAAAACCGGGAGCGATGGCTGCGAGCCACGGTTGTACGTAATCGGCGAGGAAGGGCGCGAAGACAAACAGGCCCCACATCCCGTAAATGATGCTGGGAATGGCGGCCAGAAGTTCAATCGCCCCGCCGACCAGTCGGCCCAGGTTCGGTGGGGCAACCTCCACCAGGAATAGGGCGATCACGAGGCTTAAAGGTACGGCGATCAGCATGCCGATGGCCGTCGAGACCAGGGTGCCGTAGACGCTGCTCAGCGCCCCGAACTCCATGAAGGCCGGGTCCCAGGCTTGAGAGAACAGGAAGCCGAGGCCGAAGTGCTGCAGCGACGGCATTGCCCCGATTACCAGGGTGTATAGGATCCCGCCGACGAGCAGCAAAACGGCTAAACCGCTGGCCAGTGTCAGCCAACGGAATGCCGGATCGAGGTTCGTCTGTGTTTTAGTCTGCATAAAGAAGATGTCTTCTGTCTTAAGCGGTTGCTTTTTCGCGCCCCGCGCCTCGCGCCTCGAATTTTAAGGCCAAACCGGTTTGCCTGCTGCCTTGAGCTGTTCTTTCCAGGCCTTTTCAACCAGGGCGACAACTTTTTCAGGCATCGGCACGTAGTCGAGTTTTTCAGCGGTTTTGCCGCCGTTGCGGTAGCACCAGTCGAAGAACTTCAAGACTTCTTTGGCGGTCTCGGCATTGGCCTGTTCCTTGTGAACCAGGATGAAGGATGCTCCGGTGATCGGCCAGCTCTCGGCGCCCGGCTGGTCGGTCAGGACCAGGTAGAATCCTTCCGCTTTTTCCCAGTCGGCATTGGCGGCCGCGGCCTGGAAGGTTGCGCTGGTGGGGGCGACGTAGTTGCCGTCCCGGTTCTGCAGCAGGGTGTGTGCCAGCTTGTTCTGCAGGGCGTAGGCGTATTCGACATAACCGATCGAACCCTTGATGCGTTGTACGTAAGCGGCGACGCCTTCGTTGCCCTTGCCGCCAACCCCACTCGGCCACTTGACCGATTTGGCATTTCCGACCGAGTCATTCCAGGGTTTTGAAACCTTGCTCAGGTAGTTGGTGAAGATCCAGGTCGTCCCCGAACCGTCAGCACGGTACACGACCGTAATGTCCGCGTCAGGAAGGGCCACCCCGGGGTTTTCCTTGGCGATGGCCGCATCGTTCCACTTGGTGATCTTGCCCAGGAAGATGTCGGCCAGGGAGGCGCCGGAGAGCTTCAATTGCCCGGCGGCAATGCCTGGCACGTTGACCACCGGCACCACGCCGCCCATGATCATCGGAAACTGCAGCAGCCCGGCTTCATTCAATTCTTTCGCTTCCAGCGGGGCGTCGGAAGCACCGAAATCGACGGTCTTGGCCTTGATTTGCTTGATGCCGCCGCCCGAGCCGATCGACTGGTAGTTGAGCTTGACGCCGGTGTCCTTGTTGTAGAGCCATGCCCACTGGCCGTAAACCGGGTAGGGGAAGGTGGCGCCTGCGCCGTTGATCGTTGTGCCGGCGAACGCTGGTCCTGCTGTCAGCATGAATGCGGCGAAAGCAACCAGAACCAATCTCGATAATGTGTTTGTCTTTTCCATAAGACTCGTCTCCTTAACGTTTTTGTCGTTATTTTTGAAGCAGAGTCTGCCGCATGAATGTTAGCAATTTGTTAGGGAGGTGTAAGAAGTGAATTAAGTTTACATGACAACAGGTTTTTTTAAACTGCCGTTTAGACCCGGGTATGTCTGCATTGTTGCTGGGTAGGGGATACGAGAGGAGTTATGGGAAGCGTTTGTGGGTATATCGTGGCGTTGTTGTTTCTCGCGATATTTGAGGAAACTTCAGCATATCGTTCGAGTCCAGCATGGCTCCCCAAGCTGGACTCGAACAAATGACGCACGGAACGGCAGAAAGCAGGGCAAGTCTTATAACCCCTTCATGTTGACCGGGCGCCCTCGATCGGCCGGGATGAGAACTCCTTGCTGACCCCAAATAAATAGCTCACGCCGGCAAACTGATCGTGAACACGCTGCCCACGCCCGGGGTGCTGTGTACCGATATTTCAGCGTTGTGCGCCTGAACGATATGCTTGACGATCGCCAACCCCAGGCCGGTCCCTCCCAGTGAGCGGCTACGGGCGGCATCGACCCGATAAAAACGCTCAAAAATCCTCGGCAGATGTTCTTTGGGAATACCGATGCCGCGGTCCTGGAATTTGATCATGACCCGCCCGTTATCCTGCCACCCCTCGACCGTTACGACGCCTCCCTCGTCACTGTACTTGATGGCATTGTTCAACAGGTTCATGACGGCCTGTTCAAAGAGCGGGGCATTGACCTTTGCAGTTAATTGCCCCGAGCAGAACAGCCTTGTCTCAACGTGTTGTGTCTCTGCACTAGAAGTACATGCCTGCATGGCAGACTCGAGAACGGGCTGCAACTGCTGTTCTGTGAGGATTATCCCCCTGGCTTCGGCATCTCTCTCCAGCCGTGAGAGCGCAAGCAGGTCCTCGATGATGGCATTGAGACGGTCAGCTTGCCTTCCGGCTATCTCCAGAAAAGATTTCCCCTTTTGCGGGTCATCCATCGCGCCATCCCGCAAGGTTTCTACGGCGCCCTTGATAGCCGTGATGGGGGTTTTTAGCTCGTGTGAAACGTTGGCGACAAAGTCGCGGCGCAGGTTTTCCAGCCGGCGCAGACGGGTGACATCGTGCACAACGATCAAGGCTCCGATTTTCTTTCCATCTCCGCCGCGTAATTGCGTGCCATGAGCTTGCAGGTATCTTTCATCTCTATGGTGGATAATCGACAATTCGGCTTCGATTGCATCCTTGCTCGCCAGAGCCAGTTCGACGAAGCGGTGCAGGTCAACTTTGCGGGTGACTTCCCTGATATGCCTGCCGACCGCACTGCCCGGGTTGATGTCGAGCAAATCTCCCGCAGCCTTGTTGATGCGCAGGATCTTCTGGTCTGCATCGATGGCGAATACGCCCTCGATCATACTTGAGAGGACGGCTTCCTGTTCATTGCGCTGCCGGACCACGGTCCGCAAGCGCTCATCGAGTTGGGCGGCCATGCTGTTCATCGCTTCCGCCAGACCATTAATCTCGGCAACCGAAAAGTCCGGCAGGGGATGGATGAGATCGCCTTTGGCAAAACGTTCTGCCCCTTGCTCCAATTCACTTAAAGGGCGGCTTATTCTCCTCGATACGCCCAGCGCAACCAATGTGGCGACCAGGGCAACGGCAAGCCCTCCCGCGAGCAGTTTCGCGGTAATCTTGGTCAGCGTCCGTTCAAGCTCTGCCATCGAAATTGCCGCCCGGATGCTGCCAACAACCTGCCCTTGTTCAATCGATGGAATGGCGACATAAAGCATATTCTGTTGCAGGGTCTGGCTGAAACGGTTTGCCATCCCCGTCTGGCCCTGCAGGGCGAGGGCTACTTCGGGCCGGTTGGCATGGTTATTCATGCTCGCCGGATTCTCTTCAGAGTCGCCGATGACCGTGCCGTCGGCAAGGATGACCGTCAGCCTTGTGGACGTTCTTTTGCCAAGGTCTTTGCAGAGCAGGTCGACTAGCGATGTGCTGCCGCGATCCATGAGGCCACGCATGTGCTCCCCGGCGAGGATCGCCCTGGCCTCCAGGTCGCTGGCCGTTTGTCGGACCTGGAAAGATTCCAGTTCACGGGAGATGGTCCAGGTCAGGGCGAGCAGCGCTGCGACGATTATGATCAGAAAGGGGGGGAATATTTGCCAGACGAGTCGTTTGCGGGCCATAGAGAACCTAACTTTAAGCTGGGAATTGAAAACTGTAAGCTGTAAGCAGTAAGAAAACTATTCCCTGAAACGGTAGCCAACACCGCGTACGGTTTCGATATAAGCGCCACAGGAGCCGAGTTTTTTGCGCAAGCCGACGATCTGTACATCGACGGCCCGGTCGGTGACGGCATAACCTTCACCGTGGATTGCATCGACAATCTGCGTGCGGGTGAACACCCAGCCAGGCCTGGCAGCCAGCTGGCTCAGCAGTTTGAACTCCGAGACAGTCAATTCAACGTCCTGGCCGGCGGCGGTCACTCTGTTGCGCCGGGGGTCAATGACGAGATCATGCACAACGATCGGGTCTTCCCCCTGGTTCCTGGAAGAGCTCTCTCTCCTCCTGAGAACGGCTTTGATGCGCGCAACCAAAACCTGTGGGCTGAACGGTTTGGTGATGTAATCGTCGGCACCGTATTCCAGCCCCTTGACGATGTCTTCCTCTTCACCCTTGGCCGTCATCATGACGATGGCGGTATTGGCAAGGCCCTGGTCGCCGCGGAGCTGGCGGCAGACTTCGAGCCCATCGATGCTGGGAAGCATCAGATCAAGCACAATCAGATCAGGGCTGCCCTGTCGGGCTTTCTGCAGCCCCTCCTCGCCGCTGGAGGCTATATCGACATGGAAGCCATTTCTGACAAGGTTGTAATGCACCAGTGCCAGGATATCCTCTTCGTCTTCGATCACCAGGATTTTGCTTTTACTTGTCATCACAGCTCACTTTAGCGTTTTTACCGCTTATCGTATCAGCAAAATGTTAGGGGCCTGTTAGAAAAAACAAAAAAATCCCGGGTTCTGCCTGTTGTCGAGTTCTTAGACAAAGTGCTCCTGGCTCTGGCATTTTTGTAAGTTACTGGTAATGCATGGTTTTCAATGCATTTTGGTCCGCCATGATATAATAACAGCTTGAAATGCTGTGACATGGACATCTTGAAGTGATTGGAGACAAGCATGTATTTCGGAGAACCTCTTTTTGGCAGCATCGAAATCGACATTTTG
>CAVQRZ010000009.1:0-181860 GCA_963715335.1 uncultured delta proteobacterium
CGTCGCTCCTGTGATCGCTACTGTGAGCACAACTGAAATCGTTTTGCGGAGAGTTCCAAGATTTTATTTAGCGGGCAATATTTGCGAAGCGATAATCAGATGCATCCTCATGGCTTGAGCGATCTTCATGTCCGGACTCAATCCGCAGCAGGCGCTGTTCTGACTGCCGCTTCAGATAATCGCGTCGAGTGCCGGCACGGGACAACTTGCCAGATGAGGTGCGGGGAAGGGTGTGCGCGGAGACGAGCTCGATCTTGCAGTCAATGCCCAATTCCTCCCGAACGACAGAAGCGATACGAGCTGACAACTCACTCCGTTTGTTTTCATCCGTTTCACGGTACTGGACGACCATGACGGCAGTTTCTGAACCGTCCTCTGCCGATATGGATATGGCCGATGAGTCACCGGGCCTGACTTCGGGCTGCTGCTCAGCAAGAAATTCGAGGTCCTGTGGCCAGATGTTGCGACCATTGATGATGATCATGTCTTTTTCGCGACCGGTGATCACCAAAGTCCCATCGATCATGTAGCCAATATCGCCTGTGTTCAGCCAGCCGTCTTCGGAAAGAGCCTCTGCCGTCGCAACAGGGTCACCTAAATAACCGGTCATTACGCTTGGCCCGCGCACGTGGATTGTCCCACATTGCCGGTCCGGCAGGGTTTCACCGTGCTCGTTCCAGATTTGAATCTCATGACCGGGCAGCGGAGCCCCGCAGTTGACCAGCTTTTTGGTGCGACGGTCCGGGTCCAGAATGTCGACAGCGGGGACGGCACACTGTTGCTCGGATAATTGATCGGCATCGACTTCATCGACGACAACCCCCAGCCCTGTCTGGGCGAAGGTGGCAGCGAGCGAGCACTCAGCCATACCGTAACTTGCCACAAAACTTTTGCCATTAAAACCAAATGGGGCCAATTTTTCAACGAAGGCCTCCAGAACCTCGACACGAATCGTTTCGGCACCGACACCTGCTATCCGCCAGGCGCTGAGGTCGTATGCTGCCTTGTCATCATGGCGAAGTCGTCGTGTGCACAGCTCATAACCAAAGGGCGGGGCGAAGGAAATCGTTCCTCTATTGCTAGTCATCATGTTCAGCCACAATCGTGGCCGCATGGCAAAATCGCGGGTAGAGAGAAAATCAACAGACAGCTGCGCAGCCATTGGTGCCAGAACAAACCCGATCAGCCCCATGTCATGGTAGTAGGGCAGCCAGGATACGCACCTGTCGCCGCTACGAACCTTAAGGCCATCTTTGAGTATCCCGGCGAGATTGTGCATCACTGCCGTCTCGCTGACCATAACCCCACGCGGGAAGCGTGTACTGCCCGATGTGTACTGGAGATACGCCGTTTCTTCGGCTTGCAGCGGCAGCAGTTCGACGTCCTGTTCGGGGAGTTTGTCAAAAGTTCCGGGGTCACCGACGAGAGTCAGCTCCATGTCTTGAGCTGCCTCGATCAGAAAAGGCAGGAACTCAGATGGAGCCACCGCAATGGTTGACTGGCTTTTGTCCAGCAAGCCGCGTAATTGTTCGACGTAAGCATTGTGACCACCAAGATGAATCGAGGCGGGTAGGGGAACCGGTACATAGCCGGCGTATTGACAGGCAAAAAAGAAGCGTGGGAAATCAGGATGAGTTTCCGCAACGATGGCAACCCGTGAGCCCCTGTCCAGCTGCAGACCACGCAGGCGTTTTGCCAGGGTCCGGGCTTCTCTCTGTAATTCAGTGTAGGTGAGAACCGTGCGGAGTTCTCCGCGACCGCTGTAGAAATTGAATCCGCTCGTCCCCGTAGCGGCGTAGTCCAACGCTTCTGCAAGGTTGGAAAAGTCCGCGGTACGAAGTGAAACCTTGCTTTCAGTTGGTGTCGGATTTAATGGATTCATTTTTACTCAGTCATTTTAAGTATTTGATCTAGACAGCTTACGCAATATTAATGCCAACCCTATAAACATCGCGTATTCTATATAAATGTGGATTTACTTGTCAATTTACAAATGCGTAATGTTGCGGTTTTAACGCATTAATGTGGTTTTTCTGCAACGCTCTTGAGGGATTGCATAGTGGGGCGTGCGATAACTGAAGGGTGACTAAACGTCGATTAGACGTTGTCATTGTTTAATTTTTAATCAGGAGCTATCGATGTTGGCCGTATTGTGTCAATGTCATGCCGTGAATCAACGGCAGAATATGTTTTTCAGAGTTTTCTGGATCTGCTGCTTCACAGCTTCTCCGACTTGATTGGCTTGACCCAGATCAGGCGGCCCCGGCCAGCCTGAGTCGGTAAACTCTGCATCCGCAAAATTTTTTAAATCGGCGTATCGCGGCAGAATGTGGAAGTGCACATCCGGATCAACCATCATCAGCATCAGGTAATTGATCTTGTCGTATTTAAAACATTCCTTGAGGCCGGACTCTACGACGGTCGTTATAACTTTCAACTCTGCAAAGGCCTCGACGCTTATGCTGGATAATGCATCGGCGTCCTCCTTGCAGATGAGTACAAGGGCTCCAAGGGTCGCCTGCTGCGGGCGTAGCAGTACCACCCAATGTTCATGTTCCCGGATCAGGGTGCCCGGGTAACCAAATTTTTCCATCGTTGCATTCATCGAAACAGTCCTCCAGTGCTTATTCAGCCCTCTTGCTGATTTATGTTCCCAGCATTTTTAACATAAACACCTTACATGCTATCGGACTATCGAGTATTATTCAATTCGCAGAACAGCCAATATTTTTGAAGTCGGGTAAACTTGTTGAGTCATTCAATGCAAAAGCCGAGTGATAAAGAGAGTCAGAATCACGAGAGATTGCGGATTGTCCCGGTTTCGGGCCGCCGCATGACCAGCCTTTTCATCAAGATACCGTGGTCTCTTTATGCGACAGACCCCTGCTGGGTGCCGCCGTTGCTTGTCGAGAGGAAATGGCATCTTTCTGACAAAAACCCTTACTTCAAGCATGCCGAATTCCAGGCCTGGATCGCCTGGCGCGGCGACCGGATGGTCGGACGCATCAGCGCGCAGGTTGACCAGCTGCATCTACAGCAGCACAATGATGCAACCGGTTTTTTTGGCTTCCTGGAGGCTGAGGACAATGCGGAGACTTTCCATGCCCTGTTCAAAACTGCCGAAGAGTGGCTGCGAGCAAAGGGCATGCAACGAATCCGTGGGCCGTTCAGCCTGTCAATCAACGACGAGTGCGGGTTGCTGGTTGAAGGGTTCGATCGCCCGCCACCGATTATGCTAGGGCATGCTTTGCCTTATTACGGTAAGCGCGTGGAAGAGCAGGGCTACGTCAAGGAGCAGGACCTGCTGGCTTACCTGGCTGACCCGAAACTTGCCCACCAGCCGCACTTGGAACCTCTCACCAAACGCTTCTCGCGGCGCGTCAAGGTCCGTACGCTGCGTCGGGACCGTTTCGAGGAAGAGCTGGAAATCATCCGCGATATTTTTGAAGATGCCTGGTCGGAAAACTGGGGGTTCATTCCCTTTACGCCGGCCGAGTTCACTGAGTTGGGGAAAAATCTTAAATTCCTGGTGGATCCCGAGTCGGTCAGTATCGCCGAAGTTGATGGTGAACCGGTGGCCATGATGGTCATGTTTCCCAACCTCAATGAGATGATCAGGGATTTGAATGGCCGTCTGCTGCCGTTTGGCTGGCTGAAATTGCTCTGGCGTCTGAAAATTTCCGGCGCCAGGTCAGCGAGAGTCCCGCTGATGGGCGTCAGGCGCCGTTACCAGGGGACGATGCTGGGCGCAGCCCTGGCCCTGATGTCGATCGCCCCGATTCACGAGCATGCCTGCCGAAAAGGCATTGCTGAAGTGGACATGTCGTGGATTCTTGAGCAGAACAAGGGGATGCGAAAAATCATCGAGTTGCTGGGCTCCGATCCTTATAAGCGTTACCGGATCTACCAGAAGGATTTGAACGCAGGATGAGATCGAAACAGCCTTTTTCAGTAGTCGTCCTCGCCGCAGACCGTGAACGGGCAGACCCGGTAGCGCAGTCTGCAGCTGTGAGCTGCAAAGCCCTGGCCCCGGTCTGTGGCCGTGAAATGGTTTTGCGTGTTCTCGACGCACTGGCAGAAGCTAAAGAAACGGGGCAACGGCTTTTGGTTGGGCCATCTGTCAAATCTGTTGGACAGAATGCGGAGCTCTCCGGGCTGGTCGACTCCGGACAGGTCAACTGGTTTGCGCCACAAGCGACACCGAGCTTAAGCGCCTTTACTGTTTTGCAGTCGTTGCCAGCGGACATGCCGGTTCTGGTCACCACGGCCGATCACGCTCTGCTGACTGCGGAAATGGTTGATTATTTCTGCATGGAGGCACGCACCAGCGGCTGCGACGTGCTGGCCGGCGTCGCCCGTTACGAGCTGATTGCCGAGGCTGTCCCCGGGACCCGGCGGACCGTTACGAAGCTCAAGGACGGGGGCTACTGCGGCTGCAACCTCTTTGCCTTCCTGACGCCACAGTCCCGCAAGGCCGCGGATTTCTGGCGCAAAGTGGAAAAGGAGCGCAAGAAACCCCTGCGCATCATCAAGGTTATGGGGTGGATGACCGTACTGCGCTATCTTCTGGGTCAGCTGACCATGGAGCAGGCCCTGGGCAGTTTATCGCAAAGGATGGGCTTGCGGGTGGGGGTTGTCCGGATGCCTTTCGCCGAAGCGGCGATCGATGTGGACAAGGTCGAGGATTTACAGCTGGTCGAATCGATACTGGTAGAAAGGCAGAAGGGGGCACCCTCTTAAAAGACCCTCGTTGCAGAGCAGTCCTCGCGTTTATGCAATCCTGTTCAGGGGGTGACACGCAAACCACTTTTTTATATTTTCCTGCTGTGATAAAAGTTTGCTGGTTTTGTTTCCGTCGGGAAAACAACAAATTCAAAAAGGCTTTAAAGGTAAGGATCCAATGAACAAAGAAAGAGTGGGCTACACAACCGGTGTTTTTGATTTGTTTCATATCGGTCACCTGAGGTTGTTACAAAGAGCTAAAAGTCGATGCGACCGACTTATTGTCGGTGTGAGTACCGATGAACTGGTGCAGTCATATAAAAATAAAAAACCTGTCATCCCTTTCGAAGAAAGGAGTGAAATCGTCGCTGCATTGAAATGCGTCGATGAGGTCGTTCCGCAAACGCATAGAGATAAGGTCGCGGCGTACCACAACATCAAATTTGATGTCATGTTCGTCGGCAGTGACTGGAAGGGGTCGGACCTGTTCGACAAGGTCGAGGCAGAGCTGGCTGAATATGGTGTCAATGTGGTTTATTTCGAATACACAAATAATGTTTCTTCAACGGCTTTGCAGTCGACGCTTCAGGCTATCTATGACGAAGAGGCCTCGGCAGGATAGAATAGCTACAGGCGAGCAGTCTCCGTGATAACTTCCGCATGATTATCACCGCTATTTACAGGACCCGAATTGCTTATCAACCGCTATTTGAACCGTGAGATTCTGAACCCGCTGGTGACCATCTGTACCGTTCTGGTCGTCATTTTTGCCGGCTATTCTGCAACCCGCTACCTGCCCGATGCTGCCAACGGCCTGATGACGGGGGAAACTGTCCTTACCCTGGTCTTCCTCAAAATTCTAATCGCTTTGGAAGTCCTGGTCCCCGTTACGCTTTTCCTCTCGGTGATTACGGTTCTGGGTCGGCTGCATGCCGAATCGGAAGTCATAGCCATGCAGGCCAGCGGACTTTGCGAGCGCACCCTCATGAGTTCGGTTTTTCAACTCTCCTTTGTCGTCGCCCTGCTGGTTGCAGGACTCTCTCTTTATGCACGCCCCTGGGCTTACGAAAAAAGCTACTGGTTGAAAGCTGACGCCGAGGCGAATTTCGATTTCTCGCGCCTCAAACCCGGACGTTTCCATGAAATTGGCGAGAATAAGTACGTCGTCTTCCTGGACAGCATCCATGAGAGCCAGGAGCGCGCAGAAGGCGTTTTTATTGAACAGCGCAATGCGTCTTCACGCAAGATAATCCTTGCCAAACAAGCCTGGCAGGAGATAGACCCGGCAACAGGCGAGAAGAGCGTGGTTTTGCGCGATGGCTATCGCTACGAAATCTTGCCTGGCGTCGGCAAAACAAGCCTGTTCCGGTTTCAGGCCTTCCGACTGATTTTAAAGCCCAAAGAAATTGAATCGATTGGCTATCGGCGCAAGGCCGCATCAACGATGAGTCTCGTCGATTCACCCGTGGCAGAGGACAGGGCGGAATTTCAGTGGCGGGTCTCCACGGGGTTCTCGACGATTCTACTCGGATTGCTCGGGATTCCCTTGAGTCGCACGGCCCCACGCCGGGGCAAGTCTGCCAATATCTTCATGGGCGTGGTCATTTTTGCCATTTTTTACAATCTGACCGCCGTAGCCAAAACCTGGATGGAACAGGGGGTGGTCGGTTCGTTCCCGGGGATCTGGTGGCCTCATGTCCTGCTTGCGATTTTGCTGATTGTCCTGCTCAAACCTTTTGGGTCAGGCTTCCAGTCGCATTGACCCGGTCATAGCTCAAAAGAGGACGGTTTCCTGATTCCATGAGAATGCTCGCTCGCTATATATCCTTCAGACTGGCGTTCGGCTGGCTGCTGGTTTTCCTGATCATGACGGCCCTGTTCTCGTTTCTCGAGCTGGTCGGCCAGCTCGACGATATCGGTGAGGGGAGCTACCAGGCTAAAGACGCCTTCCTGTACGTCGCTTACACCCTGCCAGGGCGAGTCCTCGGCCTGGCGGCGGTCAGTTCTCTACTGGGAGGGATTGTCGGTCTCGGCACCCTGGCCAACACCGACGAACTGCTGGCGATGCGGGCTTGCGGTTTTTCCGTATTTCGTATCGCGCGCGTAACTGCTGGGGGCCGGCAGTGTGATTATGCTATGCGTGCTCCTGCTGACCCAGTTTGTCGTGCCGCCACTCGAACAGAAAGCCAAGATCAACCGTGAACTGGCTCTTTCCGGGGAAGGTTCGCTGCTCTCGACAGGTGGTTTCTGGACACGGGGCAGCGACAGCCGTTTCATCAACGTGCGTTCTTCAACGTCCGGTGTCGGCCTTGCCGATGTCAGCATTTACGATTTCGACGAGCAGGGCAGACCGACCCGTTATGTCGGCTCAGCCGAGACAGAGATCGGCACAGACGGCCAATGGATCGGTCGTGACGCCAGAGAGATCAATTTTGCCGAAAAACGGATCACGGACCAGGTGGAGCCTTCTTTAGCCCTCGACGTTTTTCTTAATACCCGGCAGACCGACATTCTGAGTATCACGCCGGACATGCTGCCGCTGGACAAACTGTACCAGTATATTCAGGTCCTGCGGGAAAGGGGCCAGAACACCGATCAATTTGTCCTGGCGCTGTGGCAGAAAACGACCCTGCCGCTCAAGGTGGGAGCGATGATGTTTTTCTCCTTGCCCTTTGTGTTCGGCGTGGCGCGGGAGGCCAATCCCGGGCGAAGGGTGACGCTTGGCGCCATCATCGGGATTTCTTACTACTATTTCGATCAGGCCCTGGGCTATATGGGGCTTCTGCTCGGTATCCACGCGGCGTTCACAACCTTGCTGCCACTTGCGATCATCATTTTAATCGCCACCTGGCTGTTGTTAAGGGTTCCATAGACGGCTGTTTTACAGCCGGTCAGAAGTGCGGGAGCGTCAGGTTTTTTTCCTGCTCCCCGTCAAACTGTCCTGATTCTTCCGAATAGCTCCGGACCAGCATCTTCAGCTGCCAAACTTCATCATTCTGTTTGATCTCATAGAGGTTGTACTTGGCGCAACGTCCAGAGCGCGGATTCAGCTCCGATGCGGAAGGGACACCAACCACAGGAACCTTGCCGAAGGGGGTCTGCATCTCCGCAAAGGTCTCGGCATGCGTGTGTCCGTGCAGGACCAGCTCTGCTCCGTAATCGGCAATGACGTTTGCAAATCCGCTGCTATCAACCAGACGCTTGCGCCATTTTATTGTCCCGGGTACCGGCGGGTGGTGGATCAGAACGACCCGCAACAGGCCTGCTTCGCCGGTTGTTCGCAGCAGGTTTGCCAGACCAACCAGTTGCGTTTTATCAAGGCTGCCGACAGCGAGAAAGGGGGGACTGGGCCGTGCCGAGCAAAGACCGATCAGGGCTACCGGGCCGCGAATCCGCAGGCTGGGGAAAAAATCGGTCATTCGGGAATCGTTCTGCCGGTCGTCAGAGCTGAGGTATGGCGCCCAGCTCGAGAGGTTGTCAGACCACTTTTGGCCGACGTAGGCTTCGTGGTTGCCCGGTATCACGGTGACCTGGTCCGGTGGCCCCAGTTTCGCCAGCCATCGTGCGGCTTCGACAAATTCATCGGGCAGGCCGAGATGTGTCAAGTCGCCGGTCACGGCGGTATGGTCGGGACGAGTTACCTTCAGGTCTTCAAGCAGAGCTTCGACAATGTCGAGTCGATGAACGATGCGTCGTTTGCGCCACCATGACAGGTAACCCAAGATACGCTTGTTGAGCAGTTGGTTGATCGTTGTGTTCTTGAGCGTGGTCAGGTGAAGATCGGATATGTGGGCCAGAGTGAAACTGGCTGTTGACGGCGATGTCACAGGTTGCGTGGCGCCTGCCGGACGGGCAGGCGATGTCTCTTTCTTTACTTCCGGCATGCAGGGAGTATATAGTACTGACTTCGTTTTTTCTACCGATCTTTATTCCGGACGGGACCCGTCTGCCAGCTCAAGCCAGGATGGCACAAACCTTCCGGGGAATCTATTCTCAAGGCTGTAATTTATGTCTGTTTACGTACGGATTTTACAAGAAAGCTCCCTCAAATTATGGGGGTTGACCTCTCGCGAGCGTCTTGAACGCATGCTCACGAAGGCCGGAGTCCCTTGCGGTCCTCGAGACGACACTGCCGTTGCCGGTGAAGATTCCGTACTGTTGCTGCGCGGCGATTTTCTTTACGACCAGCGGATTGTCAAGAATATGGTCGACTCTGTCGGCATCGTCCTGGAAGTCGACGCGCCGGAAGGTGCCAGGCCGGTTGCCGCGCATGTCCCGGCCGAACTTGCCGACCATATGGAGGCCATCCTTGCTGACGGCAGTCGCCACGATTATCCGGAAGGCCTGAGTCGGCAGACTCCGGAGACGCTGGTCAGTGCCTACCTGATGGAATTGCGCAAGTTTGACGTACCATACCTCCTGCCGATCTCTGATAAAAGTCGCCGGAGCCTGGAAAAACGCCTCTTTGACGGCTCCTACAAGGGGGTTACCGACCTGGTGACCAAGTGGCTCTGGCCGACCCCGGCCCGCTGGGCAACAGGGGTTTGCACCCGCTACGGCATCGTGCCCAACCAGGTGACCAGCCTCAGCCTGATCCTGTCGGCATTGGCGGTGCTGATGTTCTACCAGGGCTTTTATGCGACAGGCCTGGCGATGGCCTGGTTCATGACTTTCCTCGACACGGTCGACGGCAAGCTGGCCAGGGTCACTCTCAATTACAGCACTTTCGGCAACTTGTTTGATCACGCCATCGACCTGGTTTTCCCGCCGATCTGGTATGTTGTCTGGGCCATGAGCCTGCAGGGTATCCCCGGTATGTCCACTGAGGTTGCGATCTGGATGGTGATGGCCGGCTACATTGCGGGCAGGCTGATCGAAGTTGTCTTCAAGCAGTTCCTGGAATCATCGGGGATCTTCTGCTGGCAGCCGATCGATTCCTGTTTTCGACTGATCACGGGACGCCGCAATCCAAACCTGGTCCTTCTGACCGTCAGCCTCTGCTTCGGCCGTCCGGACCTCGGCCTGTTGGCCGTGTGCCTGTGGACGGCCCTGTCGAGTGTCTTTTTGATTGCACGCCTGGCCATGGGGATCCAGGCCAGGATCACCTCGGGGCCATTGCGTTCCTGGTTCCTTGATGTCGACCCCTCGGACGAAACCCTGACCTTTATCCAAAGATGGTTTTGCCGTCGGCCTCAGAGTTAACCCGCTATGAGTAACCCTTTCATGCCCGGCCCTGAACATGAACCAGATTATTACGGCAATGGGCATTGCCTGAAGGTTGGCGTAGTGACCAACCCCCGCAGCGGCGGCAATAAAAACGGGGGCAGGGGGGTACATACGCTTCTGAATCACTGGCCGGACGTCATGCATCGTGAGGCCTTTGATCCGGAGGGGATCTCAGCGGCGCTGTCCGATTTCTCCCGCAACGGTGTCGAACTGCTGGTTATTAACGGTGGCGACGGGACGGTCCAGGCCGCCTTGACAATCCTCGGCAACAAAAAGATCTTTGACCAGCCGCCACTGCTATCCCTGTTGTGCGCCGGTACCACCAGCATGCTGCCCAGGGATGTCGGTGTCGCCGGCAACCCGGCTCTTGCCCTGCGGCGAATCCTCGAATGGTCGAAATCGACGAACCAGGACCTTGTCATTCAGACACGCTCGATATTGCGGGTGCAAACAGGCACAGAAGCCTTGTTCGGGATGTTCTTCGGCGCAGGGGCAATCTGCGAAGGCATCAGGCTTTTTCACAGTAAAGACAACCCCATGGGTCGGCGCGGTCAACTGATGCCGATGTTGACCATGGCGCGTCTTTTTCTGGCGATACTCTTTAACAACCAGGAGCAGGTGACGCCTTTTATAAACAGTGCCGGCATCAACGGCGGAGAGGCTGAGAAGAGAGCGGACCTGCTCGTCCTTGTCAGCACCCTTGACCGGCTGTTCCTCGGCATGCGCCCTTACTGGGGGACTGAAGAGGGCCCGTTGCGCTACACAGCCGTGAGCACAAATCCGAAAAAACTTTTAAGCACCCTCTTTTCACTGTTCGGTTCAGGTCGCAACCGACATGCGATACCGGAAAATGGCTATTTGAGCCACAACGTTACGGCCGTGCGGCTGGATATGGAGGGTGACTTCACCCTCGACGGCGAATTGTACACAGCAGGGGCGGGCCCGGTCACGGTTTCATCAGCGGGCCCGGCCCTGTTCCTTTGTTCATGTTGATTGTGAACAATGAGTAATTATTGTGAATGATTACAGAGATATAAGCGCCTTTGACGAGATCGTTGACCTGGTCGGTGCGCCGTCAACCGAAGAGCTGCCGCCCGGAGTCGTTGCGCTGGCTGACGCAGCCCGCGAGCTGCACGGCGATGCCGTCCTTGCGGTACTCTTTTACGGCTCCTGCCTGCGCACGGGGAACGTTCAGGACGGTCTCGCAGATCTTTACCTGCTGGTCGATAATTATCAAGCGGCATTCAACAGCCGCACCCTCGCTTTTTTCAACAAATCGTTGCCGCCCAACGTCTTCTATCTGGAAGTGCTGTTCGAGGGGCAAGTGTTGCGAGCCAAGTATGCCGTGCTCACGCTTGCCGACTTTCGTCAAGGCACAGAGCACTGGTTTCACTCCTACCTGTGGGGCAGATTTGCCCAGAAAACCGGCATAATCTACGCTCAGGATGATTCTGTTGTACGCCAGGTGCATGAAGCCCTGGCTTGCGCAGTCATAAGATTCGTCGCTCAGTCGCTACCAGCAATGGAGACAACATTTACTGCACGTGACCTGTGGTCTAAAGGCCTTTCGTTTAGTTATCGAGCAGAGTTGCGCACCGAAGATTCGGAGCGGGCGGCTGAACGTCTGTTTGACGCCAACCCGGACTATTACCAGGCCTTGACCAGCGTTGTGCTTGAATCTTTACCCCTCAATATAACCGTCAACGACGCTGCAGGGACTCCTGGTTACCAGGTGGAACTCTCTGCACAGACCAGACGTATCAATGGTTTCGCTTGGCGCACCAGGATCGTTCAAGGCAAGATCCTTTCGATCTTACGCCTTCTCAAGGGCTTTTTTACCTTTAAGGGCGGCATAGACTATATCCTCTGGAAAATCGAGCGTCATTCAGGGGTTCGTGTCGAAGTCGGGCCAGCTTTAAGGCGTGTTCCACCGGTTGCGGTGATCGTTATTTTCTGGAGGTTGTATCGTCAGGATGCTTTCCGCTAGTCTTTTTACAGCTGAAGCAAAATCCCGTGCTGAGCGGGAGCAGTCACATCAATACCCTTTTCCCAAAGCCCCTATTTCCTGGTAAAGCCCGCCTGGCTGTTGTCAATTCCGATAATGCGTATAAGCTTTTAATCATCGCGATCCCTTAGTATAAGAATTCCAACGACCACGAAGGAGGTTCGATGCACGCGTTGGTGAAAAAAGACCCTGTCCCTGGATTGAGCCTGGCAGAACAGCCGGAACCGGAGATCGGTATTAATGATGTGCTGATTAAGGTCAAGCGCAGCGCGATCTGCGGCACGGATCTGCATATCTATAACTGGGACGCCTGGGCGGAAAAGACGATCCCCGTGCCGATGGTGATCGGCCACGAGTTTGTCGGTGAGATCGTTGAGGTCGGCTCCAACGTCATCGATTTCTCGCCGGGGCAGATTGTTTCCGGCGAAGGACACGTTGTATGCGGTCGCTGCCGCAACTGCATGGCTGGAAAACGCCACCTGTGCGCCCATACCAGCGGGGTTGGGGTGGACAGACCAGGGGCCTTTGCCGAGTACCTGTCTTTACCTGTGTCGAATGTCTGGGTGCACCGCCCGAACATCGATCTGGAGGTGGCGACTCTCTTCGATCCGCTGGGTAACGCGGTGCATACGGCGTTGCAATACGACCTGCTCGGCGAGGATGTGCTGATAACAGGCGCCGGGCCGATCGGCGTCATGGCGGCAGCTGTCTGTCGACACGCCGGCGCGCGCTACGTGGTGGTCACCGATATCAACCCGAAGCGCCTGGAGTTGGCCAGAAGACTGGGGGCGACTTGCACGGTGGATGTGACCGGTGACACCATCGCCGGCGCGCAGCAGCGGCTGGGCATGGCGGAAGGCTTTGACGTGGGGCTGGAAATGTCAGGCAGCCCGGCGGCGTTTAAGGAGATGCTGGCCAACATGAAGCACGGCGGCAAGATTGCCATGCTCGGTATCCCGGAGAATGATATGACGGTCGACTGGAACACGGTGATCTTCAACATGCTGACCCTGAAGGGGATCTACGGCCGTGAGATGTATGAAACCTGGTACAAGATGTCGGTGATGGTGGAGTCGGGTCTGGACATCAGCCCGGTGATCACCCACCGCCTGCACTATACGGAGTTTGAAACGGGCTTTGCCGCCATGCAGAGCGGCGAAGCATGTAAAGTGATTCTCAACTGGGACACCTGACACAACGGACCCAGCCAATCGGTGGGCGATGACGGAGTCGAGCATTGAAAGATCAATTTTATGAACACTTAAGCGCCGAGCTGGACGGTATCGCATCGGCCGGTCTGTACAAGAACGAACGCCTCATCACCACACCACAGGGAGCTCATGTTGGCGTGCGCAGTGGTGGTGAGGTGCTCAACCTCTGCGCTAACAACTATCTCGGCCTGGCCCAACATCCAGAGGTGAAC
The DNA here is from genome assembly GCA_963715335.1 of uncultured delta proteobacterium. Taxonomy (GTDB): domain Bacteria; phylum Desulfobacterota; class Desulfuromonadia; order Desulfuromonadales; family BM103; genus JAFDBW01. The sequence goes on from CAVQRZ010000009.1 coordinate 13,377, forward strand.
CTCGCCGCCCAAAAGGCGCTTGAGGAGTGGGGTTTCGGTATGGCGTCGGTGCGTTTCATCTGCGGCACGCAGACCCTGCACAAGGCGCTGGAAGAGGCGCTCAGTGACTTTCTCGGGATGGCCGACACGATCCTCTACCCATCATGTTTTGACGCCAACGGCGGCTTGTTTGAGACCCTGTTGGCTGATGAGGATGCCGTTATCTCCGATGAGCTCAACCACGCCAGCATCATCGACGGCGTGCGCCTCTGCAAGGCGCAACGCTACCGTTACCGCAACAACAATATGGCCGATCTCGAAGATCAGCTCAAAGCGGCGGCAGGAGCGCGCTTCAAGCTGATCACCACCGACGGCGTCTTCTCAATGGATGGCTACATCGCCAAAATCGATGAAATCTGTGATTTGGCCGAACGGTATGATGCCATGGTGCATGTCGACGATTCACACGCCACCGGATTTGTCGGCCACGGCGGTCGCGGCACGCACGAATATCGTGGCTGCATGGGACGGGTGGATATCATCAGCGGGACGCTTGGCAAGGCCCTTGGCGGCGCCAGCGGCGGCTTCACCAGTGCCCGCAAAGAGGTGGTCGATTTGCTGCGCCAACGCTCGCGGCCTTATCTCTTCTCCAATTCGGTGGCGCCACCGGCCGTGGCTGGCGCCCTGAAAGCCCTCGAACTGGTGAGTGGCTCCAGCCTGCTGCGCGAACAGTTGCAGGAGAATACTGCGATCTTCCGTGCAGGGCTGGAAAAACATGGCTTTGAGTTGTTGCCGGGTGAGCACCCAATCGTTCCGGTCATGCTTCATGATGCTGCAACCGCGGCGAGATTCGCCGAGGCCATGCTGGCACAGGGAATTTACGTGGTGGCCTTTTCCTATCCGGTCGTACCGCAAGGGCAAGCGCGCATCCGCACCCAGATGTCGGCCGCCCTGACGCCGGATGATTTGACCTTTGCCATCGATGCCTTTGGCAAGGTGAAGCAAAAGCTGGGCTTCTAGTCCGCCAATTCAGGAACAGCTGAGCGAGAAAGAGCCATGAACGGTTTGGCAGGTCAAAGCTGCATACCGTGCAGGGCGGGAGCAGCGCTGGCGACGGCTGAAGAGATCGCGGCCAATGAACAGGGGTTGCAGAGACATTTCAGCTTCGTCAAATGACGTAGGCGAGTGACAACTTCTGTTAACTTTGCCAAGGTCGTTCTAACCTTGATTTTAAAAAGCACTCTGCAAAGTTCAGTTTCAGCGTTGTTTTATAATAAAAATCGGTGCTCAATAAATTTTGGTACACTCTGTGCCATAAGTACACTTCTCAATGAATTGATCGTTGCAGATAACGATTAAGAATCTCCGATAAAGGCAAAGCTAGAGAAATCTAGTGACGCAAAGCTACGGGTCCTGACCATTCGGGATAGCCGGGTTGCCGAAGAGATGAGTCACATTTCTTGGAATCCGGCTACAGAGGTATTCAAGAAGCGCTCATCTTCGGCAGAGGATGAGCGCTTCTCCTGTTTTTGCGGCAGCCTTTCTCCGGTGAATGTCCTCAGTCGAATGTTTCGATTGTTAGTTTATCGGCTGTTATTACCTTTACAAAGGAGAGTGAAAAAATGAACAAGACCATCGTAAATGCTATCGTGATGACCCTGTTTGGCGCCTTGATTGTTACTGGGTGCGCAAAGCCCGAAGTGGCTGATCCGATCAGTGATTCAAGCAAAGCCCCGTCACCTTCAACAACGCAATCAAATCTTGCCGTGGAGTCGGTCATAGAAAAACAACCTGCCCAAACTGCTCCGGCCCCAATTGCTCTTGAACAGATCCGGTTTGCTTACGACCAGGCGACTTTATCCGCACAAGCCCGTAACACCTTGTCTGCCAATGCGGCGATTCTGCAATTAGCGCCTGAGTTATTGGTCAGCATTGAAGGGCATTGCGATGATCGCGGGTCAGACGAATACAATCTGTCGCTTGGAGAGCGGCGCGCCCAGTCAGTCAGGGCTTACCTGGTGTCGCTCGGGATTGAAGCACAACGTCTGAAGACCATTTCCTATGGCGAGGAAAAGCCGCTCGATACGGCGAACAATGAAATGGCCTGGGCCAAGAACCGCCGGGCCGAATTCAAGTTGCTCAATTAACCGCGATCACGTCCTGAAGAAGTCTTGACGGGACACATGGATTGATTTTTTGCATGGCGATCTCTACGGCAGGATCGACCATAATAGGAGCAATTTTTATCGATTAAACCAACCAGAAAACATATCTCCGACAAGGGCAAAGCCAGAGCAATCTGGTGACGCAAAGCCACGGGTCCTGACCGTTCAGGATAGCCGGGTTGCCGAAGAGATGAGGCACCATCTTGGGTCGGGCAGCAGGCCAGTTCCTTGAGCGCTCATCTTCGGTAGAAGATTGGGCGCTTTTTCGTTTTGGGGCGCCAGGAAGGATTTTTCATCAGATAGACGTTCAATCACAAAAACAGCTCCGAAAGGGCAAAGCCAGAGCAATCTGGTGACGCAAAGCTACGGGTCCTGACAGTTCAGGATGGCCGGGTTGCCGAAGAGATGAAGCACCATCTTGGATTCCGGCAGCAGGCCAGTTCCTTGAGCGCTCATCTTCGGCAGAAGATTGGGCGCTTTTTCGTTTTGGGGCGCCAGGAAGGATTTTTCATCAGATAGACGTTCAATCACAAAAACAGCTCCGAAAGGGCAAAGCCAGAGCAATCTGGTGACGCAAAGCTACGGGTCCTGACAGTTCAGGATGGCCGGGTTGCCGAAGAGATGAAGCACCATCTTGGATTCCGGCAGCAGGCCAATTCCTCGAGCGCTCATCTTCGGCAGAAGATTGGGCGCTTTTGTTTTTTGGGCAGCGGGAAAAAACAGCGGCAGCGTCTGCAGAAGAATGAAACGGGTTTTACTCTTACCGAGGTCGTGTAACGGGATATGTTGTTGCTTAAGATCATATCGAAGGGCCGGATAAAGCTTACAACCGTGGTTTTGGGTGTTGGCTTGCTGCTCGTTGCCGCAGCGGTTCAGGCTGCGCCCTGCGATATCAAACCCGGCGCAGATCCTTTCATACGGCACGATTTGTCCAATAGTTACTGCGAGCTGTGTGGCTACGGCTACATAACGATCATTGTCACCAACCCCTACAATTTCACGCAAGACCCCCTTGATCCACTGGGCCCGCAAATTCCCGGAGCGGATATGACCGCGATGACCGTCGAGGAGAACCTCGGCATCTCCGGCTTGAGCTATGCTGAAAACGCACCGAATCCGGTCATCTACCGGGTTAACAACGGCATCGCCCAGGCCGGCTTAGCCCCGGCGATAAACGGCTCCACGCTGACCTTCACCTCAACCCAGGTCCCGGCCCTTACGCTTTTGCAGGCCCGACAAGGAATCAATCGGTTCAATACCATCTCCATCAGGGTTGCCGTAAGTCGGTCGACTGATCCGGAAGAGCTGATTGATGCTGACCGCACCATCCAGGCAACCCTGCGATTCGACACGGATTCAGGCTGCAACGATTCACCGCAAACTGACACGGACACACTGCCGTTGCGCGAACCGATTCCGCAAGTGACCAAAACCGGCTGGAATTACGATGCCGGCCAGCGACAGAACTCGGCGAGTAACCCCGTTTACGGCAACAATAATGATGATGTTGTCTGGCGCGTCCGGATCGACAACGGCGGTCTGGCCGGTCTGCAGCACCTGCGTTTCGACGACCTGATGCAATCGGACAGCATGGTCATCAGTGACGTTTGTGCAACCGACGTGTCGGCCAACATTATTGCGGGCAATAATGGGGCAGGGACTGCATCAGGATGTACTCCTGCGAGTAATAGAATCAATAATTTCCTCGTTACCAACCCATTTGGTGACATGGGTCTGTCGTTCGATGGTTACGAAGTCGATGTTGCCGCAGGCGGCAGCACTTCCATCTATCTGGTCGGCAAGATCACTGGCAGCGGGTCTTGCGAAACCAGCCGGACCAACACTGTTGATGACGTCAGGTGGGGATGCGAACAACCGCCAGGGACCGGCGGCATCACCCGGACTTCGACAGGCATCATCCCTGCGGACACCGCCACCTTCTACTCCCTGTATAACGATGATCATCCACTCCTGAGCGTGCAACGCCGCCTGACCGGAACCAACACCTCCCAACCGGTGGGCAGTAAAGGGACAATGACCATCATCATCCGCAACAACAGCGGCGGGAGTGTGAAAAATATCCACCTTGCCGATGTGCTGCCAGTTGAGTATGTGGTTGACCCGACCTTTGCCCCGGAACTCAATGTCAACCCGGCCTACGGAGTGGATTACGACGGCATGATCGACACGCTGGTCTGGACGAATGAGGCTCCGCTCGACACACCCCTTGCCAACATCGCTCCCGAATTTGACCTGACCAGCAATGGCGTGACCCACCCGCTATATACCGACCAGGTCAACATGCTGCGGCATGGCGACGTGGCGGTTGTTCGGTTCCGTGTCGTCCTGATCGAGTCTGATTATTATGACCGGAACGCCAATCTTGACGTCAACCCTGAAGAGTACCCGGTCACCGGAACCGATCCGACTTACAAGACCCCGCTGAGCAATCAACTGACCGTCGACTTCGACCTGTTCTGCGCCGCCCAGGGCCACCAGACGCTGGTTTTGACCGGCAATGGTACCGGTAACCCGACCGGGGCGGAAATTCCTGCCTTTCCCGAAGACCTGGATATTGCCGTTGGCGGCGATGTCTTCATTCTGACCAACGACCCCGATCAACTCCTGACATTGCCGATTCTGGTGACCAACAACGGTGGCCATGATGCTGCTGATTACCAAGTCTTTGTCAGCTTCGGCGCCACCATGGAAGTCGTTGATCCGCCGGCCGGTTGCAGTCCTATCGCATTATCCGGCGACCCCAACCAACCTGAACCCTGGAAGGTCTGGGTCCAACCTGCGCCGATCCCGGCAACGGCAACCGTCTACCAATGCAGTTCGCCTGGCGTCATCCGGCCGAGAGACACGGTCACACTTGAGTTTGATGTCAGGAAGAGCCTTGTGCCGTCACGGATTGTCATCGACGACCTCAGTCTGCGCGCTGATGTGGTCGGCGAAATCATGCTGAGCGATGGTACGCCACTCTGGTTTCCTGCACCTTTGAATCGGCCTGACGGACAGCTTGATCGCGCCAACAACTACTCGATGGACGCAACCTGGGCGCGCGTGATCGGCTTTAACCTGAAAAAGAGTCAGATCGGCACCTGCAATGAGAATAATCCGCCAAGCTTCGATGCCAACGGCTACGAGGAGGTGCAGATTGGCGAGGAGTGCCTCTTCCATATCGAAACCGGGGGCTGGTTCGGTTTCAAAACACCAGGATTCGCCTATATTGCGGTGCAGAATATTGACGTGACCGATGAAGTCCCTGACGGACAAGCGTACCTTTCCAGTACCGACCCCTACGTCCAGTCTACCTCCTTGATCGAAAATGTGACACTGAATCCGGTTGACCTGTCGGCCCTCGACGAGGGCTGGTTTGACTGGCGCTTCAATGTTCCCGATGACGAGCAAATCCGGGTGGCCGATGAATGGTTTGTCGTTGACACGAAAACGCGGCTGCTCAACAAACCGATCGATCAGCGCCAATCGCCTAATTTCCACGCTGAGAATAGCCACAATGTCCTTAATTCGATGTTTGATGCGACCTTCAAGAATGACAATACCGGTCTGGTCGAGAAATATACCCTCGGCCCGAACACGATCGGATATCCCAACGAAGCGATCCGCCGCGTTGACCTTACCCTGACTGAACCGCTGATCACGCTGGTCAAGGAGGTGTGCAACGAAACCCTGTACGGTATCGGAGATTCTTGCAGTAAGTTCGTTGCCCTGACCAATGAAGGCGATGCCTACAGTTCATACGTTTATCGCATCACGCTGTACAACGAGGAGAGCTATGACGACGTGCAGCGTGCTCCAGCCTACGATGTCATCGTCACGGACCTGCTTGACGACAGCGACCTCGCCTACGTGCTCCCCTTTGACAGTGACGGCCTGGATAATGACGGCGATGACATAGACGATGGTGCCGACACGAACGGTGAGGGGACGAATCTCGATAACGAGGTCAAAAATGATCAGCCGGCCGAGCTGACTTTCTCTTACACCCACAGTACTGCGTTGCAGCGGATTGATCCGGGCCAGTCGGTCGAACTTTACTACCGGGTCAATTACGATGACGATGCGGCCCCGCTGCAGACCTTCACCAACACCGTTGAGGCGACCTACGACAGCCTCGCCGGCGACTTCGGCAACCAGAGCGATCCGCAACACCCCAACAGTGACCTCGGCAGCGCGCGAGTCTACAACGCCGAACCGGTATCGGCGAGTGTGCAGATCGTTCCTCTCGCGACGCGACCGAAGAGCATCGTAAATTTGTCCAATACGCCACTTTTGGCGGTTCCCGGCACCCAGAACGTTTCCGTTGGTGAAGAGATCGAGTACCAGCTCAACACCCTGCTGCCGGTTGCCCTGTTGCGTAATTTTGTGATTCAGGATCAATTGCCGGCCGAATTGGTCTGTGCAGAAGCTCCGGAAATAGACCTTGATCAAGCACCTTATAGCGATGCCGGATTCGAACCGGGGGGCAAGATCAGGCCGACCTGTACAGATGATCTGGTCAAATGGGATTTTGGCAGTCAGCGCCTGACAAAAGGAATCGGTGACAGCCGCTACGATTTTGCTATCCGTTTTATTGCCCGGGTTGTCAATTCCGATATCACCAACGACGACGAAGAGATCGCCAACGGTCACCCCGCGACCGCAACCACGGTTGAATATTTTAACGAAGAACCCAGGCTGATCTCCTACGATTTCGGCCAGGTTGACGTTCTCGTGCGTGAACCGCTCATCGAACTGACCAAAGCGTTTAATGTTGCCGCAGCCGATGCCGGCGACACCCTGACCGTGACGGTGACGGCTGCCAATGCCGGAACAGCTCCAGCCTATAACCTGCGAGTGCTCGACGATCTGGAGGATCTCGATCTGACCTACGTGGGGAATCTCGGTGGTGCCAATCGGCCCGATAACGTAGATATGATCACCCTGGGACCTAATCGGCCGATCTTCAGTTGGAACGCACCCAACAATATCGAGGCAGGCGCTGATATCAATTTTACCTTCGAGGTCAGAGTCAACCAGGATGTACAGCCACTCGGGCTGGTAAGCAATACTGTCCAGGCAGACTGGACGTCGTTACCCGGTCAGGCCACTGCGCTCAACAGCAGCGGGTTGATTGGTGATGATGGCAGCACGATCGGCATGCGCATCGGCTCCCTGCCGAACAGCAACCACGAGATCAACGATTATGAAGCCTCAACCGACAGCCAGCTGGCTATTCCGCCTATTACATTAACCAAAACCGACCTAGAGCCGACGACGATTCCCACCGTCGGCGTGCATAAGCGGTTCAGGCTCGAGATCGGCCTGCCGGAAGGTATCAGCAGTGGCGTGATCGTCAGCGACAGCCTCGATGCAGCCGGTTTGAGTTATGTCCTGGCCAACAATGCCGACGCTGATATCAGCTATACCTTCGAAGGAATTGCTTCGATCAACGGTCTGCCGCCCAGCGAGGCGGCATTCAGGACATTCCCGGCAGATGGAACCAGTGGCGACGCCGTTTGGGACCTCGTCAGCGTGGTCACCCAAATCGAGGATGACACGACCATTAACGAAATCTCTCCGCTGATCCGCATCGACTATTCTGCCCGCATCAACAACGATCTGGTGACCGACGCCGGCGACACCCTGCAAAACGGCGTCGTCCTTAACTATCTGAACGGTGAGACCGCGGAAACCGAAACGCTTACCGCCGAGACCGCCGAGGTGGTTGTCTCCGAACCGGGCCTGACTCTATCCAAAACTTTGGCGAATGTCACAACGGGCAAGGATCCTGCCGATACGGCAACCCTCGACGATGTTCTTGAGTACCGGGTCGCCGCAATCAACACGGGCAGCACCAACTCGACAGCTTTCGATGTCAACATCCTGGACAACCTGCCGGTCGGGTTGGTGCTGGACGACAGGTTTACCCCGACCGCAACCATCGACGGGGATGACGTCCCCGGTTTCATCGCCCTGCCGTCCGTCGCTGCGACCGGCACCCTGGTCTGGGGCAGGGACAACGGCGACAGCAGCCTGGATATTCCGGCCGGGCAAGTCCTGGTACTCACCTACAGGGTCATTGTTCTGGTCATACCCGATCCGACCGAACTTATCGAGAATGAGGTCTGGAGCGACTGGACCTCTCTTGAAGGCCTGAATCCCTATGAGCGCACCGGTGAAGGTTGTCCGATCGTCACTGCCCCGGATGATTACTGTGCCGGCCCGGCCTACGCAACCGTTACCGGCGTCCTGCCGGAAGTGGTGTTCCGCAAATCGGTTGTCAACCAGACCACCGGGGACAATCCGGGCGTCACCGCCAGCCCCGGCGATACCCTGCTGTATCGTCTGCAGGTAACCAATATCAGTACCGTTGCAGGCGCGTTTTCCGTGACCGATGAACTTGACCGGCTCAACGATCCAGCCATTTTTGTGCCCGGAACATTAACCGTTATTGCCGGCCATCCTGGTGTTGACGCCAGCGCCCCGAATGGCGGCGCCGCAGGCACCGGCCTGGTTGATATCCGCGACCTGTCCCTGGAGGGCGGCGAATCCCTGACCATTGAATTCACCGTACAACTGGCGCCGGTGATCACCAACGGCACTCTGGTATTGAACCAGGCACAACTGCAACTGACCGGATCGGGGTTGGTCAACAGTGACGACCCCAATCTGTCCGGTGATGAGAATCCCACGCAGACCTTGATTTCATCTGCCCCGATCTGGCGCATCGAGAAAAGTGCGCTGGACATGACCGGCGTCTCGGAAGTCCTCTTTGCCGGCGACCTGTTGCGATACACCATTACGGTGAAGAATGTCGGTAGCGAAAATGCTACGGAGGTCATGCTGCGCGACCAGGTTCCGGCCAATACCACCTACATCGCCGACAGCACAACTCTGAATGGTGCCCTTATTGTTGACCCGGCACCGGGCGCATCACCCCTGGAGACTGGCATCCTGATCAATGCCTCCGAGGATCCGACCGCAGGGGTGATGCGTGCCGATGTCGCGGAGACTGCCGACAACGAGGCAACTATCACTTTTGACGTCCAGGTCAATGAGGACACCGCCAGCGGCACGATCATCTCTAATCAGAGCTTTGTCACCGGAAACGGTATCGGCAGCGGTGCTTTCCCGGAGCAACCGTCCGACGACCCGGCAACCGCCACTGTCGACGACCCGACTCTCAAGGTTGTCAGCAGCGTGGAATTCCTAAAGTCGGTGTTCAACGTAACCAGCAACCGGGACGGCGCGGCGGCAATTCCGGGGGACGTCCTCAGGTACAGGCTGGAAATCATCAATACCGGCACCATTGATCTCAATGATCTATCCCTGATCGACGATCTCGAAAGTCTCCAGCCTGAGGATCCCCAGTTCTTCGTTGCCGGAACTCTGGCGATAGCGTCGGTTCCTGACGGGGCCGATGATACGGCCACCGATCCTTTTGGTGGCAGCAAGGGTACGGGAATTGTTGGCGTAAGCGGTCTGAAAGTCCCTGCCGGCGAAACCCTGATGGTCGAGTTCACGGTCCAGCTCGCGCCAATTATCACCAGCGGCACGCTCGTGTTGAACCAGGCAGAGCTGCTCGTCGCCGGGCAAGCACTGCGATTAAGTGATGACGATGACCTGGCTGCAGTCGGCGATGAGGACCCCACCGCAACCTTGATCACGTCGGCCCCGCTCTTCGAGGTCCTGAAAACCTCGACCATTTTAAGTGGCGATCCAACAGTCCTGCTGGCTGGTGAGACGCTGCGCTACACCCTGACCATCAGGAATATCGGCAATGAAGACGCGGTCGATGTTCGATTAGAGGATTATACGCCGGACAATACCAGCTACCTGGCCAACAGCACAGCCCTTAACGGAACCGGCATCGCCGATCCCGCCCCCGGCATCAATCCGCTGCACGACGGCATCCTGATCAACGCTCCCGCAGATGGTACGCCCGGGTTACTGCCTGCCGGGGTGGCATCGGATGTAGCGATTAATGCGACGGTGACTTTTGACGTGGTCGTTGATGCTGATGCCATGACCGGCTTGATCATCGAAAACCAGGGTTTTGTTAAAGGCAGCGGGGCAGGTAGCGGTGAACAGCCGGAACAGCCATCCGATGATCCGGCAACGCCGGTCGCTGATGACCCGACCCGCAACGTGGTCGGCAACATGCCCCTGCTTTACGCGCATAAGACTGTTGAGATTGCTGACGACAGCATCCCCCTGGGCATTGTCAATCCAGGCGATTTATTGCGTTACACCATTACCGTCAGCAACAGTGGAGCGGTTCCTGCCACGACGGTGCTACTCACCGATAACGTGCCGACCAATACCCGTTACATCGCCGACTCCCTGCGGCTTAACGGTGCGACTATCGGCTCCGATGGCGGTGTTTTACCGTTGATCGCCGGTTTAGCGCTGAATTCTGATGACAATCCGGGCGAGGGCATTGTCTCCATCGGCGAGAGTGCCGAGATTACTTTCGAGGTCCAGGTCAATGCCGGGTTGGCAACCGGTACGCTGATCAGCAACCAGGGAACCGTCAGCAGCACGGAACTGGCTCCTGGGTTGACTGATGCTGATGGCCTGCCGTCCAATGGCTATCAACCGACGATCGTTGTTGTTGGCGATGTTCAGCTGCTTAGCCTGACCAAGGATGTCACGGTCGTCAACGGCGGCAGCGCTGAACCAGGTGCTGAGCTGGCATACGAGATCCGGGTTACAAATATCAGTGGTCTGGCGGCCACCGGGGTGGTGGTCACCGACGACCTCAGTGCGCCCCTGGGAGACCTGATTAGCTACATTGACGGTTCGGCAACCTTGAACGGCCTGGCTGCCGGAGTCACATTTTCGGCCAATATTCTCAGAGCCGATTATGCTGCCACCTATGGCGACCTGCAGCCAGGTGCCAGTTTCGTCATTCGATTCAATGTCTTGATCGACCCGACGCTCGCGCGCGGGACGACCATCACCAATACCGGCGTTGTCAGTTGGGACAGCCCGCAGCAAACCGCATCGGCGGAGGTCTCACTTGATGTGGGCGGCACGCCGGGAAGTGCAGCATTAAGTGGTTTTGTCTGGCACGACACGAGCCTGGACACGGTCTACGACCTTGACAACGAACCCGGTCAGCAGGACTGGCGGATAGAATTATATCTTCAAGGCCAGCTGGTGACCACGGTCACAACCGATGCAAATGGCCTTTACCAGTTCACCGGTCTGCTGCCCTCCGCCAGGACCAGCGGACTCTATGAAATCCGTTTCCTTTCACCGGATGCCGGGCTCAATACCTCCTCTCTTGGTTACACCGATTCACCATTCAATGATGGCCCTCAGCAGATCACCGAGATCAGTGTCAACGAAGGGGGCAATCTGCAGAACCTGAATCTGCCGCTCTGGCCCAACGGCACCATTTACGATTCTATTACGCGCAGACCGGTTTCCGGAGCGACGCTGACAATGCGCAACGCAACCAGCGGCCTGTCACTGCCGGAAGAGTGCTTCGATGATCTGCTCCAGCAAAACCAGGTCACGACCCGCAACGGCTTCTACAAGTTCGATCTGAATTTCGGCTCAGCCGAGTGCCGGGCCGGCGGCTCCTATCTGATTGAAGTCACTGCACCGGCCAGCGGCTACCTGGAGACCCCCTCGGTTATTATCCCGCCGACCAGTGACGCGACCACGATGCCTTTTTCCGTGCCTGACTGTCCTGGCCGACCGGTCGATGCTGTGCCAGCGACTGCCGATTACTGCGAGGCCGTCGCCTCGGCTGATGTGCCGCCATTCTCAATTAGCGCAAGGTCGGCCGGCACCATTCATTACCTGCATCTGGTCCTGAGTGACGGCAACTTGCCCGGTCATAGTCAAATCTTCAACAATCCGATTCCCGTTGACCCTGAACTGGGTGGGGCCGTAGCCATTACCAAGACAGCGTCCCTGACCAACGTGACCAAAAGCACACAGGTTCCTTACACGATCGTCGTCACCAACATCTTCGGCGTACCGCTGAATGATCTCCGTATCGTCGACCAGTTCCCGGCCGGTTTCAAGTACGTCTCCGGCAGTGCTCTGGTCGATGGCAAAGCCTTTGAACCGGAGATCAATGATCGGGAATTGGTATGGGATGCCCTTGAACTGGACGTCAACCAGGTACTGACCATCAAGTTGCTGCTGGTGGTGGGTTCAGGGGTCTCCGAAGGCGAATACGTGAACCGTGCAATGGTCTTCAATACCGCCCTCGATACGCCGGTCTCGGGACAGGCGACTGCGACCGTGCGGGTCGTCCCCGACCCGGACTTCGATTGTACCGACGTGATCGGCAAAGTATACGACGATCGCAACCTGAACGGCCGACAGGACGATGGTGAGCCGGGCTTATCGGGTGTCCGCGTGGTGACTGCGCGCGGCCTGATCGCGTCCACCGACGAATTCGGCCGATATCACATCACCTGTGCGACGGTTCCGGATCAAGATCGCGGCAGCAACTTCATCATGAAGCTGGACGACCACAGCCTGCCGAGCGGTTATCGTGTGGTCACTGAGAACCCGCGGGTGCAGAGGGCCACGCGCGGCAAGATGATGCGTTTCAATTTCGGCGCAACGGTTCACCGTGTGGTGACGATTGATATCGCCGATGGCGTATTCGAGCCCGATTCCACTCAGCTCCGGCTGCAGTGGCAGTCAAAAATCGATCAACTGCTGAAGGTGTTGAAAGATTCTCCATCGGTCCTGCGGTTGTCATACCTGGCGGATACCGAGAATGAAAGTCTGGTTCGCCGCCGGCTCAAGGCGATGAAACTGGAAACTGTCGAACGCTGGAACCAGGCTGATGGCGGTTACCGTCTGACAATAGAGACCGAAGTGTTCTGGCGACGCGGCAGTCCGGTCCGGAAGTAGGGCCCCTCGATCACGGGGCATGGTACGCGGCCGGATAATGCATTTCGGCCGGATAGCACTTTGCGACATCTTGCAACCTTTTGCCGTAAATGGAAATCAATGACCAAGCGCAGTCTTGCCATTTTGAGTTTGAGTCTGATTTTCGCAGCCGGGGCTGATGCCTCCGCGGTTGCGGAGTCGGACTCCCGTGGCTTCGGATCAGCAGTCGGGGTCCGGGATGCGGCAGCTTACGGCGCTTCAACCGAACGGCATCTGCCCCCCGATCGGCCATTGACTCCCTGGATCCTTGATCCTGCCGTGTTTGACGAGGATCAGGGCGACCAGGTTGAGCTGAGCCAGGTCGCTGCACCGGATGTCAAAACCGTCAAACTTGCCGATCTTATTCCGGCGATCCGTTTCCGCGAGGGCGAGTCGGAAATTCCCGAGGATTACCTGGTGCGTTTACGCGAGCTGCTTGAGAGCATGCAGGACCGCGCTAATGTTCGTCTTCACTTTGTCGGCCATGCTGACTCCCAGGTGCTTAGCGATTCTTTACAGGAGCTCTATGGCGACAATATCGGCCTGTCTCGGGAACGGGCGGGGACAACTGCCGAATATTGCCAGAGGGCCTTGAACCTTCCTCCGGAGGCAATCTCCTATGAGGGCTTGGGTGACAGCCGCCCGATTGCCAGCAATGCAACCGAGGCCGGACGTGCCCTCAACCGTCGCGTTGAGGTAGAGGTCTGGTACGACGAAATCGGTGAAAAAATGGTCGACAAAGAAGTTATCGTCCCCCGCGAGGCGAGTCGCATCAAGGTTTGTCGAACCGAGACCGTATGTAAGTTGCGCTACCAGGAAGGACACGCGCATCGCGCCAGGGTCAAGAACCTGATTGCACCGCTGCATTACGATGACGGCATGGTGAATATCCCGGAGCAGTTTCTGTTTCAGGTCAGGCAGGCCCGGGAAAGCCTTCAGGGCAAAAAAAATGTTCTGGTCAAGTTTATTGCTTACACCGACAACACACCACTGACGGGTCGACAGGAGCGTATCTACGGCAACCAGCTAGGCCTGTCGAAAGCCGTCTCCCGACGCGTTGCCCTTGCTGTTCAGGACGCACTGATGTTGACAAATGCAGATGTTGACAGTGAAGGGCTGGGAGCGTCGCGGCCGGTTGCAGCCAACGATACGCAACAGGGCAGGGCCCTGAACCGGCGGGTCGAAGTTGAGTTCTGGCACGATGATTCACTGCAGGACCTGCCAGACGAACCACAGATTTGCCCGGACGCCGCAGGGGCCGAAACCGTTACCCGGGTTTACGATTCACCTTCGGGCGGGATCGCCCCGATCCTGTTTGAAGACGGCAAGCCGGTTATCCCACCCGGGGCCATCGATCGTCTGCGCCAGGCCATGGCCGAGGTCGCTGACAAGAGCAACGCGCGTCTAAAGTTCATCGGCTATACCAGCAACGAACGGCTCAACCGCCGCACCGCCGAGATTTATAATGATGACATCGGTTGGTCGACGGTGCGTGCCCGCCGTACCCTGGTGGCAGTAAGCGACGAGATGGGACTGCCGGCAGAGCAGGCCGAATTCGAAGGCCGTGGCTACGTCCAGTCCGATGATGTGGTCAACTCCGGGTTTATTGAATCAGACATTTCGCGGGTCGAAGTGCAGGTCGTCTACGACGAACTGGTGTTGCTGGATGACTACGAAGGGGTGGAGATCACCCGCCTGGTGCGCGAGGTCAAAACGGAGAACCCCTTTGCCCTCAACCTGATGCGCATCACGGTCGACGGCAAACCGCTCGACGATCCCGGCAAAAGCATCCAGGATGTCCAGCGCTGCACCGACGTTGCGCTGGACCAGGCTGAGGTCAGGTTCAAACTTGACAGCATCAACCTGGAACCACGTCTGAATGTCACCGCCTGGCCGCGTTCCGTGCGTTATCGTGACGTCGAAGAAACGGCGTTCGCCGAGAACCGGGTCGAGTTCCGGATTTACACCAACTATCGCAGCTTCATTGAGCGGGCGGAGGTCAGGATTTTCAAAGAAGTCCAGTCGGTTCGCGATCTGCCCCTGGCGGTCATTGATATAGACAGCTCCGGCCTGGCGCAGTGGCAGCCTGATTTTGAGGCCTATTCTGCGCCGGGGCTGACCTTGAAATACCTGGTTCGGGTTTACGATGCAAACGGGCAGTTCGATGAGACGACCCCGCAGCCGCTGTGGGTGGTCGATCAGGTCGACCCGATCGTGGTCATGGCGAATCCGCACGCAGAACTTTTGGCCGGATACGGCGAGAGCCGTATCGCCATCCGCAACATCCCACTGCAGGGCGGCACAGTACAGGCTCACGGTAAAGCGATCCCCGAAGGCCACGGCGTCTGGCTGGCCGGGCATGAGGTTCCGGTGGATGGCACAGGGCGTTTCATCGCCGAAGAAATCCTTCCGGGGGGGATGCATACCGTCGAGGTCGCGGTACTCGACACTGCCGGCAATGGTGACCTGTTCCTGCGTGACCTGGCATTGGCAAGAAACGACTGGTTTGCCGTGGGCATCGCCGACGTGACTCTCTCCGGCAACAAAACCAACGGTCCGGCCGACACGCTTTCCCCAGACAACAAGCGTTACCAGGAAGACGTCAGTCTCGATGGCCGCCTGGCTTTCTACACCCGCGGCAAACTCGACAATGACTGGTTGCTGACGGCGAGTGCAGACACCAGGGAAGCCCCTTTGGATGAGCTCTTTTCCAACTTCGTCGACAAGTCAACCGATGCACTGTTCCGGAGACTGGACCCGGACCACCATTACCCCACTTTTGGTGACGACAGCACCGTGGAGGAGGATGCGCCAACCAGCGGCAAGTTCTATGTCAAGCTCAGCAATTACGAGAACTACGGTCTTTGGGGGAATTTCGAGGTCGGATACCTGGATACTGACCTGGCGCAAGTCGACCGTGACCTGTATGGCGCCAACCTGCATTACCAGTCACTTGATGCGACCGGCTTTGGTGAGCCGCGAGTCCTGCTGGACGGTTTCGGTGCGGACCCCGGAACCGTGGCCGGGCGTGAGGAGTTTCGCGGCACCGGCGGATCACTCTTTTACCTGCGCCAGCAGGACATCCTGATGGGGTCGGACAACTTGCGTATCGAAGTGCGCGACAAGGACTCGGGAATCGTCCTGGCTGTCACGAACCTGGCGGCGGACCTTGATTACGATATCGACTACATCCAGGGCCGCATCCTTTTGTCGAAGGTCCTGCCGACAACCGCGGATGACAACCTGCTGGTCAGCACCAATTCGATCAGCGGCAACCCGGTCTTTCTGGTGGCCCGCTATGAATACACACCCGGCTTCGATGATCCGGATACCCTGGTGACCGGCGGCCGGGCTCACTACTGGTTCAATGACATGGTCAAACTTGGCGTGACCGCCAGCTGGGAAGAGGAAGCAGATATCGAAAGCCGCCTGGGGGGCTTTGATCTGACCCTGCGCAAATCATCCGCGTCATGGCTCAAACTCGAAGTTGGGCGCACCAGGGGCCCGGGTGTGAACACCGAGTCCTCCTACGATGGCGGCTACAGCTTCAGCCCCGCCGACTCTTTTAACGATGAAGAGACAAAGGCGACGGCTTACCGGGCAGACGGCAGCGTCGGTTTCAGCGACATCATCGAAAGTTGGCGCGGCCGGGCGACCTTCTACCTGCAGGACCTCGGTGAGGGCTACTCGGCACCGGGGCTGTTGACGACGCAAGACCTCACCCAGTATGGCGGAACGGCTGAATTGCCGATTGCCAATCGCTGGCTGGTGCGTCTGAAAGTGGATCGGCTGGTTCAGGATAACGGGCTTGAGGCGGATCAGGGAGAAATAAATATCGATTATCAGATGAGTGAACATTGGACTTTGAGTTCGGGATTACGTGGCGATAACCGGCAGGACAACTCAGAGCTTGAACCGGCAACTCAGGATCAGGGCAAGCGAGCCGATGGCGTGGTTCAGTTGACATACGATTCACATACGCGTTGGACGGCTTACGGTTTTGTGCAGGGAACCATTAAAGCGACCGGCGAACGAGAGACCAATGACAGGATCGGTGCCGGCGGCAGTTGGCGTCTGACCGATCGATTCAGTCTTAACGGTGAGGTCTCTGAAGGGGACCAAGGCACGGGGGTCAGTCTTGGGAGCGATTTCCTCTACAGTGATCGAACCACAATGTATCTCAACTATGCACTGGAGAATGAGCGCACTGACAATGGCCTGCGCGCAAGGAAGGGCAAAATGATTTCCGGGGGCCGCACCCGTTATTCGGACAGTGCAAGCGTCTACGTGGAGGAGCAGTATTCCCATGGTGACATGCCCGCCGGCCTGGTGCATTCCGCCGGCGTCGACCTCGCGCCGACCGACCGGCTCAATATCAACGCGAATGTTGATCTGGGCACACTCACGGACCCGGTTACGGCCACTGATCTGAAACGCAAGGCGCTGGCGGCCAGCATCGGTTACGGTTTCGAGCGCCTGTCGCTCGTCAATGCCCTGGAGTATCGGGTGGACGAGACCGCACAAACAGATTCCAGCGATTCAAAACGGACCACCTGGCTGTTCAAGAGCAGTTTCAAGTTGCAACTTTCAGCCGATTGGCGGGCTGTCGGTAAATTCAACTATTCGAAGAGTGAAAGCTCGCTGGGAGATTCTTATGATGGTGACTACACCGAAGCCGTTTTGGGGCTCGCCTATCGGCCGGTCCGCTTCGATCGTCTCAACCTGCTGCTCAAGTACACCTATTTCTACAATCTGCCGGCGATTGATAACGAAGCTGCCAGCGATTCAGGTTTTATCCAGCGCAGCCATATCGGCGCGGTTGACTTGACGTATGAACTCTCGCCCCGCTGGACCCTGGGGGGTAAATATGCCTTCCGGCTTGGTCAGATGGCTCTGGATCGAGACAACCGCGACTTCTTCGACAGCCGGGCCAACCTGTACGTGGTGCGTGCTGACTGGCATTTTCTCTACCGCTGGGATGCGCTTGTCGAAGCCCGCATGCTTGATCTGCCCGACGCGGAAGATCGTCGCAGCGGGGTACTGGTGACGCTGTATCGCCACCTGGGCAACCACGTCAAGGTAGGGGTCGGTTACAGCTTCTGTGATTTTTCGGATGATTTGACCGAACTGGACTACCGGCACCAGGGGGTATTCGTCAACCTGGTCGGGAAACTGTAGCAAGGCGAAAACCGTCGTATTCACTAAAAGTTCTGAGCGACGGACAGTGCGAGATAACTTATGACTGGAAGGTTACGGACATGATCAAAATTGTAAAAACGATCGTATTGGGAGTTCTCCTTTGTGCCTGGAGTTTCAACGTTTCTGGCCAGCAGGTCACCAGGGAACAGATCAAGGGTCTCGACGAACAGGTGCAGGAGATCAAGAGTGATGTCCTGTCGATTGCCGCGGAACTGAACCAGCTGGAGGAGAAGCTGCTCTATCCGTCGCAAACCCAGATCTCGATCTTCATGGCCCTGGCAGAAGATGAGCAGTCGAGGCTCGACGCCGTGGAGGTCCTGCTGGACGGCAACCCGGTCGCCTATCACCTCTACACCTACCGGGAGCTTGAAGCCTTGCGCAGGGGTGGTGTTCAGCGCATCTATACCGGAAATATCAAAACCGGAGAGCATCAAGTTCGGGTGAAGCTGATTGGCGAGTCTGAAGGGAGTGCCTTCGAACGTTCAGAAGAATTCATGGTTCAAAAGGATGTGGGCCCCAGCATTGTGGAAATAAGCGTGGCTCACCAGGCAATAACCTTTAATGACAGGTAGTCCATGTTGCGGCTGGTAGTAATTCTGACAAGCCTATGGTTACTGGCGTCATCTGCGATGGCCGCCAGTACAACTGCACCGGAAGAGTTGGCGGATCTCTATTTTGGCGAGACCCTCTTTTACGCTTTCCAGGAAGATTGGTTCGATGCCATCGCCCGGCTCGACACCGAACTGGCGCAGCATCACGGACTCGATCAGCCCGAGCTCGACAGCCTTTTTCAGCATATCGGTCTGGCCGAGTTTGCTGTTGGCGACTTTGAATTGGCTTATCGTATGCACCAGCGCGCCGGGCGCGCCATCACAGCGGTTATTAATGGCAATGTCGCGGCAGAAACCCGCAACGAAGCGATCTTCCGCCTGGCACGGATCTACTTTCAGAAAGATCAACCGGTCAACGCCCTGCATGCCCTTGAGCGCATCACCGGGGACGTCCCCGCAGCTATTCGCGATGACCTGGCGTTCCTGCGATCGCAGGTCCTTATGGCGACCGGCCGTTTTGCCGAAGCCGCAACAATTCTGACTGAACTGGAGGATGTCAAGGATCTGCAGGGCTTTGTCGGCTACAACCTCGGTATCGCCCTGATCAGGGATGGTCAGGAGCAGGCAGGTCGCCGTCAACTTGAGCTCAGCGGCCAGTTGATGAGTGATAACTCCTTGACCCTGGCGATCAGGGACAAGGCAAACCTCGTGCTCGGCGACATGTTGCTGAAAGAAGAAGATTACGCCGGCGCCAAGCTGGTACTTGACCGGGTTCGCCTTGAGGGAGCGTTCTCCAACCGGGCATTGCTCGGTTCAGGGTGGGCCGATGCCTCAGTAGAAAACTTCGAACAGGCGCTGGTGCCATGGAGCCTGTTGGTCGGGCGCGAAGTGACCGATCTTGCGGTACAGGAAGCCATGCTCGCGGTTCCCTATGCCTATGGCAAGCTCGGGATCTATGGCAAGGCGGCGCTGATGTACGGCTCTGCCCTGGGCTCGTTCAAAACGGAAATCGCCAGGCTCGGCGCATCCATCAAAAGCATACGCGAGGGCAAATTCCTCAGCGCTTTGAAGCGGGAAGAACTGAAACAGGATTCCGCATGGGTCGTTAAGCTGCGCGAGCTGCCGGAGGCCCCGGAGACTTATTATCTCCTCGAATTGATGGCCGCGCACGATTTCCAGGAATCGCTGAAAAACTACCTGGACCTGGAGCAGCTGCGCAGGAAACTTGAGCGCTGGACGGAAGACCTGGACGCCTTCGAGGAGATCATTGCGATGCGCCGGGCTTATTATCAGCCGCTGCTTCCCGAGCTCGACGCCAAGTTCCGGCTGCTCGACACGCAGATGCGTCTGCGCCTGGAGCAGCGTGAGCGTATCGAACAGCGTCTGCAGGCCATGTTGGTTGCACCGCGTCCAGATTACCTGGCAACCGCGGAAGAACGCATTTTCGGTGCAAAAATTGCCCGGCTTGAGCAGGCGCTGAATCCCGACAACCCGGCCATAACCGCGGCTGCCGAAGCCCGGCTCAGACGCCTGCGAGGGATTCTGGACTGGAACATCTATACCGATTATGACAGGCGCCAGACAGAAGCCCATACCAACCTTTACGCATTGAACAGGGTTATTGAACGCCTCAACCGGCAATACTCATCATTTGTACGCATTCGCCAGGTCGCCACGCAAAGCTACCAGGGTTACGCAGAAACGATCCGCCGGCAGCGCATCCGCATCGCTGCAGCCAAGCAGCAGGTAACGATCCTGCTGGCCCGCCAGGGCCATCTGCTGGAAGCCATGGCGGTCAACGAACTGGTCGGTCGCCGCGAGCGGCTTGAGGCCTTCCAGGTCAAGGCCCGTTTCGCAATGGCGGACAGCTTTGACCGCGCCGCACGTGTGCAGGAACAACAAAGGGTGGAGCCATGAACAGGTTGCAACTCTTTATTCTAGCCTTTTCGGCGATTATTGCCGCTTGTTCTCCGGTTAATCAGCACGGAACGATTGCTCAGCTGCGTGGTCAACGGGTCGAGATCACGGATCAAGAGATCACCGGCGGGATCGATGAGGCGATGGCAGGTTATCAGCAATTCCTGGCGGAGACGCAGGACCCGGTGCTGGCGCCAGAGGCGATTCGCAGGCTGGCCGATTTAAAGGTCGAGAAAGAGTATGGGCTCATAGAAGATCATCGGTCGGCAATCGACGACTCGCCGGCTTTGACCGCTCCGGAAGCCGGGATGCGTGCGGAGAGAAATCCGGAAGAAGGACCATCGGTACCGACGCAAAATGAAACCGAGGCAGCGTTTGAACAGCGCACGACGATCAACCCGCCTCTCGGCCTGGCAGACTCGGCAATAACCGGAGCCGGTCAGGCGATCGATGACCTGGCCAAGGCGGGACCGCTTGAGGCGATCAGCCTGTACCAGAAACTGCTCAGCGAATACCCTTTATACACGCGCAATGATCAAGTGCTGTACCAGATGTCGCGCGCTTACGAGGAGCTTGGCCGAATTGAAGAGGCCATGGAAGTCATGGCGATTCTGGTCCGCGAGTTTCCGCAATCACCTTATCTTGACGAAGTACAATTCCGGCGCGCCGAATACTTCTTTACCCGGCGAAAGTACCTGGATGCAGAGGATGCCTACAGGAATATCGTTGATATCGGTGTCGGCTCAACTTTCTACCAGTTGGCCCTCTATAAACTGGGTTGGACATTCTATAAGCAGGAACTTTACGAAGATGCCCTGCATAATTTCATTGCCCTGCTCGATTACAAAGTTGCGCTGGGCTATGACTTCGAACAGACCGAAGACGAGCAGGAACAGAAACGTATTGAGGACACCTTCCGGGTCATCAGCCTGAGCTTTTCCTATGATGGCGGCGCCGATACGGTGGTCGATTACTTCTCCGATTACGGCCATCGTCTTTACGAGGACAAAGTCTACAGCAACCTCGGTGAATACTATTTCGCCAAGCGCCGCTACAGCGATGCGGTTGCCACTTACGGCGCTTTCGTAAAGCGGAATTCGTTGCACAGAAAATCACCGCTGTTTCACATCCGCATCATCGAAATCAATACCGCCGGTGGTTTCCCCAGCCTGGTTATCGATGCGAAAAAAACCTTTGCTACGGATTACGGCCTGCAGGCCGACTACTGGCAACATTTTGAACCGGTTGAACGGCCGGAAGTCATCGCTTATCTGAAAACCAATCTTACCGATCTGGCGAACCACTATCACGCGCTCTACCAGAAACCGAAACTGGCCGCTGAGAAACCGGTGAATCTTGCCGAGGCTCTGCACTGGTACCGTGACTTCCTCGACTCCTTCCCGAAGGAGGAAGAGACCCCGGCCATCAATTACCAGCTCGCCGATCTGTTGCTGGAAAACCGTTCCTATACTGAAGCGGCCGTGGAATATGAAAAGACGGCCTATGCATATGAACCGCATGAACAATCAGCCAAGGCCGGCTACGCGGCGGTTTACGCCTACCGTCAGCAGCTTGAGCTGACACCTGACCAGGACAGTCTTCCGTTCAAACAAGACGTTGTGCGCAGCTCGCTGACCTTTGCCGAGACCTTTCCAGAACATGAGAAAGCTGCCGTCGTCCTAGGCGCTGCAGCGGATGATCTGTACGACATGGGTGAGCACCGGCCGGCGCTGGCAGCGGCAGAAAAGCTTATCGGGGCATTCCCCGCGGCCGATGTGAACGTCAAACGTGCCGCCTGGATGGTGGTAGCGCATTCATCCTACCAACTTGAGCTCTATCGCGAAGCTGAAGCGGCATACGTCGAAGTCCTGGCGCTGCTGCCCGGCGACGACAAGTCGCGAGCGGCCTTGATCGACAACCTTGCGGCAGCAATCTACAAGCAGGGCGAAGAGGCCAGGGCGCAGGAGGATTACAGTACGGCGGCTGATCATTTTATGCGCATCGGGGTGATGGCACCGACTTCGGGTATCCGGCCGACCGCCGAATATGACGCCGCTGCAGCACTGATCCAGTTCGAAGCCTGGGGTCGGGCGGCGACGGTCCTGACCGGGTTCCGTAACAACTTCCCGGGCCATGAATTACAGCCGGAGGTGACCAAGAAAATCGCCTACGTTTACAAGGAGGACGGAAAACTGTCGCAGGCGGCTGAAGAATACGAGCGGATCGAAACAGAGTCCGACAACATTGAGGTCCGCCGAGAAGCATTGCTGGTTGCGGCTGAGCTGCACGAACAGGCGAGTGGAAAGTCCCGGGCGCTGGTGGTCTATCAGCGTTATGTCGACTATTTCCCGAAGCCGGCCGGGATCAATTTGGAAACCCGCAATAAAATTGCCGAGATCCTTAAAGGCCAGCAGAAATGGGAAGCCTATCTGAATGAGCTCAGGCAGATCGTCGCGATTGATGCTGGCGCGGGTGAAGAGCGGACCGATCGAACCCGTTTCCTGGCGGCACAGGCGGCCCTGGTCCTGGCTCGGCCGAATTATGAACAGTTCGTTTCGGTCGAGCTGGTCATGCCGTTTGAAATAAACCTGCGCAAAAAGCAGAAACTTATGAAAACCGCGATCCAGGAATTCAGCCAGCTGTTCGATTACGAAGTCGGCGAAGTGACTGCCGCCGCAACTTTCTATCTCGCCGAGATTTATGCTCATTTCAGTAAATCACTGATGGCATCCGAGCGCCCCGCCGGGTTGAACCCCATGGAGCGTGAGGAGTACGAACTGGCCATCGAAGAACAAGCTTACCCTTTTGAGGAGAAGGCTATCTCGGTACATGAAAGTAATCTCGAACTGATTTCCCTGGGCGTCTACAACGAGTGGATCGAGAAGAGCCTGCAGGAACTGGCCAGGTCAGTCCCCGCACGCTATGCACGGCCCGAGGAAAAGAGCACGGTCATCGCTTCGCCCGAGTCCTTCAGCTTCGAAATTGTCGGCCCTGCAGCGTCGATTCCGGCGGAAGTCCAGTCACTGCCGACCGCTGAAATGCCAACTGATCAGGTTGCGCGCGACAGCAGCAAGGCCGGCGCATCTCAGGACACTGTTCCGGGAGAAGGGGAGGTGAAAGAGTGAACGTCCCGTTTATGCAGAAGATAAACGCTCTGACGCTGATGATCGTTCTGACGCTGCTCGCCGGATGCACCACCGGTGTGACGGTCGAGCCTGAGACCGGAGCCTTGAGCCGACCCGTTGCCGATGGGTCGACAGTGTCGCGCTTCGAAAATGGTCGCAAAGGGTTCGTCCTTACGGAAACAGCAAACCTGAACGCGGCCTCACGCCATGACTTCGACCGTGCGGTCGAAGCGATGAGCCGTGGTGATTTCGACCAGGCTATTGAGTTGTTTAACCGGGTGCTCGATGTTTCACCGGGAATTACCGCACCCCACATCAATATCGCGATGGCTTACAGGAAAAACGACAAACCGACACCGGCTGAAGAGCACCTGAAAACGGCCCTGGAACTGGTCCCGGGCCATCCGGTGGCGAGCAACGAGTACGGCCTGTTGCTGCGCCAGTCCGGTCGATTCGCCGAGGCGAGGGATATCTACGCAAAGGCGCTGACGAAGTTTCCGGAATATTATCCGGCCCGCAGGAACCTCGGGATTCTCTGCGATCTATATCTGAACGACCAAAAATGCGCCCTCGCCCAATACGAGTTGTACAGCGAGGCCAGGCCTGACGATGAACAGGTCAAGCTGTGGATTTCAGAGCTGCGCCTGCGGCTCGGCCAATAGCCAGATTGTTTTGTCGAACATGCAAGCAACTCTGAAGGGAAGCTGAATATGAAACAAAAACTTGTCATCTGTTTATGCATGGTCCTGCTGACGGCCGCTGCGGCAACAGCCGTAGAGCAGGGATCGGCTGAACGCAAGCCGGGGATAGATCAGGCGAAGGAACTTTCGGGCATGTCAATCGTCGGTAACGACGAAGCTCCGAAGTCACTGTATATCGTGCCCTGGAAGAGCTCCGAAATCGGAGTCGAGACCAGCCTGGACATGATGTTGAATAAAGACGCCGTTCCGGTGGATCGGGACGTTTTCAAGAGACAGCTGGACTTCTATGAAGTCAGCACTGCTAACAGATCTGGAGGATAAAGTCATGGAAAGTATTTATTCGGTTATTGGTTTTTTTCAAAAGGGTGGCCTGTTCATGTACCCGATTCTGCTGGTTCTTACGGTCGGGATGGCGATCGCTGTCGAGCGTTGGATCCAATTGAGCCGCACCCGTAATGACAACCGTAAAATGTGGGCCCGGCTGCAGCCGATTCTGGTCGGTGGGGAGTTTGAGAAAGCACGGGAGATGGTCAACAAGGACAAATCTACGATTGCGCAGATGCTGTCGATGGGCCTGGCCCGTCAGGGTGCGGTCAGACGGCGTGAAGACATCGAGATCGCCATGGAAGAAAGCATGATGGAAATTATCCCGCAGCTGGAAAAGCGCACGCCGTACGTCGGCCTGCTTTCGAATATCGCCACTCTGCTGGGGTTGCTCGGGACGATCATGGGCCTGATCGAGGCTTTTACTGCCGTTGCCAATGCGAACCCTGCCGAGAAGGCCGATCTGCTCTCAGCCAGTATCTCGGTCGCCATGAACACGACGGCCTTCGGTTTGATGGTTGCGATCCCGTTGCTGCTCACCCATGCCAAGTTGACTTCGACCACAGGTCAGATTGTCGACAGCCTGGAAATGGCTTCGGTCAAGGCATTGAACAGTATCTCAAACTTCAGCAAGCGCCAGCATCCGACAGGCTGATTATGACCAGACGACAAAATTACCGGAAACGCAGGGGTCTGAGAGAAACTCCCGATCTGGATATAACCACGTTTATGAACCTGATGGTTATCCTCGTCCCGTTTCTGCTCATAAGTGCCGTATTCTCACGGGTCACGATCCTCGAGTTGAGCGTGCCGACGGCAGCCGGCGGGTCGGCGATCGTCAAGCCCAATTTCACGATTGAGGTCGTTGTCAGACAGGCCGGGCTGGAGCTCGCCAACGGCTCGAATGTGGTCGCGGCAATACCTAACCAGGACGGCCGACACGATCTCGATAAACTGTCCGAGATCCTGGTCCGCCTGAAAAATGATTATCCGGAAAAAGAAGACGCGACGGTTTTGATGGAGCCGGACATCGAGTACGACCTGCTGATTCAGGTCATGGACAGGCTCCGGCAGATCGAAGTGACTGATGAGGCGAGTGAAGAGGTCCTGAAACGGGTACTTTTCCCACTGATATCGATCGGAGACGCGCCATGAGGGACAGCAGACGCATCAGACGCATGGACCGCAACAGGAAAAAGCTGACGGGGTTAAACCTGACCTCGCTGATGGATGTGTTCACCATCCTGGTGTTTTTCCTGCTTGCCAACTCTTCCTCGAGTGAAGTTTTGACCTCGCCCAAGCAGATCAAGCTGCCCGACTCCGTGGTTGAAGCAAAACCAAGGGAAACGGTGGTCATCCTGGTCAGTCCGGAAGCCGTGATGATTCAGGGTGAAATGGTCGTCGATACATCAGAGCTGCTCGCCTCTACCAACAGTTCGATACCGGCGATTACCGAGCGGCTGAGCCAGATTGAACGCAATATTATCGGGATAAGTACCAGGGAGATTGTCGAGAGCAAAGAGATCACCATCCTTGCCGATAAAACGATCCCCTTCCGGGTGCTTAAAAAAATAATGTCAACCTGTACGGGCTCCGGATACGGGAGGATTTCTCTCGCGGTCATCCAAAGGGCCTCGCAAACCTGAACGGGAATTCCGTGGATACTTCTTTATTGTCACAGGAATTAGAGCCTCTGAACGCACAGATCGAGTTGCTGCAGCGAGCTGTCGTGCAGTTGGAAGACGAATTGCGGGTTGTCGAAGCAGAGCTTGATACGTTTGCCATCGACCAACAGCACTTCGACCTTGTGCAGGAAGCCTGCAGTGCGCTTGAGAAACTGCAGGAACTGGGGGCAGGGGAACTCTTCTGGGATGGTCTGCCGGAGGGCGCAGACAGCACCGGGCACAGTGCAAGGCTGCGGTCTCGCATCGCCGCTTTCGAAGAGGGGACCCGGGGTATTCAAGAACAGCGTGAGTCTCTCCGGGAACAGATCGATCAGCATCTCGATACGCTTGATGTCCTGTTTGATGAAGTTCAGCAGGCCCATGCCCGCGAGGAGCGCCGTCAGGAAGAGTTTGTCATAGAGCGGGAAATAGTCTCTCTGCCATTCCGGCCGATGGTCATGCCCTGGGCCAAGGATATCGAGAGCGAGCGGCGTTTCCGTCGGACCCTGCTGGTCTCGATGTTCTGGAGCCTGGCGCTGGGGATCCTGATTCCCATGATCACGGTGCCGGTTCAGGACCGATATGAGAGCGTAATTGAAATCCCGGAGCGTCTGGCCATGCTGGTTAAACCGCCACCACCGCCGGTGCCATTACCGGAAAAGCCGCAGCAGCGTGAGGAAGTCAAACCGGACCAGAAAAAAAATGCTGAACCTGACAAAACAGCCAAACCCAAGAAGGCCTTGAAAAAGAATCGTCCGGAAACCAAGCCCGATGGCGGCGAGACCAAAGTCGCAAGGAAAAAAGCCGCAAACACCGGGGTCCTGGCTTTCAAGAGCAGCTTTGCCGACCTGATGGATGAAGTCCCCGTTGCGAAACTCGGCGCTGAAGCACGCCTGAAAAAGAACGACCCAAGGGTCCCGGGGCATTCCCGCGCCCAGCGTTCGCTGGTGGCGATGCAGGCCAAAGGTGGCAGCAGTGCAGGAATTCGCAACTACGAGGTCAGTCGCAATCTTGGCAATGGCGGGCAGGGCGGCGGCAGCGGCTACGGCAACGCAGGAGCGATCGGTGGTGTCGGGACGGCAAAAGTCGAGAGCGCCATGGCAGGGCTTGCGGAAGAAGCGGGCCGGCCGCTGAGTGACGGCCTCGGCGCGGCCAGAACCGACGAGGAAATCCAGATCGTTTTCGATCGTTACAAGGCAACGCTCTACCGGATCTACAACAAGGAACTGCGCAAGGATCCGACTCTGCGCGGCAAATTGCTGTTGCGATTGACGATTGAGCCGGGTGGAGAAGTGTCTTTTTGCGCAGTGGAATCAACGGATCTCGCTTCGCCTGATCTGGTCACCAGAATCGTCGACCGGGTCAAGAGGTTTAATTTCGGGCCAAAGGAAGATGTGCCACAGATCACTATTCTTTACCCGATTGATTTTCTGCCTGCAGGGTAGATTTTGGTCGGGGTCATCCTGGATGGCCTCATGATCTTGGTCACTTATGGGTGGGTGCTTGCGGGCGATGAAGCATGATTGGAGTTAATTTTAACCATCAATTCAGGAGAGACATCATGGAAACCTTCAGTTATCAAATGACATTACCGTCATGTACATTGGGTAAAGCGCTGCTGGTTGAGCTCGAGAAACGATTGCGCTTCGGTATCCCTATCCTCGCCCAGGAGGGCTTGCGGAAAATCTCCATGGGCCTTGGATTTGAAGATCATAAGAAGCTTGAACATTACATGATCATCGTCGAGTCGAAGAAAGAAATCCTTAATTTTAAATGTACCAAGGAGTTGCCTTTACCCTATTTCGAGCGCCAGCCCAAAAAGGTAAAAGTCGAGTACGATCTATGCGCGTCCAAATTCATAACAGTCCGAATCATCTTTACCCCTGACGAACGTCCACGGGTTTACATGAAAACCCAGAATCAACAAGTCAAGAAAATGCTCCCCAAGATCGCCGACGGGCTGTGCGCAACTATCGAAGCATACGGTAACCGCCATAAGGCTCTGCATAATCCTTTCGTCCAGTCACTGCCACTCTTGACCATCCCACTTATGGTGATGGCTTTCGGCATCTATAGCGAAATCGATCTCTTCCTGCTTTGCAGCAGCCTTGGCTGGCTCTGTCTGCTTATGCTGGGGTTAGTCAAGTCTTTGCCTCAACTGTTTCCGTGGGTGACCTTTGCATCAAAGCATCGTTTCAAGTTAAATCGCCTGCCGGTTCTGGCAAAGGTTTCTCTGCTCTCAGTCGCTGTTGCTTGCTACATTGCCATGGTCCTTCTGTATATGCCTCGTGCAAACAATGCGGACGCCATCATGTTGGCAAGCTTGTTCGGCTGACCCAAAGCCCTGCGACCCTGAATCCGGGCCGCCTGGCAGGCGCCCGACAAGAGCTGCCTGTCATAAAGGGTTTAAGATCTTGCCTGTCACTTAGAAATGGCACACTTCTGCGTCGGTACGGGATTCGGCTTTGGTGACGCCAACTGGCTGGTAGAACAGTAAGTGCTGAATCCTTTGATGTTTCTGAAAATTTTCTGGTTGAGATGTTTTTTGGCTTGTTTCCTGCTAAATACTCAGGTAACCGAAGCCCTCATTGTGAAAAGGATAAAAAAATGACAAAGAGTCAGAGTGTAAAACCATCAACCAACTTTACAAAACCTGCGGTGTCATTCGATGGATCGAAGAAGAAAATACTCCTGGTTGACGATGTGAACTTGTTCATAGAGCTAGAAAAAACCTTTCTCCAGCGCAAGAAAGACTTCGAGATTCTGACTGCGAAAAGTGGCGAAGAGGCCTTAAGGATTGTCGAAGTTGAACGACCTGACCTTGTTTACCTGGACCTGCATATGCCGGGAATGAACGGCGATGAATGCTGCCGGCTGATCAAGGCCTCAGAGGGTGGCAAAAATACCCCGGTCGTTATGGTCACCTCAGATGGCGGCGAGGAGGTTAAATCCCGCTGCATCGCGGCGGGTTGCAACGAAATCATAACCAAGCCAATCAATCGGTCCTTTTTTCTTTCTTTTGCAAAAAGGTACCTCGATATTCACGAAAGGAAAGAGCCCAGGTATGCTTCACATATAAAAATAAAGTTTGGTCTGCAGAGGGATAATTTAGTGACCGACTATACGGTTAATTTCAATACCGGCGGTTTATTTACATCCTCGCCCAGATTGCTGCCGGTCGGCTCAAAACTTTTTGTTGAATTCAGCTTGCCTGGGGATGACAAGATCATTTGTACCCAGGCCCGAGTCGCTTGGGCCAATGAAGGAGTGACCCCCCTAAAACGCGATCTTCCTGTCGGTATGGGGATGGGCTTTGTCGGTATCAGTCTTGATGATAAGGGTGTCATCCGGCAATACATTGAGAATAATGCTCTCACCGCAGACTGGTAGAAAGATGCTCTCAAAACGTTTATAGCCAGCTGTCAGCTGCAGTTGTCTTTGCCATAACAGTTTCCGAAAAAATCTCCCGAGGCGATTACTGGCAACCCTTCTGTAGGCCGGTTATATATATAGACCCATGCCGTCAGCTTTTGGCCGGTGCTAAGGACTACTTCCTGCTTTACGCGAACATACTCCGTAGGTTCAGTGAAGCTTGGGCCACACTCTTCATACTGGTCCAGAGCAGATAATCCTTTGGCAGGCTCATGGAGGGAAAATACCTCACCTTTTACCTGCCGGGTTGGATCGTCTGAAGGCACGATGCCAGGGTAGTCATCGATTCTGTACAGTCGACCTTGATATGTTGCCTCGCCCACAAAAACCGCATAGCGAGCAAGGAGATGGTACATCTCGCTTTCAGTATCTCTTCTCAGGGTTCCATATACGAACAAGTAGTCCAGCATTATTTCTTTTCCTTCAATCATTACACTTCTGAACCGAGGGAAGACCAGCCCTCGAAGTCCTTTATTTTAGCTGAACTACAATAATAATGGCCACCAGGAATTGATCCTCGTGGCCATCGTTTTATTGATTAACGAGCGTCTGAAATATCTCTATCAATAACACGCATGTGTTGTCTGGATGTTGTGTATCAGGAGAAAGGCCCTGATCCGATTCATAATATTAAGGTCTTTTATGTTTTATTAAGTGGTGCCGTATTTGCTGTCGGATAAGTTTACAGTTCAATGCAGTAGCCGAGATTTGGCGAATAAAATACTGTAATTATTGTATAAAAAGTACGGCATAATAATTGCTGACTACTTAAGTCAGGTACTTTGAGTCATCATTTAAAAGCCCTCAAAGAGGGTATAGTCAAAAAATCAATATGACGATTTGTCGTTCAATAGTGAGACTGTCGGTTTTTATTACACTTTGTCTGGCTCTGTCTGTGGCTCATGGGGCTGTTGCCAAAGATGGGCCTACTGTCGACATCCGGTTCCAACAGGGGCTGATATCGGTGCAGAGCGAAAACGCCACCCTGGCCGAGGTGTTACGGGCCGTCGCCGGGGAAACCGGTATTCAGCTGCATATCCGCGATGAGGATTTCCAGCAGAAGAGTCCATGGTCTTTAGTCGACCGGCCTCTTCTGGAGGCGATCAGGCAGCTGGCAGGAACCCATAACATGGCGATTACCTTCGCAGACAGATCAAGCCAAGAGACAGCCAGACGGATTTCAAGTCTCTGGATTTTTGGCAACACGGCAGCATCACAGGCAGCACTTGAAGCTGCCATGGCCGTGGCGAGCCCCGACACAGCTGAGCAGGTCCGAGCAAAAACCCATGAGGAGCTCAGCGATCCTGATCCGCTGGTCAGGCTCGGTGCGATCCAAAGGCTGGCCGACTCGCAAGATCGGAATGATGTGATGATCCTGACCCGGGTCATGTTGGAAGATGATGACCCCGCGGTACGGGAACAGGCCCGTTCTGCCCTCGAAAAACTTACGGGCGAAGCCGCTGCTGTAACCGTTGAAAACGGTTTGGGCGACGCCGATTACCTGGTCCGGGCTGAGACCGTCCGTTTCCTGGCGCAGGCCGAACAGGGCCGCGTCACCCCGAGCCTGGGGCAGGTCTTGTTCAGCGACCCGGACCCATTGATTCGCCTCGAAGCCGTACTGGCGATCGCACAACACCACGGCGAAGCGTCGCGGGCCTTTTTGCAGGTTGCGGCCAAGGATGAAGACAGCATGGTGAGAGAAGCTGCACTTTACGCCCTTTCTGAACAGGAAGAATAGCTGTCATTATAAGTTTTAGATGCACAATACAGATCACAACCAGCCAAAGGAGGTACAAGATGAATCTAAAAGCAATCAGGGGGCCGCTGGTCCTAATCTTGGGCCTGTTTCTCATGACAGTCCTGGCCCCGGCTACGGCCACTGCGTTTACGGATTTAAACATTTCCGGCAGCATAACGTTTGATGACGGTAATACATTTGCCGATGACACGGTCACTGGATCGGGGAGCATGGACGTGTTTCAGGAGGAGTGCCATCTTCAACCACTTTTGATGGCAGCAGCGGCGTTTTACCGGTGACAATCCATTGACTGGGAACCTGACCAATGTTGGCGACGGCTTTGGTGGTTCAGCCGAATTCTCTCGGGAGCGATTTCGCTGAATTTCTTACCGGGCTGGGATCTTGACCCTGAATCTCGGTAACAGTTCCGGAACTGACAGTCTTACAGGTCTAGTTTCCAGGTCGACTACGACAATAGGTCAACAGCAGTGGGCGGACGCCTATGGCCGCTCGGAGTTTTCTTGGCGGCACCAGTTTGGAGACGATGACGTTTTTGCAGACGTTCCTTGTCTCGGACACTCTTAACGGCAATGAGAATACAGATGGCTCTAGCGATCCGGTTTTGGTGGACTGCTCGACCGAGTCTGGGCTCCTTCTTTTTGATCTCATGCTTGCATCCGCTGACGAACTTCGAGCCTCTTTGGCTCTGGAACAGCTTGTTGGAGGAGTCTTTGATGATTCAGAACTGGTACGTCTTTGGCCAGCATCGACTCCTTCATCAGCATCACCGGAGTCGAAAACCTGACCGCTCCTCCAGCACCGATTCCGGAACCGAGCACGGTGGCCCTTTTGGGCTTCGGCCTGGTCGGTCTGGGCATCATGGTCCACAGACGTCGCAAGAACTCTTAACACGTAAAGGAGATGATTATGCTAAAAGGAATAAAAAAACTCACTCTGGGCGTTGCAGTGATCGCCCTTCTGGCCACGACCACGCTCTGGAGCGCACCTGCCCAGGCATCGGAGCCTTTCATCGGCCAGATTATGATAGTCGGATTTAACTTCGCGCCGCGAGGCTTTGCCAGTTGTGATGGGCAACTGCTGCCCATCTCGCAAAATACAGCACTTTTCTCACTTTTAGGGACCACTTTCGGCGGTGATGGACGCACCACCTTTGGTCTGCCTGACCTCAGAGGACGCACTGCGGTAGGCGTAGGGACTGGACCGGGAATCTCTACCATGTCTTGGGGAGAGAAAGCTGGAGTTGAAAATACCCTGTTAACTGTAGCTAATCTTCCATCCCACTCCCACAGCGTTTCCGTCAAGGGGACGGCGACAAGAGGTAATTCTGAGATTCCCACCGGCAACACTTGGGCCAGTCGCTCACGGGACAATGATTACAGTAATGCGACCCCTGTCGTTGAAATGAAAGCCGGTTCAGTATCAATTGGCAATACAGGTAATGGCACGTCATTTACCAACATGCAGCCATCCCTGGGGCTCTGGCATGTCATTGCCTTAGTAGGGATTTACCCGTCACGGAGCTAAAAGTTTTTGTGGCTGGATCGCTTGTTGTCAAAAAATGAAAATAAAGATATTCCAAATACTTGCTCTGGTCCTGCTGTTGGTCGCCATTCCCTGTTACGGAATGGCGGCCAATAGCCGTTCAGACATGAAGCGTGCTGAAAAAGCTCTTGCTCAATCTGATTACCAGACGGCTTTTGCCATCTATCAGCGCTATGCGGTTGATGAGAAGGACCCCTTGGCGCAGTTCACCTTGGGGCTTTTCTACGAAAATGGCTGGGGGAAGCCGATAGATAGAAAAAAGGCCTGCGAATTGTATGAACAAGCGTCTGCAGGGGATATCCCTGCAGCCGCTCATCTTGCCGCTGAATGTGTCTTGGCCGGAGTTCACCGACCATCTGCTCCAGACGATGCCGCAGCCCTGCTGGAACAGGCCGGCAATCAGGGACACTATCTTTCTTTCTGTTCCCTCGGCGAGCTGTATATGAAAGGTCAAGGCGTTGCCAAAGACCCTGCCAAGGGTCTGGAGTTTTGTGCGCAAGCAGCCAACCAGAATGTCCCCAAAGCGAAACTGCTAATGGGTCAATTCCTTTTGGAAGGTGATCCTGCAATCCGTAACTATGGAGAAGCGATCAATTGGTTCCAGGCGGCAGCTCAGGATGATTTGCCAGAAGCGCAATATTCTCTTGGCATCATGGCCCGCGATGGCCTCGGCATGGAGAAAAACCGCCAGGCGGCCATCAACTGGCTGGAACAAGCCGCCAGCCATGGTTATGCACCGGCCTACCTGCCGACGGGTCAACTCTACATCACCCCGCCACCCGGTGCCGAAGACCTTCAACCCCCGGCAGAAGAACTGGCCAAAGCCTATCTGTGGCTCTCGGCAGCCAAAGCAAGCTCTTCGCCCCAGGACCGAGATAGAGGCCGAAAAAGCCCTGCAGGACGTGCAGAAGATCATGCCGGCCAGCTGGGTGCCAGAGCTCGACCAGAAGGTCGCGCAACACCTCGCGGAATTCCCCCCGCAGCAGCAACCAGGCTTGAAATAATCAGGCCCATTTCCTGGCAAGACGCATGACCGGCTTTTCAATGAGCAGGTAGGAAATCGTCGCCACCAGCAGGGACAGTCCCAGGCTGACGCTGCCAAACACTCCCCACTGCACGCTGATATCTATACCTTGCCCGCTCAGGTAGCGATAAACCAGGTTCAGACAGGGCACATGGAACAGGTAGAGGCTGTAGGATATCAGTCCCAACCAGCGCAGGGGAGGACTGTCCAGCAGGCGTTTGGCATGGCGGCTGAAGGGGATGCAGAGGATCATCAGCGCCAGCAGCAGCGGCACACCGGGAAAACCGTAAGGGCCCGACGGCAATTGCAGGAACTCTTCCCAGCCGGTCAGGATCAGCACCAGCGCCCCGCCAAACAAACCCCATACGCCGATTTCGCAAAGCCACTGGAATTTTTTCTGTATCATCGATGCCTTTCGCTCCCGGATCCGCAGGTAGAGATACCCGGCCACAAGCCCCAGCAGGAACAGCGGCAGCTGCCCGGCAAGGGAATGGTAAAGAACGGCACCATTGGGTCGCAGCCAGATCAACCAGGGATTGGACGGCCAGAAGACCATCGCGTCAACTGTGCGCATCAGCCAGAAATGCAGCAGGTAGGCGGCCATGGCCATGGTCAGTATCAAAAGCACCCCTTTGCGGACCGACAGCTTGCGAATCAGCAGAAAGATCAACGGCAGCAGGAGGTAGAATTGCATCTCGACGGCGATGGTCCAGAATACCGGGTTGATGCTGAAGATGCTGAACTCGGCGAAATTGAACAGAAAGGTGTAATGCAGGGCGATATCGGCGCCCGCCCCGGGTACGCGCCAGAGGCCATCCATGTAGAGCAACAGGGTCAGGGCAACATAATAGGCCGGCAGAATTCTCGCCAGCCTCCTGACCGTATATTTCTTCAGGTCAGGCAACTTCTGGTTATCGGCCTTGGCCTGCCAGAACAGAACACTGAGCAGCAGCCCGCTCAAGGTGAAGAAAACCGAGACGCCGCGCTCGCCGTTGGCCAACAGGGTGGCTACGTCGACCGGCCCGATGAACATGTCGAACTGGACGTTCTGGTTGAGATGCACCCCGAAAACCGCCAGTGCGGCAAGGCCCCGCAGACCATCCAGGCCGCCGATGTGTTTGATCGAACTTCGTGAGCCCATCATAGTTACCCGTCAGATTACATCGATAAGATACCTCAATATAAGCCTCTCGGACGTTGGGGTCAAAGTGGATGAAATCTTTATTTGTACTCTTAGTTTGACGATCAGGAAGAGGGGTAGGGTGTAGTAGCTTCTTGTGGTGGTCTAGACACAAACTGATGACCAGGATCTCTCAGCTATAAATGTTATAATATCATATATATATCAATTACTTATGTTTGACAATTAATGTTTTAAATTAGGTATATAGTCCAGGGGATGGTGAATAAAAAATTATCAAAATGCCGAAAAGAGCAGTGTCCTTCACAAGGAGACGATCGCGGAATGAAGGCACTGTCAAAGTATGGCACGCTCTGAATGAATGTTCAAAAAAACACCGCAGCACTAACGGCCAGGCACAGTTGAGTAGAAAGGGCAGTTCGGTCAGAATCGCAATGCTT
Organism: uncultured delta proteobacterium; assembly: GCA_963715335.1. GTDB lineage: Bacteria > Desulfobacterota > Desulfuromonadia > Desulfuromonadales > BM103 > JAFDBW01. The sequence continues at coordinate 49,251 of CAVQRZ010000009.1, forward strand.
ATCGAGATGATGAAATCGTGGTGCAATAGTGCAGAGCGGACTGATCCTGTGGTTGTCATTCTTTAAGGAGAGCCTTTGGTTATCAAGATTGGCTGAGGGTTACAACTGATTTACGGATCTTGCAGACATCTATGGATACTCACATCAACGTCAAATCCTGAATTACCTGTATGTGCAACTTGATGGAACTCTTGATGCTTATATGAAAGAGGTTTGAAATTAGATATTTTGCTGGCGCTGAAATTTGCCCTCTAAGCTGCGATCTCTATCCGGCGAAGGGGAAAGTATGGACATGATGGGAGTCGTTTGGCCTTTTTTTTGATCCAGGGCAGCATGAAGGGTTGATACCGACTTTTATCACTTTCTATGCGCAGATTCAATTTTGGTCTTTGCCTATACGACTCATGCGTTTTCCATCCCCATAAGTTTACATAATATATATTATGCGACGTTATGTGTAGATATGGCCGGAAATAGACAAAACATGATCGCCCTCTTCTTGAGCAGTCGATGAAGCAATAGCAGCCAGATCTGGACAACTGACTTGAGTCGACAACATCTCTTGATCCTGTTCGGAATCAAAAATAAACGAAAAAAGCTATAAAAAGACCATGCTTTGCCCTTCTGCAGATAAAGATCGTGGCTTGGAGGGCAAATTTGGACGTTAACCAAACTTCCACCTCTAATCTCCTTCATGCATGCAGCTTGAACTTCATCAGGCTCACCCTCTTCTATATATCCTCCAGGAGCACATCGTTTAACTAAACGGTCTGTGTCTACCGGTAAATAGTTAAATTGACAGACATTGTCGAGCTTGGTCTTTGATCTTTTGAAAGAGGATGACAAGTCCAGTAACAGATAATGTCACATTGAATATCTTTGAAAAAGAACGTTTTATGATGGAAGTATTGCATATAAAGCTATGTATTCTGGTTATTTAGAATCTTATAGTTAAATTGAATTCGAGCAATATTGAGTTCACTGAAAGGTCGAGCTGAACCTAGCATTTAACCACCAGCAGAGTGAGGTCGTCTTGCAGCGCCAGTGCACCGCGGAAGCGGTTTTCCGCCGCAAGCACAGCGGAGAGAATATCTTCTGCTGATCCGGTCGCGTTGTTCGCCACGACCTCCTGCAGGCGTTCGATGCCGAACATCTGGCCGTCGGCAGCGCGGGACTCCCAGATACCGTCAGTGCCGATCAACAGGATATCGCCGGTCTCAACCAGGTTCGGTCCCGAGCAGCCGAATTCGGCATCGGCGAGGATGCCGAGCGGAATGCCGGTGCTTGCCAACTCCTCAAATTGTCTGGTGCGCCAGTGATAATGAAAAGCAGGCCCGTGACCGGCTGAAACCCAGCTGAAGGTTCTGGCCTCGGCATCCAGAATGCCGTAGAAAAGGGTCATGAACAGGTTGTCCGCGGTGTCCAGCTCGAGGTGGCGGTTCAGATCGGCAAGCAGGCCCCCTGGGTTTTGCAGGTCGGGCGTGGTCTGCGAGCGTAGAACGCTTCGGGCGGCAGCCATCAGCAGCGTCGAGCCGATGCCGTGACCGGTGACATCGCCGACCACCACGGCCAGGCGCCGGCTGTCGATGGTGATGTAATCAAAGTAGTCGCCGCCGGTTTCGTCACAGTAGAAAGTTTTGCCGGCGATATCGAACCCCTGCAGGAATGGGGCGGCCTCTGGCAGGAGCCGTTGCTGGATCTCCCTGGCGGCCAGTAACGACCGCTTCATCGTTTCGCGCTCCTGCAGATGAGGACCGACATCATTAAAGGCATCCCCCAGGGACTGCAGTTCGTCGCCGGTGTCGATCTGGACCTTGACCGAGTAGTCCCCTTCCGCAAGCCGGCTGGCCGCCTTGGCCAGCACCTTGATCGGCCGGGTAACGATCCGGGCGCGAAAGTATGCCGTCAGGACCACCCAGACAAACACGACCAGCAGCAGCAGGCTGCTGATTTCAAGGGCCGAGACAATCTTGTCGCGCAGATAGTTCTCGACCTTGACCGATGGCGCATACAACAGGCTCACAGGAACGATGACCAGTGGAAACGGTTCCCCGGCGATTGCCGAACTGTAGGCGACCAGGCTGTCTTCTCCTCGCCAGCGCATCGCCCGGACCCCGCTCCGCCCGGCCAGGATATCCTGTTGCAGGGCAAGCAGGGGCTCCTGGTCGGGGGACTCAAAAGCTAGTTGCTCCGGCGGCCGCTGCCAGTCGGCGCTGGCACTCTGTTGATGGGCTCGTAACAGGATCTCAACGGTGACTTTGCCGGAGGGGTCCGGGCGGAGCGTCGCAACCAGCGTTTCTGATGCCTCACGCCAGTTTTCGGGGATTTCCCAGTCGGCGAAGAACTGTTCGTAGGCGACATCGATGGCGGTGACGCCGGCAAAACTCCCGTCCGGCCGATACACCGGCTGAGACAGGGTCAGAATCGGCTTACCGGTTGTGGCGTCGGTGACCACCTTGCGAACCTGGGCGCGATCCTGCCGGGCTTCGAGATACCAGCTGCGCTTACGCGGGTCATAGTCGGCCGGGTATCCGCCATGCCCCGGGTAGCTGCTGTGAATGCCGGTTTCCAGTGCGGTGTACTGCCAGTAAAAGAGCTCGGGACGAATCTGGTTGATCTGTCGGTAAACCTCGGTCAGGTGCGAGATCCGCGCCAGGTCGGCGTTGAGCTGTTGGTTGGGCTTTTCCGTCAGCAGCACGACCTGTTCCTGGTAGCTGATCAGCATTGGCTCAAAGGTGCCTGTCTGGGCAAGGCGTAAATGCCACTTGGACGGCTGCAAGCCGGGCGGCTCCGGGTCGAGGCGGTCATAGCTGGCAGCCAGGTAAACCGGAGCACTTTCGGCTGGCTGCGCCGCGAGTAATTGTTCAACTTCGCGGACCTGTGAGGTCAAAGCCAGCTGCAGGGTCTGTTGATCGCGCTGCAGAATCCGTCGGAAATCTGAGACTTTGCTGAGCAGAATCTGTTGGGCCGAGTCCTCGAGCAGGAGGCGGATGTCGCTCGTCAGCCGGTTGCCGAGGCGCTGCAGGACGTACTGGTTCAGCATGGCACTCAAGCCAAGTGGAACCAGCGCGATGACCAGGAGCAGGACCAGCAATTTTGCGCGGATTTGCATAACGCCTCGTTTTGCAAATTATAACAGCAGGAGATTGTTTGCAAAGTCGTCTGCAACTTTTGGAGGTTTCCGAGGATCGACTCTGGGAATTCACAACAGGCAATAAAGAGATATTCAATAAACCGTTATCAGATAACCTGTAATCGGGGGCACTTGTTTTCAAGTGTCCCCGGCCCCTCATCGCCCTACTCTGCTGCAATTTTACAGGACATAAAATTGCAATTATTTTTTACCCCCACTTGCGGACATACGTTGCTTGCTATATATTACTAAAACAGTCAGGTATGGGCATCAAACATAGTCCCGAAAAACGGGGCTGGTCTGAACATTTGACTCAAGTTGAATGAAGCAGAGCCCAATTGGACACCCATAACCACAACCTTACAAGCAAGATGGAGAATATTATGTCTTTTCTAACCAGAGTTTGGCGTACCTTGATACCCGTGATCCTGCTATCGTTTGCAGTGACACCAGCCATGGCCAATGAGCCCGGCACCCTGCAATGGTACGGTCAGGCCGCGTTTAAAATTACCACCCCGGGCGGCAAGATTATCGTCATCGATCCGTTCATCACCAAAAATCCGAAAACTCCTGCTGAACTCAAGGATCTCGCCAAGCTCGGCAAGGTCGACCTGATCCTGGTTACCCACGGTCACGGCGACCATCTTGGCGATACGGGAGAATTAGCCAAGTTGACCGGCGCCAAAGTCGGGGTGAATGCTGACATGGGAAGTACCATGGATGTCCTGGGCATCGTGCCGGCGGAGCAGCTGATCCGCTTCAACAAGAGCGGTCCGATCAAGCCTCTCGAGGGCATTACCGTGACGATGGTGCATGCCGAACACAGCTCGAGCATCGTGCACAGCGATCCGGTGACCAAAGCCAAGAGTGTTCACAACGGCGGTGAGCCGGCTGGCTATATCATTGAACTCGAGAACGGTTTCAAGCTCTACCATGCTGGTGATACGGGGATTTTCTCTGACATGCAACTGATCGGGTCCTACTACCAACCGAACCTGGCCCTGTTGCCGATTGGCGGCCATTTCACCATGGATCCGGCCCACGCCGCCTATGCGGCCAGGGACCTTCTCAAGAGCGGCCATGTCATCCCGATTCATTACGGCACCTTCCCGCCGTTGAAGGGCACTCCGGAAGAGTTGCAGGAGGCACTTAAAGGAAGTTCCGTCAAGGTGACTGTGATGCAGCCGGGCGATATATTGAAATTCTAAACCAACCCGGTTGCTTCCGCGCCTGTAAGCAGAAAAGCCCGGCTGCATAGCCGGGCTTTTCATTTGCTGTTACGGGGACACTTGTTTTCAAGTGTCCCCGCTTCGATTCATCGCCAGGTAATCGGTGGCGTTTTACGCTTGGGGATCCGGTGATAACGAAACTGCGGATAACCGAGCATCATCGCCCCACAGCATTGATGTCCTTCAGGCAGGTCCAGGGCCTGCTGCAGCGGTGGGAAAGTACTCGCAGCAGCATTAAAGTAACCCGCCCAACAGCCGCCAAGGTCCATGCCGGTTGCGGCCAGCTCCAGGTAGGTTAAAGCAATCGTGCAGCTGGTCAGGCTGACCTGATCATCTTTGGGTGCATGAGCAACCACCAGCACCGGAGCGCCACGCAGAACAACATCCTCGCCCTCTTCCAGCCTGCGCAGGGCATTATCAAGGTGGTAGGTCAAAGCGACCTCTTTCATGTTTTCCAGCATCCACCCCATCCACTGGCCAACCCCCCGGATCAGCTTGTTCAATTCATCACGATCGCTCAGCACCAGCCATGCCACCGTTTGCGTGTTATGTCCGGTCGGTGCAAAACGAGCCGTTTCAATCAGCTTTTGCACGGTTTCGCGAGGTACTGCTTGATCGCGGTAATTACGAATAGACCGGCGGCCCCGCAAGAACTGTTCACACTGCTCGGCAGATAACGACAGCTCCGGTTGCATGTCCGGGCACTCGGTTAATGGCATCTCGGCATGCAACAAGCTGCCGGTTTTGCAAACCGCAACGCAATGGCCACAGCGAATACAAAGTTTCTCCGCCGCATCAATCGGGGTCGGATATTCGCCCCTGGTGAAGGTGATTAGCTTGGCCGGACAAACCGCGCTACAGAAGCCATCTTTGTTGCAGGTTTGCTGGTCGATTTCGATAAAATTCACGGCTTTTCTCCTTAGGCGCTGATTGCCGCAATGACTGGCAGCATAGCTCTTGATAGCTCAGTGGAAAGCTTCTAAGAGGAATTGTAGCAATGATGAATACGAAGGGCAAATGACTTACAAGGGACACTTGATTTTAAGTGTCCCCGAATCCTGATCGTCTCACTGTACTCCCTTAAAAGAATGTTATCAGAACATTAGAATTGCTATTATGACCCCAGAGTCACACCATCCGTCCTGTCCCGGAGATTGATGTGAACCGCACGGCATTCGAACGACTGGTTGAAAAAACCCTGGCAACACTACCGACGGAGTACGCCGGCCGGCTGCACAACCTGGTCTTTTTGATCGAAGACTGGGCCGACCCCGCAACTCTTGCCGAGGTTGCTATCGACGATCCGGCCGAACTGCTCGGCTACTACAACGGCACGCCCTTGACCGAGCGGTCTCATGACCAAATCGATCCAGGACCCGATCGGATCACTCTCTACCACGGAGCCATCGAACTGCAAGCCAGGTTGAGCGGGCTACCGATCCGCCAAGTGATCCGCGAAACTCTGTGGCACGAAATCGCCCATTACTTCGGCTTCAGCGAGGAAGAAATGGACCGTATCGAGGATTTCTGGGCGGATCAAAGTTTTCCGGAATCACGCTAGAGTTGTTGCAACGCGGAGTTTGGGGACACGCAAAATAGAGTGTTTCCTCGCTGGAAAGGCTGGAGTCACACGGCCCGGAAAGAAAGAATGCACCATCCAACTGGACGGTGCACTCTTTCATCTCTCAGGTCGTATCGACGAGATTACATAGGCATAGTGATACTGAATGCACCGAGTATCTCGCCGAGTGAGAAACCAACCGATTGATCTGCAGGGTACATTTCATTCAGTTTGGTTTTCAGATCGCTTGGTATTTGTTTGCCGTGGCAGGTCAGGCAGGGTTCGCCAACTGGAATGGCCTTCATGTAACGGAAGACTTGTTTCCCGTCAACAGTCAGAGCCTCATAATGTTCCATTTCTCCAACGGCCTCACCATTCCCCCTTCTCTCCTCAAATGACTGAAGGATTCCTTGCTCCCAATTGTCGGGGGCATTCTCAGGATTCCTATATTTGAGACTGGTCCTCGCGATTATCAGGTCTCTCCCTCGAGAGAGATTTTCTGCAATCCCAGGGGCTTTTTGGCTGCAGACGGATACGGCATTCAATGGGCCACCTTGTTTTAGGGAGGAAAGCAATTCGGCTTTGAGTTCGCCGCCAAATTGTTTGATAACCTGCCTGCTCTCGGTTAGGGGGTTATTCTCAACCGAAAATGCTTCTGTCACCATAAATGCCATTGTCAGAACAATCGCCAAGAGGCTGATTTTGTGCATAGCTCCCAACCTTTCATTAAAGTAGCGCCTTCAAATCTGAATCCTGATTGATATCGGTAAAAAGAGGGCCGAGTTCCTTGCCGGCGTCGCCCCCCTGACGACTGCTGCGACCATATTCGACTAGTAACTGACGTTGGTTTGTGCGGCCGCCATTTCGACACTGACAACCGGCGGTAGACGCTGTCCGGTTCGATTGAAAACTTCATCCAGAGAATGCTGCGTCATGGAACGGTACATGAGCCGCGAGGTAACCTGGTATTCGCCATTGTCGGGCAGCGGGATGCGATAGATTTCACTGTCCTTGCCATTGGCGGGGATGCGCCTATCGTAACCGATGCCGTGAGCCAGCCAGCTCTTGCCCGTCAAATGACCCTCGGCATCTTTAAAGAGAACGCGGAAGAAGACCGCGTCCGGGTCGACGTGGTTTTTGTCGTCGACATGGCCCGAGCTGTAGACTATCTTGCCAGCGCTATCGACCACTTCAACCTGCAGCCACATAATACGAATATAGGTGGTGCCAGTGGGAATCTTGTGCCCGGCACCAACGTTGTGAACATCGACTGTCAGTTCCAGGGTTCCGTCATCTGTGATGTTATTGGCAAGCTCGATCTCTGCGGCGGCGCGCAGGAATTCGCGCGACATTTCGGCTTGTTCCTGATTCCCCAGTTCATCCTGAACATAAGAACTGCCGCCAATAAATCCATGGAAGGGAAGGTTCTCACGCCTTTTGCCCATGAGTGCGGCACGGCCAGGTCTCTTGGTGACACCAGGTGTAGGGGTCATGTGACAATCCTGACAGCGAATGCCCTGTTTGCCATATTCGTTGTTCTTCCAGTCATCCCAGGTGTCTATGATGTGGGTCCCGGTCGCGGGATGAATGACCATGTGACAGGAGCCACAGAAGTCTGCTTTGGTATGAATCTCGGTAAATTTCACCTCATGATAGAGTGATCGGCCATCACCACGAGGACCTCGTTTTACCGGGCCCGGTTCCGAAATATGACCCATATTGAACATCTGCCCGACCCCGGAAACGGTGTGGCAAAAATCGCAGGAGATTCCCCGACGCGATGTGGCATCAAACTGGCTACCATCGGCGGGAGGCAGTAAGCCGGTACGTGCCGCAATAGGCGCATGACAGGCGCCACACAAAAGGTCTGTGGCACCGTCCGTTTGCTGATGCGCCAGGATATAGTCGGGTTGATACCACTTGTCCTCCCAAGCATTGGCATGCATGGACTTTGACCATTCATTATAGATGTCGCGATGACATGATGAGCAGACCTTGGGGTCCTCAAAAGAACCTGGCTCAAATATCTGGGGCATAATGTTTTCCGCCACGGCGGAGGGATTTTCCTCAGAGGGCTTCGGTGTCTCGCCAACGGCAACAGCCACAACCGCGTCTTCCTGATCCGGAGCGGGTGGAACTGCACAGCCCATAAAAAAATTAAAGAGGCATATCGATATCACAAAAGCGATAAAACATTTCATCTGTTCTCCCTTGGGCTACTCTATTAGATTCAGCTAATATTGAAATATACAGGAGGCCAGTGGATTGTCAAGACAACGAGGGAAGCATTAAAAACGATGGGCGATCCACAAGCACAAGTTCTTTTTACAAACCGAAAGAACTCCACCTAAGGCACGTAACCTGGAACCGGCAGTTCAGCCAAAACGGTTGTTAGAATATTATGCGAACGTTGGCCATTGGGGACACTCAAAAGGGACACTTGTTTTCAAGTGTCCCCGGCTGCTTGAGTGTCCCCGGCTCCGGCCCCTATTCGGCTTTGACAATATGCACATCCCGTTGTGGGAAAGGGATACTGATTTGCGCTTCGATTAACGCTTTGTGGATCGCCAGGTTCACTCGGTAGAGCAGATTAAAGTACATTTTGGTCGGCACCCAGTAACGCAGGCCGATATTGATTGATGATTCCGCGAACTCTTCGATACCAATCTGCGGGGCCGGTTCCTGAGTAATCTCCTCAAAACCGGTCAAGACCTGTTGTAAAACTTCGATGGCTTGTTCCGGGTCATCCCGGTAAGAAATCCCCACGCTCGTCTCAATGACCCTGTTCTCAAATGAGTTCACCAGGATTTCGCCTACGATATGCTTGTTGGGGATGGTTATCTGTTCGCCATCCTCGGTGTCAAGCAGGGTCGCGGCCAGACGGATCTCATCCACTACACCTCTGACCCCCTGCACCGTGATGGTGTTGCCAACCACAAAGGGGCGAGTCAGAATCAGGGTCAGTCCGGCACCGTAGTTGGATAAAGGACCCGCGATGGCAAAGCTGCTACCAAAAGCCAGGGCACCTAGAGCGGCGATAAATGGCGCGATGGAAATACCAAACTTGCCAATGGCTATAATGATGACAAACATCATCACTATAAGTTTGACGCTGCTAGCGAGGAATTTCGACAGCGTGATGTCGATATTGCGCTTTTCGCAGACCCGCAACACCAATCTCGACAGCCAGCCAGAAAGCTTGAGGCCGATAATCAGAATAATCAGCGCACCGACGATCTGGAAGCTGTACTGAATGCAGAACTCAACTACCACGTCGATGATCTTCTGCAGTATCTGGAGTTCTTCGCCGATCAACGCATTGGCTTCAGGATTCATCTGAGTACCTCCCAGGTTCGTATGGAGTTAGACAAAGCGATCATTGATTAAGGGCTTTTGGTTTTGAGTGTCTCCGACTCCCAAGTGTCCCCGGCTCCTTAGGATAGGGATTGTGTCCCCCGATTTACACTTGCTGATTGGCTATAGCCTCCCCGAACGGATGATGGAGATGACCAGCCACAAGCCGAGAAAGGCGGCGATGCCGAAGACGATGAAACCGAGGGCCGAAAAGCCGTAGAGGCTCGGCCCCACCTTCAGGGCATGCATGATCGCAGAACAGAGGAGCATGGCGCTGATGATCATCGCCATGACGATGCGGTTGATCGAGCGGTCGAAATCCTTGATGATCGGATCCAGCCCCTTGATGGTGATCTTGGTGTTGATATCATCACGCAGCACCTTGCTGATAATCCTCTTCAGCTGCTTTGGCAGTATGGCCATGAATTCTGCGCCTTCGTGGAGATGTTTGATTGATTTTTTGGCGATCCGCTCGGGATTGGACTTTTCGGTCGCTGCCCGGTCGAGGTACGGACGGGAGGCGGTCACAATGTCGAACTCAGGATCAAGCATGGTGCCCATCCCCTGAATCAGGAGCATCGCTTTGTGGATCAAAAGCAGGTCTGACGGAATCTTCATCTTGTGTTTTATGATGACCTTCAGGACCGCGCCCAGGTATTCAGCAAAGTTTACTTCACTCAGAGGCAGGCCTTGCATGGGCTCGATAAAATCGGCAATGTCCTCCTTGAAATCCCTCCGGTAGGCATCGATGTCGATATCCTCGGGGATGAAGCCCATCTCTATGTGCTGGTCGATCAGCAGATCGAAATCCCGGGTGATGAAGGCCAGAAAGATGTTCACCAGGATCGCCTTCAACTCGTCGTTCACCGTGCCGCACATGCCGAAATCCATGAAGCCGAGACAGCCGTTCGACATGACCATCAGATTGCCGGGGTGGGGATCGGCGTGGAAGAAACCGTCCTCCAGCACACTCTTGAAATAGGCATCGACACCAACCTGGGCAACTTTTTTCCGGTCCACCCCCATGGCGGTGATCCCCTCCAGGTCATCGACTCTCACCCCGCGGATCCGTTCCATGACCAGCACCCGCTCGGTGGTGTAATCATGGTAGAGCAGAGGGATGTGGATCCCTTCGAAATCCTGAAACAGACGGCGCAGGCGGATACAGTTGCGCCCCTCCTCACGGAAGTTCAACTCCCTGCGGATGGTCCTCTGGAACTCCACCACGATCCCCACCGGGTTGAGGAAACGGCTATCCGGGATGTGGGCTTCCATGAGGCGGGCCACGGTGAAGAGGATCTCGATGTCGGTTTGGATGGTGGTGGCGATGTCCGGTCTCTGGACCTTGACGATCACTTCGCTGCCGTCGAGCAGGGTGGCCGCATGGACCTGGCCGATCGAGGCAGCGGCCAGCGGCACCGGGTCAAAGTCGCGGAAGATTTCGGCATGCGGCCGTTTGAGCTCTTCTTCGACGATGCGCAGGGCGATTTGAGCGGAGAACGGCGGAACCTGATCCTGCAGCAGCTGGAACTCGTTGGCGAACCGGATAGGCACCAGGTCAGGCCGGGAACCGATGACCTGGGCCAGCTTGATAAAGGTTGGGCCGAGTTCGGTAAATGCCGTCCGCAGACGCTGCGGGGCATAGGGCCCGCGCAGGATCGTCGGCCAACTGGTGAATGAACCGAGGCGTCTGAAGAAAGGGATGAACCTTCCCAGGTGAATCTGGTCGATGAAGTTGCCGAAACCGTGTCTGATGAAGACATTGACTATTTTGCGGAGACGGCGGGCAATCCGGTAATTTTTCGACAGGTACAAAAAGCTCATCAGGTGATCCTTTGCATGGAGGCGGCTCGCTCTGGGCGCGGCTGCCGGAAAGTCTTCGAGGCAGGGTGCCGCCCTTGACTCAGGACATTTAACGGTTTGGTTTGTCCGATGTCAAGGTCTGAGCCCTTTTCCGGGCTATAATTGGCGACGGCTGTTGCGATCTACCGGGAAAACACTAATATTGTACTTGTTTGCGACCACAAGGGAGGGCAACAGGATGAGCCAGCAACGGCTTTACCACATCGGCTTCGGCCGCAAAGACCTCGGCGCGATGCCGCCGACCACCGCCCTGCTCTGCGGCGACCCGGAGCGGGCACGGCGCATCGCCATGCAGACCGACGGCGTCAAATGCCTGGCGACGCTCTCGGAGAACCGCGGCCTGCACAGCTACCTGTGTGAAAACGCCGACGGTCGCAAGTTCGTCGCCAGCACCAGCGGCATGGGGGCGCCATCACTGTCGATCGTCGTCAACGAACTGGTCGCGGTCGGTATCCGCACCATCATCAGGGTCGGCACCAGCGGCGGCATCGGCCAAGAGGTCAAAGCCGGCGATCTGGTGATCTCCAGCGCCGCACTCTGCCGTCAGGGCGCTGCCCTTGATATCGCCCCGGCCGAGTTTCCTGCCGCCGCGGACCCCTATGTCACCGTGGCCTTGACCGGTGCGGCGAAAAAGCTCGGCATCGCTGCGCACCTCGGCGTTACGGCGAGCGTCGACACCTTCTACGAGGGACAGGAACGCAGCGACTCGGCCAACCCGCACCTGTTGCGCTGTCTGCACGGGATCAGTGAGGAGTACCGCCAGCTAAGGATTCTCAATTACGAGATGGAGGCCGGCACCCTGTTCAAAATGGGCCTGGTTTATGGCTTTGCCGCAGGCTGTGTCTGTGCGGTGCTGGCTGAACGGTTGGTGGCGGAGTCTGTCGACCTGGCTGTCAAGCAGCAAGCCGAGCGAGATGCGGTACGGGTAGCACTGGGGGCTCTTCAGGATTTGGGGAACGGGGACACTTAAAAGGGACACTTGTTTTCAAGTGTCCCCAGCTCAAAAGGGACACTCAATTTTGAGTGTCCCCGGCTCTGAGCTGGTGAAAAAGGGCGGTTTCCGGACAGAAACGAATTAGCTGATACCCGCTTCTTCCTGCAGCAGAGACACCCAGGCGGCCAGGCGCTGCTCGGTAAGCTGGTCCTGATTTTCGACATCAAGGGGCAGACCGAGGAAATAATCCCCTTCAACCGCGGCGGAGGCAGAGTAATCGTAGCCTTTATCCGGCCATTTGCCGATGATGGTCGCTCCGGCCGCCACCGCCAGATCATGCAGTGCCTTCATCCCGTCGACAAAGGCATCGGGGTAACCGACCTGATCTCCGACCCCGTACAAAGCGACCTTTGCCCCCTCCAACTGTGCCTCGCGCAGGCAGTCATAGGCGTCGTTCCAGTCGTTTTGCAGGCGATCCCCCTCATCATGCCAGCTTGAAGTGCCGAGAATCAGCAGGTCACAGCTTTCCAGATCCGCCCGGGTTGCGTTGGCAATGGGATAAAGGCGTGCGGTGGTGATTCGCTCCGCAAGACGTTGCGCGATTAAGGCGGTATTGCCAGTGCTGCCGCCGTAAAATATTCCGATTTTCATGATGACTCCTTTATCGACGAAGATAAAATCAATTTAAAACGTTAACCAGTTTGACATGTTAGCATATCAGCGCGGTCAGAGTGGAGTGGGATCAGGGAACGGGGACACTTAAAAGGGACACTTGTTTTCAAGTGTCCCCGGCTCCGGCTCTAGATGGGCTCCCATTTTTCGAATCAATACCCGGTCAACTCAACATAGCCGACACCACCGAGCGGACTGTCACGCTGCGTGCCTTGCACAGAGACCGCACCTTCCCAGTAGCGCACGGTTGTCTGCAACTCCTGGTCAGCCAGAACCGGGGTTATGTCCAGGCTGATGCCTTGTTTGACCATGTCCAGCCTCCATTTGGCCGGATACCTTGCGCCGCTCTTGTCACTCTGCCAATGCTCAAGCACCTTGATTTGCAGATCACCTGGCTGCAATCTCCGGGTCGCTCCGTCTGCCTCGACCAGGACTCCGCTGCTCAAAGGATCGGGCGTACCGTCCTGCAAACGAAGCTGGTAATACATCAACTCGCGGCCGTCATCGAATTGCAGACTGAACCAGTCCCAGCCAATCTGGTCTTCGCCCAGGGCACTCGTGCTCCACTCGCGATCCAGCCAGCTGGTGCCGGCAACCTGAAAGGGTTCCCCCGCAATCACAATCCGCCCGGAGGTCGCCAAACGGGTCATGGAATAGTAGTAAGACGCATTGCCGGGCTGAGCGCTTTTTTGACTCAGCCCGTTCTGGCCCTGCAAAACGATCGGCTTGGCACTCTGCAAATGCAAATCGATCGCGACGTCATCTTCGCTGGCGGAAAGCCTCATCGGCAAAGGTTCGCCCTGCCCGCCCTCGACACGCCAGTCTTCCAGCCAGACCTGGAAAGGTTCGGCCTGGGCTCCGGCCAGCCCCAAAGAGTCGCGGCTAAAGCGCTCAAAATAATAAAACCGCCCGCTGACCGGGTCAGTCAGGGCGAAGTGGCCCATGTAGACCTGGTTGGTCGCCCAGCTGGACGCCCGCTGCGGCGGCTCGGGCGTCAATGCGGTCCGGAAAAAGGTCAACTGGTAGCCGAAACGGCGCTGGTTTGCGGAGAGCAGGTTGCCCGTGTAGTACCACCATTCGGTTTTGAAGCGGGGGTGCGGACCATGATCGAGCGGGAAGCGGAACTGCCGCGGCCGGTCGGCTCGCGCATAGTCCCCCGCCTCGGCACCGCCCAGCAGCTGATCGACGCTCAGCGCCTGCCCCGGCTTGGTCTCGGCAGGCGCTTGCCCTGCCAGGCAGAGAAGGCCGGCCGCGGCCAGCGCGCAGCCCAGAACCAGAGAGATGAAGAGCCGTGTATTCATGAGCTACTCGTAGCGCATCGCCAGCGCCGGCGAGGTCCGCGCCATGCGCCAGGCCGGGTAAATGCCCGCAGCGAGTGCGGCAAGCACGGACAGGGCCAGCGCCTGGAGCAGGACGCCGGGATCGATGGAGATGGCCATGCTCCAGCCGAAGGAGCGCTGGTTGATGACCAGGATCAGGGCCAGGGCCTGCAAGATGCCAAGGGGCAAAGCGAGCAGCCCGGCGATCAGGCCGACAATGCTCGTCTCGGCGATGACCAGGCGCCACAGCTGCTGCGGCGTCAAGCCGTTCGCGCGCAGGACCGCCAGCTCCCTGGCCCGCTCTATCTGCATCGCCATCAGGGCATTGAGGATGCCGATGAAGGCCACCAGCACCGCCAGCATGCGCAGGACCGAAGTGACGGCAAAGGTGCGGTCGAAGGTCGCGAGCGAGGCTTCACGCAGGCCCCGGTTGGAATAAACCATGACCTGCTGCTTCCCCGCTGCGGCGCGCCTGAGCTGCTCGGCAATGCGCTCTGCATCATAGCCGTCTTCAAGATAGGCGGCCAGGGCATCGACCTGATCATCAAGCCAGTATTTCTGGTAGAGGTGACGGCCCATGGTGATGCGTCCGCGGTCGGAGCCGTAGTCGGTGAAGACGCCGGCGACCAGGAAAGACCGCTCGCCCTGGTCGGTGCGCAACGAGATGCTGTCGCCCTGCGCGAGGTCGTGATGAAAGGCGTAGGGTTCGGACACGATGACGGCATCGCTCTGCAGGAAGGTCTGGTAGATCTCCTCCGGCTCGCCCTCGGCAAACCAGTAACTCAGGAAAGTCGCGGGGGGGATTTCGGCGACAAACAGGTCACTGGTCCCCTGCGCGGATTCCAGGGTGATGTGGCGGGCCGCGACGATCCGCGCGATGCCGTCGATCCGGCGTGCTGCCCGCAGATAGTCATCCTGCAGAGGCTGCCGTCCGGGGCCGAACGTCGAGCCCGATGTGGACACGTAAATATCGGCCTGCAAATAGCTTTGCAGCCAGGTCTCCACGGTTGAGCGGAAGCTGTTGATCATCAACCCGACGCCAACCGTGGCTGCCACGGCAATCACCAGGGCCGAGGTCGCCACGCCGGTCCGGCTCAGCCCGCCCAACAGGTTGCGCACCGCCAGCTTGCCGAGGATCCCCGAGAAACGGCCCAGCAAAGGCTGGATTTTCCTCAGGATCCATACGAACGCGCCGGGGACGATCAGGGCATAGCCGGTAATCAGCAGGAACATGAAGAGGAAACTCGCCGGGATGCTCTTGCCGGGGACTATCAGGCCGAACACGCCCAGGGCCATCAGCCCCAGCCCGCCGCCCACGCCCCAGGGAAGCAGCCTGCGCTGCCGGCTTTCGACGTTGGAACGGAGCAGCGCACCGCGCGGGGCGGTCCTGGCCGCCTCCAGCGCAGGCATGAGAGCGGCCAGGGTGGTCGCGCCAAGGCCGAGCAGAAGCCCCTTGGCAAGGGACAGGGGGGTCACGAAAAGAGTCTGGATGTTGAGGACGAAATACAGGTCGTTGATGGTGCGCGTGACAATGGCGAGCAGCCCGTTGGCGAGCAGCACCCCGGCCGCGAGCCCCAGCGCCGTGCCCACGGCGCCGATCAGGAAGGCCTCGACCAGGACCATGCTGAAGATTTCGCGGCGGGTCACTCCCAGGGTGCGCAAGGCGCCCAGCAGCCCCCTGCGCTGCAAAATCGAAAACGTCATGGTGTTGTAAATGAGAAACATCCCCACCACCAGGGCCAGCAGGCTCAAGGCGGTGAGGTTGAGCTGAAAGGCCCGCGTCATCTGCGCCATGGTTTGCGCGCGGCTGTCGGCAGGGAGGATTTCGGCGTTGGCGGGGAGCAGCGGGCGCAGCGCGTCGAGGCTGGCCAGGCCGGCCGCATCGAGGGGCACAATCAAATCGATGCGGGACAGCCGGCCCTTTTGCGAAAAGAGCTCCTGCGCGGAGCTGAGGTCCATGACGACGAGGTTGTCCAGGGCCCTGGCGGTGACCTGCTGGCGCGGTTCCAGCAGGCCGACCAAGGTGATCTCACCGGGCTTGCCGCCAATCGTCAGAGGCAGCCGGTCCCCTTGACTGAGACCCAGTGAACGGGCTGTTTCCCTGGTCATCAAAGCCGCGCCCGGCTCGGTGACCAGGCGGCCCAGGTCGAGCCGGCGGTCGGTGGCCGGCGCATAGTTGCGAAAAGGCCTTTCGGCGAAGGGGTCGACCCCCAGCAGCTTCAGGGTGAGGCCGGGTTGGCCCGGCACGGTTGCGTAGCCCTCCACGACCGGCGCGCTGTTGCGCCAATCGCCATTGAGCCGGATCTGCCGGTAGCTGTCCTCGGGCAGGCCGTTGGAACCGCCGACAATCATGTGGGTGGTGCGGCCCGTCAACGCCTCGGCCGAGAGGTTGAAGGCGCGCTCGGCGCTGCTGTTGGCCAGGTCGATCGCAACGACAACCGCGACCCCCAGGGCGACGCCGATCACCGCAAAGACAAGCTGCAAGGGATGGCGCAGAAGATATCGGAAGCCGGCTCGCCACAGGATCATGGCAAACCCTTTGCTTCTGCAACCTGTTCGACCAGGATCCCGTCGCGGATCGTCAGGACGCGGTCTGCCAGCCGGGCGATTTCCGGACTGTGCGTGACCATCAGGGTGGTCATCCGGTTGGTTCTGATCAGTTGACTCAACAGCTTGAGAACCTCTGCGCCGGTCTCGACATCCAGGTTGCCGGTCGGTTCGTCGGCCAGCAGCAGCAGCGGTTTGTGGATCAAGGCCCGGCAGATGGCGATGCGCTGCTGCTCACCTCCGGAAAGACGGTCCGGATAACTGTCGGCACGATCGGCGAGGCCCACCTGGCCGAGGATGTCGAGGGCCTGTTGTTTTGACTCGGTCGTGATGCTCTTTTTCAGCTCCAGCGGCAGGAGCAGGTTCTCGATAACGGTGAGCGTCGGGATGAGATTGTAGAACTGGAAGACAAAGCCGATGTGGTCGCGCCTGAAGAGGGTCCTCTGCTGCTCGGTCATGGTGGTCAGGTTCTGCCCACCGATCCGAACCTCTCCTGCGGTAGGCAGATCGATGCCACTGATCAGGTTCAGCAGGGTAGATTTCCCCGAGCCGCTCCGTCCTAACAGGACGACAAAGTCACCTCTGTTGATCGATGCATCAAGCCCATGGAAAACCACCCGTTGACTCTCGCCTTCGGCAAAAGTCTTGCTCAGATTGCAAATTTCGAGGATTTCATCAGACACAGGCAGAAGGTCCTTTTGAAGTCGGTGTCATCGGGGTCCGGTGTCAGGCTTGACTGATGGGTATTTCGCATACCACCTCTCCGGCAAAAATAAAGAGGAATGCAACGCCTGAAACAGCGTCACAGCCCCCTCCCGTAAAAATAGACGACATATTAGACCAGACTAAAGCACCCTGTTAAAAATACCCTTTCAACTGTGATTGTCAATTATTCTGATGACCTGCCAAAAGCAACCGGCACCACCCGGATCATGAAATCGGGACAGGCCGCGGCGCAGCAGCCGCAGAGCCAGGAGTCTAGGGACACTTGTTTTTAAGTGTCCCCGGCTCTGAGCTGGTGAAAAAGGGCGGTTTCCGGACAGAAACGAATTAGCTGATACCCGCTTCCTCCTGCAGCAGAGACACCCAGGCGGCCAGGCGCTGCTCGGTAAGCTGGTCCTGATTTTCGACATCAAGGGGCAGACCGAGGAAATAATCCCCTTCAACCGCGGCGGAGGCAGAGTAATCGTAGCCTTTATCC
This sequence comes from uncultured delta proteobacterium, assembly GCA_963715335.1. Taxonomy (GTDB): domain Bacteria; phylum Desulfobacterota; class Desulfuromonadia; order Desulfuromonadales; family BM103; genus JAFDBW01. Next base: position 67,064 of record CAVQRZ010000009.1, read on the forward strand.
GGCCATTTGCCGATGATGGTCGCTCCGGCCGCCACCGCCAGATCATGCAGTGCCTTCATCCCGTCGACAAAGGCATCAGGGTAACCGACCTGATCTCCGACCCCGTACAAAGCGACCTTTGCCCCCTCCAACTGTGCCTCGCGCAGGCAGTCATAGGCGTCGTTCCAGTCGTTTTGCAGGCGATCCCCCTCATCGTGCCAGCTTGAAGTGCCGAGAATCAGCAGGTCACAGCTTTCCAGATCCGCCCGGGTTGCGTTGGCAATGGGATAAAGGCGTGCGGTGGTGATTCGCTCCGCAAGACGTTGCGCGATTAAGGCGGTATTGCCAGTGCTGCCGCCGTAAAATATTCCGATTTTCATGATGACTCCTTTATCGACGAAGATAAAATCAATTTAAAACGTTAACCAGTTTGACATGTTAGCATATCAGCGCGGTCAGAGTGGAGTGGGGTCAGGTCTAGAAATTTGAATTGACTCAAGATTAACGACCTGACCCCGTCAGGAGTGCCCCCGACTCAGTGTCCCAATTAATTATCCCGACTCTTAGCCTTGTATTCATTGTATTTTTTTGACGAGCCTTTGACCTGCTCGGCAGGATATTTCTGTTCATTCAGCGATATCTTTTGCTGGGCGGCCTGAACCAAATCAACCCCTAACTTTTCTGACATGCGCAGCAGATAAACAAAAATGTCGGCAAGTTCCAAACGCACCTCCGCCAGCTTGTCATCTGACAAATTATAGCTCTGTTCTTCGGTTAACCACTGGAAGTGTTCCACCAGTTCAGCAGCCTCGGCGATCAGAGCCATGGATAAATTTTTCGGCGAGTGAAACTGGTCCCAATCACGTTCGGCAGCGAAACCGTTTATTCGTTCAATCAGTTCAGTAAGTTCTGACATGACTATCTCCAGGAACAATCATTGAATATCCTTGCTTAAAAGGGGCTCTCTGCTTTAAGTGTCCCCATTTCCAAATAAATCTGCAAGAGAAACATTGATTGGGGACACTTGTTTTCAAGTGTCCCTTTTATAATGTGCGGCCCAACAATTGTTCAAGCTTCAGCAACATTGCGGGATTACACAAAGGGCGCCCACTTCGGGTCGCCTGATCAATCTTTCTCCTCACCTCCACATCCGCCTCCAAAATAAACTGGCGATAATCATGTCGCTCATCCTCTTTGAGCCAACCAGGACATGACAGTAGAGGATCTGCACGACCTTCAAGATGGAAGCGGGCACTTGACCAAAGATACTCGGCAGCGGTCGGTACCAGGCCCGCTTTCACAGGATTGTTCTCTATATACCTTGCTACTGACCAGAGATATTCATCGCTATCAACAATGCAGGAATAGAAACGGTTCTGCCAAACACGACCAGAGCGCAAGTACTTGCGGTTTACATATGTCGTATAAACCTGATTTGTCCGCCCGATACCCAGAGCCAAGGCCCCGGGCTCTTGAGGGACCGCCAACAGATGGACGTGGTTTGGCATCAGGCAATAAGCCCAGATATCAACCTGAAATTTTTGAGTGTAATGTTTAAGAAGGTCAGTGTAGATCAGCCGGTCTTGATCATCGAGAAATACCGGCTCGCGGTTGTTGCCACGTTGAGTGATATGATGCGGATAGCCGACGGCCACCGCGCGAGCATTGCGTGCCATGTCCCCCTCCATTAAAAGTCATAACAAAACAAATCTAATGTTGGGATTGTAGCAATGATGAATACGAAGGGCAAATGACTATTATGGGGACACTTGAAAGGGACACTTGTTTTCAAGTGTCCCCGGGCCTGAAGGCAAATGACTAAATGGTGACACTGAAAGGGACACTTGATTTAAGTCCCGGCTCAAGGCAAATATTTGGGGAACTGAAAGGGAACTTTTATTCGTTCCGTCAGTAAGTTCTGACATGACTATCTCCAGGAACAATCATTGAATATCCTTGCTTAAAAGGGGCTCTCTGCTTTAAGTGTCCCCAATTCTATTTCTTAGTTCTGGGTGGAGAAGATTCCAGGATCCCCCTGCTGCGGAGTGCCAGCCAGACGGGTGCTGCACCGAGATCGTGCCGGACTTCGAAAAGCTCCATCGGGACGACACCGGCGGCATACTCGTTAATCGCTTTGCGCCAGTTTGCATCGTCTGTGAACGGGGCTCCCGCATCACGGATGCCCTCGTCACCGGTGAACCCCAGATAAACCAGGATGACAGGGATGCCGAGGCTACCCAACTTCCAGGTAAAAGCCAGCCGGTTCGCAAGTTGGTAATGCGAGTCGCGGGAGATGTTGACGTGTGGATTGATGCGTTGCCAGGCTTTGCATGCTTCGTCGATCGCATCGCCAATACGCTCGTGGTTCTCGATCCCTTTAGGTGAAGACGTCTTGTCGAGTCGCTTGCCAGCCGCACCCAACTCAGGCCAGTTCGCTTTCGCTTCAACAAGGACGAGTCCAGCTTTCCCCTCGATTTCACAGGTCGCAGCGATATCCCAATTCGGCGTATTTGCGCCGCGTCGATGAGCCAGCCACCAGTCCTGCAACTGTTCCCAAACAGCATGCCCTGGCATGACTGCTGGCCCGAAACGCTCAAGACGTGCTTCCATTGGATCAGTGTAACCACGGGGCATAAAAATGGTGTCAGGTGGGAAATGGACGGGGAGCGGGGCAAGAAGTGATGCAAACTCCCTGAGGAAGTTGGGGCTTTCGGTCCAGTCGAGAACGTGTTTGCGGCTACCTCTTTCCAAAATTCCCTCTATTTTCTTAGTCTTCAATTTAATTGGGACAAAAACACAGTATCAAGTTTCTGGGCCACTTCATTATTAAAGGGACAGTTGTTTTTAAGTGTCCCCGGTTCCGTCCTCTGGAATCAGTCCAAACCACCTCAAGAACCGGCACTTCCCAACTATCAACCTTGAGCAACTTTTTAAAGTCCAGGTCCTTCGAATCGTCGGGACGACGTTCGATCATTGCAATGACCTTGACGCTCTCAATCTGCTCATTTGCTGCCGCCCATTTATCTCTGGCACTTTTGGACAATATCCCAATGGGGTAACCGGCCGAGTTGCAGATTTCAAGCTTCTCGCCTGAAATCTTGAAATGGACAGGATCGCCGACATTGATCTTTTCCAGATGCTTATGAACGGGATTCGTCTCAGCCAATTTCCCTGCGAAATCAAGGTAAACATCCTTCATGCCGATGGTGTCATAACGTCGTTGCAACACTGAATCAGGTATCGACTTTTCTCCAGGTGGAAATGTCACCAGTTGGTCCCCGCTCAGTTTGCTCTGCAAAGTTTCACAAAACGGGTTTCTCTCATCGGCACGACGGAAGAGACTCAAGCGTCTGCTTGGCCCTAGTTATCGCCACGTAATAGACGCGCCGTTCCTCTTCTTCTTCTCCTTTGCGTGGAGCCCAGCCACCATCTGCAATGAATACGTGATCGAATTCTGTACCCTTCGCGAAATGAACTGTGCTCAGGAATACGCCCCGTCCCATAAAGCGATCACGCTTCTGTTCGACCAGGGCTTCCCAAAGATAATCGATAGCCTGCTGAACCGGTAGCTCGGAATTCCCTGTCTCCACATGCCAGGCTTGAAGACAAGTGGCCAGGAGACTCCACCAGGGTTGCTGCGGTACGACTTTGGTTCCGGCGGATTCGACGAGTAAGGTTTCCAGTTCTGTGGCGCGCTTCAAATCGTGCCGCATTGGTTCCAAGGTCGCAAAAAACTGGTGGATCTCACGTACTCTGCCAATCGGTAGGCTCAAGTCCTGTCGAGCATAAGCGACAGGTATGCCGACATATTCAAGGGCAGCACGAATGGTTGCAAGTTCTTCGTGGGTCCGTGACAACACGGCGCAGTCAGACCACTGCAACGCGGGATTACACTTCTTGAGTTTTTCCAGTTGCGAGACAAGGGCCTTGGCCTGCGCATTGCGATCAGACACCTGAAGAATCTGAACACGCCCTTTGGCAAACGGGTCAAGGTGTGTCCAATCGCCACCTGGCACCAGCCGCTCTCGTCCTTTGTTGATCCGGATGGGATACTCAGTTTTCATCCGATCGCGGTTCTCAGAGATATGAGCATTCCCCGCAGCAATGATATTGGCTGTTGAGCGGAAGTTCTCAACCAGGTGATGAAAGCGGGCCTGGTAATCCTTTTCGAATTGCCGAATGAAGGCGACATTAGCCCCACGAAACGTGTAAATATTCTGGTCGTCGTCCCCCACAGCCATGATCGTCAGCTTGGCGTCGTCGTCTTCCAATGTCCGCCCGGCAATGGCAGAGACCAGATCATACTGACGCTGATCAATATCCTGATATTCATCCACCAAAATGTGCTGATACCCGGCCAGCAGCCTATCGCGAAGTTCATCTTGCACCAAGCCAGGCAGGTCCTCCTCGCCTTTCAGCAAACGGATCGCCTGATCAATCAGGGCATCGAAATCGATCCCTTCATCCCCTTCTTTGGCCAGTCTGTCGGCAAAGGATGTCCCGGTCAGCCGCATCGCCAACCCGTGATAAGTGAGGACCGTCACTCCGATGGCATCGGAGCCAACCAGTTCCCAGAGCCGATGCCGTAATGAACTGGCGGCCTGACGATTAAAGCAGAGAATGAGGACGCTACTGGCTGGGACACGAGCGACACGCAACAGATAAGCGCAGCGATGCACGACGACACGGGTCTTTCCCGAACCTGGGCCTGCCAGCACCAACATGTTTTCGTTGACAGGAGCCGACACGATGGCCATCTGCACCGGGTTTTCCAGATTGTCGACGATCCGCCGGTAGGAGTCCTGACTGGTTGCCCGATCCAGAATCTCTTTGCGACCGGCAAAGAAGCGTTGTACGAAGTCACGTTTATCCATGGCGAAGTAAGCCGCAACCAAACCAAGCGCCTGCTTGATCTTTTCCACACCGAGGCGGGCGTACTCGTTCATGACGTGCACCTGGAATGTCCGCTCTTTATAGTGGTGCTCCAGTGGGTTGTAGTCCCCCTTGGTGTATTTCCGTTTGCTTTCAAGCAGACGGATCGTCATGGCCTGACGAAACACGGCCAGACCTTGTTGAAGGACGATCACCTTCTGCTCATGCAGAAACATCAAGGCTCGCTCAATCGCAGCCAGCTCATTTTTAACCTGGCCGGAGAGGAACATGTCGCCTTTCAAGGCGGCAACCAGATCATCGAGAGAGAACTCAACCAGGATATCTGCACCAGCCGGGGTTGATTGAGGGATCTTGTCGATAATGGCCTCAAGGAGGACTTTTGCCAGACTGGAACGCAATTGCGAGGTCTTGATCAAGGCCTCCCAGTCTCGATGCAACTTGACCAGATAGTGCTCCGCATTGCGATAAATCAGATCAAGGCTGCCTCGCTGACCTGCCAAGGCCCTTCCCGTCCCGGGCTAGGCTGCTCAAAATGGACAGTAAAAATTCTGGGACACTGGCAAAGTTCTGATCCAGGAGGCGCTGGTTCACCCGGCGTGGCGAAAGATGCAACCAACCCTCGGCATCTGGTTCTTCTTCCTGAAGCACCTTCAATAGAGCAGTTTCCAGCTCACAGACCTTGTCCAAGGCCAACAGGGAGTGATTGGCAATTTTGTAGCGTACAAAGGCCGTAAGCAGCAGGTCCCGCTTAATCAAGCCCGCTTCAGCCATATCATTCATTGTTTTGAGAATGCGCTGGGAATCCGCCATGCGTATTTGATGACCGCCCTCAGCGACCTGTTCAGGCGGGTCTATGAATTCCGGCAACTCGGCCAGTTGATCAGCACTCAAACCCTCATCGGGATTGGCATTCATCAGCGCCGTGAGGATTGCCATCCAGCGCCGCTTGGTCAGGACCGGCAAATTCAAACTGGAAATTTTTTCCTGCGCTTCATCCAGATTGCGAATCGCCGGACGCCCCTGAAACACGCCAGTGCTATTGTGATTGCGCTCGACAAATCCGGCCCGCTCAAGCCAGGCAACTGCGGTTTTCACCTTGGTGTCAGCCTGACTGTCGTCGTACTCAAAACTGGTATCGACAACATCGCTCCGGAGAATTTCTCCGGTCGTGATTACAATTTCACCGTCTCGGTTCTTCTTAGCCAGCCGCAGCCCACGCAATATCTGCCAGATATCTCGAAGACTCAACTCCGACATTGCACCCATCTTGAACTGGGTCTCGATATCCTGTTCGTCGTAGAGGAGAATGCACTCAGCATCTTTCTGATCACGACCGGCTCGTCCTGCTTCCTGAAGATAGTTCTCCAACGACCCGGGAATTTCAGCATGAATGACCAGGCGCACATTGTCCTTGTCGATCCCCATGCCGAAGGCATTCGTCGCAACAATCACCTGAATCTGCCCGGCAATGAAATCTTCTTGTATCTGTTTTTTGATCGGAGCCTTCAACCCGGCATGGAAGGCAGCAGAAGAGAGCCCCTTCTTAATCAGATATTCATTGATGTTTTCGGTCTGGCGCCGTGTTGCGGCGTAGACGACCGCAGCACCTTCCGGGGTCAAACGTTCGGCGAGGAGATCATAAACCCGCTCCATCTTCTCGGCACGGCTGACGGTCTGGACTTCGAAATGCAGATTGTCACGATCGACACCACCTTCGAAAAGTCGCAATTCCTGACCAAGCTCACGTCGGAAGTAATCAACAATCTCCTCTTCCACAGCCTTTTTCGCGGTGGCCGTGAAACAAGCGATTGCCGGAATCGGCACCCCCTGATCTTTGGAGAACTCACGGATAAACCGTGCGGCATAGAGATAATCAGTGCGGAAGTCATGTCCCCATTTCGAAAGACAGTGCGCCTCATCGAAGACCCAGCAACCGATCTCACGCTGACTGATGACTTCCTTAAACGAGCGATTGCGCAACTGTTCCGGGGAGACATAGAGGATGGCGGTATCGCCCAGGCGAACCGATTCGAGCACCTGCCCTCGCTCAGGCGGTGTCAACATCCCATAGAGGGCTGCGGCAAAAGGAGTGCCGGTTTTGGCAACCAGATTGTCGACCTGGTCCTTCATCAATGCCTGAAGGGGTGAAATGACAATCGTCAGCGTGCCACGTCGGTAGTTCCGTACCAGAGCAGGCAATTGAAAGCAGAGGGACTTTCCACCACCGGTGGGCAAGATTGCTAACTGTGCCTGATCACTCATGCCGTGCCGAACGATCGCTTCTTGCAGGCTGGTCCCATCTGGTGTGGAGGGCTGTGGACGGAACGCTGAAAACCCAAAATAGCGCTGCAATTGACCGACAGGATCATGATTTAACCGGCAGTATTCACAATTCGGGTCTTCGCAGGGAACATCGCGCAATTGTCTGAGGATCGATACCGTACCAGCGAAGTTCTTTCTGACCCAGGGTGGCAGGACGGAGTTGTGCCCAGAGACCCTCAGCCAGGCAACACAGTATGCGAGGGTGGCGCACTCATCCGGGTCCCAGATGTACTGTTTGGAAACGGTTCTCAGGGCCGACTTACAAACTTTCCCATCTGTTATTTCATTCAGAAGCTTGATTGAATCTTCGAGCTGAATTGGCTGTGCACCAAGACTCTTGAAAACCTCGCGAAGCCCTACCCACTTGGTCGTCTGCTCATCCGAGTTTTCAAAACAGAACCGGTAGAAATCCAAAACCCGGGGGCTGTGCTGATGGAGTTGTTCAAATGCTTCCCATTGATCAGCAAAGATCGATGCTGCAAGTTGGGCGTCTGCAACGGGGTCGTTTACTGATTGACGAACCAGTTTGTAGTCTTTGACAAGACGGTGGTAGGGGTTTTCCGGAAAAGCGAGAGGAGAAAGATAGAGGGTATCGATGACCGGCTTTTTCAGCAGGTCAAGTTGCGGGGCGATATGTCTCCAGTAGCGGTAAGTCGTGGCCAAGGATGATTGTGACCAAGGACATAGGTTGCCTCGGCACCGAACTGATCAAGTTCAGACAGAGCTTCTTTAAGGTTGAATCGGCCTTGTCTCTCAAAAGTCTGATCCTGAAAAACAGCACCGATTTTGAAGATTTTCCCTTCAGGGGTGGTTTCTAGATCAAGAAGCAGAGATTTTGTGAGAAGCTCTTGTAATTTCATTCAGTATCGCAATCTATAAAAATTTCCAACTCACTACAACAAGGACAAGACAATGGTCAGCCTGACATCCAATGGGGGACACTTAAAAGGGCCCCTTGTTTTTAAGTGTCCCCGGCTCGAATTGCACAGGTCAATCTTCAGAAGTGTTATTACAAAACTGAGAAACCAATTCTGCGGAGGTAATTAAATGTAGTGTCATAATAATCTGGATTCCGTGTCACATCTTCTGCATCTCCTGGCGGAATGACGATCACCATGCCTTGGCGGGCTCTTGTAAGCAAAACTCGATAAGCATTTTTAAGGTAAGATTTACGCTCTTCCTTGTTGATGTTGCACCATTTACTGCCCCTGAAAGACTTGCAATCCCAACCTTCTCGTGAAAAACGAAAATCAGCATCCCACGTCACACACACCCAGTCTAACTCAAGCCCTTGAACATGAAATTCCGTTGCGACAGCTTCTAAGTAATATGAGGATCTGACATCGCTTTTACCATCAAGAAACCAGTTAACAGGATTCATTGGCGAGCGAACATCTATAGCATGCGGCTTGAGTCGTTCGGCTTGCGAAGAAACTACAATTCCATAACGTTCCGTACCGCGGGCTTTCAATTTTAACCATTTTTTGGCTTTATCAATATCGCGGGTAATAACAATAGGATATTTTTCCGTCACACAGTTCAATGTCTCGCGAGCGCCTTCAATATCTATATCTAAGATCTGCTTTACCAACAGAGATACATGCTCGGCGCGAAAGGACCTCATTGATACCGAAAGATGCAGGTCATCATTGAAAAATACATTTTGTCTTGATGACAAATTCATCAAGTTAGCTTCAGCAGAGTATTCACTGTCTGATAGTTTCGGTGAAATATGTACATGCCATTCAGGAAATTGATCATTCAGGGCCTTAATCCATTCCGTAATACCAGCTTCACCAGTATTAATTTCTTGTCCTCCACCAACTAGGCAGATGATCACAGCCCAATCATTGTGTCGATCTAGACAGGAGATTAGAAACTCCGGTTCAGATCGATTAAAGTCAGGCATATTTTTTTTGCGGCGCATGAAAAAAGATGTCTGCTCAACGTCCCAAGCACGTTGAGCCTCATCAAAAAGGACCACATGTTCGATAGGCGGAGAAGAGTCCTTAAGACACTCGTCTCTGAAATGATGGACATTTTGGATGAACGCTTTGACTTCACTCAATGCGGTAGACTTTTTTAGTTTCACTCCTTTCTCTTTGGCACGAGTAACCTTGTCTCTGGCTAAAGCTTCGCAAAGAATTGACACAAGGGGGCCATTACCAGAGAGAAAAACGCTATAAAGATCATCTTTTTTCTCAATATGTTTGGTCGCTACATTTAAGCCGACCAAGGTTTTCCCTGCACCAGGTACACCAGTTACAAAGCATAGGGCCTTATTTCTGTGTGCCCTTGAAACTTTAATCACTTCATCAATAGCATCTGATGTTTTCGTCAAGTTTATAGCTGTTGCATCACTACGTGAAATATCAGCTACAGAATGCTCGTTGTATAAAGCAGTAGCAGCCTCAATAATTGTAGGTGTAGGTTTATATTTCCCCCCTTCCCAGTCATCCCTATCAATGGGCACCCCATCAACAAATGACAGCACATTCTCTATCACAGAGTTTAGTAATGACGTGTTAGTCACAATAGGAGAAAGCAACCTGTCGTCTTGATGTGTGAAGGAAACTAATGGACTGCAAGAAGAGGCTTCTGTGGCAACAAGTATTGGGACTACATATTTTTCATGACTAGTTTCGTGGAAATTTTTTAAATCGAGGGCATAATCCCAGACTTGATCAATTGCATGCGCCTTAAATTCTGTTTCACCGACTTTAAATTCAAGCACAAAAATTGCTGGCCCAATCAATAAAACAGTATCTATTCGACGCCCCATTCGAGGGATAGCATATTCGAAATAAATACTCCCTTCGTATGCTTTAGTCAGTTGTTTCAAGATTTTAATTTGTTCTTCCCATGCATACCTTTGGGTTTGTTCAATAGCGAACTCACTATTCGATGCAAGAGCACCAAGGACCTCATGAATTGGTGAGGTTTGAAAGGAATTGATATTGTCTGAGTAATAGGCGCGTTTCATATGATGTGATTACCTAAGAAGAATCTAAACAAGACGACCAATGACAGTCAAATATGTCGACAAAACCGGCAGGTCTGCTTCTGCCCAATCAAGCTCGTGAAGTTTCTCTGGGGGCTTCCAATTTACAGCAGCATGCTCATGCAAAACGATCTCACCGCTTTCAATGAAACAGATGAATGGGTACAGAGTTATCGTAAAATCCGGGTAGTTATGCGTGTGTCTCGGAAGAGCCTTTTGGATGTCCACTGCAATACTCATCTCTTCAAACATCTCTCGCTTCAAACACTCCTCAGGGGATTCACCCTCATCGATTTTCCCTCCAGGGAATTCCCATTTAAAAGGAAGCTTCATATTTGCCCCTCTTTGAGCAGCAAGCACAAAACCACCATTTTCGACAATTGCACAAGTTACATGAAGATGTTTATGTTCCAGTTAATAACCCATCTTCCCAGGCACACATCCTCGTACCCCACCACGCGGATCAGCAACATCCCCTGCTCGTCTCGGAATCAAATGAATATGCGCATGCATCACTGTCTGCCCGGCAACTTCGCCGCAATTCATCCCTATATTGAACCCTTCGACACAGGGATCGTCCTCCAGAATCTTGCTCTTAAGTATGAACAACAAGGATTCCGCATCACGACGCTCACGCGACATAGCGAAGAAGTCATGCACGTGTCGTTTGGTGATGACAAGATGATGCCCTTCAGTGACCGGAAACTTATCGCGTACCGCGCAGACCGTGCCATGCTCGACGACCACGCGGGGGCCATTAATCAAGTCACAGAAAACACAACCGGATTCAGTGACAGCACTCATGCGCTCAACCTGAACTCTTTACGATGCCAGCCAAGAAACTCCTGTGCCGGCCATAATTCACGATCAGCAGGCGGTAAAACACCTCGCCCTGCCATGGTCTGCAAAACTCCAGGCACATTCGGATCGGCACCGATCTGTCGTGAGGCAATCACATTGTAATCGCACGACACACCGACCACGCCGCGATCAAATGCCCAGTGACAGAGTTTGCAGAGCGCCATACCGTTGCGCACATCATCGTTCCGGCTCTTGCTCCAGGGGACAATATGCGCGGCATCGACAGCCGTATGCCCTTCAGGCGTGATAATGCGGAGTCCGCACAAGGCACAGCGATGATCGTAGGCCGCAACCACCACACGGCGGAAACCCTGGTCACGCACAGCCGGCTTGTAACTGTCTGTGTCAACGATGTCCTTGACGAGTGGTTGGTGGGCCTTTTCGTACAACACCTGGCTGTAAACGTACGCTTCGTCGTTGATGGCGATCTGTTCGGAAAGGGAAGCCTGGGCCTCAGTCGAAAAGCAAGACATCAACAAGGTGTTCCTTAACGCCTCACGACTTTCAGCAATCTGCATGAAGCGAAAAAGCTCTTCATCAACCTGGGCAGCCACAGCATACTTGCGCAACTGCGTTACATTGTTGATGCTATTCAGAACAGCGGGTTCGAAGGGCTCGCCACTTATAGATACCAACGTCCAAAAAGGTTCATTGTGCAACCGTGAAAAGGGAAAGGCGATACTGCTGGTATGTCCAAGTGGAGCAACACGACGCCAGTAACCATTAAACAACTCGTTGGCTTCAACCAGGTCATCAGTGACACCCAGCACCGGCGAATCAAACACCCCACGACTGACCAGATCGATAATCGACAAGAGCAGGATTGGCTTGTGCGGTGCACGCTTCAACGTCGCCTCGTTCCAAATTGGACCGGGCGCACGGTTGAGTTGTGCAAACATTTGCAGATATGTGTCTAAACTCAAAATCCCAACCTTAGCTATTCACAGACATTCCAACAAAAAACCGTCTCTCCAGATACACTGGCTCAGACGGTCGACAAAGTTTTAGCTCTCTCCCCCTGCTATTACCATAAATCCCTCAAAAAACAAAAAGAGCACCGGCAATAATGCGCAGCACCCCCCTTTTTTTGAATCAAAAAAAGCAACAAAAACGTATCTTCCAAAGTGAAGACAACTCGTTGAAAATACTCTTTTGGTTTCGATACGTCAAGTTGAACAAGGCCGCGTAACGCGGGACGAGAAACACGACAACCTATAATTCTAGGGGCACCCCACTTAATACCTAATGCCAGCTTCTTTATAAAAAACCTGAGCATAGAAAAATCCCAGCCTCCTTGAGAAAACCGGGATTCCTTGCCAACTAATGGTCAATAATTGTTCGAGTCCGGCACGGCTCCCCGAGCTGGACGATAATGGGCACTGGGATGAAGGATTTGAAATCTGAGCCTTAGGACCTAATTAGCCGGCAAGAGAGAGAGTGCCATTCGGCTGAACAAAGTATCCAGGAACCGACTAATTTTCTACAAGAGAGAAGGAGTTTAAGAATTGTCGGCGCCACATCAGTCCTCTGTCGATTTCGCTCAATTGAGCTTCGTCGCAGACATCTGCCCAATTATTCTCTATGACCTCTTTTTGCCTATCAAAAATCGTTCGGGCATCGTCCTCTGAAATCAGGAAATTATGTGCTGTTGCCAGGCAATTTTTCAATTGGCTTAGGTTGTTGTTACCACAGATCAACATGGCCTGTGATGCTTCATTACCAGAGCGCCCTTGTGGGCAGATATCGTAGGCAGGTGTAAGGCTAAGACTTTTGCCGTCCCAAAAAGCGGCATGGTTGCGAGCGTGGTCATCCGTATTGCCACACAGGACATTAAAAACAAGCCTTGAATACAACTCTTTTAACGTCTTCTTTGGTTCAGCGAATCGATATCGGACAATTTCTGCAAAGGTTTCATAGCTGGCATAGCGCGCCATCATATCATCCAGGCCAAACAAGGTTAATGCTGAAACCATAGCTTTCCGTGTCCATTCATTATTTATTTTTTCCCGATCGAACCTTTCTATGAGCAACACGTCTTTGTGTGCGGCCCTCACCAACCTAACAGGCGCAACATCTAAATCTATAAGTGCAGCGAGTTTCATAGCAATAAATTCCGCCTTAACAACGCTGTACAAATCAGAGCGAGAGGAGAACTTGGCAACGTACTTCTTGCCTTGGTCCTCCACTAAAGCCTTGGGTCGCGCGCCGCCGATAGAGCTGCCGTGAAACAAAGCTTGATCAAGGTCTGGGGTTAACGGCACACCTTTTTCTACTCTTGCCGCAGACTCAAGGAGTTCTTCCAGCGTGGCATTTGTAGATAAGCGAGGCACATATTCTGTCGGTGAGACTTGAAAATCCAGCGCACCAATTCGATCAGAGCCCGACTCGAGAAGGTATGTCAATTCATCAAGCACTGCGGTATCTGTCTCGGCGCTCTTAAGTCCCAGTTTTTTATTGATGATGACACGTCGCCCCCACGCATCCGGGGACGCGTCCCTGATGCATCCTGGCATTTTAAGACCGTCCAGCAAAGGGAGATCTCCGGCCTTCAGGGGAAGTTCAGGTTCATAAAGGGATATGGCAGGCGTGGTGCTGTTAACTCGGTCCAGATAACTTTTACCATAGTTAAACAGAAGAGTGTCTTTGTTCGCTTCCAGCCTGCCGGCAACAACAGGCCTGGTTGCTCCGGGCAACCAGACCCAGACATAGGCTTCATCATACTGACCATTAGAAGTCATCTCGGATTTCCCTCTTCTTTCCTTGGGTACGTTTAGGCAACAACGCAATTTTGTCTCTTGTCTGATTGAGTTGCATTGACAAAGGCGATTCATCACTTTCAAACAGAGGGAACCCGACCAGGGCGGCAACTTCAAAATACGAACCGATGGCGCAACTCACTTCGCCATTTTCAATTTTCTGCAATGTTGCTCTGGAGATACCGGCGCGTTCAGATAGATCGCGCTCCGACCAGTTCCGTTGTTTGCGTCCCAATTTAATTTGTTCCCCAAACAGAGAAGCTGCTTCTTGAGCGTATTTTGAATGGATTTTCTTCTTTCCCATTTCAGCACCTTTCAGGATTGCCTATTTTATTAGTCATAGGATGCGCCTGTGACCATTATGTTGGTCAATATTGCATTAGCAGTAACCATTGTCAACACAATTGACCATTATAATAGCCTTTATGCGGCCATATGGACAATATAATGGTCAATTGTGCGTTTGGCGCTGCGCCCCCTGAACGCCTCAGCGGAAACTCAGGCCCTGAGGCTTGTCACCGTTTAGCCCCCACTCGCACAGGGTTTTACAATTACAAACGTCCATTTTAACAAGCATTTGTCTGCGTTTAATCCAAAAGGGTGTTTGCTTTGCAACGGCTATATCCCACCAGCTAAGCTTCGTTGACTGGCTATACACAAAGGGCCCAAGCTTTTTCACTTGGGCCCTTGCCAAATTTCCTGCGAAAATTGGCGATTCATATAATTAAGACTGGAATCCCACCCTCTGCAAAGTCCCGCTTTGCGTAGAAACAGACAGCTATTCCCTTAATTTTGGCAGCATGCCGCTAAATCCTTGACCAATCACCAGTCTTCCCAGCTTGAGAATCCCCCAGAGAAACAGCAACGGCAACGCAATCGTGCTCAAGACAAACACAACGATGAGATCAACCAGCCGGTCAACCAGTTCCAGGGCCGCTTTTTTGATCGCTTCAATCTTCACCTTGACGTCCAAGATTTTTTTACCTTGATCGAATAAATCGCCGATCACGGTTTTTTGGCGATCAAGCCAACCATTCTCTTTGGTCGGTTGATTGCCGCCCTGATTTTCCAAAGGTGTTGCCACCGATTCGTTGAATTCCTGGGCCTCCAGCTTTTTGACCGTTTCGCCCAAGACCTCCACCGACTGATCATGTCTATTTTCAAGAAACGCCACATAAACTTGTTGATTCAGATAAGACATGGCCGGAACGGCAAATCTCAACAAGATTGCCGAAAGCAAGTAGAACTCTGCCGAGTTGCGAGAAATCGTAGCGGATTTTCGCAGGAACCCATAAGCCAACCAGCAGAGACAACAGCGCCAGCACCAAAACGATTTGCACACTCACAAAAGGTGTGATCTCAATCAGGACTTTCTGGATGCCAAGCGAGGTCAAGCTGGCCAGCATCACCCAGGAAAAGCGCTCAACCAGATCATTTACCGGATCCAGGGCCTGGCCAAGCGCCAAAGAGACCCCGACACCGCCGGGCTCAAGCTGCAACTCGCTCTCCTGGAAGACCGAGACGATGGCGTTGAAACTACGCGCCATGACAAAAGCGGCGGTCGCGCGCACCAAACCATCATCAACGTACTCTGTGGCTTTTTTATCAACCAGGCTGAAAACGGATTTTTCGAAAAGCAGGTTTCTGGAGGTGGGAATAAAAATCAGCGTTAAAACGACCAGGATAATAATGGTCCAAACCGCTCTTTTTGTGATGAGATATCACTTTCGACCTCCCACTCAACCATGGGGCCTGAAATTCAGGGTGCCGTTTTCAATAACTCAGATATTCGACAAACAAAAACCGCTGCAAGCAGAGAGTCGAACAGCGGTGCATAATCCGCAGAAAATGATTGCCTGGCAGAGGCTCGCCTGCGGCAACGACATTAACCGGTCTTCTGTGCCCCGCTTCGAAATCAATCCTGAATATAATCGAGCGTCGTCGTCCAGAAGGACAGCGCGTTGCGGGTCTTTTCGTAGATCCGGACGTTCATGATGGCGACGCCGGCAATTTCAGCGAGGGCCGAGAGGAAGGTGATCTCCTCCTGGCTGTACTGACGCACATCGGCGCTGTAGAGCCGCAGCACCCCCACCACCCTTTTTCGCGCGATGATCGGCATGGAGAGGATCGAAGCGATCCCTTCGGCAACCGTCTCTTTCGGGAACTCGAGTCGCGGATCGTTGGCGGTGTCGGTGATCAGCACCGGTCGTCCGGTCAGGGTCTCGCTGATGCTCTGATCGGTGTGCGGCTGCCCCTTGGCCAGGAACGTTTCGCTCAAGCCGGTAGTGGCGATCAGTTCCAGCTCGTGGGTGGTCTCGTTGCGCAGGCGCAAGGCCCCCGCCTTGACCTTCATGATGGCAACCGACTTGTCGACAATCAACTGGATGACTTCGTTCGAATCGAGCGTCGACAGAACCGCCCTGGTCACCTCGTGCAGGGTGCGGAAATACGCCAGGCTCCTGGCCGGGTCGATGGTCTTGACGACGGGGGTTACAAATTCCGAGACGAGCACCTCTTCGGCCAGGTGCATGTCGACACCGATCTCGTCGAAGAGCGCCGCGAGCTTATCGTCCTTGTCCTGATACTGACGGGCGTTGGCAATCGCCATGCCGCCCATCTCCGCCAGGGCCGAGACGAACTCGATGTCCTCTTCGTTGTAGTCGCGCTGCTCCGTACTGTAGAGTCGCAACACCCCGACCACCTTGTCGCCGACGATCACCGGCACCGAGAGCACCGCAGCGATCCCCTCGGCGACCATCGCCTCGGGATACTCGATGCGCGGGTCACTGCCGGCGTCCCTGATGTAAACCGGTTTGCCGTCGAGCACCTCGGGGATGCTCTGGTCGGCGTGCAGCGCGCCCTTGTTGAGGTAGCTGTCACTCAGTCCGTAAGCGGCGGCCTGCTTGAGGAGATTGCTCTGCTCGTCGATCAGGCGCAGCACGCCGCCTTTGACCTCGAGTGCGGCGACCGTGCCCTGCACCAGGGAATCGAGGGTCTTCTGCAAGTCGCGGGCGGAAATGATCGCCTGGGCGGTTTCAAAGAACAGGCGGAAATATTCGTTGGCATTTGCCTGGAGCATGTCTCGGGCCCTCCTAAAGGGATACAGCGCAAGAACAGAAGATTAAACTATAGCCGATAACCGGGAAAAATCGAAATGATAACGTCTGTGTTCTCCCTCGCGCCAATCTTTACATAAACTTTACCGTTCCATTAAACGGGCTTTAAACAATTCCGCTATGCTCCTGGCCAGAGCAAGATCCAATCGGATCTGCAACGACTCAAACTAAAGAATGGAGGCCACAATGAAAACCATGACGATCGCAATCCTCAGTTTAACCCTGGTCATGCTCGGATTTCTGCAGGTGCAGAGTATGGCTATGGACGACACCATGACCAAGCCCGGCGACATGCAGATGAAGTCCGACGGCAAGGAGATGAAGCCTGATGAGATGAAGGGCGACATGAAGATGGAAGCCGACGACATGAAGGGCGACATGGAGATGAAGCACGATGACATGAAAATGGAATCTGACGACATGAAGGACGACATGAAGATGAAGCACGACGATATGAAGAAAGACGAAAAGATCATGGAGGGAGACCCGATGAAAAAGAGCCAGGCCGTCATCCCGACCGATGCAGAGCTCCGCGATCGATTGACCCCGCTGCAGTACAAGGTCACCCGCAAGGACGGCACCGAGCCTCCGTTTAACAATACCTACTGGAACAACCACGAGGCGGGCATCTATGTCGACATCATCTCCGGAGCACCGCTGTTCAGCTCGACGGACAAGTATGAATCGGGGACGGGCTGGCCAAGTTTCACCAGACCCTTGAATCCTGACGAAATCGTTGAGAGAGAGGATCGCAGCTTCTTTTCGGTGCGCACCGAAATCCGCAGCAAACAGGCCGATGCGCATCTTGGCCATCTGTTTACAGACGGCCCGGCCCCGACCGGCTTGCGCTACTGCATGAATTCGGCATCCTTGCGCTTCATTCCGAAGGACGCTCTGGAAAAAGCAGGCTACACAGAATACGTGGCGTTGTTTGAGTGATAGACAAACATCGCCACCCGGCTAGATCGCCAGGAGCTTAAAGCTTACCGGGAATCGTCGACGCTGGGGCCGTCATATGCACCATGACAACGCCGAAAGACGATGGCGTGGTCACTGCCGGCGCAGTTTCAGGAGCCGGACAAAGGCCAGGTCGCGACTACGGATTTTGTCAGCAATGAACTCCTCGGTCGGGTAGATGTAGAAACCCTGTCCGGACTTGACGCCGAGGTGACCCTGCCGGTTAAGCTCCTTGATCACCTCGGGTGCCGAGCGCGCATCGTTAAGCTCTGGTGCCAGGTTGTTCATGACGCTCTGCCAGGTGTCCAACCCGCCGAAATCAGCCGTTTCCAGCGGGCCGATGGTCGACCAGCGGAATCCCGGCCCGCAGGTCATCGCCGTATCCACATCCTGCATGTCAGCGACGCCGCTTTGCACCAGGTGCAAAGCCTCGCGCAGCACTGCGGCCTGCAGGCGGTTGGCGATAAAGCCCGCCACCTCCTTCTTCAGGACCACCGGAACCTTGTTGATTTGACGCAGGAAAGCCAAAACATCGGAGAGCATTTGGCCTGGCGTCGCTTCAGCCTTGATCACTTCCACCAGCGGCACCAGATGGGCCGGGTTGAAAAAGTGGGTGATGATCATTCGCTCCGGCCTCGCCAAGTGCCTCGCCAGATCGGATAAAGGTAATGTCGAGGTGTTCGAGGTGATGATCGTGCTTTTGCTCGAGAGTTCCTCGATGCGGGCAAACACCTGCCATTTCAGTTCCAGGTTTTCAGGAACCGCCTCGGTGATGAACTCGGCCGAGGCGACAGCCTCCCCCAGACTTGCAGTGGCAACGATATTGTCGAGAATGTCCCGGCACCTGGATGCCGGACACAACCCCTCTTCTACCATCACTTCAAGATCGGCCCCGATGAGACCTTTGGCCATCTCCAGGGGTTTAATCTCAGTATCGAACAGGCGCACTTTGCAACCGTTCATGGCATACACAAGAGATATCCCGCGGCCCATGATACCGGCACCGATCACTGCTGTATTGTTAAACATCACACATTCCTCCAGATAACCGGACAACGCACTACAGGGTTGCCGCCCCTTCGAAAGCAGGGCTTTGACCACACCTTGCATGCATCACACATTGCTCAAAGCATTAAGGAGGTTACACAAAAAACCAAGAACAAACAATATTTTAAAATACATGTAAATTGCCATGAAAATGATTTCATATAATCTGCTGTGTGTAAATCCCCACGGGTTTCCAAACAAAAAACAGTAATTATATTTTCAACAGTTATTTCATTATGTTGTAATACTATTAATCCGCCATATTTGCGTTTGACTTACATTCTTTGGTGTTGTAGAACAGTGTTTCACGTCTTCGTGCTTTGGTGATAAAACCACTCACATCTGGCATAGCCATGGTACGGCACGTCAGCAAACAGAACGCAATCCGTCACAACGCGAACCTCTCCAAGCTACTCAAAGAAGAATTGGAGGGTATACTTGACGGCGTAAACTTTCAGTGCACGGCCAAAGAGAAACAACGACAAGCATGAATACAGAGTACATCATCGAAACGCGCAGTCTGACCAAGGAGTTCTCAGGATTCATCGCCGTGAGAGGTGTCAATCTCAAGGTTCGCCAAGGCACAATACACGCCATGATTGGCCCCAACGGCGCAGGCAAGACCACAGTCTTCAACCTTCTGACCAAATTTCTCGAGCCCAGTTCCGGGCAGATTTTCTACAAAAACAAAAACGTCACAGGCAGAAACTCCGCGGCCCTGGCGCGCCGAGGCCTGGTGCGCTCTTTCCAGATCTCAGCAGTTTTCCCTCACCTGAGCGTGTTGGAAAACGTCAGGGTCGCTCTGCAGAGAGAGACCGGAACATCCTTTCACTTCTGGAAATCTGACCATAGCCTGAACAACCTCAACGCCCAGGCAATGGAGGCGCTTGAAGAGGTCGACCTCGCGGATTACGCGAAAACCATCGCGGTGGAGCTCCCATACGGCCGTAAACGCGCTCTGGAACTGGCCACCACCCTTGCCCTCAAACCTGAGGTAATGCTGCTCGACGAGCCCACATCGGGGATGGGTCATGAAGATGTGGGAAAGGTCATGGAGCTGATTCGCAAGGCGGCGGCAAATCGCACGGTCCTCATGGTCGAACACAACCTCAAGGTTGTGGCAGACCTTTCGGACACCATCACGGTGCTGCAGAGAGGCCAGATTCTGGCCGAGGGGAGCTACGCGGAGGTCTCGGAAAACCCGGCCGTCCTCGAGGCTTATGTTGGAGGCCAACATGCATGATGTTCCCAACGAAATCCTGCGTGTTGTCGACCTGCACGCTTTTTACGGCGAATCCCACGTGCTCCACGGTATCGACTTCAACGTCGGCGAGGGAGAGCTGGTCACCCTGCTCGGAAGGAACGGCGCCGGCCGCACCAGCACCCTCAAGTCAATCATCGGGCTGATCTCCAAGCGTTCCGGTTCGGTGATGATCAACGGGCACGAAGCGATCAGCCTGCCGCCCTACAAAATCGCCCCTCTCGGGATCGGCTACTGCCCTGAAGAGCGCGGCATTTTCGCCGGGTTGACCACGGAAGAGAACCTGCTTCTGCCGCCAGTGCTGCATAGCGGCGGCATGGAACTGGAAGAAATCTACACCATGTTCCCCAACCTCAAGGAACGTCGATCAGCTCAAGGAACACGGCTCTCAGGTGGCGAACAGCAGATGCTGGCACTGGCCCGCATCCTGCGTACCGGGGCCCGCCTGCTGCTGCTCGACGAGATCACCGAGGGCCTGGCCCCGGTCATTGTCGAAGCCATGGGCAATGTTATCTCAATGCTCAAGGAACGTGGCTATACCATTGTCCTGGTCGAACAGAACTTTCATTTCGCCAAAGGCCTGGCAGATCGTCACTACGTACTCGAACACGGTCGCATCGTGAAGATGATTATGAATCATGAACTAGAAGCCAATCTCGATGAGCTGCATGAACTTTTGGGCGTGTAACACGCCCAAATCAACCAAGGAGAAAGAACATGAAAAAGAAACTATTTTTATCGGCATTTGGCACCGGACTTGCCCTGGTCGTGGCAGTTTCCTTAGCATCAGCGGCCGGTCTAACTGACGGTGTGCTCAAGGTCGGCGTCATGACCGACATGTCCGGGGCCTACTCGGACCTCAGTGGCCCGGGCTCGGCGCTTGCAGCGCAGATGGCTATCGAGGACTACGGCGGCAAAGTACTCGGCAAGAAAATCGAGTTTGTTTCAGCCGACCACCAGAACAAAGCCGACATTGCTGCCAACAAGGCCCGTGAATGGTTCGACTCTAATCAGGTCGACGTCATAGCCGACCTGTCAACATCGTCCACGGCACTGGCCGTTATGGAGATTGCCAACCAGAAAAACAAGGTCACGCTGATTTCGACCGGCGGCTCGACCAAGATCACCAACGACAACTGCATCGCCACCAATGTCCACTGGACTTATGACACCTACGCACTGGCCGTCGGCACAGGCAAAGCGGTCGTCGCCAACGGCGGCGACACCTGGTTTTTCATTACCGCTGACTACGCCTTTGGCCATTCGCTCGAAGGTGACACGGCCAACGTCGTTACCGCCAGCGGCGGCAAAGTGTTAGGCAAGGTGCGTGCTCCTTTCCCGAACACAGACTTCTCCTCCTTCCTGCTGCAGGCCCAAGCCAGCGGCGCCAAGATTATTGGCCTGGCCAACGCCGGCGCCGACACCATCAATGCCATCAAGCAGGCCAAGGAATTCGGCATTACAGAGAACCAGACCCTTGCCGGCCTGCTGATCTTCATCACCGACATCAACAGCCTCGGCCTCGAAACCGCCCAAGGGATGATGTTGACCACCGGCTTCTACTGGGATCGTGATGACGAAACCCGAGCCTGGTCCAAACGCTTCGAGGCGCGTCACAAGAGCATGCCGACCATGAGCCAGGCGGGCGTCTACTCTTCACTGATGCACTACTTCAAGGCGGTCGATAAAGCCGGCACAGACGAAGCTCTGGCGGTCATGGCAGCCATGAAGTCGTTACCGATCAACGACATGTTCGCCAAGAACGGCTACATCCGTGACGACGGCCGCATGGTGCACGACATGTACCTGGTGCAGGTTAAGAAACCTTCTGAGTCCAAGGGCCCCTGGGATTACTATAAAGTTTTGCGGACCATCCCCGGCGATGAGGCTTACATATCGCCTGAGAATAGCACCTGTAAATTGCTGAAGAAGTAAGCCAGGGAGTGGTAGCGAGCACAAAGGGTATTTTATGATGATTCAGGTTTTCGGCATTCCGATCCAAGCCCTGCTGGGGCAGCTGCTTATCGGGCTTATCAATGGGTCATTCTATGCAATCCTCAGCCTGGGGCTCGCCATCATTTTCGGCCTTCTCAATGTCATCAACTTCACGCACGGTGCCCAGTACATGCTGGGAGCCTTTCTCGCATGGATGAGCCTCACCTACTTCGGTGTTAACTACTGGGTGGGGCTCATCCTCGTACCCCTCGCCGTCGGAGCTTTCGGCATCCTCATGGAGCGCCTCATGCTGAGGCGCCTCTATCACCTCGACCACCTCTACGGTCTGCTGCTGACTTTTGGCCTGGCCCTGATCCTCGAAGGCCTCTTTCGTCAACTATACGGCGTCTCCGGTCTCTCCTACCCGATCCCGGATATTTTTCAGGGCGGGGTCAACCTCGGCTTCATGTTTCTCCCCTACTACCGAGCCTGGGTCATCGTCGCGTCGCTGTCGGTGTGCTTTGCCACCTGGTACGTCATCGAACGCACCAAACTCGGATCCTACCTGCGTGCCGCGACGGAGAACCCGGAACTACTTCAGGCATTCGGCGTCAATGTGCCGTTCATGATCACACTCACTTTCGGCTACGGGGTCGCCCTGGCCGGGTTTGCAGGGGTGCTGGCCGCTCCCATTTACCAAGTGACTCCGGTAATGGGCTCCAACCTGATCATCGTCGTGTTCGCGGTGGTGGTTATCGGCGGCATGGGTTCGATTTTCGGTTCCATCGTCACCGGTATCAGCCTGGGACTTCTCGAAGGTCTGACCAAGGTCTTCTATCCCGAAGCTTCCGGCATCGTGGTTTTCGTCATCATGGCGCTGGTTCTTCTCATCCGCCCGGCCGGCCTGTTCGGGAGAGAGAAATGATCCTGAAAGGCAAAATCAATCGCCCATTGATCGGCGCGACAGTAATGCTTGCAATCCTGCTGATCGCTCCTCAACTGGTCTACCCGGTGTTCCTCATGAAGGTGCTCTGTTTCGCGCTGTTCGCCTGCGCCTTCAACCTGCTGCTCGGCTACGTCGGCTTGCTCTCCTTTGGACACGCGGCGTTCTTCGGTTCAGCCAGCTACATCACCGCCTACTCGGTGAAAGCCTTAAATTTCAGTCCTGTCATAGGCATCCTGCTCGGTGTCGCAGTGTCATCCCTGCTCGGGCTCGTCATCGGTTGGCTGGCGATTCGCCGCTCCGGCATCTATTTCGCCATGATCACGCTCGGCTTTGCCCAGGTGGTGTACTTTCTCAGCCTGCAGCTGCAATTCACCGGCGGCGAGGACGGCATTCAGGGTGTGCCGCGCGGCACGCTGGTCGGTCTGATTGATCTCAAAGACACCATGTCAATGTACTACTTCGTCCTGGTAATCTTCCTCTGCGGTTTCTGGCTGATTTACCGGACGATCAACTCGCCTTTCGGCCAAGTTCTCAAGGCAATCCGCGAGAACGAGCCGCGCGCCAGATCCCTCGGCTACGATACCGACAAGTACAAACTCATGGCATTCGTCATCTCGGCTGCCCTAAGCGGCATGGCCGGAGGCACCAAGTCACTCGTCTTTCAGCTCGCATCGCTCACCGATGTCAGCTGGCACATGTCGGGCGAGGTGGTCCTGATGACACTCCTGGGCGGCATGGGTACAGTGCTCGGACCGGCGGTCGGCGCCCTGCTGGTCGTGACCCTGAATAATTATCTGGCCGGCTTCGGCTCTTGGGTCACCATCATTATCGGTGTGATCTTCGTGTCCTGCGTGCTGGCCTTTCGCAAGGGGATCGTCGGCGAAATTTTGGAAAAGTTCAGAAGCTGGGACTCAAAAGACTCGGGATGATCTTGCCGAAATCGGAATCGGGGGACATAATACCTATTCTAATGTTTAATCTCTTCCTCAACCCCCATCCAACACCCCCAACCCCTAATCCTCCCCCTTCTCCTTCCCCCCCGCCTTCGGCGCATGGGCCAAAATCCGGTCCGCCAGACGGCTGAACGGCAAACTCTGGATCCAGACCCGGCCATGGCCGCTCAAAGTCGCCAGGAACAGGCCTTCGCCACCGAAGAACATACTCTTCAGGTTGCCGGCCCGCTCGATGCTGTAGTCGATGCTCGACTCGAAGGCGACCAGGCAGCCGGTGTCGACGCGCAGCGTTTCGCCCTGCATCTGCCGCTCGACGATGGTGCCGCTGGCGTGGACGAAGACCACGCCGTCGCCCTGCAGGCGCTGCAGGATAAACCCCTCGCCGCCGAAGAAGCCGGCGCCGAGCCGGCGCTGGAAGGCGATGCCGACCCGGGTGCCGGAGGCGGCACAGAGGAAGGCGTCTTTCTGGCAGAGGATCTCGCCGCCCAGCTTGCCCAGGTCCATCGGGATGATCTTGCCGGGATAGGGCGCGGCGAAGGCGACATGGCGCTTGACGCCGCCCCGGTTGCTGAAGTGGGTCATAAAGATCGACTCGCCGGTCAGGGCGCGCTTGCCGGCGCCGAACAGCTTGCCCATCAGGCCGGACTCGGCCTCGGAGCCGTCGCCCATGCGGGCCTCGAAGACGATGTCGGGCTCCATGTAGTTCATCGCCCCGGCCTCGGCGATCACCGTCTCGCCGGGATCGAGCTCGACCTGGACCATCTGCATATCGTCGCCGATGATGGTGTAATCAACTTCGTGACATTTCATGATTCAACCTCCGTGGCACTAGCGCGAGGTGCGAGGCGTGAGGCGCGAAAAAACTCTGCGCTCCTGCGCTACGCAACATTTACCCTTTGGCGACCAGGAACACCCCCGCCACCCCGCAAGCCGCGCCGCCAATATACCGATACATCACCTCATCGGGCAGCGAACCGGAAATCGTCGCCGTCAACTGCGCGGTCAAGGTCTCTGAAATCTGGTAACCCCAGTAGGCGAGGCCGACGCCGATGACGACCAGGGCCAGGCCGAGAGCTTTGTTCATTTATGTAAACCTTTCTTGGTTCGTAGACATTTCAACACCTGAGGCGCGAGGTGCGAAGCGCGAAACATCACTTCCCACTTCCCACTTCCCACTTTTATTCAATCGTGATCCCGGCTTCTTTCAACCGGACCTTGAGCCGTTCAAGCAGCGCCTGCTCGAAATTCTCATTCCACAAGCGCACAAACTGCTGGCCTTCAGCGGCAATCTGGCCGCTGACCCGGATCGACTTGCGGGCGACCTCGGTCTGGTAAAAAGACAACAGCTGGTGGATCTCGTCGGCCGTATAGTAGCGCCGGAAGATCGGCACCAGGGAGTCGAGCAGGCGCTGGTGCTCCTGGTCGGCGAGGGCCTGGAGCTCCTCCTCAATCAGCTTGGCGGCGTCCTCGGCCGACACCTTTTGCGCGGTCAGCACCGCGCCGAGCTGGTTGACGTAGTTATCCTGGATATTGGTCATGATCCGGTCGGTCAGGCTCAGCCGCACCAGCTGCTCCGCCTCGCGAACCTGCTCCGCCTCGTCGGTCGGCACCGCTGCGGCGGCGAAAACATTGACGGACAGCATGGTGGCAAACAGTAAAATAATCAGAAAACGCATAGGGTTGGTCCTTTCTACAGTTTATTATTCGAGGTGCGAGGTGCGAGGTGCGAAGCGTGAAATATCACTTCTCACTTCCCGCTTCGCGTCTCCCACTTCCTGTTTTCAAACCTTAGCCCGCTCGTACTGCACCGGCCAGGGATGCTCGGCCTTGAGTTCGGTGGCGGCATGGATCGGCCAGTAGGGATCGCGCAGCAGCTCGCGGGCGAGCAGGACCACATCGGCGGCTTCGGTGGCGATGATCTGCTCGGCCTGCACCGCGGCGGTGATCAGGCCGACGGCGCCGGTAGCGATGCCGACTTCCTTGCGGATCGCAGCAGCAAACGGACTCTGGAAACCGGGCGCGGCCGGGATCACCGCATCCGGGACCAGGCCGCCGCTGGAACAATCGACCAGGTCCACCCCGAGCTCTTTTAAATGCCGGCACAGTTCCAGCGACTGGTCCAGATCCCAGCCGCCGTCCACCCAGTCGGTGACCGAAAGCCGCACCATGACGGGAAGGTCCTCGGGCCAGGCCGCGCGGACCCGGCGCACCACCTCAAGCGGCAGGCGCATGCGATTCTCCAGGCTGCCGCCGAACGCATCGTCGCGCCGGTTGCTCAAGGGCGAGAGGAACTGGTGCAGCAGGTAGCCATGGGCCATGTGCACCTCGACGACCTGGAAGCCGGCCTGCAGGGCGCGCCGCGCCGAGGCTTCAAAGTGCGCAGCGATCTGATCCAGTTCGTCCTGCCTCAGTTCGCGCGGCTGCGGCGAGCCCGGACCGAAAGGCCGGGCGCTGGGCGCGAGCGGCTGCCAGCCGCCGGCATCTTCCGCCGCGGCGCTTCCACCCTGCCAGGGCGGCAGTACCGAAGCCTTGCGGCCGGCGTGGCCGAGCTGGATCGCCGGCACCGCGCCCTGCTCGGCGATAAAGTGCGCGATCGGCGCAAACGCCTCGGCCTGGGCCGCGTTCCAGAGACCGGTGTCGCGCGGGCTGATCCGCCCTTCCGGCGCCACCGCGGTCGCTTCAACGATCACCATCGCCGCACCGCCGACCGCCCGGCTGCCGAGGTGGACCATGTGCCAGTCGTTCGGCAGACCGTCCTCGCAGGAGTACTGGCACATCGGCGAGACGAAAATCCGGTTGCGCAGTGTCAGCGAGCGCATCTGCAATGGAGAAAACAACTTACTCATGACAAGCTCCTTAAGCTGGAGGTGCGAAGCGCGAGACGCGAGACGCGAAAAAAATCACTTCACACTTCACACTTCGCACGTTCCTCTTTATCTTTTATGCGCCGACCGGAACACCAGGATCGTCTCCTGGTTGCCGTCCATCAGGCGCACCATCTTCATGTCGTAGCCGTCGAACTTCGGGTAGTAATGCGGCGTGCCGCCCTGCCGGATGAACCGGATCTCGTCCTTGTTGGTGGCGATCTCGGTGACCGTGGCCGGCCACTGTTTGCCGAAGGTGCCGACGCGCAGGAAACCCGCGGCGAGCTGATCGTCAACCAGCTCGGTGTGCGAGGCGAAGCGCGCCCCCACCGCCAGGCGGCTGGCGACTCTCGGCGCCGCCTGGCGTGCCGGCTGCGACTGCTGCAGCGGCCGGCTCTCCGCCTGGTCACCGTAGACCGGGTCGAGGGAGACCTTTTCCACCGAGCTGAACTCGACGTACAGCGCAAAGCTTAAGGCGATGACCAGAAAAGGCAGCCAGATTTGGATGAGCTTGTTCATAACGGCCGGAACGTTTTTCGTGTCGACCCGCAAATGAAAAAGAGCATCGCGCTGAGCATGCGCAATACCCTCCATGTGGCCCGACAAAGACGGCAGAACCGTGTCTGCCCAATTCAGTTTAACGTTTTGAAAGTACTTCTTTTCGACGGGACCGTCAAGTTTACTCGGGATGCGGGACGAGGGATGCGAAAACCGATAAACCTGTTTAACGCAAAGGTGCAAAGAGAATCCGTCTGTATCTGTTTATAAAAGCTCTGCGTCTTTGCGCCTTGAGTGAGCAAAGCGAACGGCGTTAAGCGCGGGGGCTGGAAGCTGGGGATTGGGGGCTGGCGTAAATCCCCTGCATCCCTGTGCATAATTGTTCTCAAGGGTGCGCTTTTTCGCGTCTCGCACTTTCCCCTTATTTCTCTTCACGAAAATTTCGCAAAATTTTCACGATCACATTACTGATGGGATTCTATCATTGCGCCTGTATCAGGAGATGGTTTTTCCTCCTGAAGCACTGGCAACCCAACCCATCAAGGAGAAAACGATGAAAAAGTTCTTCAAGGCCCTGCTTTCGATTTTTTGCGCCATGAACGTCGCCGCGCCGGCGGCAGTGCTGGCAACTCCAAGCCAGAATTTCGAAGAGGTCAGCGAGGAGTGCGAGACCAGATCTGCCGATGCTGACGATTACACCCTGACCTTTCTGAATGCGGATTTCGGCTTGAGCCAGGACCGCAGCAATATCCGCGACCAGGCCGAGTCGCTGGTCATCTTCATTGCCGACCCTTATGGCAAAATCGTCAAGGATGCCCAGGTGGTGACGACCATCGTCGGGCCGCACGGCTCCCAGTTGATGCGCCGGGCGCACCCGTACAAGGGCGGCTACGTGATCAACACTCAGACTCTGGCCCCCGGCAACTACCGCCTGGAAGCCGAAATCATCACCAACGGCTCGCTGTTCACCGATGAGTTCAACTTCCGGCGAACATAAGCCTTAAAACTCTGCGTCTTCGCGCCTTGAGTGAGCAAAGCGAACGGGCGTTAGGGGCGGGTTAGGGGCGGAGGCTGGGGGCTGCTGGGGGCTGGACCAGAAAAGCGGATAAAACCTGGAACATGAAAAGGGGATCGAATGATTTCGGTCCCCTTGTTGTCTTTAAATCTTAGTTGAACAGCTTGGCGCCGAGGTAGGCCAGGGCCGGCCAGGCGATCAGCACGGCAGAGATGATGGCGAAGATGCCGAGGACACCCATAACGGCGATCGTGTAACTGGCTTTGACGGAATTGATGATGTTGGCTGCGCTTTGCATGATGTGTCTCCTATGGGTGTCTCGCGCTTCAAGCGACGAGGTTAAAGTGAATAATCCTAGTTGAACAGTTTCGAGCCGATGTAGGCGAGTGCCGGCCAGGCGATCAGGACCGCCGAGATGAAGGCGAAGATGCCGAGGGCGGCAATGACGAGAACCAGGTAAGAACTTTTTACGGTATCCATAAAGCGGCTTTGAGTTTTCATGATGTCCTCCTCTTTGTTAGTTCTTCTTGATTGATCTTGATTAGAGTTTTAACATTAGAGATCATTCATGTCAAGCATAAAAGTTAAAAATATTTCATAATTATTTAATATTTACTAACTAACTGTTTTTATTGATGGATAAATCAGGTGAAGAGCCGCAAAAGCGGATTGTTTGGGCCCTATTCTTAAATTAATTTTGCGTTTTTTAGTAATAAAATAAGAAAAGCGGGAACGAAAAACCAAAAAAAATTCAACGCAAAGGCGCAAAGCACGCAGAGAAAATCCGCTTCTATTGTTTATAAAACAAATCTTATAAGCTCTGCGTCTTCGCGTCTTGAGTGAGCAAAGCGAACGGGCGTTAAGGGCGGAGGCTGGGGACTGGGAAGCTTGATCTGTGGCGAACAACCAGCAGCCAACCCCCAGCCCCGGCTTTTAGCTCCCGCCTTATAGCCACTGATCAAATCGGTACCAGCGGATTAGACAATCTAAAGCATATTTACAGTTTTAGCTTTGTCGCGTTTCGCTGTTTACTGATGCACAGCACGCACCTCGAAGCGGATCTGTTCTTCCTGTTGGCAGGCATGCAGCAGTTCGATGAAATTATTCAGGGTGGGGTTGCCTTTCGGGCCAAGCATGCGGCGCAGACTTTTGTCATCCTTCTGCAACGAGCGGGCAATTCGGGCGAAAGATTCCGTGGCATTCAGGTAATCCCGCAACAGGCTTTTGCCCATGACGACATCGCCATCGAGAAAAGCAACCGCCGCTTCGCTGATCAGTTCGGCACGGAATTCCGAATCGGTTTGCGCCCGGACCATAACAGTTTCGCGGAATGATCTTGACAACGGCATATTATGACTCCCTCCCTGAGGCTTTGCGCTTCTTGTAATCTGTCCAGCACTGTTTGGCTGATATGATGTCTTTGCTCTGGGTTCTCTTGGTGCCACCACCCAGCAACAGAATCAAGACATCTCCATCACGACCGAAATAGATTCGATAGCCTGGCCCGTAAACAAGTTTGTATTCAAAAATACCACCCAGACCCTTGACGTTTGACAGGTTGCCCTGCTCCATACGGCTCAGAGCAATGGTAACCCGCACCGCCGCCCGGGCATCAAGCTTATTGAACCACTCGGCGAACGGACTGCGCCCATCCTCCGTCAAATACTCGCGTACCTCCATACTCCCTCCAATGACATTCCATTACACACAATGATAGTAACATATACGTTACCAATTAAAACACAAATAATCTGCCACAGACCAACTCTATACAAGCGGGTTTGTGAGTTTCAAAAGAATATTTACAGGGATGAAGGGGACCAACGCCAACCCCCAATCGCCAGTCTCCAAACCCTGCCTCACAACCTTTATCCCTGTGAAGAATTGTTTTCAGGTTTCGGGTTTTAGGTTTTAGGTGTCCGCGTCCTTCGCACCACGTCGCGCGTCCCGGCCCTTAGCAGAAGTTCCGCCACGAAGGATGCCCCTGGTCCGGATCGATCAGGCCGACCTGGTGGACGCAGGCGTAGCTGCCGAGCAGGCCGGTGATCTCCTGCTGCAGGGTGGCGAGGCTGGCGTCGATCAGCTGCAGATCGAAACCGCGCGCGCCGAGCTGGATGACCAGGTCCATGGCAATGATCCGGCTGATCACCTGGCCGAGTTCGACCAGCTTGCGCTGCGCCATCGCGGCGTCGAGCTCGAATTGAAGCAGCGCCTTGAGCCGGCTGCTGGCGTGACGGGTCAGCTCGAAGTCTTTGAGGAAGCCGTAGAGGTTATGCTGTTTGGCGACCTTCATCTGCTTGAGCAGCGATTCGCTGATCTGGGCGTAGAGGATATCGTTGGAGCCTTCGAAGATCTGGAACGGCCGACTGTCGACCACGGCGCGGCCGGCGATGTGATCGAGCCGGTAGCCCATGGCGCCACAGAGCTGCAGCAGCGACTGGGCGGCATCCTGCATCAGGTCGGTGATGCAGGTCTTGACGGCGTTGGCCTCGAGGCCGTGCGGCGCCAGGTCTTTGGCGATGCCGGCGCGTTCGGTGGTGTTGACGCACATCGCCGAGCAGACCGTGAACGCCGACTGGATCCGCGCCAGGCGAGCCTGTACCTGGTCGTAGCCGAGCAGCGGTTTGCCGCCGACCAGGCGGTCGCGGCAATGCACGGTGGCCTCGTCGAGCAGCCGGGTCAAAAATCCCATCGCCATCGAGGGGAACTGCATGCGGCTGCGGTGCAGCAGATCAAGCATCATCTTGATGCCGGTGCTGTGCGGCACCAGGCGCTGACTGGGCGGGATCTTGACGTCGATGTGGTTGCGGCCGTAGGGGATCATGTACAGGCCGAGGTTATTGTAGCGCTCCTCGACCACCACCCGCTGGCCGGGGGCGTTGGCGTCGCAGACAAAAAAATCGATGTCGCGGGCCAGGCCGCGCGGGCCGCCGCTCTTGCGCGCCGTCAGCAGCCAGTAGTCGCCCCAGCCGGTCAGCCCGGCCCAGTGCTTGGTGCCGCGCAGGTGGCAGAGGCCGTCCTGCTCGCTCCAGGAGGTCTGCATGTGCAGGGCGTCGCTGCCGTAATCCGGCTCGGTGATCATCAGCCCGCCCATCTTGCGTTCGCGCAGGAAGCCGTTGAAGACCGGCTGCTTGGCCTCCTCCTGGCCGTACTTGGCGACCGGCTGCAGAAACAGCGCCCAGTTGATGCCGAAGATCAGCGCCAGGGCCAGCGACTCGTAGGACGCCGCCTCGATCACCGCGATCCCTTCCTCGGGGTCGGCGCCGCGCCCGCCGTATGCGGCGGGGATGAAAACCGAGAGCGGATTGCACGCCATCACCTCGCGCAGCACGTAGGGCGGCAGGCCGCGCCCGGTGCTGAGCCGGTTCATCTCCTCGCGCTCGTGGAAGACGTTGTGCATGCGGGCTTTGAAATTATTCAGAAACTCGTTAAAGGGTATGGTCGCTGGTGGGATCTCTGCAGGGCTCATAAGGCCTCTCTCGGCTGGAATAATTATTTGCGCTCAATTGTATCGTTGTTCGCCGGAACTACAACCCGAGAGGTGCGAGGCGAGAGGCGCGAACAAGCTAAAACTTTTTGGGCCACTGATCAAATCTGACAGGACGGATAGCTGTAGTCATAAAGCTCTAGAGCCTTACAGCCGTTATCCTGTTCACCCCCTTCATCCCTGTAAATAACGGATTTTCTTGTTTGTGTTTTTTCGCACCTCGCTCTTCGCCCTTCCGATTTCACGACTCCTTGAACACCTTCGCGCCGCTGCAGATGTAATGGATGCAGGCAATCGTAGTCACCAGCGCGGTGACGGTGAACAGGAGGTTCAGCAGGGCAGGGGCAATAGCGGCTAAGGTGCTTAGCAGGACCAGGGCGACGGTGACGATCTGCAGCAGGGTGGCGAATTTTCCCCAGAAGCTCGGCAGGGCGACGCTCAGGTTGCCGGAGTAGTGCAGGATCCCGGCGCCGAGGGCGACGTAGACGTCCTTGGCGACGACGATCACCGCCAGCCAGGCCGGCAGCAGCCCCTGAACGCTCAGGGCGATGAAGGCGACGGTGCCGAGCAGCTTGTCGCCGAGGGGGTCGAGGAAGGTGCCGAGCACCGACTTCTGGTCGAGGCGGCGGGCCAGGTAGCCGTCGAGAAAATCGGTGAAACCGGCAAGCACGAAGATCACCAGCGCCAGGCCGTGGCGATCGTAGATCACCGCGATCAGAAAGGGTGCCACCATGAAGATGCGCAGCAGGCTGAGCAGGTTGGGCAGGTTCATGCGATGCCTCGCTCTTAGAGTCCTACAAGTATGCCGTGTTCTTCGGGGTTTACAAACCCCGGTTCGCGAGACGGGACAAACCTAAAAACCTGTTTAACGCAAAGGCGCAAAGATCGCAGAGAGGACCTGTTGCTTTTGTTCGTACAACAAAGCTATTCCCTTTGCGTCCTTCGCGCCTTGAGCGAGCTAAGCGAACGGGCGTTAAACGAAAAGCTCAAAGGGCTTTTGCTTTTTCGCACCTCGCACCTCGCACCTCGCACCTCGCACCTCGCGCTTCGAATAACTATTGTGCCTCCACAATTCAGCATGGTATGAAATTCAGCAGAGGGCGACAGATGAACCAGGACGACGATACGACATTCATGCAGGCGGCGATTGCCGAAGCGCAGCTGGCCAAAGCGCTGGGCGAAGTGCCGATCGGCGCGGTGATGGTCCATGACGGGCAGGTCATCGGCCGCGGCCACAACCTGCGCGAAACCAGCAACGACCCGACCAGCCACGCCGAGATGGTGGCGATCCGCCAGGCCGCAGCAGCGATCGGCCACTGGCGCCTGCTCGAGACCACCCTGTACGTGACGCTGGAGCCGTGCGTGATGTGTATGGGCGCGATCATCCTTGCCCGCGTCCCGCGCCTGGTCTACGCCTGCCGCGATCCGCGCGCCGGGGCGGCCGGTTCGATCTACGATTTTGCCCGCGACGAGCGCTTCAATCACCGGGTCGAAGTCAGCGAGGGGGTGCTCGGTGACGAATGCAGCACGATGCTGAGCAGCTTTTTTCAGGAATTAAGGGCAGGTAGGAAGGCGGCCAAGCCGCCTTCGGCAGCTGGAGGCTAGGGGCTGGGGCCTGGGGGCCATGATCTGGACGCCATGTTTGCAATTGGCCATAATTTGGGCTGGAAAAAAATCCCGGAATTCTATATAACTGTGAATCCGCTGAAGAACGTGGGGTTTGAGCTTTTGCCAACCCCAAGACTCCAGCCCCCAGTAGCAGCCCCTGGAGGGGTGTCCGAGCGGCCGAAGGTGACAGACTCGAAATCTGTTGTGGCGCAAGCCACCGGGAGTTCGAATCTCCCCCCCTCCGCCATACAAAACAAGGGCTTAGCCAGAAATGGTTAAGCCCTTGTTGTTTTCCTCCTTGTCTTCACCGGTCACCGGCTTCCCTCGGCCCGGGCTTGCCCCACAAGATTGATTGCGGCTGCTGCTCAAGGGCTTCGACCAGCATTCTCGTCGCATGTGCCGCGCGGGAAACCTC
This sequence comes from uncultured delta proteobacterium, assembly GCA_963715335.1. Lineage (GTDB taxonomy): Bacteria > Desulfobacterota > Desulfuromonadia > Desulfuromonadales > BM103 > JAFDBW01. Next base: position 100,978 of record CAVQRZ010000009.1, read on the forward strand.
CTGCAGCATCTCGTAAAAGCCCGCAGCCGTCGGCGAACCTTCGGAGCCGAGCCTTTCGACAGCCAGGGCCGCGCCGGAAAGATCTTCGCTGGCGCGGACCAGGTTCTGGAACAGCGGGGCTTGCGGGTCGGTGAGCGTTGTGACCTGGTCGGCGGCTTTTTTCAGCGAACCCAGCGCCTCGTTCAGGACCTTAAGGTCGGCCCGCAGCTCCTGCAGCATGGGCATGCTTTCACGGTCCAGTTTTTTCATCAGGGATTCCAGGTGCTGCAAGGTCCGGTTGAGCCTTTGCGGCAACTCGGCGGTCTCGTCCGTAGCAAGCAGTTTATTCATCGAGGCGCTGATTGACGCGACATCCTCGAGAAACTTTCTCATGGGGAACTCCTCCAGCGTCAGGGAAAGCCTCTCGACGGTCGTCGGGATGGTCGGGATTTCACTCAATGCAGGGTTGTCCGAGACAAACCGCAGAGCTTGGTCCGGGTAGAAATTGAGCCCGATGTAGAGTTGCCCGGTGAGCAGGCTCTGCATCCGCAGTTGGCCACGCAGCCCACGCTCGATCAGTTCGCGCAGGGTTTTGGGGTCGCCCAGGTCGACCTGCTCGCCATTGCTGGCCTGCACCACTGCCGGCTCTATTTCTATGGTGACCGGCACAACGAAGGTCTGCCCGTCCTGCAGCAGGCCAAGCTGGATCTGCTTGACGGTGCCGACCTTGACGCCGAGCAAAACCACCGGAGCCCCGACCTGCAGCCCCTGGGCCGCGCCTTCAAAATAGAGGACATGCTGCCGACGATCCTGAAACCATTGCCCGCCCGAGAGCAACAACAGGGTGATCACGCCGAGGATAAAGGCGCCGAGGACGAAGACTCCGATCATGGCAGGATTGGCCTGTCTGCTCATAATTCCCCCCTGCTCAGGAAATGCCGCACTTTGGCATCTCCGGTTCGAGCGGCCTGTTGCGGGTTGCCCGTGGCGATCATGGTATGGGTTTCGGCGTCAAGATAGATCGAGTTGTTGCCGATCGACAGGATGCTGGCCAGTTCGTGGGTTACGACAACGATCGTCGTGCCCAGGCTGTCGCGCAGTTCGAGGATCAGATCGTCGAGGTGACGGGCATTCAGCGGGTCAAGCCCGGACGACGGTTCGTCGATCACCAGGATCTCCGGGTCCAGGGCCATGGCCCGTGCCAACCCCGCTCTTTTGCGCATGCCGCCGCTCAACTCGGCGGGGTAAAAGTCCTCGAAGCCGGCAAGTCCCACCAGGGCCAGCTTGAAAGAGACGATCTCGTTGATCCGAGCTTGCGCAAGGGCCGTGTACTCACGCAGCGGCAGCGCCACGTTCTCCGCCAGGGAGAGCGAGCTCCACAGGGCGCCGCCCTGGAACATGACGCCGAAACGGCGCTTGAGCCGTTGCTGGTCATCCGCAGAGACGTTCCAGAAATCCTCGCCGGCATAGTACACCGTGCCGACGGCAGGCTTCTGCAGCCCGACCAGGGCGCGCATCAGGGTCGTCTTGCCGCAGCCGTTGCCGCCCATGATAATGAAGATATCGCCCTTCTGCACCACGAAATTGAGGTCGTGCTGAACGACATAGTCGCCATAAGCCATGGTCAGGTCACGAACTTCGATGTGCGGTGTCCCCGGCATTGCTTCATATCCCCAGTCGGTAAAAAAGAATGGTCATGAGAGAGGCCATGATGGTGATCAGCAGAATCCCGGTCACCACCGCCGAGGTTGCCGCCTCGCCGACCGCCTCGGCACTGCGCCCGCAGTGCATGCCTCGCAGGCAGCCGGCATAGGCAACCATGGCGCCATAGACGCTGCCCTTGGCAAGACCGACCATGAAATGCTTGATTTCCAGCGCCCGCAGCGTTTCCGTGTAATACTCGAAGAAGCCGATATCAAAGATAAAGTACGAGACCAGCAGCCCTGCCGACATGCCGACAAAAGAGGCGTAGAGGGTTAGCAGCGGCACCATCAGCATCAGCGCCAGGATCCGCGGCAGAACCAGAAAATCGATCGCCGAAACGCCGAGGGTCCGGAAGGCGTCGATTTCATCGTTGACCTGCATGGTCCCGAGCTGCGCGGCAAACGCCGCGCCGGTTCGACCGGCGATGATGATGCCGGTCATCAAGGCCCCCACTTCCCGCACCATGCCGATTGCCACCAGGTCGGCGATGAAGATTTGCGCCCCGACCAGGCGCAACTGATCGGCGCCGAGATAGGCGAGGATCAAGCCGACCAGAAAACTGATCACGGTGACAATCACCAGGGCCCGCGGCCCGACCTCTTCCACTTCAAGCCAGAAATCGCTGCGCCGGAATTGTGCCCGGCCGGTCAGCAGCCGGCCTATGGACAAGGTGACCTCGCCCAGAAATTGCAGCATTTCCGGAAAGCCCCGATAAAAATCGATCGCCGCGGCCCCTAGCCGCGCAAGCATGCCGGTCTGGTTTTGCCGTCTCCCATCGATACTTTGTTCGGGCCCGGCAAAGGCCATCTTCAGCAGATGCTGAACACCGGCGGGCAGGCCGCTGCAATCGACTGTGATGTCATGCCCCGCAGAGAACTTCAGCACACCGGCGAGAAAGGCCAACAGGCCGGTATCCCAGGCAACCAGCTGGTCCGTCTGGAAGGAGAGTCGCCGCAGACCGTGCTTGCCCAGTTCAGGGCTCAGGACCTCCCAGGAAGGCAACGCCTGGTCCAGGCACCAGCGGCCGGCGAGGATGAATCTCCAGGCCCTGGTCGCCCTGGAGCTGCTGTTCCAGCTGCCAGCCTTGCAGACCGGGTTCACCTGCATCGGAGCTCTGTTTCCCCATCATTACCAGTTCCCTGTCCAGAGGGGCGCCAGCACACTGCGCACCACGAGGCCGTCGAGTCAATATAGTTAATATTATCATTGGTTTGCTTAAAGAGAAGACGGGCCGGCCAAACCGGAGCACTTTTTGCGCAGGCAGCCGCTGGTGAGCAGCGGGCGCAGCAGGTTAATCGGTGCGCTTTATCGACGGCAAAGCCCTGGTTGTCAATGAGCAGGGCACCTCTTCAGCCGGTAAGGATTGAACAGGCCGGAACCAGACCACCACCACGGCCACGCTCTTTCCTTCCCCCAACAAAAAGGGTATATTGGCCTGTCGTTTATCTCTGAAAGTTATGGTGTTTCCCGAACGGCCGAAGCATGACACAGTTTTTCGCTCAGCTCGATACCGGCATCATCTGGCTGCTCGTGCTCCTGATGCTGCTCTTCATGGCCGATCTGCTTTTTGTGCTGGTCAAACGCCGCAAAACCGAAAACATCCTGACCGAAAGCAGCCTCAAGAGCAGACTGCTCCTGAATTCGGCAGCGGAAGGAATCTACGGCCTCGATCTCGAAGGCAACTGCACTTTCTGCAATCCGGCCTGCCTGAAGTTGCTCGGCTACCAGAGTGAAAATGAACTGCTGGGCAGAAACCTGCACGAACTCACCCACCACACCCGCGCCGACGGTTCCCCCTACCCGGCAGACGAATGCCAGATCTGCCACGCCTACCTGCACGACAGCAAGATCCACCTTGAAGACGAGGTCCTCTGGCACAAGGACGGCACATCCTTTCCCGTCGAGTACTGGTCGTACCCTCTCTATCAGGGGAAAGAGACCATCGGTGCGGTGGTTTCATTTCTCGATATCACCGAACGCAAGCTCGCCGAGCTGAAACTGAGGACCGCCAACGAAGAACTGGACGCCTTCGTCCACACGGTATCCCACGACCTGCGCACACCGATTTCGGCCGTGATCGGGTACTCTGACCTGCTCAAGGAACTGCACCGGGAAGAGCTCAGCGAGGCAGCCCTGGAGCTGGTGAATATCATCGAAGAGCAGGGTGAAAAGATGGCGATGATTGTCGAGGACCTGCTCGCCCTGGCGACGACCGGCAACATCGAACCGCCGAACCAGCCGATCAATACCGACGGAGTCCTGCGCTTCATCCTCACCGAGCTTGCCGGCGAGATCGCAAAAAGCAGGGTCGAGGTGCGAGTCGAACCGCTGCCGCCGGTCCAGGTCCCGGAGTCGCTGCTGATCCAGATCTTTGAAAATCTGCTCGGCAACGCCTTGCGCTATGCCGGCCCGAACGCCGGCCCGATCGAAGTCGGCGGCGAACGCCTCGGTCAGAAAGTCAGCTATTTCGTCCGCGATCACGGCAGGGGGATCCCCCTTGATGAACAGGCGAAAATATTCAATGCCTTCTACCGCGGCACGGGCGGCAAACTGAAGCCAGGCAGCGGCATCGGCCTGACCACGGTACAGAAAATTTGTCACCTGTATGGCGGACAGGCCAGCGTTGAGGATACGCCCGGCGGCGGGGCCACTTTCCGGGTTGAGATTATGGATGCGGCGGCGCTCAATCCTGCCTGTTGACTGTTGCAGACACGACCCTCAAAGGCATCGATTATGGGGACACAATACTTGATTGCATTGTGTCCCTTTTCGTTTTGACCGTTGAAAGCTTAAAGATCAAAACAGAACCGGCGGGTCGCGTCCCGCCAGACGCCATACTTTTGTCCGGCAACAAAAGTATGCAAAAACGCCTTCTCCTTGCGGAGGGCATCTCCTTTGCCGGATTTCTGTGACTTCAAGAACCTGCTGTAATGGGAATCCGGCCCTGTGTCAAAGGGCCTGACCTTTCTGTGTGATTTACCAGGGAAAAGCCAAAACAATTTCTACCGACGCAAGCCTCCACGAAAGGAGAGGCTCTCAAGAGCCTCGGCTCCTACGGGGGAAGCGTAAACATTTAGTCGGTTAATATAGCCTGAATTGAGGTTGCCGCCATGCCGAGCCAGACATGCCCAGCGCAGCGCAGGCCCTTTTCTGCTTACTCTTTTGGGCCAGCAAAAGAGTAAGGCGCAGTCGGGGGGCGCGACCCCCGGGTTCTGCTTTTGCTTTTGATCTTATGAGCTTAATAGGATTAAAAGCAGAACCGGCGGGTCGCGTCCCGCCGGACGCCATACTTTTGTCCGGCAACAAAAGTATGCAAAAGCGCCTTTCTCCTTGCGGAGGGCATCTCCTCTGCCGGATTTCTGTGGCTTCAAGAACCTGCTGTAATGGGGATCCGGCCCTGTGTCAAAGGGCCTGACCTTGCCGAGTGATTGACAAAGGAAAAGCCTAAAATCATAACCTTTTGGGCCAGCAAAAGAGCAAGGCGCCGTCGGGGGTCGCGCCCCCCTGACGGCACCTTACTCTTTTGTTTGACAAGCCCCTTTGCGTACGGTAGAAGTGACGGAATTATACTGACCCACGCCACTCCCCACCCTGATATCGAAAGGACGCGAAGATGAAAAAACTTGCTCTCCTGCTGCTTGCCTTGATGCTGGTCCTGCCCCAGCTGGCCTCTGCTGAAGAGAAGAAGATCAAAGCCGGCTTTATCTACGTCGGCCCGGTCGGCGACGCCGGCTGGACCTATTCTCATGATCAAGGGCGCAAAGAGATGGAAACTCTCCCTTTTGTCGAGCCGTCCACATATATTGAATCGGTTCCGGAGGGCGCCGAGTCGGCCCGCGTGATCACCGGGCTGGTGCGCAAGGGGCACAACCTGATCTTTACCACCAGCTTCGGCTACATGGACGCGACCCTCGATGTGGCCAAGCGCAACAAGGATGTGGTCTTCATGCACTGTTCCGGCTACAAGTCGGCGGAGAATGTCGGCAACTACTTCGGCCGCATGTACGAACCGCGCTACCTCTCCGGCATCGTCGCCGGCAAGATGACCAAGGCCAATGTGATCGGCTACGTCGCCGCGTTCCCGATCCCCGAAGTCATCCGCGGCATCAACGCCTTTACCCTCGGCGTGCAGAGCGTCAACCCGAAAGCCGAGGTTCGCGTCGTCTGGACTCAGACCTGGTTCGACCCGGGGATCGAGCGTGACGCCGCCGACAGCCTGCTCGACGTCGGCGCCGATCTGCTGGCCATGCACCAGGATGCCCCGGCCACCCTGCAGGCTGCCGAGGCCCGTGGCGCGTTCGTCATCGGCTACAACTCGGACATGCGCGACTTTGCTCCCAACGCTTTTTTGACCGCTCCGGTCTGGAACTGGGGGCCGCTCTACTCGAAGATCGCCCAGGAAGTCAAGGACGGCACCTGGAAATCGGAGTCGATCTGGTGGGGGATGAAAGAGGAGCTGGTGCAGCTGGCACCGATCAGCGACAAGGTTCCGACCGACGTCAAAGCTCTGGTTGAGAAGCAGGCCGCCGCGATCGAGGCCGGCACCCTGCACCCCTTTGCCGGGCCGATCACCGACCAGGCCGGCAAAGTGCAGATTGCCGCCGGCAGCACCCCCGATGATGGTCACCTGCTCGGCATGAGCTACTTCGTCAAGGGCGTCCAGGGCACGATCCCCAAGTAAGCCCTTTGCATAGATTAACTAGGGCACGTACCTGAGTTTTGGTACGTGCTTTTTTTTGCGCCATGAAAAACCTTGTCACGCAAAGACGCAAAGAGGTGACTCAAGACGCAAAGATAAAGTATCTTTGTTGGAAGCAGCTTCTTTAGCGCTTTTTTTCTTCGCGCCTTTGCGTCATCGCGTTAGCTTTTCAGCATGGCTTCTATGACCGACCTGCTACAAATCCGGAATATCCGCAAGACCTTCCCCGGGGTTGTCGCCCTCGACGAGGTTTCCCTGTCGATCGCGCCGGGAGAGATCCACACCCTGCTTGGCGAGAACGGCGCCGGCAAGAGCACCCTGATGAACGTGCTCACCGGGCTTTATCGTCCGGAACGCGGCGAGATCTGCTTTGACGGCGAACCGGCGACCTTCAGCAGCCCCCGCGAGTCGCTTGCCATGGGCATCGGCATGGTCCATCAGCATTTCATGCTGGTGCCTGCCCACAGCGTGTTCGAAAACGTTCTGCTGGCCCTTGATGGCGTGCCCAACTTCTATGTCCGCCGCACCTACCGGCAGCAGGTCCAGCAAATCCTCGACAAGTTCAATCTCGATATCGACCTCGACACACCGGTCTGGAAACTGTCGATCGGCGCCCAGCAATGGATCGAGCTGATCAAACTGCTGCTGCGCGACTGCCGTCTGCTGATCCTCGACGAACCGACCGCGGTGTTGACCCCTCAGGAGAGCGCCCGCCTGTTCGCCGTGCTGACCCAATTGCGCGACCAGGGCAAGAGCATTCTCTTCATCTCGCACAAGATGCGCGAAGTGATGGAGATCTCCGACCGGGTCACCGTGTTGAAAAAAGGCCGCAGCCTGGTTACCCTGGCGCGCGGCGAGTACGATGAAAACCGCCTCGCCTCGCTGATGATCGGCGAGGACCATATCCCCGGCTGGCAGAAGAGTTTCCGCACCAGCCCGGAGCTGGCCCTGGAGATCAAAAACCTCTCGGTGCGCAACGACCGCGGCCTGGCCGACCTCGACAATTTCACTATGAAGCTGCATCGCGGCCAGATCCTCGGTATCGCCGGGGTTGCCGGCAACGGCCAGAAAGCGCTGGCCGAAGTGCTGACCGGGCTCAGGGAACCGACCGGGGGACGGATCCTGGCCGGCGACCGGGATATCACCAACAGCTCGGCGCGCGGCTCCTACATTGCCGGCATCGCCCATATCCCGGAAGACCGCAAGACGATCGGCATCGCCCCGGACATGACGGTCGATGACAACCTGATCATGAAGAATTTCAACTCGCGGGCTTTCCGCCGCTGGATCTTCCAGGATCGCGCCGCGATCCGCCGCAACGCGGCGGACAAGATCGAACAGTTCTCGATCAAGGCAGGCCCCGCCGGCAACCCGGTGCGCTACCTCTCCGGCGGCAATATCCAGAAGGTCATCATCGCCCGCGAACTTTCGGAGAATCCAGCGGTTCTGGTTGCCCTCTACCCGACCCGCGGCCTCGATATCGGCAGCGCCGAGTACGTCCACAAGGTGATCGTCGACGGCTCCGGCAACGGCATGAGCACCATCCTGATCTCCGAAGATCTCGACGAGCTGCTCAAACTCTCCGACGAGATCGTGGTCATGTTCCGCGGTCGCCTGGCCGGCTCGGTCGACCCGCAGGCCACCACCCGCGAGGAGATCGGCCTGCTAATGGGCGGCGAGGTGCAACGATGAAGCTGGTCACGGAAAAACGCGAGCTCTCATCCAGGCTGTTTCGCTGCAGCGCGCCGCTCGTCTCGATCCTGGTGGCGCTGTTCGTCGCCGGGTTCCTGCTGTTGGCCGCCGGCGTCAATCCGCTGCAGGCCTATCTCGAAATCGTCCAGGAGGCGCTCGGCTCAGTCTACGGCATCTCGGAAACCTTGGTCAAAACCACGCCGCTGATCTTTGCCAGCCTCGGCGTCTCGCTCGCCTTCCGCATGCAGATCTGGAATATCGGTGCCGAGGGGCAGATCTACCTGGGCGCCTGCGGTGCCACAGCCGTGGCGCTCTTCTCGGGGCTGGAGAATCCAGCCGTGATGATCACGGCGATGTTCTGCGCCGCCTTCTTAAGCGGTGGGCTGTGGGCCGGCGTCGCCGGGCTGCTGCGGGCCCGCTGGCAGGTCAACGAGGTCATTGTCACCCTGCTGATGAACTACATCGCCATCCTCGGCGTCGACTATCTGATTTACGGGCCCTGGAAGGACCCCAAGGGTTTCAACTTCCCCCTGACCGCCCAGTTCAGCGATGCGGCGCGGCTCACCGAGTATTTCGATACCCGCCTGCACAGCGGCTTCCTCCTCGCCCTGTTTTGCGCCCTGGTCCTTTACCTGTTCATGGAGCGTACGATCTGGGGCTACGAGATCAAGGTGATCGGCAGCAACCCGAAGGCCGCCAAGTATGCCGGGATGAACACCGGGCTGGCGATCTTCTGCGTGCTCTTCTTAAGCGGCGCGATCGCCGGGATCGCCGGGTTCGGCGAGGTGGCCGGCCTGCAGCATCGCCTGCAGCACGGCATTTCCCCCGGCTACGGCTACACGGCGATCATCATCGCCTGGCTGGCCAGGCGCAGCGCCCTGGGAGTGGTGATCGTCTCTTTCCTGATGGGCGTGCTGCTGGTCGGCGGCGACAGCCTGCAGCTGACCTGGCAGCTGCCGGTCGCGTTCGTATATGCCTTCCAGGGGCTGATCCTGTTCTTCCTGCTGGCCTCGGACTTCTTTATCCACAACCGACTGAAGCTGGTCCGGGGAGAGCGCCATGCTTGAGATCCTGCTCGACGCAACGGTCCGCTCCGGCACGCCGATCCTGTTTGCCACCCTCGGTGCGATCATCAACGAGCGCGCCGGGATCATCAACCTCGGCATCGAGGGGCTGATGCTGATCGGCGCCCTGGCCGGGTTTGCCGGCACCCAGGCGAGCGGTTCGCTGCTGGTCGGCGTGCTCGCCGCATTCGTCGCCGCGATGCTGGCAGGGAGCATACATGCCTTCATCACCGTGCCGTTGCGCGGCAACCAGATCGTCAGCGGCCTGGCCTTGACCATGTTCGGCGTCGGCATCACCGCCCTGTTCGGCCGCAGCATGGTCGGTCTGACCATCGCCGGCTTCGAACGGGTCGCGATACCCGGCTTGAGCCGGCTGCCGGTGATCGGCAAGCCGTTTTTCAACCAGGATATGCTGATCTATTTCAGCTTCCTGCTGGTGGTTGCGATCGCCTTCTTCTTTTACCGGACCCGCTGGGGGCTGGCCCTGCGCACGGTCGGCGAGAACCCGGCGGCAGCGGATACCTGCGGCGTACCGGTGCTGCTGACCCGCTTCCTGGCGGTGACGGTCGGCTCCGGGATTGTCGGCATCGGCGGGGCCTACCTGAGCCTGGCGACGACCCCGATGTGGATCGAAAACATGTCGGCCGGGCGCGGCTGGATCGCCGTGGCGCTGGTCATCTTCGCCTCCTGGTCGAGCTACCGGGCGCTGGCCGGCGCCTACCTGTTCGGCGGCATCACCGCCATGCAGCTGCGTTTCCAGGCGATGGGCACCACGGTCAGCGCCCATATTCTGCAGATGCTCCCCTACTTTTTCACTATCCTGGTCCTGGTGATCTCGACCATCCGGCTGCAAAAAGGCGCGTCGCAGCAACCGGAGAACCTTGGCCAGCCCTATGATCGAGAGGATCGCAAATGAACCCGGTCGCCCAGGAGCTCTATCAACGCGTCAGGCGCGAGGGCGCAATCGACGGCCAGGTGATCAAGGTCGATCGTTTTCTCAATCACATGGTCGACCCGCTCCTGATGAATCGCCTCGGCGCCGAGCTCTACAGCCGGTTTGCCAAACGCAAAATCGACAAGGTCATTACCGCAGAGAGCAGCGGCATCATGATCGCCCAGGCGATCGCCGGGCACTTCGGTGTGCCTTTCATCTATGCCAAGAAGAAGCGCCCCCTGACCATGCAGGAATTCTACGCCGCGGCGAGCTACTCCTTTACCAAGCAGGAATCGACGACCCTGTACGTTTCACGGGAGGTGCTCCAGCCGCGCGAGCGCCTGCTGTTTGCCGACGACTTCTTCGCCGCCGGCTCGACCTGCAAGGCGATCGAACAGATCATCGAGCAGGCTGGCGCGACTCTGGTCGGTACGGCGGTGATTATCAACAAGTCGGACCGTCGGGATATAGAGTCGATTTTAACTATGGCTGATTTTGCCAGCGGGTAAATTCTTCAACGCAAAAGCGCAAAGGAACACCCTCAAATATCCATGCTTTCTTTGCGTCTTGATGCATCCCTTTGCGCCTTTGCGTTAAATATATTTCGTTTCACATTTAACCTTTCACCCCCGAACGGAACAGTCCATGTCGACCGCAACCCTGTTTATCCTGATGGCCCTGGTCGCCGGCATTTCGGTGCCGACCCAGGCAGGTATTAACGCCCAACTCGGGCTCTGGACCAAGTCACCGGTCCTGGCCGCGACCATCTCCTTTGCCGTCGGCACCCTGACCCTGGTCGCCTATACCCTGATCGCCCGCATCCCCCTGCCGGCGCTCGCCGGGATCGGCGGACACCCCTGGTGGATCTGGATCGGCGGCGCGCTCGGCGCTTTTTTCGTCACCGCGACGATCATCCTGGTCCCCAAGCTCGGTGCGACGACCATGGTGACGACGGTTTTGGCCGGACAGATGTTCGCCTCGCTGCTGCTCGACCACTTCGGGGCCCTCGGTTACCCGTTGCACCCGGTCAGCCTCGGTCGGGTTGCCGGCGTGCTGCTGGTGTGCGTCGGGGTCTGGTTGATCAAGGCCTTCTGATAACGCCCCTTCTAAAAGGGGCCCCGTACCAATCGCTGGAATTTGCGTTATAGTTGTTCGACCAAGGCTTAAGGAGGTCATGATGAAACGATTGATTCGGGCAGGGACTGTCGCCGCGGCAAGCCTGCTGGCAGCCAACGCGGCGGCGCTGGAAGTCGGCACCCCGGCTCCCGACTTTACCGCAACGTCCACGCAGGGCGAGATTGTCCTCAGCCAGAGGGTGCTCAAGGGCCCGGTCGTCCTGGCCTATTATCCCGCTGATTTCACCCCTGGCTGAACCAGTGAAATGAAGGCTTTTCAGAACGACATCGCCCGTTTTGAAAAGCTCAACGTCCAGGTCCTGGGCGTCAGCGGCGATTCACTGGAAACCCATCAGGCGTTTGCCGAAGAACTTGGGCTGAGCTTTCCGCTGCTGGTCGACGACGGTAGCATCCGCAAGCACTATGGCAGCGGCCGGATCACCCACCTGATCGACCGGCACGGCATCGTTCGCTATGTCCACAAGGGGATGCCGGACAACGAAAAGCTGCTGCAGGAAATCGGCAACTTGTAAACCCGCTGGTTGAATCCGGCGACACAGGACGAATCGGTTGCCGAATTATTTGTGCCGTGATTCGTAGCCGAGTATGGCCTTTTTACGCGCCGTGCCCCACCGGTAGCCACCAACGGCACCGTTTGACCTGAGCACCCTGTGACAGGGGATCAGGTAAGCGATCGGGTTGCGACCAACCGCGGTGCCGACCGCCCGGCCGGCGCCGGGGCGACCGACCGCTTCGGCAAGCGCCCCGTAGGAGACCGCAACGCCTTCCGGGATCTTCAATAGCGCCTCCCAGACCTTGACCTGGAAATTGGTCCCCTTGAGCAGGACCCTGATCGGCGGCTGGCCGGCGCAGGCGGCCGGCGAAAAGGCCTGCCTGATTGCCAGCCTGCCTGCCTCGCAATGTTCGGCGAGGGAGGCTTCAGGCCAGTTCCGCCGCAACTCCGCCAGGGCCTGGGTCCGGTTGGCCCCAGCGACAAAACCGAGATGACAGATGCCGCGGCGCGATTCTGCAACCAGGCAGGTGCCGAACGGTGTGTCATGAAAGGCGTAGCCGAGCTCGAGGTTGACGCCGGCGCTTTTGAATTCGCCCGGGGTGACGGCATCGACGCTGACAAACAGATCGTGCAAGCGTCCCGGGCCGCTCAGACCGACCTCATACGAAGCGTCCAGGACCGAGGCCGAGTCCCGCAGCAGCTGCCTGGCGTGCTCGACGGTGAGGTATTGCAGAAAGCGTTTCGGGCTGACTCCGGCCCAGCGCTTGAACAGGCGCTGGAAGTGGCAAGGACTCAGGCCCACATAATCGGCCACAGCGTCGAGCGACGGCTGCTCAACCGCATGTTTTTCGAGAAAGCGGATCGCCTCTTCAATACGTTGATAGTCTGGGTGATTCACAACTGCGACTCCATCATCATCTGTCCTGCACACTGTTACGCCAAAAGATATCACCCCTCGAACTACGCGCCCACCCGTTTCTTGCGCCAGGAGCCTTGAACGCGTGGGCATTGTTGTGTCAGAACAGCTGACAACAGCGTGTCTCGATAGCGCATAATCGGTTCGGCACGGCAGGACCGGCAAACCACCATCCCTTTTTAAAATGCATGATTTCAGACACTTAACTTCGCATAGCGGGCGGCAAAGAGTTTCTGGTACGTACTTTGCGACAGATCTTCTTTGCCAGCTCGGGCTAGGCGTAAAATCATGGCTTAACGGTGAACCCATCATGCATAACTATAAAATTGCAACAGACCACAAACTGGTCTTTGTGCAGATGAATGGCGAATTCTCGGTCCGGGATCTCGTCAATATCATGACCGAAGTGTCAAGGGACACGGATTATGATCCGTCTTTCCACTCGATTGTTGACCTACAGAATTCGGCAACCATCATCCCCGCGCTGGAATCCCAGCGCGTCATTGAAGCCGCGACGCTGATTATTGGCCAGGCCCCTGCCAAAAGTGCCGTCGTCACCAGCAGCATATTCCGGAAAAACATTGTCGACATGGCCGGTTGGTTGAGTAAAAGCAAGAATATCGAAATCAGGGGCTTTACGAACCTGACAGAGGCCTGCGCCTGGCTGCAGGTTGATGACAAAATACTGCCCTTCCCCTGCAAAGGATTCCGCGTCGCAACGACAGGATGCGACGGCTGAAAAGCCCTTGCCTGCCGGCAAAAGTGGCAGCAGAAGCCTTTTCCATGTAAACTGCTGGTATCTTGCCGCCATGGCCATGCGTTATGCTGGCGATCATATCAATGCTTGACAAAGGTTCCGCATGCTCCCGCCCAAACCGATCAACCCGATCCTGATCGTCGAGGACGATCGCAACACCGCGGCCCTGATTGCGACCTATCTCGAACGGGAGGGTTTCGCGACGCAGACTGTGCATGACGGCGCCGAAGCACTGGCCCTCGCCGGCAGGCAGGCGCCCGGGTTCGTGATCCTCGACATCATGCTGCCTGGCGTTGACGGCTGGGAGATCTGCCGCGAACTGCGCAAGCTCTCCGATGTGCCGATCCTTATGCTGACTGCCCGCGAGGAGGAGATCGACCGGGTGCTGGGCCTCTCCCTCGGCGCCGACGATTACGTCGTCAAGCCCTTCAGCCCGCGTGAACTGGTGGAACGGGTCAAGGCGATCCTGCGGCGAACCTCGCGGCGCGCCGAACCGGTCTGTGAACTCAGGCACGCCGAGCTGGTCCTCGATATCGACAAACGCCGGGTGACCCTCGACGGACAACCGGTCGAGCTGACGGCGGTGGAGTACAAACTGCTGCAAGCGCTGATGAGCGCGCCGGGCAAGGCCCTGTCCCGTGATGACCTGCTCAACCACATTTACCAGCGCGGCGAGGCGGTTGTTGACCGGGTGGTTGACGTACACATCGGGCATTTGCGGCAGAAGCTTGCCGACGATGCCGCGGAGCCCCGCTTTATCGAAACCGTGCGCGGCTTCGGCTACCGCTTCGCCGATCGGCAACAGCCATGAAGCTTCGCCTGCACTGGAAGCTGATGCTGGTGACCACGATACCGGTGATTGCGGTGATCACCGGCATTATCTGGCTGGCCTTCGATCAGCTGGCCGCAGACTACTTCATGGTGCTGATGGACAAGTACATGGTCTCGCCCACTGACACGCACCGGGCCTTTTTGACCGCCGTCCACCGTTACCTGCTCTGGGCAAGCCTGGTCGCTCTCTGCCTGGCCTTCCTGCTCAGCTACCTGTTGACCCGACGCGTACTGCGCCCCCTGGTGCAGATCAGCGAAGCCAGTCGGCAGATTGCCGCCGGCAACTTCTCAAACCGTGTCGAAGCTGTCTCGGGCGATGAGATCGGTGACCTCGGCCAGGCCTTCAACCGCATGAGCGACAGCCTGGAACGCCTTGAACAGCTGCGCAAATCGATGGTCTCCGACGTTGCCCACGAATTGCGCACCCCGCTCACCAATTTGCGCGGCTACCTGGAAGGCTTGAGCGACGGCGTCATCCCGCCGGACAAGGCGACTTTCGAGATGCTGCAGCAGGAGAACCTGCGTCTGGTCAACCTGGTCGAGGACCTTGGTCAGCTGGCGCGGGCCGATGCCGCCCGGGCCTTTCTTGATCGCCGGCCGGTCGATCTGAACGGCTGCATCAGTGAAATGCTGAACCTCTACCGGATGAGCCTCGACGAGAAGCAGATCCGGCTCACGACCCGCTTCACCGGCGAGGTGTCCACCGTTCCTGCCGACCGCGACAAGCTTTTGCAGGCGGTGCGCAACCTGATTGACAATAGCCTGAAGTACACTCCGGCAGGCGGTACGGTGTCGATTACCAGCGCCCGCACCCCGGGCGGCATGCGCGTCGACTTTGTGAACGACGGTCCGGGCATCCCGGCCGCCGAACTCCCTTATGTTTTCGAAAGATTTTTCCGCGCCGAATACTCACGTTCGAGAGATGCCGGCGGCGCCGGGATCGGTCTGGCCATCGTCAAGCAGCTGATCGAAGCCCACGGCGGCCAGGTCGGCGCCGCAAGCGTTGCCGGCGAAACCCGCATCTGGTTCGAGCTCCCCGCCTGACCCCCCTTCCCCCTTTCCCTTCACCCCTTCCCTGGGGTTAAAAAACTTTACCGAATCTTTACCGACCCTTGCTCATCTGTTTACAGCCGTTTGTTAGCCTCTGTCACAAGCAAGCCCCAAGTGAAAGGACCAAGGCCATGCAAACCTCAATACTTGTTACAGCAACTCTTCTGACCATTCTGCTGGTCGCATTCAGCGCTGCCGCAGAGCTCCCCCCGGGGATGGCGAAGGCCACCTTCGTCGTCCACTGTTATGACGTCGGCGCCCATGCCCTTGATGGCAAACCCGGGGTCATCTCTGTCGAGCGCGGCTGGAGCGGCTCGCGCGAAGTCGACCGGGTGGTATATAATCCTAAAGAAGTATCGATCGTACAACTCGAAGACTGGCTCAGGGCTGCGGACACCTACGTCAGCACCCTGGAGCAGACGATGAGCACCGAATCCGCAAAGGAGATCTCACAATGAAAAGACGCGATTTTCTGAAGAGCACGGCTGTTGTGGCCGCCGGCACCTCGGCCTCCCTGGCCACGCTCAACTTGATCGATGCCCGGCTGATGTCGTTTTTTTCCCCGAACGCCGCCAACGCGGCAGAGCAGATCAAGGTCTATGCCGTCTCAGAGGGGCAATACATCATGACCGGGAAAGTTGCAAAGAGTGCCGCTGAATGGCGCACACTGCTGACGCCGGAACAGTTCCATATCCTGCGAGAAAAAGGCACTGAGCCCGCGTTTACCGGCATCTACGATAAACATTACCAAGCGGGTGTTTACCAATGTGCCGGTTGCCGCCTCGACCTGTACGCCTCCAAGGACAAGTTCGATTCCAGGACCGGCTGGCCGAGCTTTACCGCCCCGGTCGCCGCAGAGAACATCGCCACGGAAGACGACTTCAGCTTCTTCAGCCATCGCACCGAGCTGCTCTGTGCCCGTTGTGATGGACACCTTGGACACGTCTTTGACGATGGCCCTCAGCCTACCGGTCTGCGGCACTGTATCAACTCGGCCTCGCTCAGCTTTGTTGCCAGCAAGTAAGGCAGAGAGGTCTTGAAACCCTTGCCAAGCGTGACTTGTCTGCCTGGTCATAGTTGCCGGTTTCGCAGTTGCTGCTAAGCTGGACAGGAAGGGAGAGAGGAAAGCTATGGAAGAACCCGTGACGGCCAAGGCCATTTTTGCCGGCGGCTGCTTCTGGTGCATGGAGCCGCCCTTTGAAAAACTTGACGGCGTACACGCCGTGGTCTCCGGCTACATCGCCGGCCACAAGGAGAATCCAACCTACCAGGAAGTTTCGTCCGGGACGACCGGACATACCGAGGCCGTCGAAATCAGCTATGACCCGGCCAAAGTCAGCTTCGCAGAATTGCTCGACGTCTTCTGGATGAACGTCGACCCGACCGACGCCGGCGGCCAGTTTGTCGACCGTGGCAGCCAGTACCGTACCGGCATCTACTATCTCGACGACGAGCAGAGGCAGCTGGCCGAAGCATCAAAGGACCGGCTTGACAAGTCAGGCCGCTTCGACCGGCCGGTGGTGACCGAGATCGTTGCCGCAACCAGATTCTACCCGGCCGAAGCTTACCACCAGGATTACTACAAGGAGAGCCCGATCCGTTACAAGTCCTACCGTTACAATTCGGGCCGTGACCAGTTTATCGACCGGGTCTGGGGGAAGGACGAGACATAAACGAACCTATTCCTCAAGGCAGCCAAACACGCTCCGGCACTTGAATATGCCGGGGCTCCAGGCTGCTGACAAAGTTCAGCCTGACTTCATTATAGAGAGGGCAACAGAGAGATAATCTGTTGCCCTTTTCCATTGGACTTTGGAATTCAAAGACAAAAGCAAACCCCGGGGGTTGCGCCCCCCGACTGCGCCTTACTCTTTTATTGGCCTAAAAGAGTAAGCAGAAAAGGGCCTGCGCTGCGCTGGGCATGTCTGGCGCGGCAGGGCGGCAACCTCAATCCGGATCGTTTTAAACGATCAGGAGTCTACGCTTCCCCCGCAGGAATCGAGGCTCTTGAGAGCCTCTCCATTCGTGGAGAGTTGCATCGGTTGTGATGTTTTTACGCTTTTCCCTGGTAAATCACACGGCAAGGTCAGGCCCTTTGACACAGGGCCGGATTCCCATCACAGCAGGTTCTTGAAGTCACAGAAACCCGGCAGAGGAGATGCCCTCCGCAAGGAGCAGGCACTTTTGCATACTTTTGTTGCCGGACAAAAGTATGGCGTCCGGCGGGACGCGACCCGCCGGTTTTTGTCTTTCAAGAAAAAGCACAAGGGATGCCCCGTTGCGGAAACCAAACATGCCCGCCTCACAGGTAAAACGGCATGACCGCAAGTCACAATATAGCCGCTTGCAGCGGGGCTGCCTACCTGGTGGCGAATTGGCCGGCTGTGATTATGGCAGCGTCAGATCCGGAGTGCCGCTGCCAATCAGGTCAAGGGCCTGCTCTATTGCAAAGTAGACGAGAAATTTTGGCCCTTTTGAAGAGTCTTCTTCGGGCGTCAGGCAACGCCTGGTCAGCTGCTGAAGCAACGCGGCGTCCTGGTCCTCCCTGACTTTTTTCAGATGCAGCCGTATCCCCTTGTAGCCGCGCTCTGCGGCGATGAACAGGTAGCAGGCATAGGGATTCTTCTCCAGGTTTTTATGGGTAAGCCGGTCGCGCATGATAAAAGCAAGGGTCCCGTCAGCCATGACGTGCGGCCGGGCATAGATGGCGGCATTGACCTTGCCTTGACTGTCGGCACTTGAGAAAACCCCTGTGCCGCTCGCCTTTTCGAAATATTCTTTCAATTGCATGATTATTCTCCTTGGCAGGTTTTGTCTGCTCCTCTAAGGGTACCCGAAAAAACCCCTGGCACAATTCGGAGCCTGACGATTTCCGCGCCTGAGAGGCCACTGGCCCTCCTCCCGCCCCCTGACAGACCATCCGCTGCCAAAACACCCAGGATCCCGGCACCGCTAGGGGCTGTAGCCTTTGTTGATATGGCGCACCGCGGAAGATCCGGGCTCCCGGACCGCTGCCCTCCTGTCAGCGGTTTTGCCACGTCTCACCTGTAGCGGGGAGAGGTGACACTCTAGAGTGTCACCGTTTCAGAAAGAAAAAGGGAGCCAGACAAATTGTCTGGCTCCCTAATCTGAAATGGCGCGCCACGAGAGATTCGAACTCCCGGCCTTCTGATCCGTAGAAAATGCGCAGGTTACCTCTTGAACGCTGAGAGCATCAATTCAAAGTCTTCTAAAAGGGCCTGCAGATCCTCTTCGTGTTCTACTTCTTGTTCGATAATCTGCAGAGCCATGTTGTAAGTTACCGGATCCTTATCCTTGGTCATGTCCATTAACCTCTTGTAGACACTGATGGCACACTGTTCACCAGCAATGTTCTGCTCCAGAAGTGTTTTCACAAAAGGGTCATCCGGCGGTTCGTACGCGCAGTTCGTCAGCTTGAACCAGTCGCGCGGATCGGTCACAGGATCACCTCCCAACTGGATGATGCGGTTGGTCACCATCAGAGCATGATTAAGCTCCTCTGTTGCATGTAGTTCAAGTTCGGCAATAACCGCTTCCTTCATCGGCCCTTTAGCCACCTTTGCACCCGTCCAATACTGGTAGTATGCAAGCCATTCGTCGGCATAGGCCTTACGCAGCACTGAGATCAGTTCATCAACATCCAACCCGACTATTTCACGTCCCCTGCTTCCCATAAATACCTCCTGATTTATTGATGATTGTCTACATCAGTCAGTAAACATACTACATTGTTTGTTTTGAGTTTCCAGTAACGTCAGGCATTTCGGATAAACCTTGTTGCCTAATAAACAGGTAGGTCGCAGTTCTGTAGAAAATTAAAACAAAGGCCTCAACACCGATGAAGTGTTGAGGCCTTTGTTTTTATGGCGCGCCACGAGAGATTCGAACTCCCGGCCTTCTGATCCGTAGGCAGCTGGCTCTTTGGCGCAACGGGAGCCCTAACCTAATGAAATACAGTGTTTTTTCTTTTGGTTTTGCTCAACATCCTTTTAGCTCAAAATCGAGCGTAAAATGGGCTAAAAGCCCATAAAACCTGAAGAGTACAGCGCAACACAGGTGAAACATTTACCACCATGGGACCACCCAAAACAATGGCTTTAACCAAGCGCGACAATCTTCATTGGCCGCTGCCAAGTTCAGCCTTCTCGCAAGAGACAGGATGTTTACACCATACTTTTAGTCCTTTTTCATATCTGATATATTGCGCCTATGGAAGAGAATGACAAAGCTGCTATGGGGGAGACTCCCTCGCATGAGACCGCAGATCAATACCAAAAATTACAGGAAGAGAACTCCCGTCTTAAAGCATTGCTGAAACAGCATGGAATCTCGTGGGATGAAGAACAAATTAATGCTTCCCGTGTGCCATTGACAAACGACCTGCCGGTATACCTTTCTACCGATCAAAAAGTTACACTTTTCCGACGTCTTTTTCGCGGGCGAGTGGACATTTATCCAACACGCTGGAAATCAGCAAAAGGGAGGTCCGGTTACTCCCCTGCCTGTGGCAATGAATGGAAGACAGGTCTGTGTAATAAACCAAAAATAAAATGTGCTGATTGCAACTATCGTCTCTTTCTTCCAGTCACAGATCAGGTTATTTACGACCATTTGTCAGGCAAGAATATCGTCGGAGTCTACCCGCTTCTTGAGGATGACACTTGCTATTTTCTTGCTGTTGATTTCGATAAATCCGAATGGAAAGAAGACTCCAAGTCTTTTATACAATCGTGCATTGAACTAGATATCCCTGCAGCATTGGAGATCTCACGTTCTGGAAAAGGTGCTCATGTTTGGGTCTTCTTCTCCCATTCTGTGCCTGCCCGTGAGGCCAGGCAGTTGGGTGCTGCACTGATCAGCTATACCTGTGATAAAACCCGCCAACTTTCCCTTGCCAGCTACGACCGGTTCTTCCCGAATCAAGATATTATGCCCAAGGGTGGCTTCGGCAACTTGATTGCTCTGCCATTGCAGAAACAACCCCGTGAAAACGGCTGTAGCGTCTTTGTTGACCACGACCTAACCCCATACTCAGACCAATGGCAATACCTGTTGTCACTGAAGCCAATGGCCCCGTCTGAACTTGAGGGTGCGCTGCTCCGTGCATGTGATGGCAAGCATCCCCTTGATGTGGCTTTTCTGTCTGAAGAAAATGATTACAAGCCGTGGCAAAGGCCGTTAGCTGCTCAGAACCAAATTTCCGGGTCGCTCCCAGAGGAATTAAACCTGGTCGTAGCCAATCAGGTTTTCATTGCAAAAAATGATCTCCCCCAAACCTTGGCAAATCGACTGATTCGCATAGCGGCGTTTCAGAATCCTGAGTTCTACAAGGCTCAAGCAATGCGCTTGCCCGTTTGGGATAAGCCACGCATCATCGGATGCGCTGAAAACTTCCCACATCATATCGGTCTGCCAAGTGGTTGTCTGGAACCTGTGCTTGAATTGTTGGCGCAGAATAACGTCCGGGCGGTAATTCAGAATGAGCAAGTATCAGGCAAGAAGATTACAACCAAGTTTACCGGTCAGTTGCGTAACGACCAAAAGACTTCAGTCAGAAATATGATGAAGCACAACATGGGTGTGCTTTGCGCCCCAACAGCTTTTGGAAAGACTGTTACGGCTGCCGCGATGATTGCACGCCGTAAGGTGAGTACCTTGATTTTAGTTCATCGAACGGAACTTCTGACTCAATGGAAGGAAAGAATGGCGACATTCCTTGATCTTCCCAAGGGGCTACCTGGTGCCCTTGGAGGGGGCAAAAACAAACTCTCTGGGGAAATTGATATTGCCGTTATGCAGTCACTATCTAAGCGGGAAGATATACATGAGATTCTTGATTCTTATGGCCAAATCATTATCGATGAATGTCATCATATCTCAGCTTTTTCTTTTGAGACGATCCTTAAGCAGGCAAAAGCCAAATTTATTCTTGGCCTGACAGCAACACCCGTAAGACGTGATGGTCATCATCCCATAATTTTCATGCAATGCGGTCCCATTAGGCACACTGCTGCCCAACCAAAGAACCTGCCAACGGAACTTAAGGTATGGCCACAATATGTTCCTGCACCGAGTTGTCCACATGATGCAGAAATCCAGGAGGTCTTTAAAGCACTTGTCAACGATGTTAAGCGAACAGAGAAAATTGCCAGTGATATTGTCAATGCGTATCAAGAAGGAAGAAAAGTCTTGGTTCTGACCGAGCGAACTGAACATTTGAGCCTGCTGCAGACTTGTTTGGCTGAAGCTGTCCCAACCTGCTATGTTCTTCATGGTCGTCTGTCAAAAAAACAGCGGGCAGCAACATTCGACTCACTTAGCGAACTCGATGAAAAGGCCCCCAGAGTTCTTCTGGCAACAGGCCGTTTCATAGGTGAAGGCTTTGATCATCCACCTCTTGACACGTTGGTGCTCGCCATGCCCATTTCATGGAAAGGAACACTGCAGCAGTATGCTGGCCGGTTACACCGTGAGCATTCGGAGAAAAAGGACGTTCGAATCTATGACTACATTGAGCGCGACCAGCCAAAACTCGCTAGGATGTGGGATAAACGTGAACGAGGTTATCGTGCAATGGGGTACAAGGTTTGCTCACAGCAAATTAAGTCTGACGGTTGATTTTTGAGACAGGTCGAACTTTGACGTTTCAGGTCAATAAACGTATATTACCGAGTGTGACAGTTGCTTGGTCACGACACGCTGCTCGCAACTGACTATTTTGCAGATAAAAGAAAAGACCTAATGAGTGATATTGTTATTTATCAGGCTGATGACGGACATCCGGGACTACAAGTCCAGTTGGACCAAGAAACGGTCTGGTTGACCCAGAAACAGATGGCTGAGCTGTTTGACAAAGACATTAGAACGGTCAATGAACATCTGAAAAATATTTTTAAAGAGGATGAGTTGGAGGAGGATTCAGTTGTCCGGAAATTCCGGATAACTGCCGCTGATGGGAAATCCTATAATGTGGGCCACTACAATCTCGATGTCATTATCTCCGTAGGGTATCGAGTAAAGTCTGTTCAGGGGACCCGTTTTCGTCAGTGGGCCACCCATACCCTCCGCAGTCACATTGTCGAAGGCTATACAGTCAACCAGCAACGCTTGGAAGAACAGGCTCAAAAATTTGTTGAGCTGCAAAAAGTGGTTGATCTCTTTTCCCGCACCCTGGATCAGCAGCAACTGATCAGCGATACTGGACGAGATGTGTTACAGGTCATCACCGACTACTCCTACGCCCTGGACACTCTCGACCGTTTTGACCACGGAAGCTTGTCTGTAGAGGCAACCAGTGGTCCTGCAAGTTTCGTACTGCAATATAATGAGGCAATTTCAATCGTTCAGTCTATGAAAAAAGATTTCGATGGGCTCTTCGGTCAAGAAAAGGACCAAGGTTTCAAGAGCGCTCTCGGCGCCATCTCTCAGACCTTTGATGGCAAGGATGTCTATGTTAGCATTGAGGAGAAAGCCGCCCATCTACTTTACTTCATCGTCAAGAACCACGCTTTTACCGATGGAAACAAGCGCATTGCCGCTGCTGTTTTTATCTATTTTTTGGCGCGGAACGGAATCCTCTACCGTCCCGACGGAAGCAAGCGTCTGGCCGACAATGCCCTGGTGGCGCTCACATTACTGATTGCCGAAAGTCGACCGGAAGAGAAGGACACCATCATTAAGGTTATTGTTAATCTAATTAACCAAAGCAACGATTGACAAGAGTGAGTGCCAGTCGCACGGTCCTGACAGATCTCTTTTCAAGTCAAGCCATCACATCACCATCCTGTTTCGCAAGTCTGCAAACTTCCTATAAACCTAGCCCCTACGACGAACCACTAAAATAGTCACCGGAACCTCCACAGACCACACAGCACTAAAATTAAAAAATGACTTAGCCTTATAATGGGCTAAGTCATTGATTTAATTGGCGCGCCACGAGAGATTCGAACTCCCGGCCTTCTGATCCGTAGTCAGACGCTCTATCCAGCTGAGCTAGTGGCGCAAAGGAACGAGGTTTATCGCTTAATGGTAACCGAATGTCAAGCCTTTTCAAGCCGGACGGTTAAACTGGCGGAGAGGGGGGGATTCGCCCACTCCCTCGCCAACTCGCGTTGGCTCCTGCGTAGGCTCCCCTACACTCACTGCCGCGAACCTCTCGGTTCGCTCTTCTGTCACTGGCAGCGTTCGCTCCGCTTCGAATCCCCGGAAGCGTTACAAGTAAGTTAAACTGGCGGAGAGGGGGGGATTCGAACCCCCGGTACAGTTGCCCGTACAACACCTTAGCAGGGTGCCGCCTTCAGCCACTCGGCCACCTCTCCGCTAACCACAAGTTTCGCGGACGCACAGTGTAGTGCCGTCGTCCGCAATTTTCAATCCTTAAATTTGGCGGAGGAGGTAGGATTCGCCCACTACGTCACCAGCTTCGCTGGTTCCTGCGTCGGCTCCCCTACGCTCACTGCCGCGGACGTGCCGTCCGCTCTTCTGCCACTGGCAGCGTTCGCTCCGCTTCGAATCCTACAGAATCCTGCGAAGCAAACTTGAATTTGGCGGAGGAGGTAGGATTCGAACCCACGGAACTTTCGTTCAACGGTTTTCAAGACCGCCGCCTTAAGCCACTCGGCCACTCCTCCGTGCTGATACCTTTTATACGAAGCGGCGCTCCGTATCAACCGATTTTTTCCAAACCGCCCATATAGGGGCGCAAAACCGCCGGGACGACGACCGATCCGTCTTCCTGCTGGTAGTTTTCCAGAACCGCCACCAGGGTGCGACCGACAGCCAGCCCCGAACCGTTCAGGGTGTGCACGAACTCCGGTTTGCTGCCCGCCTCGCGGCGGAAGCGGATGCCGGCGCGGCGCGCCTGGAAGTCGCGGAAATTCGAGCAGGACGAAATCTCGCGGTAGGCCTGCTGGCCCGGCAGCCAGACTTCGATATCGAAAGTCCGGGCGGCGGAGAAGCCGATGTCGGCGGTACACAGATCGACCACCCGGTAGGGCAGCTCGAGCGCCTGCAGGATCCCTTCGGCATCGGCAAGCAGTCTGGCCAGTTCGGCGTCGGAGTCTTCCGGCCGGGTGAACTTGACCAGTTCAACCTTGTTGAACTGGTGCTGGCGGATCAGACCCCGCGTATCGCGGCCGTGCGCACCGGCCTCCTTGCGGAAGCAGGGTGTGTACGCTGCAAAACAGATCGGCAGCAGGGCGCCGTCAAGGATCTCTTCGCGAAAGACGTTGGTCACCGGCACTTCGGCGGTCGGAATCAGGAAGTAATCGGGGTCGTCAAGGTGGAAGAGATCTGACTCGAATTTCGGCAGCTGGCCGGTGCCGGTCATGGCATCGCGGTTAACCATGAAGGGCGGCAGCATCTCGGTATACCTGTCGCCAGCGGTATGGGTGTCGAGCATGAAATTGATCAGGGCGCGCTCGAGCCGGGCACCGGCGCCCTTGGAGAGGGCGAAGCGGGCACCGGTAATCTTGGTCGCACGTTCGAAATCGATAATGTCCAGATCCTCGCCGATATCCCAATGGGCCTTCGGTTCGAAACTGAACTCGCGTGGCGTCCCCCAGCGGCTGCGCTCCGGGTTGTCCTCTTCCGAAGCGCCGATCGGGCATTCCGGATCGGGCAGGTTCGGCAGGGTCAACAGCAGGCCGTTGAGGTTGTCTTCAACCTGGCGCAGCGCCTCGTCAAGCTCCTTGATCGCCGCCGAGACCTCCTTCATCCGGGCAATCTCGCCCTGGACCTGGCCCTTGTCTTTAGTCTTGCCGATCAGCGCAGAGACCTGGTTGCGTTCGGCCTTGAGGGTTTCCGCTTCGCCGAGCAATTCACGGCGGCGCCCGTCGAGTTGACGAAAGCTGCCGAGATCGACGACTCCACCACGGGTGGTCAGGCGATGTTCGATATCGTGCAGATTGTCGCGCAGAAATTTGAGATCGAGCATTGGAATTGCTCCGCAATTCAGATAAGCGTTGAAGGTGAAAAGTAAAAGGGAACCGCTGTACAGCATTCCCGAGTCAAGAGAGGGAGTTCTAACACCTCTTGTTGGTCGCGTCAAGCCTCCGCCAGCCCCCAGCCCCTAGCCCCCGCCTTTAACCCACCAGTCGATATCGTCATCGAACCACCAGCGCGTCGAATCGGTTTCCCAGATCGTTTCTGCCAGGGTCCTCGCGTTCTCGGTCTGCAGCCGTTTAACGGTGGCCGGATACCATTCATCGGCGTAGCGATTGCCGAGGTCCTTATACTCCTTGAGCGCCAGGATCATCTCCAACTGGTCTGCGTCGTGGGCCAGGCACGCTTCACGGGTCAGGTTCGCCGCGAATTCTTCATGCAGGCTGCGGTAGTCGTCGCCGAAGGGCAGGGTGCGGGCCAGGTCCTCGACGGCCTTGCGTTCATCAACCTTGACGTACTTCTTGTTGACATAGTTGAGATCGCCGGTGCGCGCTTCGGGAATATCATGGAACAGGCAGAGCAATACCACCCGGCCGGCATCGGCTTCGGCATCAAGCTGGGCCAAGGTGTAGCCGATCAGGCTGGTGCGAAAGATATGCTCGGCAACCGATTCGGCACCGGAACCGAGGAACTGGAAACCGGTGCGTGGCGTACGCTTGAGCATGCCTGCTTCGAAGAGAAAGTTGGCGATGTTTTTCATAGCATGTCCATGGTTCGGGAGGATGGGTACAGGTAAGTTTTAACGCAAAGGCGCAGAGGACGCAAAGAAATATCGGGACGAGCAAGGCTGGCGACAAACCAAAGCATGTCAATCGACTTTTACTTTTGATTTTCCGCGTTCCTCGTACCGCGTACCGCGTCCCTGGCTTTTAACCAAGTCTTATCAGCGCCGCCCCGCAGACAATCAGAACGGCTGCGGTGAAGCGAATCCGACCGGAGGTCTCGCCGAGGAACAGTACGCCGATCAGGACACCGATCAGCAGGCTGACCTGACGCACCGGCACCGCGTAGCTCATCGGCGCCAGCTGCAGACCGTAACGGAAACTGAGGAAAGACGCCATGATCACCGGCCCCGCAGCGAGCACCAGGAACCGGTGGCTGCGGTACTCGGCCATGATCCGCCCGCGGTACTTGGGCCGCATGATATTTATGGTCATGAACTGCAGCATGAAAAAAATCAGCAGGAAGGTGAAATGGAAGGGCGGGTAGAGCATCACGCCGGTCTTGTCGATAACCGCGCCGATCGAGTAGATGAAGCCCGCAGCGAGGGCAGCCAGTACGGCCGGGTCACGCAAACTGCGAAACGGCCGGACGACTTCGCTCCAGGCCAACGCCTTGAGCTGGATCGAGTAGGCGCCGAACAGGATCAAAAGAATCCCCGCGATGCCGAGCCCGGAAACCTTTTCGCCGAGCAACAGGATGCCCCAGATCGGCGCCCAGAACATCGCCGTCTGCGCCAGCGGATAAATGATCGAAAGGTCGCCGTCACGATAGGCGCGGCCGGAGAAGAGGTGATAGAGCATGAAGCAGAGCGCCCCGACCGCGGCGAGGCCGATGACGCGCCAGGAAAGGGCAGGGAACGGCCCGACCAGCGGTAGCGCCAGGGTCATCAGGCCGCATGAAGAGGCAAACATCCACCAGATGAAGACGGTCTTGTCCCCGCTGCGTTTGACCAGCAGATTCCAGATAGCGTGCATCAGCGCGGAAAACAGAATTAATGTGAAAGCGTATGACGACATGAGGGAGCCATCATAGCGGAGACAAAACTTTAGCGAAACTAAAATTATTTCGAGAGCCTAAACATGCATCGGAAAGATTGACAGCGGTACTCCTGCTGATATGCTGAACTAAGAAAAACTGCTAATGATTTCAGGAAGATGTCAAAAGATAATGGCCTATAACACTTAACCGCCTCCGTAGCTGGGAAGGAGACTGATTTATGTCCGCAACCCGTACCGAACAGGATTCCATGGGCGCCATGACCGTGCCTGCTGACGCTCTTTACGGCGCCCAGACCGCCCGGGCCCGTGACAACTTCACGATTTCCGGAATCGGCTTTCCGCGCCCCTTCCTGCGTGCGCTCGGCATGGTCAAGGAGCATGCCGCCAGGGTCAATCGCGAGCTTGGCCTGCTCGACGAGCGCATCGCCCTGGCAGTCATGGATGCCGCCGATGAAGTGATTATTGGTGACCTTGACGACCATTTTCCCCTGGATATTTTCCAAACCGGTTCCGGCACCAGCACCAACATGAACGCCAACGAAGTGATTGCCAACCGGGCCTGCCAGCTGCTCGGCGAGAACCTCGGCAGTCGCACCGTGCACCCCAACGACCATGTCAATTACGGCCAGTCGAGCAACGACGTCATCCCCACGGTCATGCATCTTGCGGCAGCGGTGGAGATCCGGGAGAGCCTGCAGCCGGCACTCATCGATCTGGGCAAAACCCTGGGCGCCAAAGCCCTTGAGTTCGACGACATCGTCACCATTGCCAGGACCCACCTGCAGGACGCCACACCGATCCGCCTTGGTCAGATCTTCGGCGGCTACTTCCGTCAGGTGACCACGGTCACCGCCGAACTGGACCGGGCTCTGGACGGTCTCTGCGAATTACCGCTCGGCGGTACGGCGGTCGGGACCGGGCTCAACACCCACCCCGAATTCGCCCAGCGGGTGATTGCCGGGCTGGCCGAGGTGACCGGGTTGCCGCTGCGCGAGGCCAAGGACCACTTTGCGGCACAGGCCGGCAAGGAACAGGTGGTGGCTGCCAGCGGCGCCTCTAAAGACCACGGCTGTCGCACTCTTCAAGATCGCCAACGACATTCGTTTTCTGGCCAGCGGTCCGCGCTGCGGTCTCGGCGAGCTGCAGCTGCCGGCAGTGCAACCCGGCAGTTCAATCATGCCCGGCAAGGTCAACCCGGTCATGGCGGAGAGCCTCATGCAGGTCTGTGCCCAGGTGGTTGGCAACGATGCGGCCATCACCCTTGGCGGCTTGTCGGGGAATTTTGAGCTGAACGTGATGATGCCGATGATGGCGCACAACCTGCTGCAATCGATCGACCTGCTGACCAATGCGATCGACCAGTTTGACGAGCGCTGCCTGCAGGGACTGACCGCCAACCGGGAGCGTTGCGAAGGCTTGATTGAGGAGAGCCTGGCCATGTGTACGGCCCTGGCCCCGGTGATCGGCTACGACCGTGCCGCGGCAATTGCCAAGCAGGCCCACGCAACCGGCAAGACCGTGCGCGAGATCGCCCTGGCGGAGAAGGTGCTGCCAGATTACGAAGTGGAGCGCCTGCTCGACCCGCGGCCGATGACCGAAGCGGGGATTCCGGGGAAAACCAGATGAACGTGGCGCGTGGCGCGAAGAAGCTCTTAAAACCAGAACCTTGTCTCAGCAATTGGTTCTGCTTGACGAGAATATGTAGATCGTTGATTAACAAGAAGGTTGCTTTGTCGCGCTACTCGCCACGCGCTACGCACCACGTTTAACAATGACTCGAAAAGAATCCTACCGGCAGTTGCTGCTACGATACAACAAGGAGCGCCAGCGCAACCTGCTGGCCAGGCCGGGAGCGCATGAGTTCGTGCTGGTGCTCGACCGGCTCAAGCCCGGCTTCAATGTCGGCAAGATCTTTCGCAGCGCCGAAGCCTTCGGCGCCAGCGCCGTACACCTGGTCAATATCGGACCCTTTGACCCGTCTCCCGCCAGGGGCTCGTTCCGCAAGGTCCCGGCACTTTTCCATGACTGCTTCGCAGATTGTCATGCCGACCTGGCCAAACAGGGCTACAGCTTCTTCTTGCTCGACCCGGCGGGGGCGGTCTCACTTTGTGCGACAGAACTGCCGCTCAGGAGCGCTTTCGTGCTGGGCCATGAGGAGTTCGGCTGCAGTTTCGAGCCGCAGGATTATCCGGAACTGCAGAAGTTGATCATTCCGCAGTTCGGCAGCGTGCAGAGCCTAAACGTCAGCATCGCCGCTTCGGTGGTTATGTATGAATACGTTCGGCAAAGGATCGTAGCAGGAGCATAAAGCATTGCTCTAATTCATCCCCTCCATCCCTGTTAATTCAGATCAAGTTTTAAATCAGATTCGATCAGATGTGATCAGTGGCCAACGGCTGTTCAGCTTTCTCGTCCCGTGTTCCGCGTCACACGTCCCGGGCTTTTCCACACTTCCAGCAGGAGCCGAACTGCCCTTCCAACTCCTCCCCGCATGACGGACAGGCCCATGGAGCAGAGGTGACATCTGTTTTCAGCCAGCTGTCGAGCAGTGATTTGGCCCGCGGCCAGACTTCATCGTCAACCACCCAGAGTTCCGGGTAACATTCGAGAAAAGGGATTTCGCCGAGCGCGGCGAAGAGTTGTTCGTTGCGGATCAGGCAGTCGACACCCTCACGCTCCAGGATTTCCTTGAGCAGGCCGGCTTCGGCACGATCAGCGAGGGAAAAGGTGTGCAGCCTCTTCATCCTTGCAATCTTCCGCTCAGGGCGCCGAGCAGACCGTCGCCGAGCGCTGCCTTCTGCCACTGCTTCAAACCGACGATTTTATCCAGTTCGGCTGCCGACTGCGGATTCGCCTGGGCCAGTGCGTCGAGCGCAAAATTGTTGATCAGGACACCGGGATCCAGGGCATACTTTACCGCCTCTTTCTCGCGCCATTTCCGCAGCACTTTGAAGCGGTCCTCGCGGGCCGGGTCTCTCGGTTTGCGCGGAAGTCGCGGGAAGCTCGGCAGTTGTTCCTCCGGGATGTTCCTGCCTTTGGCAACGGCGGCCAGCAGCGCACTGCCAAGCCGCTCAATCAGCCGGGGGGGCAAGCCCTCAATGCCGCGCAGGCCACTTTTCTCCTGCGGCATGCGCTGAGCCAGTTCAAGCAGGGACTTGTTGCCGAGGACCTTGTAAACCGGCCTGTCCAGCCTTGCGCCTTCGCCCTCCCGCCATTGCAGGAGGCATTCGAGCACTCCGAGCTCGCGACGCGACAAGGTCCCGGCGCCCTTGGCCCGCACACAGAGCGGGCCGCTGTTGTCGGCAAACCGCACCTCTTCGAGCAGGGCGCATTCTTCGGCAACCCAGCTTGTCCGCCCAAGGGTCTCCAGGCGTTCAACGAAAAGGTCCATCAGTCGATGCAGGTAATTGGTGTCGGCGGCAGCGTAGCGAATCATCTCGGCTGGCAGGGGGCGCTGCGACCAGTCGGCTTTCTGGTATTTCTTGTCCAGCTCGACGCCGAAGTACCTGTTCAGCAGGTCCGCCAGCCCAACCCGCTCTTCACCGAGCAGCTGAGCGCTGATCATGGTGTCGAAGAGGCCGTGCACGTTCAGGTCGAAATCGCGCTTCAGGCTGCGCAGGTCGTAATCGGCGGCGTGGAAGATCTTGCGAATCGCCGGATCGGCAAAGACCGGCCGCAACGGCCCGAGGTTGGTCGCCGCGAGAGGATCGATCAGCACGGTTCGCTGCGTGGTCGAAATCTGGATCAGGCAGATCTTTTCCTGGTAATTGTGCAGCGAATCCGCTTCCAGGTCGACGGCTATCGCCGTCTCCGCTGCGAGTTGCCCGGCCAGCTCGGCAACTTTGGCATCGGTAGTCAGTAATTCGATATGTTTCATTGCAACCCTTGTTCATTGGAAAAGGTAAAAAGTTAAACGTGACCCGTAATTAGAGGAAAGACCTTGTCGGTGGAGCTGAACCTTTTTACCTTTTACTTTTTACGTGTCTAGACCATCTCCTGCAAAAAATTGAATGTCGAGGTCTCGGGCAGGCTCACATCCCTCCTGAATGCCGACAACACCTGTCCGCATTCTGGCGTGGACGCTCCCAGGTGGGAGAGGTCGACGACAAAACGGCGGCAGCCCATCCGCTGCAGCTCAGCGAGATGACCAAGCAGAGAGAAGTCCTGTTCCGGACGCACGATCGTGAGGCCGGTTCGGTTGTCGACCCGGTATGCCTCACCGCGGTCGGAAACGACCGGCCGGTCGGCCTTGACGCCGGGCAGGGGAATCCGTGAAATCATCATCGGCAGGTTGGCGTAAACCGTCACGGCCAGCGACAGGCCGGTCTGACGGTTGAGCACAGCAGCAAAGTTGTCGCGATCATCCTCGACGTAGAGCGTCGCCGCCGCAAGCCCCAGTTCACGCCATGCGCTGGCAGCCTGGCTGTTGGTAGTGAAGAGCCGGTAACCGCTCTCCAGAAGCAGGTCCTGCCGGTCTCCAAACAGCATGAACTGGCCGATATTCTGCAGGCGGAAACGCCGGAACCCCAGGTCGATCAGCTGTTCGACTTCAGTCTGGAACCCGGGCCAGTCAGCATCGAAGATCGCCAGCGGCAGGTCCCAGACAACCCGTTCCGGATGCTTCAGGGCGGCACGGTTGCCGGACAAAAGCTTGCCGGAGACACCCGTCGACAGCGGCAGGATCAGTTCATCAACCTCGCCCTGCTTAAGCAGAGCAAGGTCCCGGATGTTGCTGATGGCAACGGCCAGACGAACGGCTTCATTGCAGCCAGTCCCGGCCGGGACCAGGTCGGCCATCGCCTGGCGACGGTGGTCGGTGCGGGCCTGGTGCTGACGGTCCTGCAGCAGGCCGGACAGCTCCTGGTAGAATTCGCGACGGATGGCATTGAGCCTGCTTAACGGCAGAACTACTGCGGGCAAGTCGCCGCAAACCAGCTGTCCCAGGGTCAGGGGGAGTTGCCCGGTCTTGCCGAACACCTTGGCCAGCACCTCTGCGGAGAGCGGCCGGTCCTTGGCCGGGAAGGCTTCGACCTCGTAGGCTCTGGCCAATGACAAGCCGTGACAGGTGGCGCCCAGTTCGATTCTCCCAGCGGTCGGCATGGCGATGGCGAGATCGACCACCGCTTCGCCGGGGGTGATACTTTCCAGCCGTTTGCGACAGGCGGATTGGCTTAAGGAGAAGGCCTGCCCGGAGGACACCTTGTAGACGAGGTCGCCGCTCTTAAAGTTTTTGTCCGGCGGCGAGCCGACCGAGAGCCGCTCGTTTCTGCCGACGCGATTGACCGGTTTGCCGGCCTGACGCAGGTCGCGGATCGTGAACGCCGAACCAGGCTTGTCGGATGCCGGCTGGATGCGCAGGCGGTCGCCGAGATGCAGCGGGTCGCGTGTCGAAAAGGTCAGCTGCCCTCCCTGGCAACGTTCGACATTGCCGATCAGGCGGCCGGTGGCGCCGTGCACCCCGGGATTGACCATGTCGGTCGGTGTGCTCCCCGGCAGGAAGCCGCGGGTCGGCTGACGGCCGAACGATTCCTTGAGCAACACCTTGGCTTCACCGATTGCCGCAGACCTGGTCCGCTCTGAGGCATCGATGACCATGCGGTAGGCCTGTACGACATTGGCTACGTACTCGGCGCTCTTCATCCGGCCCTCGATCTTGAAGCTCATGATCCCGGCCTCGGCCAGCTCCGGCAGCAGGTCGATTGCGGAGAGGTCGTTGGGCGAGAAGTAGTAACCATCCTTGCCCTTGTGGTGGTAGCGGCGCCGGCAGGGCTGGGCACAGCGCCCGCGGTTGCCACTCATCCCGCCAAGCCAGGAGGAGAAGCTGCACTGGCCGGACAGAGAGAAACAGTGGGCACCGTGAATAAAGTGCTCGAGGTCGAGTGCCGTTTCACTCCTGATTGCGGTGATTTCATCGAGGCTCAGCTCACGGGCCAGGACAACGCGGGAGAACCCGAGCTGTTCGGCCATCTGCACCCCGGCGCTGTTGTGAATGGTCAGTTGCGTCGAGGAGTGCAGCTCCAGACCGGGAAAGTGCCGCCGCGCCAGGCGCCAGATCCCCAGGTCCTGAAGGATGATCGCATCGATCCCGATCGCCTCGACGGCGGCCAGGACATCGATCAGGTGAGACAGCTCCTTCTCTTTGACCAGGGTGTTGAGGGTGAGAAAGACTTTCTTCTGGCGGCCATGAGCATAGCCGACCATGCGCTCCAGCTCATCGCGGGTGACGTTCTTGGCCTTGGCCCGCGCGGAGAAATCCTTGAGCCCCACATACACGGCATCGGCGCCGAATTCCATGGCGGCAAAAAATGCCTCCAGGCTGCCGGCCGGAGCGAGCAGCTCCGGTTTATGTAACGGTTTTCTCGTCATGTCGTCTCTACGTTAGAGAATAGCGTGTTTTCAGGGTTGCGCTGAAAGAAAAAGCCGGGAGGAACCCGGCCTGTCCGACGTCCGGGGACTCTATCATGCGAACATACGGGCTGGCAAGCGGCAGATGCGGGCGACGTCGCAGCCCTCTCTCTCTCGCTTCTTGCCTGTTTTTTTGAGAGAGGCTCTGAAGACGGTGATGTCCGCGATGCGCAGCGCGCACCTTGGCCAATCCAGGAGGCAAAAGCAAAGACCCCTTCCTCAAAAGCGCAATCCGATTCCTCATATGAGGAATATTTTTTCTTTGGCACGGACAAAAACCCTTAAAAATCAGCCGGTTAAGTTTTGGCTCGGACTTTGCTAAACAAATAGACAGCACCATGACGGTGCGCACAAACGCGTTTCCCCTCAAGGAGAAGAAGAACATGAAGAAGGCCATTAAATTGCTGTTGGTATCGCTCGCGGTAATGACCCTTTTAACTGCGTGCAAAAGTGAACCGCCAACCGCGCAAATGAGCGAGGCAAGGCAGTTAATCGATGCGGTGATCGCTGCTGGCGGACAAGAGTTTTCTCCGGACAAGATCGTATCGCTCAACAAACGCTACGAGGAGGCTTTGGCCGATATCAAAGCCCAAGAGGATTACTTCTTCAAGAATTACTCGGTTGCGCAATTCACCCTGAACCGGGTCATGGACGACTGCGACGCTCTGAAAGTCTCGCTGGCAGCCAGTAAGGGTATCGTTGTCGCTGCCGCGCCCAAGCGTGTCAAGTACGCGGAATAATAAAGGCAAGGTCTGCTCCCGGAGGGTCTGAAACGTCCGCAGCGAGTGACAAAAATACCATCATAAGCAACAGGGACACTCGATGACTCGGGTGTCCCTGTCGTCCGACAGGTTCCCGATTGTGCGGACACAGGCAAACACTGATCACAACAGTCGCTACCATGGCGGTAGCCATAAACCATGCTTCATAAGGAGATTTCACAATGCAAAGCAACTTCAAAAATTTAGTGGTATCCATGATGGCCGTCGTGCTACTGACAGCATGTGCCGAAGCCCCGAACAATGAGCTGGCCTCGGCGCAGAGCTCAATTGACACAATTGTCAGCGAAGGAGCTGAGATTTACACCCCCGAACAGCTGAAGTCGATCAACAACAAGCTCGAGGAGGCCAAAGCCGAACTCAAAGTCCAGGACGGCAACTTTTTCAAAAACTACGATTTAGCGAAACACACCCTTGCACAAGTCAAATCTGACGCCGACGCATTGAAAGGCCAGATCGCCCAGCGCAAGGAAGAGTTGAAAGTTGCTGCCACTACGGCCCTCTCAGAAGCTGTGGCCGCGCTTACCGAAGCCAAGGCGATGCTCGAAGTCGCACCGCAGGGCAAGGGCTCGCTGGCTGACCTCCAGGCAATGAAGAGCGATGTCGTCGGTCTTGAAGCAGAACTGGAAGGGATCCAGCCGCAGATTGATTCCGGCGAATACATCGCTGCCGCCGAAAAGGCCAATGCCGTTGCCGCCCGGGCGATGACGATCAACAGCGATATCAGCCAGGCCCGTGAAAAAATAGCGGCGGCAAAGAAGAAGTAAACTATTTCCTGCACAGCGCAGCAACGGGAGGTCCTGCCGGTCGATGAGAATGTTTTTTGCCGCTTGGCTGGTTCTTCTGCTGTTCTTGCAGACAGGTTGCAGTGAACCGCCGGTCCCACCGGAGGTCCAACAGGCGATTGCCCTGGAACAGGACCTTTGGCGGGCCGGCGCGCCTGTTTATGCAGCGGACCTTTACGCCGATTTCAAAGTGGAGCTGCAGATCGGGCGTGATCGCCTCGCTGTGGAACAGTCCCGCTTCACCTGGCTCCGTGATTACGAAGGGGTGTCGAATATTTTTCGGGCGGTCCTGGCTCGCGGAGCGCAGGTCCATGCGGTCCTGATCGAGAATCGCAGAGAGCAAACCCGGGAGCTGGCCAGCCGCAGCTATCGGGTCACCGAGCAACTGTTGGCCCTGCGCGACCTCGCCGAGGCGATCAAGGACAGTCGCCTCAATACCGGCAACTTGTCCCGTGTCGAGGTCCTCATGGACGAGGTAAAAAGATTTATTGCCACCGATCAGCCGGATCAGGCCTTTGCCCGATTGACCAAGGCCGAGGCCTTGCTCGACAAGACAATTACCCGGGTCCGGCCGATCCTGGCGCAGTTCGCCGACCGGGCCAATATCGTCCGCTGGCAATCGATGGTCGATGCTGCCATCCAGGAAAGCCGGCAAGGCCAAGGGCTTGCCCTGGTGATCAACAAATTGCGCCGCCAGCTTTTCGTCTATTCGCATGGCAAGCTTAAAGCCAGCTATCCGGTTGGCCTCGGTTTCAACCCGATCGGCGACAAGCTGTATGCGGGCGACCGGGCAACCCCCGAAGGCCGCTACGAGGTGGTCCGCAAGGTGCCGAACAGCAAGTATTATAAGGCCCTCCTCCTCAACTATCCAAATGCCGAAGATCAGAAGCGGTTTGCAGAAGCCAAACGGCGCAAGCAGATTCCGGCCAATGCCAAGATCGGTGGCTTGATCGAAATTCACGGTGGCGGCAAAAACGCTGCGACACTCGGCTGCATTGGCCTGGACGATAACCAAATGCTCGAATTATTCAAGCGCGTCGAGATCGGCACGCCGGTCGTAATCGTCGCGACAGTCAGCACAGAGAACCTGGTCAGCCTGGCCCTGGAACGGCTGCGATGAACCCTTGGTGGAAATATTTCGCAAGCGCAGCAAGCTGGTTTAAAAAGATCAGCGGCGGTCGGCCTTGGCCTGCAAGGCGTACGCTGGTATGCAGCTTGATAACCGGCCTGGTACTGGTTGAACTTGCCGGTTTTTACCTGGCCTACCGGACCGTCAAGCCGACGGTCGTCGAAGCCGTGGCACGCGAGCCGAAATCGGCAGAACAGTGGCGGATGGCCAATGACCGCCTGAGGCAAAAGATTGCCAGTCAACGGCCCAAAGCAGAATATCTGGTCATCGACACGGCCAGGAACCGGGTCACGTTGCGCAAAGGCGAGAGCGTTCTGCGCGACATGCTTGCCTCATGTGGCAGTGGCAGCGTGCTTGAGGACCCGGCCAGCAGCCGACGCTGGGTTTTCGACACCCCACGTGGACTGCATCGCGTTCAATCCAAGGTGAAAAATCCGCTCTGGATCAAACCGGACTGGGCCTTTCTCGAGGCCGGACTGCCGGTGCCGACGAATCCTTCCCAGCGTGCCGAGGCAGGCGTGATGGGCGACTATGCCCTCGGCCTCGGCAAAGGCTATTTCATTCATGGTACGCTCTACAAGCGCATGCTCGGCCGCAATGTGTCGCATGGCTGTGTGCGCCTTGGCGACGAGGACCTTGCTTATCTCTATCGTTCGATCCCGCTCGGGACGAAGGTTATTGTGTTTTGATGCGCTCCCTGCTGCTGACTGCGCTCCTGCTGCTCTGCGTCGGTTCCCCGCTCTCTGCTGAAGACGGCCGCACACTCGCCGACCTGCGGCAGGCCCATGCCCTGCTGCAGTCGGAATACACGCTGGTCAAAAGCGGCAACTCTTTTTGCTCTTCGATCTCCAGGAGCAGCAGGTCCAGTTAAGGGGCAGCGGCCTGGTCCTCGAGTCCTGGCCGATCGAAGGCTTTCGGACCTGGGGGGGAACCTTTCTCACCTCTGCTGTTTCCCTGTTGCGTAAAACCAGCTTTAACGACCCCGAACGCGACGTGCAGGTGGCGGAGATCGCTACGCCCGCGGCCAGCATCAAACCGCCGAAAGCCCTGGAAATTGGTGATATGCCGACCCGTTATCGTCTGCACCTGGAGAACGGCATCGTGATCAGCGTGCGCCCGACCGCGGCTGATTGGCTTGCCCGGGTGCGGAGCCTTGGGGCCGTACCGGCCTGGTACCTGAGCCGGCCATTGATTTCCAGCTGGAATTCAGTGCGTGGCTCGACCTATAATGAAGTGGCCCTGTCCATGACGGCACAGGATGCACGCATGCTGTACTGGGCCTTCCGCGAAAACACTCCTTGCCTGATTCGTTTTCCGGCGGAAGTGGCCGCCAAGGCCCCTCTCT
This sequence comes from uncultured delta proteobacterium, assembly GCA_963715335.1. GTDB lineage: Bacteria > Desulfobacterota > Desulfuromonadia > Desulfuromonadales > BM103 > JAFDBW01. Next base: position 138,360 of record CAVQRZ010000009.1, read on the forward strand.
CCGCCGGAGCGCAACGGTGACAACCGCCCAAAACAGCCGCCGACCCAAAGATTGGGGACGTTTTTTCGGCTTACACAGCCTGTGGGTCCGCCTGGCGCTTCTGATGCTGCTGACCAGCCTAAGCCTGGTTATGATCCTGGTGATTTTTTACCACCAGACCGAAGCCCGCTTCTATAATGAATTCTCGCGTCAGACCACGGAGCTTTCCAAGGCCATGCAGATCGGCATGGAAGGATCGGCCGGCGGCAGCTCGGACGAGCCGATGAATCTTGATGGCTACCTGGCCGGTATTAACGCCAAAGGGGTCAAGGAAGTTTCAGTCATCGGCAGTTCCAACCGAATCGTCGCCAGCACCAACCGGGAGAATGTCGGCAAGTGGATTACCCAGCAGCGCAAGGAGCTGATCTTCAAAGCCGACCTCGGTGAACCCGTCACCGGGGAAGGACAACTCTTCAACGTGATTGTGCCGCTCGTTGCGAGTGGCAAACCCGCCGGCTACATTCACCTGAAATTGAACACCGAGGACTTCTCGATCCTCCTGCGGCTCAGCGCCATCCGCCGGATTCTTGCCGCCCTGTGCGTGCTCAGCATTGGCACGGCGGTCGCTGTGGTGCTGGCCCGTTACTATACCCGGCCAATCGCAGCCATGGCTGCAGCCGCGGAACACGTTGCCGCCGGCAACCTGGATCAAACCCTGCCGACCCAGCGCCGTGATGAAATCGGCCAACTGGCACGCAGCTTCAACGCCTTGATTGTTCGTTTGCGAGAAGATCGCCAGTTACGCAAGCGGCTCCGCACAGCCGAACACCTGGCAAGCGCAGGGCAGTTTGCCCGCCACATCGCCCACGAAATCAAGAACCCGCTGAACTTCATCAGCCTGTCAATCGATCACATCGGCGACACCTATCGCCCACCCGATCACGAAACGGCCAGGCGCTTCGACGCCCTTATGCTCAACCTCAAGGGAGAGATCGGGCGGATCGGCCGGTTTGCCGAAAGCTTTCTCGAATACGGTCGACCTTTCGAGCTGCAGATCGAAGATTGCGATATTGAACAGGTCATCACCGAGGTCCTGGACCTGGTTTCGGCGCGGGCCAGGAGTGCCGGCATCAGCATTGTCCGTGAGACGGTGCCGTTGCCCCAGATAAAAGCAGACCACGCATTCCTGCGCACCTGCCTGCTCAATATTGTCAAGAATGCCTTCGAGGCGATGCCGGATGGCGGCACCTTCACGGTGAGCGGCACTCACAATGATAGCCAGCTGACCATGGTACTGCAGGACACCGGCATCGGGGTCGCTGCGGAAAATCTTGATAAACTGTTTACTCCGTTGTTTTCAACCAAGCAGAACGGCTTGGGGCTCGGCCTTGCTCTGACCCGGCGAGTCATTGAAGAGCATGGCGGCAAAGTCCAGTTCGAGAGCGAGCCGGGGCGGGGGAGCAGCGTATCCTTCAGCCTGCCGCTGGACAAGGAGAAATGATGAAACCGGTTATCCTGGTGGTTGACGACGAGCCTCTGCAGCGCGATATCATGAGAACCATTCTCGAAGGCGAGGGCTACCCTGTCGAGACGGCCGCGTCGGGGATCGAAGCGTTGACGATCATGAAAAAAACTCCGGCCGACCTGGTTTTAACCGACCTGAGGATGACCGGCATGGATGGCCTTGAACTGCTGGCGGCAATGCCGCGCGGCGCGGTGCCGCCGCCGGTGATCATCGTCACAGCGCACGGCACTATCGACTCGGCGGTGGAGGCGGTTCGCAAAGGCGCCTTTGACTACCTGACCAAGCCACTCGACAAAACCAGGCTTCTGCTGACGGTCAACAAGGCGAGCGAGCGCATCGCAATTCTGAAAGAGAATACCCGTCTCAAGCAGGAGCTCTACGGCCGTTTTCGGCTCGACGGGATCATCGCTCATTCATCGGCCATGCACCGGGTCATCAATCTGCTGCAGAAAGTCGCTGAGTCTTCCAGCACTGTTTTGTTGCTCGGCGAAAGCGGCAGCGGCAAGGAGCTTGCGGCACGCGCCATTCACTACAACAGCCCAAGGCGCAGTCGTCCCTTTACAGCGCTCAACTGCGCGGCGATTCCGGACGCCTTGTTCGAGAACGAGCTGTTCGGTCACGAAGCTGGCGCCTACACCGGTGCGCTCGGGCGGCGCCAGGGGCTCTTCGAGGTCAGCGATGGCGGCACCCTGTTCCTTGATGAGATCGGCGACCTGCCGATGTCGATGCAATCGAAACTGCTGCGCGTCCTGCAGGATCGTGAAGTACGCAGGATCGGTGGTAAAGAACCGATCCTCATTGACGTCCGCATCATTGCGGCGACCAACAAGGACCTGGAAACCGCGGTGGAAAAAGGCACCTTCCGCGAGGATCTGTTCTACCGTCTCAACGTCGTCAGCATAGAACTGCCGCCACTTCGCGAACGCCGCGAGGATCTCGTCCCGCTGGTCGAGCATTACCTGCAAAAGTTCAGCACCGAGTTCGGTCGAGCGGTATGTGAAATCGCGCCAGACGCCATGCGTCTGCTGGTCGAGCATCGCTGGCCGGGCAATGTGCGGCAACTCGCGGCAGTGATGGAGCGTGCCGTGCTGCTCAGCGACGGCCCGGTTCTGACCAGGGAGGACATCGCCAATCGCCTGCAGCCCCGCAAAACCGCCGACCCGAACCGACTTGAACTCCCCGAGGAAGGCCTCGACCTCGAAGCCTTCGAAAAGGAGATGATCCGCAAGGCCCTCGTGCGCACCGGCGGGATGGCGACGCGCGCGGCAAAACTGCTGAATATGAGCTACAAAACCTTTCTCTATCGCGTGGAGAAATACGGCATCACCAATGATCGCCAAGACGAGAGCCGGTAGGAGTTTACCGCTCTATGCCGCCTGCGCCTTATCCTCCTCCTGAAACCGCCGTAAAAACCATGGTTGACTTGCGACGAATGACCCCTCTATCATTGGAGGATAAGGAATGTTTTCACTCGTTAAGGATTGTTTATGGCCTTACTCAAGATACGTCACTACCCGGACCCGGTCCTGAAAAAGGTGGCCACTCCGGTCACCGAGTTTGACGACTCACTGCGTCAGTTGGCCCACGACATGGCCGAGACGATGTACGCCGCCCCCGGTGTCGGCCTGGCCGCGCCGCAGGTCGGCATCAGCAAACGGTTGGCGGTGATCGACTGCTCGGCCCGCGATGAGGGCGCCCAGCTGCTGGTGCTGGTCAACCCGGAAATCATCGACCGGGAAGGCGACGCCTGTGAAGAAGAAGGCTGCCTGTCGGTCCCGGAGTACTATGCCAAGGTCAGCCGCAGCGCCAGAGTCAAGGTGCGGTTCCAGGACCTCGACGAACGGCCCCACACCATTGAGGCGGCGGGGCTGACGGCGATCGCCTGCCAGCATGAGATCGACCACCTCGACGGCATCCTCTTCGTCGATCACCTCTCACCGCTCAAGCGCAGCATTTTCCGTAAGAAGTGGCAAAAGATCCAGGACCACCTCGCGGAGCAGATGTGATGCGACCGCAGGACTTACGGACCGTTTTCATGGGAACCCCCGACTTCGCCCTGCAGACTCTGCAGGGCTTAATCGATGCGGGCTGCAACCTGGTCGGCGTCTACACCCAGCCGGACCGGCCCAAAGGTCGAGGCAAACAGCTGGCGGCGCCGCCGGTCAAGGCGCTTGCCCTGCAGCACAAAATCCCGGTCTTCCAGCCACAAAAACTGCGCCAGCCCGAGGTGGTCAGCGAACTCAGGGCACTGGCCCCCGACCTGATTGTGGTTGTGGCATATGGACAGATTCTGCCGAAGAGCGTGCTCGACATCCCGGCACACGGCTGCATCAACGTGCATGCCTCACTGCTGCCCAGATACCGCGGCGCGGCGCCGATCAACAAGGCGATCATTGACGGCGAGACGGCAACCGGCATCACCACCATGTTCATGGACGTCGGCCTCGATACCGGCGACATGCTGGTGAAAAGGGCCTTGCCGATCGGCCCGGAAGAAACCGCCGGTGAACTGCACGACCGCCTGGCCGTGCTTGGTCGCGAAACGATGGAGGAAACCCTGCGGCAGCTCTGTGCCGGCACCCTGCGCAGAGAAGTCCAGGATGATGCTCAGAGCACCTATGCCCCGATGATGAAAAAGGAGGACGGCCGTATCGACTGGGGCCGCTCCGCGACCGAAGTGCACAATCAGGTGCGCGGGCTCGACCCCTGGCCCGGCGCTTACACCAGCCTGAACGGCGAGCTGCTGAAACTCGCCCGCACCCGCCCGGAGGCAGACGGTGACGCATCGCCCGGTACGGTCATCGCCGCCGACCGCGAGGGCGTGCGCATCGCCTGCGGCAATGGCTCGCTGCTGGTCAGGGAGCTTCAGCTGGCAGGCCGCAAACGCCTCGGGGCCGCCGATTTCCTGCGCGGCTGTGCGCTGGAGCCCGGGATGGTTCTTGAATAGACTGCGCCATTGATTTTTCAAAAAGAGTGGTTACATTTTACGCCGCAGATTTTCGCAAACACCCTGATCAACAAAGAAGGCTTTGGCAGATTATGAATACCTTGCGCACTGTTGTCCTGCTGACCGTTTTAACCCTTGGCCTGGTTTTCATCGGCGGCCTGATTGGCGGCCAGCAGGGCGCGCTGATCGCCCTGATCCTGGCCGGCGCCATGAACATGGGCTCCTACTGGTTTTCCGACAAGATCGTCATCAAGATGTATCGCGGCAGCGAGGTAACCAGCGGCCAACTGTTCGACGTGGTCGCCGAAATCTGCCAGGCCAACCGGCTGCCGATGCCGAAGGTTTACACCCTGCCGCAATCGACCCCGAATGCCTTCGCGACCGGCCGCAACCCTGACCATGCCGTGGTCGCCGCAACCGAGGGGATCACGCAGATTCTGACCCGCGACGAACTGAAAGGGGTCATGGCTCACGAAATGAGCCACGTCATGCATCGTGACATCCTGATCGGCTCGATCGCCGCAACGATCGCCGGCGCCATCGCCTATCTGGCGCACATGGCCCAGTGGTCAGCGATGTTCGGTGGTTTCGGCCGCGACGACGAAGACAGCAACCCGCTCGCTTTGATCGCCCTGGCGATTATTGCGCCGCTGGCAGCGATGCTGATCCAAATGGCGATTTCCCGCTCCCGTGAATTCGAAGCGGACAAGGGTGGGGCGCAGCTGTGCGGCAACCCGCTTTCCCTGGCCAGCGCCTTGCGCAAGCTGGAAAACGCCAACCAGACCATGCCGATGCCCCGGGTCAACGAAGCCACCGCACACATGTTCATCGTCAATCCCCTGAGAGGGAGCGGGATCAAGGCCCTGTTTACCACTCATCCGCCGATGGCGGAACGCATCCGGCGGCTCGAGGAGATGGCCGGAAGATAAGTTGTGTACACTTTGCAAAAGGACGGCTCCATTCGGAAGCCGTCCTTTTTTATTAGTCTTAAAAGTTTCACTGCTTTTGGTGTTACTGCTTTGCTTTTTTACTGTGCCTTTCCCTCCCTTTGAGTGCCGCCGAACAGAATGAAATTAATCCGGATAACCGAAGAAAAACTGTCTGAGGCGTTAGCCGAGTTTTTTTCTTCGCCGGATTGATTTTATGGCGTGAGGGAACCTGCCATAGTGCAAAGCGCTATGGCGGGCAAACGGAGGGCGGCCTTCTTTTGCCTACTTTTCTTGGCCGGCAAGAAAAGTAGGGCGCCTGCCGGGCGCAACCGGCAAACCATCAATCAATGCAAGTAGATACAGGGGTTGCGGCCCCTGACGCCGCCTTACTTTCTTTGCTTGTGCAAAAGAAAGTAAGCAAAGAAACACACCCAATGCCTTGCCCGCTGCGCGGGTTCCCGGTGCCGAAAAGATGAACGTCGGCAGGGCGAAAACTCGGCTTGCGCCTCAAACAGTTCGCCCTGCTGATCGACGTTAATCCATTCGTCACCGGCTGCAGCAACAGGGGAGGAGAAGCATAAACGGATACTGAAATTATGGTGACACAATGCTATTGTGTCACCATAATTGGATTATCACATAACGATCAGGTCCAGATGCCCACTCAACAAACAGTTAAAGAAATCAACGCCCGCTCCGGCGCCTACGAAATCCTGCAGCGCGTCGAACAGGGCGGCTACGCCGATCGGTTGCTCGACAGCTACCTGCAGCGCCACCCGACGCTGGAGGCTCGCGAGAAAGGGTCTGCTGACTGAGCTGGTCTACGGCATCCTGCGCCTGCGCGGACGGCTCGACTTCGCCCTCGGTCTGTTTTCCCGCCAGCCGCTGCAGAAGCTGGAAACCGATGCCTTGCTGCTGTTGCGCCTCGGCGCCTACCAGCTCCTCCAGCTCGACCGGGTTCCGGCCCATGCCGCAGTGCATGCCACTGTCGAACTGGCCCACCAGGTCGGCATGGGGCGGGTGGCCGGCCTGGTCAACGGCACGCTGCGCACGCTGGAAAGACAAAAGACGACGATCGCCTGGCCGACACCGGACAACCTGAGCGCTTACCTGCAGCACGTCTGCAGTCTGCCGAAATGGCTGGCGAAAGCCTTGCTGCACCAGTTTCCCAACGCAGAATCCCGGGCGCTGGCTGAAGCCCTGGCCCTGGCGGCACCACAGGCCTTGCGGGTCAATACCCTGAAGACCGATCGGCAGAGCTACCTTGCGGCACTGGCTGAGGCAGGTCATTCGGCCCGGCCATGCCATTATGCGCCGGAGGGAATCCTTCTCGAGCAGCGTGCCGCGCAGCCGTTGCCGGGCGACCACGAAGGCTGGTACCAGGTCCAGGACGAGGCGAGCATGCTGGTTTCCCATCTGCTCGAGGCAAAGCCCGGCGACCGGATCCTTGACGCCTGCGCGGCGCCGGGCGGCAAAACCACCCACCTGGCAGCCCTGACCGGCAACCAGGCCAAAATCATGGCCCTGGACAAATATCCACAGAGGGTCGAACTGATCGAGCAGGGCGCAAGCCGGCTTGGCTGCCGGGGGATCGAAACCCGGTGCTGGGATCTCACCGAAGCCCCTGCCAGCCTCGAACCGGAATCGTTTGACCGGATTCTCGTCGACGCACCCTGCAGCGGACTCGGGGTGTTGCGCCGCAACCCGGAAAGTCGCTGGAGACGGAAACCGGCGGACATGACCACGCTCTCTGCGCTGCAGTCGACGATCCTCAATCACGTCGCACCGTTGCTGCGTCCCGGCGGTCTTCTGCTCTATTCTGTCTGCACCTTCGGCGAAGCAGAGACCGATGCCGTGGTCAGGCAGTTTCTGGCGGCTCATCCCGATATGACCCTCGAGAACTTGCGCAGCGCCCTGCCCCCAGAATGGCTCGGGCTGACAACCGACACCGGCTGTCTGCGCACCCTGCCGCATCGTCACGACAGCATGGATGCCTTCTTCGCAGCAAGGTTTGTTAAAGGACAGGGAAAAGAAAAGAGGTAACAGGAAAGCGGGCCCCTCACCTCCCTTTCAACTGGCCAAACCATTTTCATATAGGTTATAAAGAGCCAGTAACTTAATCTTTTGCATGGCCGGTGCACCATAACCGGCGGTTCATGCAGCGGAGATTCATCATGATCAAAATTGCCCCATCAATCCTGTCCGCCGATTTTTCGCGTTTGGGGGAAGAGGTCCGGGCTATTGACCGGGCCGGTGCCGACTACATCCATGTTGATGTCATGGACGGCCACTTCGTGCCGAACATCACGATCGGGCCGCTGGTGGTCGACGCCCTGCGCAAGGTCACCGCCAAACCGCTCGACGTTCACCTGATGATCGAGAACCCGGACCGGTATATTGCCGACTTCGCCAGGGCCGGTGCTGATATTATCACCATCCACCAGGAGGCGGTTGCGCACCTGCACCGTAGCGTGCAACTGATCAAAAGCCTCGGCAAACAGGCCGGAGTTTCGCTTAACCCGGCGACCCCGGTGGAGACGCTCGATGTGATCCTCGATGAACTCGACCTGGTGCTGGTCATGTCGGTCAACCCGGGCTTTGGCGGGCAGGCGTTCATTCCCTCGGCTCTCGACAAGATTCGTGCCCTGCGCCAGCGCATCACGCAACGCGGCCTCGCCACGGAACTGCAGGTCGATGGCGGCATCAAGGTCGACAATATTCGTGCTGTGGTGGCCGCCGGGGCCGATGTCCTGGTGGCAGGCAGCGCTGTATTCTCTTCCGACGACTATGCCGCGACCATCACGGCCTTGCGGGAGAGTGCTCTCAGTACAGCCGTCTGATGCTCGATCGCAAACGCCTGGCCAGCCACTTTCAGGCTTTCCCGCGCCAGACCATCCCGGTCGGCTCCTTGCGTCCGGCCGCGGTCCTGGTCCCCCTCTTTAATCGCAACGGCGATGATCACCTGCTCTTTACCGAGCGGACGGCCCACCTCGAACACCATGCCGGGGAAATTTCCTTTCCGGGCGGCGGCCACGATGCCAGGGACCAAGATCTGACGGTCACGGCGCTGCGTGAAACCGAAGAGGAACTCGGCATCCCGAGGAGCCAGGTCGATGTCCTCGGTCGCCTGGATGATTTCTATTCGATCCACGGCTACCACGTGATCCCCTACGTTGGCGTGATTCCAAGTCCGGATAATCTGCAGCACGACCCCTTTGAAATTGCCGGCACCTTCGAAGCGCCGCTCGATTATTTCCGCAATCCGGCAATCCATCGGATCGAAGACTGGCGGCACCGAGAGCGCACCCATCTGGTGGACTTCTACCAGTTCGGGGAGCATGTCATCTGGGGGCTGACCGCCGCGATCCTGCGCCAGTTTCTTGAAGAAACGGCAGGCCTGCGTTGAACGGGAGACTCTGGGCAAGGGGCTCTCAGACGGGGTGAAACAGGTAATCAAGCGGGTTGACAGGTCATGCCAGGAGGAAAGTCGAGACCGAGCATGCGGTCGAGAACGCCCCGTTCATCGAGGTCGAAAAGCTCTGGGCAGCCGCCGACCAGAGCGTCGTTGACGAAAATTTCCGGGACGCTCTGGCGTTGACTGCGTTGCTGCATTTCTGCTGCCTTGAGGAGGTCGTTGGTGATATCATGCTCAACAAAATCCACCCCCTTGATGCGCAGGAGGTCCTTGGCACGTTGGCAGTAAGCGCAGTTGCGCTTGGTATAGATTTCTACACTGATTCCCATTGCACCCTGTTCCGGGATGGTTTTCCACTAAAGGATAAGATACCCCAGACCACCGAGGATGCAAGCAACGGAAAGGAAAATTCTGTGAAGATGACGGGCTGGAAATTTTTATGCGGATTTTTCATGGTGCTGACCCTGGTTGGCTGCAACTATCATGACAAACAGGTCGCCGAGGTCGGTGACAATAGCCTGGAAGACTTCGTCTCTGCCATGCGCTGGAAGCAATACCAGGTCGCGGCCAGTCTCATGCAGCCGGAATTCCGCCAGGAATTCATCAAGACCTTCACCGCGTTCAAAGATGATCTGCATATCTCCGATGTCAGGCAGGTGGATATGCAAATTTTCGAAGAGGGCCGACGCATAGAAACCGTTATTGAGATGGATTACACCCTGCTGCCTTCCATCACGCTCAAGACCTTTACCTTCGACCAGATCTGGATCTATACCGAGGAGAGCGATGCGGCGCAGGGGGGGTTTTTGATCGTCACCCCGTTTCCTGAATTCCCCTGAGTTTGTGATCACGCCCCGCAAACCACTAATTAAACAAAAACGTGGCAGGCCGCTGCGCCTGCCTGCGGCGTGGCGGGTCGTGTCCGTGGTGCTGAAAAGCCTTGACTGCGGCGTCCCACTACGCTCAATTTTCCCTTGATTTACCCGTTATCCCTGTGGTATTTAGCTGCATACTGTATACAATCATGAATAGAATGAAACATTCAGGCACATACCGCTACAAATAAGCGCTGAGGCGCTTTTTTTGCTGTGGTTCTGTGTGCTGAAAACCTGACCTGAATGGGAGGTTCAACTTGGCTGAAGTCGTTTTTTCCAGCTGGGGCGGCAAGGTGATCGACAATCGGCAGGGCAAGGAACCGCAAGCTGCGGTTTTCAAGCTGCCGGAAAACTACCTTGATGAAGGCAAGATAGCAGCCTTCATGGGCTGGGACGGCGTGATCGTCCTGGACAAGGAGGTCGATGTTGTGACCATGGCCGCCGAGTACATGCAGACTGTCCAGGAGAAGTACTGTTGTGCCAAATGCACCCCCGGGAAGCGCGGCACACGAGTCATGATGGACACTCTGTCCCGCATCCTTGCCGGCCATGGTGATGAAGGCGACCTGGACACCCTGTCCGGGCTGGCCGACCTGCTCGACAACTGCAAGTGCACACTCTGCATGACGGCCGCCAAACCGGTCCTCGATACCGTCATACATTTTCGTGAAGACTACCTGGCCTACCTGCGTGGCGAACGCAAGGCGAAAAAGGCCAAAGCCTATCACTCCAAGCTGACGGCACCCTGCATGGACCGTTGCCCGGCCCATATTGACATCCCGACCTACGTCGAGGAGATCAAGGACTATCGCCACGATGAATCGCTGGCGACGATCCGCGATTACATGCCGATAGCAGCGGTCTGCGGCCGCGTCTGCCCGCACCCCTGCGAGTCAGCCTGCCGTCGTGCCCTGGTTGACGAACCGGTCAGTATCATGGTCCTCAAGCGCGTTGCCTCGGACCACGAGTGGCTGCACAATCACACCCCACCGATGCAGCCAAAGCCCTCGACCGGCAAAAAAGTCATGGTCGTCGGCGCCGGGCCTGCGGGCCTGACTACGGCCTACTACCTGGCCCTCGAAGGCCATCAGGTCAAGATCATCGACATGCTCAACGAACCGGGTGGTACGGTTGCTGTCGGGATTCCTGACTACCGCATGCCCCGCGACCTTCTGCAGCGTGAAGCCGACGTCATTGCCGCTCTCGGCGTCGAGATCGAATACGGCGTCAAGCTCGGTCGCGATCTCTCGTTGCGCGAGCTGAAAGAACAGTATGACGCGGTCTTTCTCGGCACCGGCGCATTCAAGTCAAAGCCTATGGGTGTTGAAGGCGAAGACCAGGGCTATGACGGCTTCTCCGAAGGCGGGATCCATTACCTGCGCAAGGTGGCGCTCGGTGAGCCGATCGTGACACCGCCACGCGTGGTGGTGGTCGGCGGCGGCAACACCGCCATCGACTGCGTGCGGGTTGCGCTACGCGAAGGGGCAAAGGAATCGATCCTGCTCTACCGCCGAACCCGCAAGGAGATGCCGGCCGAACCCTACGAGGTCGATGATGCCGAAGAAGAAAACGTCAAGTTCTTCTTTTTGGCGCTGCCGACCAAGCTGATCACCGTGGACAACAAGATCGTCGGCATTGAAGTGCAAAAGATGGAGCTGGGTGAGCCGGATGATTCCGGGCGTCGCCGCCCGGTGCCGGTCCCCGGCAGCGAATATATCCTCGACTGCGACCTGGTTATTCCGGCGATCGGTCAGGACCCCGACCTCTCTTATCTGGAGGATGGCGACTACGGCATCAAGCAGACCCGCTGGAACAGTATCGTCACCCACGGCGGCACCATGATGACGGACAACGAAGGGATCTTTGCCGGCGGCGACTGTGAATACGGCGCCATGACCGTCGTCCTGGCTGTCGGCCACGGCCGGCGCGCAGCCCGCGTCATGCACCGTTACCTGATGGAAGGCAAAGCGTACCTTGACGAAGAGGATGCCATGGAGGATATCATCAACGGCCTCGGCACCTTCGACAAGGAAGAGAATGTCGGTATCTGCGGCGGTCTGCATCGCGAGCACCAGCCGAAGGTGAGCGGTGCCGAACGGGCTCAGAATTACGAAGAAATCGAGCTCGCCATGCCGGAGAGCCAGGCGGTACGCGAGGCGGAACGCTGCCTGCGCTGTTATCGGGTCGGCATGCTGGCAGTTAACTGAGCTGTTTATGAAAAGACTTCAGAACCCGGGGGAAACCCTTGAGGCTTCTGAACGTCGGATACCTGATTTCTCGCGAAACCTGGTCTCGACCTTACGACAGCTGTCGTAAGGAAGGAACCGCAATACTTCACTAGATTAACCATAAAAGGGCAGATTCGATGATCAACCTCAAGATCGACGGCAAGGATGTTCAGATTGCACCGGGAGCGACTATTCTCGATGCAGCGGAGCAGCTGGGCATCAAGATTCCGACCCTCTGTTACCTGAAAAAAGTGTCGCCAACCGGCGCCTGCCGCATCTGCGCGGTGGAAGTCGATGGCGCGGACAAGACCATGACCGCCTGCAACACCCGGGCGGTCAACGGCATGATCGTCACGACCCAGTCGGAACGCCTGAGCAGGATTCGACGCCAGATCGTCGAACTGCTGCTGGTCAATCACCCCCTTGATTGCCCGGTCTGCGACGCCGGCGGCGAATGCGACCTGCAGGATGTCTGCTACTCGCAGGATGTCGTTCGTCAGCCTTTCGAAGCTGATGACGTCAACGCCGGAACGATCGACCATTGGCCATTGATTCAGCAGGTCCCGAACCGCTGCATCATGTGCGAGAAGTGCGTCAAGACCTGCCACGAAACGATCGGTTCGAGCGCCCTGTTCGTCAACGAAAAAGGCGACAAGGCGTTTATCGACAAGGATGTCGACAAGTGTGACTTTTGCGGCAACTGCATACAGGTCTGCCCGACCGGCACGATGATTTCCAAGCCGTTCAAATTCAAGGCCCGCCCCTGGGAGCTGCGCAAGACTGCTTCTGTCTGCACCCTCTGCTCGGCGCAGTGCCAGGTCGACATGCACAGCAAGCAGGGCAAGGTCTTGCGGGTCACTGCCGAGGACGGCGTCACCGTCAACGACGGCAACCTGTGCGTCGGCGGGTTCTTCGGCCACGACTACCTGGCCAGCGACCAGAGGCTGACGACCCCCATGATTGAGGGACAAGCGGCATCCTGGGAGGACGCTCTTGACAAGGTGAGCGCGGCATTCTCCGGCTTGCGTGATGAACAAGGTGGCCGGGTTCTGGCCGGACTGGCCTCGCCGCACCTGACCAACGAAGAGAACTATCTCTTTCAGAAACTTTTCCGCGTCGCCCTCGACAGCAACAACATCGACTCCGAGGCACGCTTCAGCAGTCTGCGAGCGGCCAAGATTCTCAATGCCCAGCTCGGGCTGAGCGGTGCAAGCAACCCCCTCAACCGGGTTGGCAAAGCCGAGGCCGTGCTGGTCTTCGGTGCCGACCTGCGCTCCGAATCGCCGGCTCTCAACTGGCAGGCACAGTTAGCTGCGCGCAAGAATGATGCAAAGCTGATCGTCGCCAACCCGCGCCGGGTCAAGCTGGTTCGCCAGGCCGAAAGCTTCCTGCAGTACCGGCCCGGCAGTGAAGCACATCTCGCCGGCGCACTGGCCAAGCTGCTGGTCGATAAAGGCCTCGCCGACAACGACTTCCTGAACCGTTGCGTCGGCAACCGCGATGAGCTCGACGCGTACCTGAGCAATTTCGACGTCGATGCTGCCTGCACGGCAACCGGCATCAGCCGCGAACGAATCGAAACCGCTGCCGACTATCTTGGTTCCGCTGCCTCTGTCGCCATCGTCTTCGGCCGCGACGTGATGGGCGCGGCCCAGGCCGAATCGGCGATTGCCGCGATTGCCAACCTGGCGCTGGTCACAGGTGCCTTGCACGGCGACCAGGGCGGTCTCTTTCCGGTGGCTCCCAAGGGCAACACCCAGGGCCTCATTGATGCCGGTGTGGCTCCTGAATTTCTCCCCGGACTGCAAGACTACACGGCTGGCCAGGAGACCTTCGCCAAGGCCTGGCACTGCACGCTGCCGGAAGCCGGTGCCGACGCCGTCGGTATCCTGGAAGGCATCGAGCAGGGCCAGATCAAAGCCCTCTATCTCGCCGGAGCCAACCCCCTGGTTGCTTTTCCGGAAAATGCTCGCTGGCGCAAGGCCCTCGACAAGCTCGACATTCTGGTCGTCCAGGATATCCTGGCTAACGATCTGACCGCACTGGCAACCGTGGTCCTGCCAGGCGCGGCCTCTTCAGAAAAGCGCGGCAGCGTGACAGCCATGGACCAGCGCGTCAGCAAACTGAGAATTGCCGTCGCAGCGCCGGGAGAAGCACGCCCCGATCTCGCCATATTGAGCGACCTGTTCGCCCGCCTGACCGGCAAACCGGAACCAAGCGAGAGCGCCCTCCGCCAGGAGATGATGAAGCTCAGCGGCAGCTACACCGATGTCTGCCAGGCTCTCGAGCAGAGCAACTTCTGCTGGAAGCAGCCCTACTCTCCAAAAGACCGGGCTCTGCTCGCGGCAGCACCTGAACTGGTCGCTCCGGAAGCTGCCGACATGAAGCTTATGGTCAGTAAATGCCCCTTCCAGTTCGGCACCACAACGACTTACTCGGCAGCCAACAATGAACTGGCCCCGGAAGGGGTGATTATCGTCAACCCGGAAGACGCCGGCAAACTCGGCGTTACCGATGGCGGCAAGCTCAAGGTCACCGGCCCTGCGGGTTCCGCAAGCGGCAAGGTAATGATCCACGCAATGATGCCTGCCGGACTGCTCGCCGCATCGGACAACTTTGCCGGAATGAATATCCAGCAGATTATGCCGAGTGGCAGTAATTGCGTTCCCGTCACTGCCGCCAAAGCATAAGGCGGAACACAACGCCCCGCAACAACGGGGCATTGTTTCAGGCTGCTGGATACGTTCAACCAGACTTCACGATAGAGAGGGCAACAGATTAAGCGTCTGTTGCCCTTTTCCATTGGACGTTGGAAATCAAAGACAAAGGCAAAACCCGGGGGTCGCGCCCCCCGACTGCGCCTTACTCTTTTGTTGGCCCAAAAGAGTAAGCAGAAAAGGGCCTGCGCTGCGCTGGGCATGTCTGGTGCGTCAAGGCGGCAACCTCAATTCAGGCCATATTAACCGACTAAATGTTTACGCTTCCCCCGCAGGAGCCGAGGCTCTTGAGAGCCTCTCCTGCTGTGGAGACTTGCGTCGGTAGAGGTTCTTTTGGCTTTCCCCTTTTAAATCACAGAGAAAGGTCAGGCCCTTTGACACAGGGCCGGATCCCCATCAGTAAAGGTTTTTGAAGTCACAGAAATCAGGCCTAGGGGATGCCCTCCGCAAGGAGAAGGCACTTTTGCATACTTTTGTTGCCGGGCAAAAGTATGGCGTCGGGCGGGACGCGACCCGCCGGTTTTGTCTTTCAAAAAATGCTCAAGACAACAACTCAACCTTTTGATGATAGCCCTTGCAAAAAACATGAGGTTTCTATATATTGAATATACAATCAATCTACGAGGGAACAAATGAAATCTTTACTGGTTCTTTTGGCCGTCATTGCCGCCTGGTACATCCTCAACCGCTGGATTCTACCGCATTTTGGGGTTGAGACCTGACTCTCCGGAGCCTGTGAACTCCCCGTGCGGGAGGAAGACAAGGATGATGAAGGAAAAAGCTGACATAAAAAAGCCCCGGCCGTAAAGGTCGGGGCTTTCTGTTTCAATACCAGCCTCTAACGCAGGCTCGTGGCGCAGCGCGGGCAAGTGAACATGCTGGTGGACGGCACCTTGTGACCGCAGGTCGGACAGTTGAACCAGTATCGGCAGTACTTGCATTGCGGGTCTGAAAGTCCCTGTTTTTTCTTGCACTTGGGGCATTGGCGGTACATCTTGCGATGGGTGATGTATTCTGCAAAGATCAGCCCGCACTTTGCGCAGACCTTGGCGTCCCGACGATGATTCGTGGCCTCGCAGCGCGGCGCCGGACAGACATAGACAGTATGACAGTTGTCACACCAGTTCTTGCCGCGCGTCATCTCTTTACATACCGAGCATTTTTCCATCAGAACACCTCAAGCGCTTCTCGTCCGATATTAATTTCTGCCCCTACAACATAATCAATTGACCAACAAATTGCCAGTATGTTATCGGCAAGTTACTGATAAAACAGGGAATCATAGACAGATAAAGCGCAAAATCAAAAAGCCGGACCGCTCGGCCCGGCTTTCAACTCCTGCGGGATGAAGATCTAGTTGACCTTGAAAAACGCAACCGGGCCGGCCTGACAGATCGGGCAGGGGCCGTGCGGCTCTCCCTCCAGGGTGTTGCCACAGACCTTGCAGACATAGTAGTCAACATCCTGATTGTTGCCCAGATTGTCGAAAGCCTTCTGGTAAAGATCTGCATGGACCTTCTCAACCGCGTTGGCGAAGGTGAAGCTCCGCACCGCGGCATCGAACCCTGCGGCCTTGGCTGTTTTGATCATCTCCGGATACATGCTTGTAAATTCATGGGTTTCACCATTGATCGCTTCCTTCAGGTTGGCCTTGGTACTGCTTATGCCGCCTGCCGTGCGCAAATGGGCGTGAGCATGGATCGTCTCGGCAGCAGCCGCGGCACGGAACAGCTTGGCGATCTGCTGGTGTCCTTCTGCGTCAGCCTTTTCTGCAAAAGCCAGGTATTTGCGGTTGGCCTGGGACTCTCCGGCAAAAGCCTCCATCAGATGATCCTCAGTTTTACTCCCCTTCAATTCAGCCATGATTCTCTCCTTTCAATGAAAATAATTTGACAAACATAAAAGCAGATCAATATTATCGATTTCGCTGGGCATGTCAACCACGTGTATTTTTTCTGTAATGACTATGGAGTAACGCCTAATGTCAATCTACCGAGTAGAAAAAACCGAGCTCCCGGTCGTGGTTTTCCAGGCTGATGGCTCGGTCATGAAGGGCGTCGTGTTCCTGAGTGCTGCAACTTATCGCCCCGTGAGCAAACAGACTCTGCACGAACTGATGAAGGAGGCCGGCGACTTTTTCCCGTTCCGAAGCGATGCGGGGAAATTCTGCATCGCCAACAAGCAGACCATCACCCATATCCGCTATGAACCCCGGCAAAACAACCCGGAGCAGCACCCGCTGGGACACAGGGAAGATGTGGACGTCAAGTTTGTCGGCGGTGAACAGCTGACCGGTACCGTGACTATTGAAATGCCGGCAGGGAAAAGCCGCCTGTTTGATTTTATCAACGCGCTGGAGGGCTTTTTCATGCTGCAGAACCAGGAGGCGCATTACCTGGTCAACGTCCGGCAAATCCGCGATATCAATCCAAGACCTTGAACGGCCGGCCGGGATCCCCGTCGGCTTTTTTTGACCGCAAAGCTCTGCCGTCAAGCGATATCTGGTTTATAGCGACAGGTAGGAGCGCAGATAACGGCCGGTATAGGACCTGGCGCAACGGGCCACGTCTTCGGGGGTACCGCAGACAACGACCTCCCCGCCGCGACTGCCGCCCTCAGGACCGAGATCGATGATATGGTCGGCGGTCTTGATGACGTCCAGGTTGTGCTCGATAATCACCACACTGTTCCCCGACTCGACCAGGCGTTGCAAGACGCTGAGCAGCCGGCTGATATCGTCAAAATGCAAGCCGGTGGTCGGCTCATCGAGGATATAGATGGTTCTGCCAGTTGAACGCTTGCTGAGTTCCTTGGCCAGCTTGACGCGCTGCGCTTCGCCCCCGGACAGGGTCGTGGCGCTCTGGCCAAGCTTGATATAACCGAGCCCGACCTCGCGCAAAGTCTCCAGCTTGCGCTTGATGCGCGGGATATTGGCAAGGAACTCCGTGGCCTGATTGGCGGTCATGTCGAGGACATCGGCGATCGTCTTGCCCTTGTATTTGACCTGCAGGGTTTCCCGGTTGTAACGGGCCCCGTGGCAGGCCTCGCACTGGATATAGACATCGGGCAGAAAGTGCATTTCGATGCGCAGGATACCGTCCCCCTGGCAAGCCTCGCAGCGCCCCCCTTTGACGTTGAACGAAAACCGGCCAGGCTTGTAACCACGCATTTTGGCTTCCGGCAACCGGGCAAAGATGTCGCGAATATCGGTAAATAACCCGGAGTAGGTCGCCGGATTGGATCTAGGCGTGCGACCGATCGGTGACTGGTCTATATCGATGACCTTGTCGAGTTGCTCAAGGCCCTCGACGGCGCGCACCGGGCCGGATCGCTCGCGCGAGCGGTAAAGGCGTTGGGCCAGGGCCTTTTGCAGGGTGTCGAGAACCAGTGAAGATTTGCCGGAACCGGAGACTCCGGTAACACAGGTCATCACGCCAAGCGGGATGTCCACGTCGACGGAGTTGAGATTGTTGGCCGTAGCGCCCCTGATGCCCAGGGTCCCGGTGGCCTTGCGCCGCTTCTGCGGCACAGGGATCTCCAGACGTCCGGAGAGGTAGGCACCGGTCAATGACTCGGGATGATTGAGAACCTCCTGCGGGGTGCCCTGGGCCACCACCTGACCGCCATGGCGGCCGGCCCGCGGCCCCATGTCAATCACATGATCCGCTTCGAGAATGGTCTCCTCGTCATGTTCCACCACCAGCACGGTGTTGCCGAGATCACGCAGGCGCTTCAGCGTTTCCAGCAGGCGGCGATTATCGCGCTGGTGCAGCCCGATCGACGGTTCATCAAGGATGTACAGGACACCGACCAGCGAGGACCCGATCTGGGTTGCCAGGCGGATCCGCTGGCTCTCCCCACCCGAAAGCGTGCCGGACGTCCGGTCCAAAGCCAGGTAATCGAGACCGACATTGACCAGGAACGACAGGCGTTCGCGAATTTCCTTGAGCACCCGCCGGGCAATCTCGGCTTCTTTGGCCGGCAGCACGAGATCGGCAAAAAAGGCCTCGGCATCGCTGACACTTAACGAACAAACCTCCTGGATATTGCGCCCGGCAATCCTCACACAGAGGGTCTCCGGCTTCAGCCGCGCCCCCTGGCAGCTTGGGCAGGGCATGATGTTCATGAACTCCTCGAGTTTTTCGCGCGTCGCGTCGGAATCGGTTTCGCGCAGACGCCGTTCGAGATTCGGGATCACGCCTTCAAAAGGTTTGTGATAAAAGTGCCGGTGGTTGGCCTGGTCATAGAAGAACTTGACCTGCTCCTTGCCGGAACCATACAGCAGGACCTGCTGGATACGCTCCGGAAGTTCGGCGAAAGGGGTGCGGATCTCAAACTCGTAAAAATCGGCCAGGGCTTCCAGGACCTGCAGGTAATAGTAGCCGGTCCGGGTCGACCAGGGTGCGATGGCGCCTTCGCGCAGGGAGAGCTGCCGGTTCGGCACAACCTGCTCCGGGTCAAAGTACATGCGCGTGCCGAGACCGGAACAGTCGGCGCAGGCACCATACGGATTGTTGAAAGAGAACATCCGCGGGGTCATTTCTGGAATCGAGATGCCGCATTCCGCGCAGGCGTGCCACTCCGAGAAGAGCTGGCTCGCGCCGCCGATCGTCTCGACTCTGACCAGACCTTCACCAAGCCGCAGCGAGGTCTCCAGGGAGTCGGCCAGCCGGCTGGCAATCCCCGGTTTGACCACGAGCCGGTCGACCACGACCTCGATGGTATGTTTTTTGTTCTTGTCGAGAACGATCTCCTCGCCCAGCTCAAACATCGCGCCGTCAATCCGTACCCGGACAAAGCCATCAGCCTGGAGCTGGCGCAACTCCTTGCGGTATTCGCCTTTGCGTCCGCGCACAACCGGAGCCAGCAGCAGGAGTTTGCTCTTCTCCGGCAGGGCCAGAACCTGTTCAACCATCTGTTCGACTGTCTGCGAGGCGATCTCCTTGTCGCACGAAGGACAGTGCACCCTGCCGATACGGGCGTAAAGCAAGCGCAGGTAATCGTAAATCTCTGTGACCGTGCCGACCGTTGAACGCGGGTTTTTCGAGGAGGATTTCTGTTCGATGGAGATTGCCGGGCTCAGCCCCTCGATGCTCTCGACATCCGGCTTGTCCATTTGCTCAAGAAACTGCCGGGCATAGGTGGAAAGGCTTTCCACATAACGGCGCTGCCCCTCGGCGTAAATCGTGTCGAAAGCCAGGGTGCTTTTGCCGGAGCCGGAGACCCCGGTGATGACCACCAGCTGGTCACGCGGGATGTCGACGTCGATGCACTTCAGGTTGTGCTCGCAGGCACCTTTGATGATTATTTTATCTACCATGGTTTTTGTCTATAGGATTGTGGGCGTTAATAAAGCGCAGCTTTTGCCGGTAATTTGAGGCGCGAGACGGGAAGCGCGAGAAACTCTACGCACTGCTTTGCTTTCTGGCCTTTCCCTTACCCCTCACCTCTTGTCCCGTTCCTGTTTGTCCGCCATTTCAGCGGCCATTTTAACGGCCGCGATCAGGCTGGCCGGACTGGCCTTGCCGGCCCCCGCCAGATCATAGGCGGTACCGTGGTCCACCGAGGTACGGACCACCGGCAGGCCGAGGGTGACGTTCACACCGTCGTCAAAATGCAGGAGCTTGAGAGGGATCAGTCCCTGGTCGTGATACATGCAGATTACCGCGTCGTAGTGCCCCTGAGCGGCAAACCAGAAGAGCGTGTCAGCGCTGTGCGGGCCACTTGCCTTGATCCCTTGCTTGCGGGCCGCCTCTATGGCCGGGACAATCGTTCGTTTCTCTTCATCGCCAAACAGGCCGCCCTCTCCCGCATGCGGGTTGAGGGCAAGGACGGCAAGGCGTGGCTGGAGAACACCGAACTGCTGCCGTAAACTCTCTGCAGCGATCCGGATCGTCGACAGGACACGCTCGACAGTCAACTTTTGCGGGACATCGCGCAGAGCGCAATGGGTTGTAACCAGGCAGACCTTGAGGCGCTCGCCGGCCAGCATCATAACCACTTCGTCAACTCCACAGCGCGACGCGAGGAGTTCCGTATGCCCGGGGAAGTTGGCGCCGGCCAGCTGCAGGGCCTGCTTGTTGATCGGCGCGGTCACCATGCCGGCCGCTTCGTCGGCAAGGCAGCGATCACAGGCCCAGGAAATATAGTCGGCCATGGCACGGCCGGAGCAGGCACTGGGTTGCCCATATTTCTGCTCTGCAGGATCGAGACGAGACCCTTCGCGAAGCGGCAAGCTCTGGCCGGAAACAACCAGTTCGCCCGAAGCCAGGGGGGTTCGCGAATCCGGCTGCCAGGCAAGCTCATAACCACAGACCTGCGCCGCGCGCTGCATGATCGCCAGATCACCGACAACCACAACCGGGCGCGACAGACCGGCAAAGGCTCCCCGGCCAGCCGCCTGGATAATAATTTCCGGACCGACCCCGGTCGGGTCACCCATGGTGAGGAGAAGTGGTTTTTCCATAAATGCCCTTCGCTGGTTATGCGCCAAAGAAACAGTATAGCCCAGCCACGAAAGAGTCCTCAACCTGATTTGCAAATTACGTTTTCTGTTCCGGACAGGGAAAGCGGTTTTCAAACCTGACAGAAGCGGCTATACTCTGGATTATCTCAACGTGTCATGTGCAACTGGAGATTCCCGGATGAGTGATGAACTGTTCGAACGTCGTAAAACAGAGCGTCGTTACGCCCTGAATTTTCTCGATTATGAAATCCTTGGTGACTCCGGTGAGGTGTCTGGCCGCGGCCTCGCCCGCACCCTCAACGTCAGCGAGGACGGCCTGCGTCTGGAAACCGGTTTATTCTTTGAACCAGGCCAGCAGCTGCGGATTACCTTGGGGCTTGACAACGACCTGGTTCAGGTCACGGGCCGGGTTGTTAACTCGCAACCTGAAAACGACGAGCTGTGCAGCAGCGGCATCCTGTTTGTCGAGCTTGCAGATCAGGATCGGCAAACCTACCAGAAGCATTTCGAGAATTTGAAAGCAGCGCTTGGCGAATAGGGCCAGCCGGAGATAAACCCAAAAGCCCACCTGAAAGGTGGGCTTTTGCATGGCTCGAGAAACGCTTTTGTTACCGGTCAGTGCCGGCAACCGTTCAGCAGGACAGATCACAGGCGAATATCGATAAACGCTTTCGCCTTGAGTGACTTGGTCCATTCCTTGACCCGGGTATCGGTCTTCAGATCCATAATCGTCTGGTAGATGTCGAATTTCACGTCGTCGAACTGCCGCAAGCCGCCGAACAACCTCTCATCAACCCGCAGCAGGTAAATCGCGCCTTTCGTTTCGACCGGTTCACTATACCTGCCAGCCTCCAAATTTTCGATCGCGGCAACAAAGTCAGGGTTCAAATCACCAAGCGGAACGCTGCCCATATCACTGCCCGTGGCGCCATAGGTCAAGTTGTAGCTTTCAGCCACCAGGTCGAAGCCTTCATGGTTTCGCAACCGCTCCAACGCCTCACGGACGACCGTCTTGATCTTCTGTCGCTCCTGCTCCGAAGCCTTTTCCGAGACCGGGAAGGAGAGCGCGCTGAGACGGACTTCGGGAGCCAGGCGATAATCATCCAGGTGGGCGCGATAGTATTCAACAATTTCCCGTTCGGGCACGTCGACCTGGCTACGCACCTCTTCTCCGATCAGCTTGTAACGCATGATCTGCTCACTCAAGTTGTCACGATAGGCCTGAAAATCCATGCCCTGTATGGTGACGGCGTCCTCAAGCTCCTCCCGCGTCAGCTGGTTTTTTTGCTGCACATCAAGCAGGGCGGTTTCTATCTCGTCTTCAGAGACACTCAGCTTGAGCGCCTTGACTCGCTGCTGAACCAGAGTTTCCTCGATCATCCGCGACAGGAGCTCCTGGCGAAGCGCCCCGAGTTGCGCCGGCGACGGCTGCTTGTCCCGCTTCGCCAGCTGCTCCTGAAGCTTCTGGTCCAACTGGTAGGTGGTGATGATATCCGTATTGACGACTGCGGCAATCCGGCTGACAACAGCAGCTGGCACCGGATTCAAGCCGATGCTAAGCAACAACAACAGGGCGACTCCGAACTGTCTCATGCCATCCTCTTTCTTAATCAGTTTTTATTTTTGTTTTCTTCGAGCTGGGTCCAGTCGACGGTGATCACGGCCCGGGCCCTCATTTCCTGCAGCCAGTCGAGATAAACAACCTCTTTTTTCTGACTTTCCAGAATTGCGCGAATTTCGTCTGCGACTTCCGTTTTCTTCAGCCTGACCGCCTTGCGTTTCTCTTCGACCAGGAAGATATGGTAGCCGTACTCGCTCTTGACCAGGTCGCTCAGACGCTTGACCGGCAGGTCAAACACAACTTCGTCAAATTCCGGGGGCATCTCCCCCCGGGCGAAAAAACCGAGGTCTCCGCCCTGCTCGGCATCCGGCGACAGAGAATATTCTTTAGCGACCTCGGCAAAGGGCCGGCCCTGGCGCAACAGGCCGAGCACCTCCTGTCCCACGGCTTCATCGGCCACGACGATCTGTCGGGCCCTGACCTGGGCAGGACGGTCAAACTCTTCGCGATTGGCTTCATAGTAGGCGGCAACTTCCGTATCGGTCACATCAACCGTGGAATAAACCGCCTCTTCAAGGAGTTTCTCCATGATCAGACTTTCCTTGAGTTCCTTACGCCATCCCTGCAGGGTCACCCCTCGCTCCTGGAGCATCGTTTCGAAGCTGGCGCCGGTATAGTCCTGGCGATATGCCTTTAGTGCCGCATCAATGTCAGCTTCCGTGATCTCGATATTGAGGCGTCGGGCTTCGCCATGAATCAGTTCACGGTCAATCAGCTGAACCAGGAAGGACCGCTGCAGCTCTTCACGTTCAATCCCTGTCAAGGGTTGGTCCTTCTGCAGGCTCTTCTCGAATTCGACAAGAAACTCGTCCTTGCTGATTTCATAGTCATTGATGACGATCAGCGGCGACAGAGGCTTCTCTTCCTGCTCCGCCCCACATCCGACCAAAAACGGGAGGCTGCCGAGGAGGAGAAGCGGCCAGAAGGTTATGCGCGAGAAAAACATGGCGTTTATCCTTAGTAAGTTGGAATCCGGTTGCCAAACTATCATAGCCGACAAAACCCTTGCAATTCCTTTTTGGCGGTCGCCAGCGCCTCTTCACGAGGGATTCGGCCGACCCGGACCGTCAGCCGGTAGTCCGGACTGAAGCGGTATTTTTTGCTGTCCTCGAGGAGTGCCAGGACCTGTTCCGGGGTCACCTTGGTCGATGCCGGAAAACTGAAGACCAGGTTGTGCCCGTCATACTCCACAAGTTCGACATGCAGTTGCTTCATGAGTACGCGCAGCTTCATCACCTCCATCAGCAGCTCGGCCTCTTCGGGCAATTCACCATAACGGTCGCGCAATTCATCACCGGCCTGGTAGATCTCGACATCTTCCCGGGCTGAAGCCAGTTTGCGGTAAAGTACAAGCCGCTGATTGGGGTCAGCAACATACCGCTCCGGCAGGAACGCCGAAAGCCCCAGGCGAATCTCGGGGTCGATCCGTTCTTCACGGGCCTGCCCCTGCAATTCCTTAACTGTTTCCTCGAGCAGGTCGGTATACATCTCGAAGCCGATTGCCGCAACCTGCCCGGCCTGACGGGCCCCGAGCAGGTCTCCGGCGCCGCGCAGTTCGAGATCGTGACGGGCAATACGGAAGCCGGCACCCAGTTCGGCCTGCTCCTGCAGGATCTTGAGCCGTTCCCGGGCGTCCCTGGTCAGAACACCCTCGCCCGGAATCAGCAGGTAGGCGTAAGCTCGCTGGTGCGAGCGCCCGACTCGGCCGCGCAACTGGTAGAGCTGAGCCAGGCCGAAACAATCGGCCCGATTGATAATTATGGTATTCGCTGCAGGGATGTCGATACCGTTCTCAATGATCGCCGAACAGACCAGCAGGTTGGTTTCGCCTTCGATGAAACCAAGCATGGCTTTTTCCAGTTCTTTTTCCTGCATCTGGCCGTGACCAACACCGATTTTCGCCTGGGGAACGAGCCGGCGCAGGAAATCGGCCATGGCCTCGATCGATTGCACCCGGTTGTGAACAAAATAAACCTGGCCACCGCGACGCAGTTCGCGCAGGATCGCATCACGGATCAGGTCATCGTCAAACCGGGTGACGTAGGTTCGAATCGCCTGGCGATCAACCGGTGGCGTGTCGATAATCGACAGGCTGCGCAAACCGGCCAGACTCAGGTGCAGGGTACGCGGTATCGGGGTCGCGGTAAGGGTCAACACGTCGACCTCGGCACGCATCTTCTTCAGTCGCTCCTTGTGAGTCACGCCGAAGCGTTGCTCCTCGTCGATCACAATCAGGCCCAGGTTTTTAAAATGCAGGTCACGTTGCAGCAGGCGGTGGGTACCGATCAGGATATCCACCTGACCCTTTACGGTGCGCTCAATAATCCGTTTCTGCTCGGCCGGGGTCCGGAAGCGCGAGAGCATTTCAACGACAACCGGGTAATCGGCAAAACGCTGCCTGAACGTCTCGAGGTGCTGCCGTGCCAGCACCGTGGTCGGGACCAAAACCGCCACCTGGCGGCTGTCGAGCACCGCCTTGAACGCGGCACGAATCGCGACCTCGGTTTTGCCGTAGCCGACGTCACCGCAAATAAGGCGATCGACGGGGCGCTCCGAAACCATGTCCTCGATTACCGACTCAATCGCTTCCAGCTGATCGGGGGTCTCTTCGTGGGGGAAAGAGGCTTCAAATTCACGGAACAGCCGGTCCGGGGGGGTGTAGCTGAAACCCTTCGCCAGCTGCCGGCGAGCCTGGATTTGCAGGAGATCACGGGCCAGCTCCTCTATCGCCGCCCGCGCTTTCAGCTTGGCCTTTTCCCAGGCGCCGCCGCCCATCTTGTCCAGCCGCGGCGAGCTGCCGTCGGACAGGTATTTCTGCACCTTCTCGATGCGCTCTACCGGCAGATAAAGCCGGTCGTCCCCGGCATACTCAAGATGCAGGAAATCTCCGGCGACATCACCGGTCTGCAGGTGGATCAGGCCAAGGTAGCGCCCGATACCGTAATCGGTGTGCACAACCAGATCATCGAGTTTCAGGTCGGCCAGCGACGATTCGAAAACCCTTTGCCGGCGACGCACCCGGCGATGGGTTCGTGGGCCGAAGATTTCATCGTCGCAGATGATGGCCAGCTTTTCCTCGACGAGCCGGAAACCATTATCCAGGCTTCCGGTCGTCACGGTCAGTCCCACCGGCACCCGGCGTCCCGGCACAAGCTCCGGCACCCAGTTCACCGGCAGCTCGCTTGGCCCCAGCAGGTCAAGCAGGCGCTCCGCCTGACCACGTTGATGGCAGACCACGAGAATCCGCCATTCCTCGCTCAACCAACCCTGCAGACGCTGGACCAGGGGCGCGAGACTACCGTCATGTTCTGCATGGTTCGGCCGTAAATCGGCATTCCCCATCACCGGCACGCGGTAGACCGGGTACTCCCCTTCGAGCTGGTAGACATGCAAGGAGGCCAGGTCGATGCGCGGGCCCTTCCCCAGAGCCTCTTCCAGTTCCCGGTTGGCGAGATAAAAGTCCTCGACCAAAGCAAACGGCTCCCCGCTGCGATCGGCCCGCTCTGCGCCAGAACGGATGGCGGCGCTGAACTCGTCAGCGGCGGCGGTAATCGCAGGAGGATCGAGCAGCAGCCAGGTGAAACGGTCGAGATAGGCGAAGACGCTGTCCAGTTGTTCATAATTAAGCGGCAAAAGGTTTTCCCGGCCGGGAGCCAGCAACCCTTCACGGACTTCCTCGAGGATCAGCTCCCGCTGGCGGCGTGGGATTTCCAGATCGTCACAGCGTTTTTTGAACCGCCGGGTAAAGGTGTCCAGGTGTGTTCCGGCAAGGATCATTTCCCGGGCCGGGACCAGGTCAAGCCTGACCATGTGGCTGTCCAGAGAACGCTGAGTGACGGGATCGAAGGCGCGGATTTCTTCGAGTTCATCGCCAAAGAAGGCCAGTCGCACCGGCAGCTCAAGCATCGGCGGGAAAAGGTCAACCAGGTCACCGCGCGCAGCGTAACAGCCGCGGTCCTCGACCAGGGAAAGCCGCCGGTAACCGAGGGCGGTCAGCCCTTTGAGAAGATCGTCGCGGGCAATCTCCTGGCCGACTTCAAGCTGCAGGGCCAAGGCATCGAGAGCACGGCGCGGCAGAACTTTTTGCTGCAACGCCCTGACCGTGGTGACAACGGCTTTGCCGCGACCGGCAGCGAGGGCCGCCAGGGTGGAGAGTCTTGTCGCTTCGATTTCAGGGTGGGGGCTAAGCGGTGCGTAAGGTTCGGTTTCCCAGTGGGGAAAGAAGAGAATGTCGGCTGCAACCCCGTGATAAAAAACCAGGGCCCGGTGGAAGCGCTGGGCCGTCGCCTGGTCGGCTGCCACAACCAGAAGGGTCGAACCGGAAGCCTCCCGCGCCAGCAGCCCGGCGCTGAACCAGGCATCGCTGCTGCCATTCAGACCAAGGACTTCTATACGACCGGAAGAGCCTGTTGAAAAGGGCTCCAGCAGGCCGGACAGGGTAGAATGCTGAATGCGTGGTTCTGTTGTTTCGGACATGCAGGGACCCGCTTATCGCCCCGGTTCTGCGATCAGGGCGGCAGCTTTCTTGATTATGAAACGACCGATGCCAACCGCAGGGCTGGCTGGAAGATCAGTCGCGCGGGACGGCCAGCATGCGATCAAGGGCGACCTTGGCCGGAATCCGGACATCTTCGGGCACCGTCACCTGCGGACTCATGTTCTGCAGGGACTGCAGAACATCTTCGAGCGAAGTCAACTTCATGTTCGGGCAGATCAGCCGGGTGGTCGGTAGGATGAACTCCTTGTCAGGATTGTCCTTGCGCAAACGATAAAGAATGCCCGCTTCCGTACCGACGATGAACCGCTGCGCCGGATTTTCCTTGGCAAAGGTGTACATGCCACTGGTCGAGCAGATATGGTCCGCCATGTTCAGGACTTCCGGAGGACACTCCGGGTGGGCCATGAACAAGGCGTCAGGATAATCGGCCTGGGCGTCTTTGACGTCCTCGACGGTAAAGCGTTCATGGGTCGGACAGTAGCCATCCCAAAAATGACAGGTCTTATCAACCTGGGCCGCAATGTATTGCCCCAGGTTACGGTCGGGGGCCAGAATCACCTCCGGCGCATCAAGTGAGGCGACCACCTTGACAGCGTTGGCACTGGTACAGCAGATATCGCTTTCGGCTTTGACGGCAGCGCTGGAATTGACATACATCACCACCGGTACGCCGGGATGGCGGCTTTTCATCTCCCGCAACCCTTCCGCGGTGACCATATCGGCCATCGGGCAGCCGGCATCCAGGCGAGGCAGCAGAACCGTTTTGCCCGGAGCAAGGATCGCAGCGCTTTCCGCCATGAAGTGTACGCCGCAGAAAACGATCACCGACTTCCCGGTTCGCGCCGCCTCCATCGACAGCGCGAGGGAGTCCCCGGTGATATGGGCCATGGCCTGGACTTCGTCACGCTGGTAATTATGCGCCAGGATCAGGGCATCGCGCTCTTCTGCCAGCCGGTGAATTTCACTGATGATCTCGTTCTGATTCATGATCCAACCGTTTTCCAGGAGCCGGTCCGGCGATCCCGAACCTGGCGATAAAAATGGCGGTTTGAGAACCGGTTGCAGTCCGTGTGCAGGCTCATGGCCAGAGCGATGGTGCTGGAAGGATTATGGGCCAACCTATTGAATTTGCAGACGGCTCATGGGCAGACGGCCGGTTCACAGCCTGAAAGATTGCCGTATACTAGAGTAAAAACCCTGATATGTCAAATGCTTATACCCTAAGCGAGCAGTCTTGACAGGGCCCGTTTTTGCCGGTATTCTCAGCACACTTTAAAGTCTTTTAACTCTAGCAGGGTGAACTCCTATGTTTGGCATCGGCTTTCCTGAACTGCTCCTGATTATGGCGATCGCCCTGATCGTCCTCGGCCCGAAACGCCTGCCTGACCTGGCCCGGGCCCTTGGCCGCGGCTTTTCGGAATTCAAGCGCGCCACCGATGAACTGAAGCAAACCTTTGAAGCAGAAACCCGCGCCAACGATTTCAGGCGCCCGGATGGCGCCCCTGCCAAATTGACCCCGCCTGGCGCCATGCAGGAGGACTCTCCCGAAGAGGCCAAGCCTGTCGAAACAGGGCCTGTTGCCGAGGGCGCTGCTGCCGACGTGGACGACAACAACCCTCTGGGGGCTGACCGCGGAACCCCGACTAAAACTGAAGGGCCCCCGAATGAGTGATGAGCGGATGCCCCTGACCTCGCACCTCGAGGAACTGCGGCGCAAACTGATCATCGCCGGAGTCTCCTGGCTGGTGGCTTTTCTCGCCTGTTACGCCTTCGCCGGACCGCTGTTCGACCTGATTGCCGCACCGGTTCGTGCCGCCTTGCCGAAAGGCACCTCGCTGGTTTTCATCACCGCAACAGAGCCCTTCTTTACCTATTTGAAAATCAGCGCCCTGGCCGGCCTGCTGGTATCAATGCCGGTGATCTTCTGGCAGATCTGGTCATTTGTCGCTCCCGGTCTGTATCAGCACGAAAAACACTACATCGTTCCCTTTGTGCTGGCCAGTTCCCTCTGTTTCGCAAGCGGCGCGTTTTTCGGCTATCAATTCGTTTTTCCCATGGCCTTCAAGGTCCTGATCGAGTTCGGGACCGGCAGCGGCGAACTCAGCGCCATGCTTTCCATGGGTTCTTATCTGTCTCTCTCCAGCAAATTACTGCTCGCCTTCGGCTTGGTTTTTGAGCTTCCGGTGGTCATCTTCTTTCTCGCCCGCATGGGGATCGTCGACCACAAAATGCTCGCCCGCAACCGCAAGTTCGCACTGCTCGCGGCCTTTGTGACCGGTGCGATACTGACCCCTCCGGACGTCTTCTCGCAAACGGCCCTGGCAATACCCTTTGTCATCCTCTATGAGATTGGCATTGTTGTCGCCCGACTGTTTGGCAAGCAGCGAGGAGCCGCCGAGGACAAAAGTGCTGGCGACACCTCGCCTGCCGATTAGCAGCCGCCCTTAAGCGCCCTCCAGGCCGTGAAATCCCCGGGATTGCCGTACCGGCCAAACCTCACGTTGTTTCGCAACACGGAGAGGTTCTGCCTGTCACCGGTCCCGTCGCCAAGACAGGCTATTTGGCCGGGGGCTGCTTCAGTTCCGCGTCGATCGCCCTCCGGAAGCCCCCGAGACTGCTGTCCTTGAGTTGTGCACCGTTGATGTAAACAGACGGCGTACCCCGGACACCGGAAGCCGTGCCCAATTGCAAATCGGCGGCAATCTCCTTTTGCAGTGCCGGGTCTGCGATATCCTTGTCGAATCGATTCATATCGAGGCCGACGCTTTCCGCCAGTTCACGGATCTTGCCACCGTCCAACGCGTTATAGTTGGCAAACAGCTGATCATGCAGCGGCCAGAACTTGCCCTGGTTGCGCGCCGCGATGCTGGCAATCGCAGCCTGCCTGGCAGACTTGTGCATGTTCAGAGGAAAATGTTTGTAGACAATTCGAACCTGGGTCGGGTAGGCGGCCAGCACCTGATTCAGCGTCGGCACCAGGCGAGCACAGTAGGGGCACTCGAAATCATCGAAAACCGTAATGGTCACCGGCGCATTCTCCGGTCCCTTGGTTGCAGAATTATTCACCGGCAGGACATAAACCATCGAGATGTCGATAAACTGCAGCTCGTTGCTCTTGGCATTGCCAAGGTAGAGCCGTTGACCATCGGGTGATACTTCCAGAGAGGTCGTATCCTCGTCAGCCTGGAAACGCTCCAGGAGTTGGCCTTCGGCAGAAAGGATTTGTACCGTCCCGCCTTCGAGCAGGACAAACAGCCGACCATCGCTGACACTCTGGGCAATATCCAGTGGTGTCTTGCCCAAGGGTTGGCGTGCAGACAGTTCAATCCGCATTTCCGCGCAAACAGATACCGCGGCCAGGATTAAACCAAGGATCAGCAAGGGAACACGAACTCTTCTTGTCATTTCAGCTACCTCTCGCGTTAGGGTATGATCTATTGTCGAAATCGGTTTCATGCTTTTTTACCATCTCTATAATGTCCCGCAGCAAGATCTGATGTCAATCTCTACGCACGTCATCTCTTGACATTCACCCCGCACAGCGGCATAACTTGAAGCGCTATGACAACTCCGGCCCTGGCTATACACAACCTGTCAAAAGAATATGACGGCACCCCCGCGGTAAACGATCTCTCTTTCAGCATCGCATCGGGTGAGATCTTCGGCCTGCTTGGTCCCAACGGTGCGGGCAAGAGCACGACGATCAACATGATTGGCGGGGTGACCCACATTGGCACCGGCTCGATTGAAATCTTCGGCCATGACAACCGCAGGGATTATCGCATCGCCCGGCGCATGGTCGGGGTCATGCACCAGGAAATTGTGATTGACAATTTCTTCACCATTGACCAGGCGCTGCGCTTCCACGCCGGCTATTACGGTGTGCCCGATGATGCGGAATGGCGGCAGAACCTGATCGATCGCCTCGGCCTTAAACCCCACCTGCACAAGGTCATGATCAAGCTGTCCGGGGGGCTCAAACGCCGCTTCATGATCGCAAAAGCCCTGATACATAAACCGAAACTGCTGATTCTCGATGAACCAACCGCGGGGGTCGATGTCGAACTGCGGCATACCCTCTGGGATTTCGTTCGCGAAATCAACCGGCAGGGGACCACCATCCTGTTGACCACGCATTACCTGGAAGAAGCCGAACAGATGTGCGACCGAATCGCCATTATGCACCATGGCAACCTGATCGCCCTGCAATCGACCGCCAGCCTGCTGCAAGAGCTTGGCACCCGCAGCATCCTGGTTCACCTTGAGAAACCGATCAAACAGATTCCCGCAAACCTCTGCTGTCAGAGCGCGGAGCTAGACGATCAAGGGACAACCCTGCAACTGACCTTGTCGGCCAATCAGCCGACCGGTGAACTGTTGAAAAACCTCTGCGATCTTGGTCTGCCTATTGTCGATCTCGAGACCCAGAGGGCCGGGCTCGAAGAGATCTTCTTACAGATCACTCAAACCGGCCGGTACACGCCATGAATCAGCATCGCGAACCAATATTCATCAGCTGGCTGCCTTTCTATACTCTGTTGCAGAAGGAAATCCGCCGTTTCTTAAGGGTTGCATCCCAGACCCTGGTGACGCCGGTGATTACCGCATCTCTGTACCTCTTTATCTTCGGCGCAACCCTGGGGGAACGCATCAGCGTTCTGGAAGGTTTCAGCTACGCCCAATTCGTCATTCCGGGCCTGATTCTGATGGGTGTCATCAACAATTCCTTTTCCAACGTCGCTTCTTCCTTATTCATGTCGCGCTATCTCGGCAACATCGTTGACCTGCTGGTTACACCGATCACACCGGCCCAGTTTATCCTGGCCTATACCCTTGCCGCCATGCTTCGTGGCCTTGCCGTCGGCACGATCGTCTGGATAATTTCCTGCCTGTTTGCCACGCTCCCCTGGGCACACCCCCTGGCTGCGCTCAGCATGGCCTGCCTGGCCAGCGTCCTGTTTGCCCAGTTCGGCATCATTGCGGCGATTCACGCTGACAACTTTGATTCCCTGTCGATGTATACCAACTTCATCATCCTGCCGCTGATCTATCTCGGCGGGGTCTTTTACCCGATCTCCATCCTGCCTCCGCTCTGGGCGAAACTGTCTCACTTGAACCCGCTTTTTTATCTGATCGACGGGTTCCGGCATGCCTTGCTCGGAGTCGGAGACCTGCCTCTTGCTGTTTCTTTCGGTGTTGTCACGACGATGACACTCGTCCTTTTCTGCTGGGCGGCAACCCTGATCACACGCAGCTACCGGTTACGAAACTGAGCCTCTTTCGGCAGTCGAACAAAAAAGCCCGCTCAATAAATTGAACGGGCCGGCGTGTAGATTGACAAGCTTTGGTTAGCGCGTGCGGGTCATTCCCGTACTGTGGAGACCGTTTCACCCGCTTTATCCGACTGCACCATGCTCTGGATCAGGACTTCGGCGCCGATGGTTGCCGCATGCCGCACCAAACTGTCGGCTCTCTCGCCATCGTGCTCCTTGAACGCCCGGATCATGTTTCGATGTTCTTCCACGGAAATTTCCATGCGCCCCGGTTGGGACAATGACGCCAGGCGCAGACGCTTGAACCTCAGGACCAACTGGGTGATCATATCGTAAAGCTTTTCATTGCCAGCAGCCTTGATGAACACTTCATGAAACTCGTTGTGCACACGGAAGAAGCTTTTGACATCGCCGTCCTTGGCAATTTGTGCCAGCCGCTGATTGATTGTTTCGAGACGTTCGATATCCTTATCGGTCAACTTTTCCGCTGCCATTTTTGCGGCAAACCCTTCAAGGATAATCTTGATCGCGTAAAACTCTTCGATATCCCGCTCTGACAACGAGGCAACCACCGCACCTTTACGCGGGACCACTAACAGGTACCCCTCGGACTCTAGTTGCCGAAAAGCCTCCCGGATCGGTGTGCGACTGATACCGAAGCGTTCTGCCAGCTCCGGTTCGGAAACCCGCTCACCCGGCCTCAGGGACCCTTTCAGGATGGCATCCCGGATCGTCTCCAGGATTCTTTCACGCAACGTCTGGTGTCTTTCAATCTGTTTTCTGCGCACGGGAAACTCCGTTCTACTGGGATCTTGGGAATTGTATACTGTATACATTGAATGTCAAGCCATTTCTCTTTGCAAAGCGAGGCTAACCCGCTTAACTGCTTGCCTTTTACTGCACCCGTGATTATCATCGTTGCAATTAATATAAGGATGTTTCATGGACCCTGTTCGCCATCTTCGGTTCTCGATTCTTGCCCTCGCCCTGATTATAGCCCTCGGCACCTTTGGCTATGCCATGATCGAGGACTGGCAAGCTTTTGATGCCCTGTATATGACCGTCATTACCCTGGCCACCGTTGGCTTCAAGGAAGTCCACGAACTCAGCCCCGAAGGCAAGATTTTTACCATCTTTCTGATCATCAGCGGGACGGGCATTATCGCCTACACCCTCAGCAGCCTGATTCAATTCACGCTCGAAGGGCAGTTGCGCAAAATCCTTGGGAGGAAAAAATTGGAAAGCCGCATCAGTAAACTCAGGAATCATTACATCATCTGCGGTTATGGCCGTATCGGCCATCTGATCTGTCGCGAATTCCAATCGCGTCCGACACCCTTCGTGGTCGTGGAAAAGAATCCGCACCATATCGAGCGGCTGGAACGGGAGGGGCACATGTATGTTGAAGGCGATGCGACGGATGATGAAACCTTGCAGGCTGCCGGGATCGAGCATGCCAAGGGCCTGATCACAGCGGTCACTTCCGATACGGACAACGTCTACATCACCCTCACGGCCCGTGGCCTCAACCCCAAGCTTTTCATCCTTGCCCGCGCTGGGGAAGAGGGCGCAGAAAAGAAACTGATGCGGGCCGGGGCCAGCAAGGTGATTTCGCCTTACACGATCGGCGCCAGCCGCATGGCCCAGGCAATCCTGCGCCCTTCAGTCGTTGATTTCATTGAGCTGGCCACAGCCAGCGAACATCTCGAACTGCAGATCGAGGAAATCCGCATTGCCGCGGATTCGGTCCTTGCCGGGAAAACCCTGGTCAACTCCGGCATCCGCCAGAGCATGGGGATAATTATTGTTGGCATCAAGGCAACGGACGGCAAGATGACTTTCAACCCTCCGCCGGATAAAAATATCGAACCGAACGCGGTGCTGATTATTCTCGGTGAACGCCCGTCAATCAGCCAACTTGAAAAAATCGCCGGAGGAAGCCAATCATGATGGCTCCAGGCCTTGGAGCACATATTCCCTGGGCACAGATCGACACGTGCCTCGCAGCAATCCTCGACCTCGGCCTGGCGCCGGAAATCGCCATCAAGGGCCCGGAGTTGGACGTCATCGACGAACGCCTGGTCCTGAACACGACAAAAGCCCTGCAGGACGCCGGCCTCCGACCCAGAATTCACGCACCCTTTTTTGATCTCAACCCCGGAGCCCTGGACCCGCTGATCCGGCAGGCAACCCGCCGGCGGCTGGAACAGACCCTCCAGGTTGCCGGTCAGCTGCAAGCCGACCTGATGATTGTTCACCCGGGTGTGGACAAATGGCGTTATCCGAGGCTCGAGCACACCTGGTTGGGCCTGGCGCGGGAATTCTTTCCTTCTCTTGTGGAACAGGCGGAGCAGATTGATTGTCGTCTGGCAATCGAAAACATTTATGAGGAATCACCGGACATCCTGGTCCAGCTGGTAGACGGTATAGCTTCGAACTTTTTCGGACACTGTTTCGATGCCGGGCACTGGCACCTGTTTGGCAGGAGACCCATGGACGAGTGGCTCAAGTCGGTCAGCTCCAAACTCTTTCATCTGCACCTGCATGACAATCATGGCCGGGCCGATGAGCACCTGCCGGTCGGCGATGGAACGATCGATTTCAGCCCTCTGCAGAAGCATCTCAGGCAGATGCCTGTCTCGCCGAGCGTGACCCTCGAAGCGCACAGCCTGGAGCATTTACTGCGCTCTCTGCAACAGGTCAGGACCCTGTTCGCATGAGCTTCGTCAGGCCCTCAGCACTCGATCGCGACTTTTGCAACGCATGTCAAAGCGCCGGATCAATCGTTTAAAGCTGCTTTTCTGCAGCCTCTGGCTCGGCCTGTTTCTCCTGGCCATGACGCTCTGGTGGGGTTCCGGCGTCGCCTTGACCGAGATCCCGATCCTGCTCGGACAATGGCTGGAGAATGTTGGCTTGTTCCAAGCGGCCCTGGTCTACATTGTCTTCTATGCCGTGCGCCCGCTGGTCCTGTTTCCCGCCACCTTGTTAACCGTCGCATCGGGATTGATTTTTGGCCCCTGGCTCGGCACACTCTTCACGATCATCGGCGAAAACGCCAGCGCCAATTTCGGGTTCATCCTGTCGCGCTGGTTGGGCCGAAAAACGGTGGAAAGCCGCCTGTCCGAACCATTAAGCCACTGGGATGAACGTTTGCAGGACAATGGCCTTGTCGCTGTCTTGTCCATGCGTCTGATCATGCTGCCCTTCGATGCGGTCAACTTTGCTTGCGGCCTGACCGCCGTCCGACATCGCGACTATGCGGTCGGCACCTTTGTCGGCATTCTTCCGTCACTGATCGGTTTTGTGCTGCTCGGCGGGGTTGTCGCTCCCGGCGTGCAAAACCGGTCCCTGGTCGTGACCCTGTCAATCCTGTTTATGCTGTTCGGTTTCGGCATAGCGAACATCCTCAAGCGCAAGGACATGGCCAGACTGGCGATTGAAAAAGCGTCCGGGCAGACTTGCGCCACAAAGCCTCCTGAAGACGCCGACAAACCGCAGGATTCGACTGGACTGGTATAATTCGCTGGTGGACTGGCAAGAACCGTCAAAAAAAGGCTCTCAAACATGCAGGAGATAATAACCTACGTCGCTCTCTCGATGGGTGTTGCCTGGGCAAGCGGCCTTAATCTCTACGCCGCGATACTGGTTCTGGGGCTACTCGGTGCGACAGGGAACATGTCTCTCCCTGAAACCCTGCAGGTCCTGCAGAACCCCCTGGTGCTCGGTGCGGCCGCGCTGATGTATTGCGTTGAGTTCTTTGCTGACAAGTTTCCGGGAGTGGACAATGCCTGGGACGCCCTGCACACATTTATTCGGATTCCGGCCGGGGCGATACTGGCCGCCTCGGCGGTTGCCGAAGTTGAGCCTTCCCTCGCCCTTGCCGCCGCACTGGTCGGCGGGACTCTCTCCGCCGGAGCACACCTGACCAAGGCCGGTACGCGGCTCCTCGTAAGCAGCTCGCCGGAGCCTTTCAGCAATATCGGTGCGTCTCTGGCTGAAGACACCATGGTTGTTGCCGGATTGTGGACAGCGGTCTATTTCCCCCTGCTGTTCCTGGTCTTTCTGGCAGGGTTCCTGGTCCTGATGATCTGGTGGCTACCGGTCCTCTGGCGGGGACTTAAAGGCATGTACGAGACGCTGCGGAGCTTCTTCGCACCGACAAAGACGAAATCTCTGCCTGAGCCATGACCGGTCTCACCCCAGGGCCACATCCAGC
This sequence comes from uncultured delta proteobacterium, assembly GCA_963715335.1. GTDB lineage: Bacteria > Desulfobacterota > Desulfuromonadia > Desulfuromonadales > BM103 > JAFDBW01. The sequence goes on from CAVQRZ010000009.1 coordinate 175,049, forward strand.
AACATCATTAGCGAGAAACCGACCATTGTTGACATGGTTACCATGTCGATATTCGCTGTGACCCGTTGTGATTCCGGAATCAGTTCTTCGACAACCACAAAGATCATCGCTCCGGCGGCAAAACAGAGGGCATAAGGTAAAACCGATTGCATACTCAGAACAAAATACGCCCCGCAGACACCCGCAATGGGTTCCACAATCCCGGAGGCCTGCCCCATTAGAAAGCTTTTCCTCCGACTCATTCCTTCCCGGCGCAACGGCATTGAAACGGCCGTCCCTTCTGGAAAATTTTGGATGCCGATGCCGATTGCCAGAGCTATGGCGCCGCCAATCGTGGCAGACGGCAGTCCGGCAGCGACGGCGCCGAAAGCGACGCCAACGGCCAGCCCTTCAGGAATATTGTGCATCGTTATGGCCAGCACCAGCAAGGTGCTGCGTTGCCATGACGTTTTAACGCCCTCGCTCTGATTCATCTTCAGTCCCGGATGCAGATGCGGTAAAAACTTATCGGTCATGCGCATAAAAATACCGCCGCCCATGAAACCGATTACCGCTGTGAGCCAGGGGATCTGGCCCATCTGTTCAGCCATTTCAATGCCGGGATTGAGCAGCGACCAGAAACTTGCCGCAATCATGACTCCGGCAGCAAAGCCAAGCATGCCATCCAGCATTTTCGGATTGACGGTTTTTTTCAGGAAGACCAGTGCGGCGCCGGCCGCCGTCACGCCCCAGGTAAAGAGTGTGGCCAGAAATGCCTGCGTAACCGGGCCTAATTCCAGAAACGATTCGTACATGGGTTTCCCTTCGCATTGATTGCGGATATTATAGACTCCCTGCGGTTATTAGCAAACGGATGATTTAGCGTATCAGGGCCTTTTTACAATTAGATCCGCGGGCATTTGATCTTCAACTCATGGCAAGCATGGTCGTTTTCGGTCCTCACGATCAATAAAAAAGGGCGGCTCACACGAGCCGCCCTTTGCACTTTGTCCTGATACAACCGATCAGTGAACCTTCTTGCCCGCCACCTGGATACGAATCAGGGCACGTTGAAGAGCGGCTTCCATGATCTTAAAGTTCCTGTCCTCGCTGGAGAGTTTCTTAAGCGCCTCTTCAGCACGACCAAGGGCCGCCCTGGCACGTTCCACATCGATCTGATCAGCGGGCTCAGCTGTTTCAACCAGAACGGTCATGACATTATCTTCAACTTCCACATATCCCCAGTTTACGGCCACGTGAAAGATCCGTCCAGCCTGCTTGTAGGTCAATTCACCAACCTTCAGAGTGGTCAGCAACGAGGTATGGTCTGGCAACACGCCAAACTCGCCAACAGTGCCAGGGGCGGTGACTTCGTCAACGTCCTCCGACAAGACCCGCTTGTAAGGTGTGACCAGTTCCAGTTTGAGCTTTTCTGCCATGCCTATTTATTCCTTTATGCCGGAATCGTCTGATCAAGCAGCCAGTTTTTTGGCTTTTTCCAGGGCTTCTTCAATGGTACCTACCAGGTAGAAGGCCTGCTCCGGGATATCGTCATACTTGCCATCGACCAGATCGCGGAAACCTTTGATGGTGTCTTTCAGTTCCACATACTTACCCGGCGAGCCGGTGAAGGTTTCAGCAACAAAGAAGGGCTGGGAGAGGAACTTCTGGATCTTCCGGGCACGAGAAACGGTCAGCTTGTCATCTTCGGAAAGCTCATCCATGCCGAGGATCGCGATGATGTCCTGCAGGTCTTTATAGCGCTGCAAGACGTACTGAACGTCACGCGCGCACTTGTAATGTTCATCACCTATAACTTGCGGATCGAGGATCCGGCTGGTGGAGTCGAGCGGGTCAACTGCGGGGTAGATGCCGAGCTCGGCGATCTGACGGGAAAGAACCGTCGTCGCGTCGAGGTGGGCAAAAGCGGTTGCAGGCGCAGGGTCGGTCAAGTCGTCAGCCGGCACGTAGATGGCCTGGACCGAGGTGATTGAACCTTTACTGGTCGTGGTGATCCGCTCCTGAAGCTCACCCATCTCGGTCGCCAGGGTCGGCTGGTAACCAACCGCTGAGGGGATCCGGCCGAGGAGCGCCGAAACCTCCGAACCGGCCTGGGTGAAACGGAAAATGTTATCAACAAAGAGCAGCACGTCCTGGCCTTCTTCGTCACGGAAGTATTCAGCAACCGTCAGAGCCGAAAGAGCAACCCGCGCACGGGCCCCTGGAGGCTCATTCATCTGGCCGTAGACCAGGGCTGCTTTGTCAAGAACGCCCGACTCCTTCATCTCGTGCCAGAGGTCGTTGCCCTCACGGGTACGCTCTCCAACACCGGCGAAAACCGAGTAACCGCCGTGCTGCTTGGCGATGTTGTTGATCAGCTCCATGATCAAAACCGTCTTGCCAACGCCGGCGCCGCCGAACAGGCCGATTTTACCGCCACGAGCATAAGGAGCGAGCAAGTCGACAACTTTGATGCCTGTTTCGAAGGCTTCAACCTTGGTCGATTGTTCGGTAAATTCCGGTGCAGGACGATGGATGTCCCATTCCAATTCGGCACCGATCGGCCCCGCTTCATCAACCGGTTCACCGACCACGTTCATGATCCGACCGAGGGTCTTGGGACCAACCGGCATAACGATCTGCTTGCCTGTATCAAGCGCATCCTGTCCGCGCACCAGGCCATCGGTGGCGTCCATAGCAATCGTCCGCACGGTATTTTCACCCAGATGCTGGGCAACTTCCAAAACCAGGTTCCACTCCCGATCGTCAATCGACGGATTGGTCACCCTAAGCGCGTGGTAGATCTCGGGAAGCTTGCCGGCTTCAAATTCGACGTCGACAACCGGGCCGATGACCTGTGTAATGCGTCCTTTATTCATGATGAACCGTTCCTCCATTCTGCCCGCTCGGGATCCGTGCGGGGTGTTCATATATAATTCGTTGGAAACTTAAGCTTTAATTGACTCAGCGCCGGAGATAATCTCCAACAATTCTTTGGTGATGGCTGCCTGACGTGCACGATTGTACTGCAGGGTCAGTTTACCAATCATTTCTGAAGCATTCTTGCTGGCACTATCCATAGCCGTCATTCTGGCACCGTGCTCCGAAGCAGCGGATTCGAGCATTGAACGGAAAATCTGCACTTCAATGTGCTTTGGCAGAATCTCATTCAAAACCTCAGTGGCATTCGGCTCATAGATGTAATCGGTCACTTGCGCGCCTTCATCCGCCTGCTTTGGCACGACCGGTAACAGCTGGGTGACCGTCTGAATCTGGGTCATGGCACTCTGGAAGGCGTTGTAAATCAGAAAAACCCCATCGTAGTCCCCGGTGCGATAAAGATCGATGACTTCCTGGCCAAGCAAAGCGCCGGTGGCATACGTCACCTGGCCTGTACCGATCAGGTTCTCATGAACCTTATGGATCTTCATTCCGGAGCGGCGCTTGAGGTAATCGTTGCCCTTGCGGCCGACAATGAATAGCTCGTAGCTCTCAAAGCCTTCGGTGTTGCCACGGATAAAGCGTTCGGCGGCCTTCGAGATATTGGTATTGAAGCCGCCACAGAGCCCTCGATCGCCAGTGATCAACACGACCAGAGCCTTGCCCTTGCCGCGTTCAGCCAGCAGCGGGTGGCTCTCGGCGTCTTCACGCAAAGCCAGGCTGGAAAGGACGTCCGCCATCTTGTTTGCGTATGGGCGGGCGGCTGTCACTGCGTCCTGAGCACGCCGTAGTTTGGCCGCCGAAACCATTTTCATGGCTTTGGTGATCTGCTGCGTGTTCTTGACCGTGCCGATTCGTTTTTTTATGTCTTTAAGACTTGCCATCTCTTAAATTACCCGATCGTTGCGCGATTAAGCGACAAACTGGTTCTTGAATTCATCGAGAGCTGCCTTGATCTTGCCTTCCAGTTCGGCGTCGATGGCTTTCTTTTCAGCAAGCGTAGACAGCAGGCCGGCGTGGCTGCTTTCCATAAAGGTAATCATCTCGCGCTCGTAGCGCTGGATATCGGTTGTCGGATACTGATCTACATAGCCGTTGTTAACAGCGAAAATCGCGATAACCTGCTTTTCGACCGGCAGAGGCACATACTGGCCTTGCTTGAGGATCTCAACCAGGCGAGCACCACGATTCAGCTGGCCCTGTGTGGCAGCATCAAGGTCGGAGCCGAACTGCGCAAAGGCCGCCATCTCACGATAGGAGGCAAGGGCGAGGCGCAGAGTGCCTGCAACCTGCTTCATGGCCTTGATCTGGGCAGAACCGCCAACACGGGAAACCGAGAGACCGACGTTGATTGCCGGACGCACACCGGAGAAGAACAGATCGGTTTCCAGGAAAATCTGACCGTCCGTAATCGAGATAACGTTGGTCGGGATATACGCCGAGACGTCGCCAGCCTGTGTCTCAATGATCGGCAAAGCGGTCAGAGAGCCAGCGCCTTCTGCATCGTTGAGCTTGCAAGCGCGCTCGAGCAGACGACTGTGGAGATAGAAAACGTCACCGGGGTATGCTTCACGGCCCGGCGGACGGCGCAACAGCAGCGAAAGCTGACGGTAAGCAACCGCCTGCTTGGAAAGGTCATCGTAGATGATCAGGGCATGTCTGCCGCTATCGCGGAAAAATTCGCCCATCGTAACGCCAGTGTAAGGGGAGATGAACTGCATTGGCGCAGGCTCTGAGGCAGACGCAGAGACAACAATCGTGTAGTCCATGGCGCCAGTCTTGTTGAGCCTGTCAACCACCTGGGCCACCGTCGAGCGTTTCTGGCCGATGGCGACATAGATGCAGATCATGTTCTGACCTTTTTGGTTGATGATGGCATCGACCGCAACGGCTGTCTTGCCGGTCTGACGGTCACCGATGATCAACTCGCGCTGGCCTCGGCCAATCGGAACCATGGAATCGATCGCCTTGAGACCGGTCTGCATTGGCTCATGTACCGACTTGCGTGCAACAATGCCCGGCGCCTTGATTTCAACCTTGCTGTAAGTATCGGTTTCAATCGGACCCTTGCCATCGATTGGAATGCCGATACCGTTGACGACCCGGCCGATCAGCGCTTCGCCTACCGGAACCTGAACGATCCGTTCGGTTCGCTTGACCGTGTCGCCTTCCTTGATGTGCTCGGCATCACCAAGGATCGCGGCGCCAACATTGTCCTCCTCGAGATTGAGGACCATTCCCATGGTATTGCCTGGAAACTCCAGCAACTCACCGGCCATCGCCTTGTCCAGGCCATGGATGCGGGCGATACCGTCACTGGCGGAAATGATGGTTCCTGTTTCACTGACCTCGACTTCACGGCCGAAGCTCTCAATCTGCTTCTTGATTATTGCACTGATTTCTTCTGCTCTGATTTGCATTGTGACGACCTCATCACCCTTTCGTTAAGGATTCTTCGATTCGTTTAAGTTGAGTTTTGACACAGCCATCAAAGAGACGGCCAGCGATTTCAGCCTGAAGCCCGCCGATCAGTTCGGGATCAAGCTCGACACTGAGCGCGATCTGTTTGCCGGTCTGTTTTTCCAGGCTGGCGGCAATCGCCTGCTGCTGGACATCGTCCAGTTCAACGGCTGAGGTAATTTTGGCACTCAGAATACCGGCCAGTTCGTCCGACAAAAGGCGATACTTGTCGGCAATCTGCCCAAGATAACCGATACGACCTTTGCTCAGGAGCAAGCCGAGGAACTTGACCATTCCTTCGGAAAGTTCCATTGCCTTGCATAAATCGGCCAGCATGGCCTCTTTCTTGCCAAGGTCGAGGGTGGGGCTATCAAGCAGCTGGCGGAACAGGACCTCCTGGGCCAGGACATCCTTGACCTGGGCCAGCTCGTCGCCGTAGGTCTCTACGGCTTTTTGTTCCACGCCGAGTTCAACCAGAGCCTTGGCGTACCTTCGGGTAAGGGCACTGACGCTCAATGGAGTTCTCCCATTTTCTGCATATATTCTTCGACCAGACGCTTCTGGTCATCGGCTGAAACCTGCTTTTTCAGCAAGTCCTCCGCCAGTTCCACGGCCAGCCGCGACGCCTCTTCACGCAACTCGGTGCGCGCCTTGGCGACCACACCGGCGGCCTTGTTGTCGGCCTCTCGCTCTATCTTGACCGCCAACTCTTTGGAAGCGGCAATAATCTTGTCACGCTCCAGTTCGCCTTCACGGCGAATTGCGGCGGTGATGCCTGCGATTTCTTCGGTCGCCTTGGCCAGCTTCTCACTGTATTCACGATGCTTGGCTTCGGCCGCCTGCTTGGCCGCTTCGGCTTCGGCCAGGGTTTTTTCGATCTCCGCGCTGCGTTCTTTAAGGCCCTTGCGGACCGGCTTGGTCACAAAGTAAACCAGCAGTCCGGCCATTAGGGCGAAGTTGAAGCAACGGTAGAGGAAATCCTTGAGAAGGACGCCACTGCCGGCATGGCCGCCATCACCGGCAGCAAACGCTGCGATCGGGGCCAATACCAATGCCGCGAAAAGAAATCCTTTAATGAGCTGAGTTTTGCGCTTTGCCATCAGACAGCCCTCCCCAGAACCTTGCGGACAATCTCCTTGGCGAGAACATCGGTCTCGTTGCGCAGGGCCCGGCGAGCAGCGTCGGCCTCATGCTGAATCTGTTCCTTGATGGTCTGCAGTTTTTCCGCCGCGGTCCGGTTCGCTTCACCAAGGATACGGGCTTCTTCTTCCTGTCCAGCCTTGCGCAGGGTTGAACGCTCCTGGGCCCCTTGCAGGCGAGCTTCCTGAAGTTGGGCTTCGTAGCGGGCAATTTGCGCCTGCACCTGTTCGTCTATGTCATGAACCTTGGCCCTGGAGCCCTCTATCGTCTCCCGGCGTGCCTGCAGAGCAGCC